>JAZKHY010000047.1:0-68428 GCA_040385105.1 Pseudomonadota bacterium
GGAAGATCAGCACCACCAGCAGCACGTCGATGAACGGGATCAGGTTGATCTCGGGTTCTTCTTTCTGGCGCGGACGGAAGTTCATCGGCAGGCCTTACTTGCGCAGCGTGTTCAGGTGGCGCACAAAGCGCTCCGAGGCAAGCTCCAGCCCGAGCAGGTAGCCGTCAACCCTGGCGCGGAAGTAGCGCCAGAAGATCAGCGCCGGGATGGCCACGATCAGGCCGAAAGCGGTGTTGTACAGCGCGATGGAAATGCCGTGTGCCAGCTGCGCGGGGTTGCTCGCGCCGATGGCCGAGCCCGCGCCGGCACTGCCGGGCGCCTGCGAGCCGAAGATCTCGATCATGCCGATGACGGTGCCCAGCAGGCCCAGCAGCGGCGCGGCAGAAGCGATGGTGGCCAGGGCCGGCAGGTAGCGTTCAAGGCGGTGCGCCACGGCCCGCCCGGCGCCTTCCATCGTGGCCCGCAGGTCTGCTTCGCTGCAGCGGGGGTTGGTGTTGAGGGCGCGAAAGCCGCTGGCAAGCACTTCGCCAAGTGCGGAGTTCTGCTCCAGCTGGGTGACCACGTCGGGCCCCGGTACGGCATTGCGGGATACGGTGAGGGCTTCATCAAGCAGCTTGGGCGGCGCGATCCTGGCGGTCTTGAGGCTGATGAAGCGCTCGATGATGAGAGCCATGGCGACGATGGAGCAGGCAATAAGAGGCCAGATCGGCCAGCCAGCGGCTTGTATGATCGAAAGCAAGGGGGTCTCTCCACTCAGAAAAGTGCGACGGAAGTGCCCGCAGATTATGGCTTACCTGTCACGCTGTTTTGAATGAATCGTGGCGCACCGGATTGCGTGGTGACTGCGGAACAACATGACCACAGAAGATGTGGATAACTTTGTGAAGAAGTGGGGCCTGACCGGCCCGCAAGCCGCGCCAATGCGTCAATGTGACAGATCGATGACTTTTTGAGCAGGAAAATATCCAGTGAAATCAACAGCTTGCACGACAGCTCCTGCACTTTGGTGCGGTGGCGCACCAAACATGCATGGTTGCGGCGCGGCTGTGGAGTATTGCTCCTCACAACCTGCCGGCAAGCGGCGGATTTGCTGATGTCCGGCATCGCAACCCAAGCATTGAAGCCGCGCATCTGGCAGGTTGGCGCGCTATGCCGCGCCATTGCTGATGCCCTGGAGGCAAGGTTCAATCCTGTCGCGGTCCGCGGCGAGATTTCAGGCTTCTCGCGGGCCTCCAGCGGGCATTGCTACTTCTCGCTCAAGGATGAACAGGGCCAGATCCGCTGCGCCATGTTCCGACGCGCAGCCGGCCTGCTGGACTTCGCGCCGCGGGACGGTGAGTTGGTGGAAGTGCGCGGCCGGCTGGGCGTGTATGAGCCGCGCGGGGACCTGCAGCTCATCGTCGAATCCATGAGCCGGGCCGGGCAGGGCGCGCTGTTCGAGCAGTTCCTGCAACTGAAAGCCAGGCTTGAAGCCGAGGGCCTCTTCGACCCGGCGCGCAAGCGCGGTTTGCCGGCGCTGCCGCGTTGCATAGGCCTTGTGACGTCGACGGGCGCGGCAGCCTTGCACGACGTGGTGACCGCCCTGCGGCGGCGTGTGCCGCACATCCCGGTTGTGCTGTCGCCCGCGCCGGTGCAGGGCGCAGGTGCTCCCGCTGAACTGGTGCGCGCGTTGCAGCGCCTGTGGCCTGTGGGCGCCGACAGCGCAGGCGCCGGGCCGGCGGGCATGCCGCCGGTGGACGTCATCCTGCTGGTGCGCGGCGGCGGCTCGATCGACGACCTCTGGGCCTTCAACGACGAGCAGCTTGCGCGTGCGATCGCGCAGAGCCCGGTGCCGGTGATCTGCGGTGTGGGCCATGAAACAGACTTCAGCATCGCCGACTTTGTGGCCGACCTGCGCGCGCCCACTCCCACTGCTGCGGCCGAGATGGTGTCCGAGCCGCGCGACGTGTGGCTTGGCGCGCTCGGCCTGATGGCCGGCCGCATGCAGGACGCCGTGACGCGCCAGCTCGACGCGCAGGGGCAGCGTGTGGACCAGGCTGCCAGCCGCATGGGGCGCCCCTCGGGCCTCGTGGCCCGGCAGCAGCTTCGCCTCAGCCAGCACGCGCAGCGCCTGCGCCATGCCACGAGTTCCGCGCTTGAACGGCGTGGCCAGGCTTTGCGCACCCTGGAGGCGAACCTGCCCCAGCGCCTGGGTGTGACGATGGACCGCGCAGGGCAGCGGCTGCATCGCGCGCAGCTGCGGCTGGAGCTGCTCGACCCGCGCCTGGTGCTGCGCCGCGGCTATGCCTGGCTGAGCGACGCTGAGGGCCATGCCATCACCAGCGCCGCGCAGGCGCAGCCGGGGAAGGCCGTGCGCGCAACCCTCGCTGATGGCGAGGTTGATCTGACCGTGTCACAGCCGCGCTGAGCAAACTTCCTACAATCCGCTTTTCAGACAACAACCACGACGAGGAAAAAATGGAACACACGCTGCCCCCCCTTCCGTACGCGATCGACGCGCTGGCGCCGGCCTATTCGAAGGAAACGCTCGAATACCACCACGGCAAGCACCACAACGCCTATGTGGTGAACCTGAACAACCTGCAGAAGGGCACCGAGTTCGAGAGCATGACGCTGGAGGAAATCATCAAGAAGTCCAGCGGCGGCATCTACAACAACTCGGCCCAGATCTGGAACCACACCTTCTTCTGGAACTGCATGAAGCCCGCCGGCGGCGGCGAACCCGCAGGCGCGCTGGCCGCTGCCATCAACGCCAAGTGGGGCAGCTATGCCGCGTTCAAGGAAGCCTTCGTGAAGTCTGCAGTCGGCAACTTCGGTTCCGGCTGGACCTGGCTCGTGAAGAAGCCCGACGGTTCGGTGGACATCGTCAACACCGGCGCCGCAGGCACGCCCCTGACCACCGCCGACAAGGCGCTGCTGACGGTGGACGTCTGGGAGCACGCGTATTACATCGACTACCGCAACCTGCGTCCGAAGTTTGTCGAGTCCTTCCTCGACAAGCTGGTGAACTGGGAATTCGCGCAGGCCAACTTCGCCTGAAGCAGTCCTTTCGGGCACAAAAAAGCCGGCGCAAGCCGGCTTTTTGCATGGTGTGCCATTTCGTTCTACTTCGCGCCGCCGAACGGTTTGCCCGTGAGCTTGAATCCCGCGCCTATCTTGCGCTTGGCGAACCAGCCCTGGTTCATCTCGAGCACAAAACGCACGGGCTTTGCGGAGCAGTGCGAGTCCAGCGTCTGCGGCTTCATGTCCACGATGTTGACGATGCTGCCGTCGTCGGCAATGAAGGCCGCCGACAGCGGCAGCAGCGTGTTCTTCATCCAGAAGCACTGCATGGAAGGCTGGTCGAACACGAACAGCATGCCCTCGTGCATCGGCATTTCCTTGCGGAACATCAGCCCGATCTGGCGCTGCATGTCGTTGGCGGCCACCTGGCTGTCGATCTGGTGCATGCCGGCCGCGAGCTTCACGCGCGGCAGGTCCATCTGCGGTGCATCCTGCGCTGCGGCCGTGGCGCATGCAAAGGCGAGCGCCGCGAGCAGTGCTCGCGCCAGGGAACGGGAAGAATCAGACAAGGAATTCAGGAGCACGGCAAATTACCTTCCACAAACGAAAACGCCCGCAAGAGCGGGCATTTTGACTGATGTCACCGGAAGGGACTCACCGGCTGGTGGTTCCCGGGTCATCAGGCTGGCGAATTACGCCTTCTTTTCAGCCTTCTTGGCCTTCTTTGCAGCGGCCTTTTCTTCCTTGGCCTTCTTGGCGGCGGCGGCCTTTTCTTCCTTGGCGGCCTTGGCTGCAGCAGCCTTGTCTTCCTTGGCGGCGGCCGGCTTGGCTTCAGCCTTGGCTTCTACCTTTGCTGCGGGAGCGGCGGGGGTAGCGGCGACTGCGGGAGCAGCGGGCTTGGCAGCGGCGGGAGCTGCTGCGGCAGCGGGAGCAGCCGGCGTCGCGGGCGTAGCGGGCTTGGCAGCCGGAGCTTGTGCGAAAGCGGCTGCAGCGAACAGGCCGGCGACGAGGGTAGCGAGAATCTTGCTCATTTGGAACTTCCTTGATTGAAGATATTTGGATAGCCCCCCTGCCAACGAGCAGAGAGTCCTTCCGTAACGGCGGTCAAATCGCGGCGGTTGACAGCCCGGTCACATTTATTTGCCGATAGAATCCTAGGGTTTTGCCTAGTTTTGAGCCAAAAGCCAGGACATTTCTCTTCAGCAACCCCCCGGAGACCGCTTCCTATGTACCAGCACATCAAGGTGCCCGCCCAAGGCGAGAAAATCACCGTCAATGCCGACATGTCACTCAACGTGCCGGACCAGCCCATCATTCCGTACATCGAGGGCGACGGTACCGGCCTGGACATCACGCCGGTGATGCTCAAGGTGGTTGACGCTGCGGTGGCCAAGGCCTATGGCGGCAAGAAGAAGATCCACTGGATGGAAGTCTTTGCCGGTGAAAAGTCCACCAAGGTCTATGGCCCGGACGTCTGGCTCCCCGAGGAAACCCTGCATGCCGTACGCGACTACGTGGTGTCCATCAAGGGCCCGCTGACCACGCCGGTGGGCGGCGGCATCCGCTCGCTGAACGTGGCCCTGCGCCAGGAGCTTGACCTGTATGTCTGCCTGCGCCCCATCCAGTACTTCAAGGGCGTGCCCAGCCCGGTGAAGGAACCCGAGAAGACCAACATGGTCATCTTCCGCGAAAACTCCGAAGACATCTACGCCGGCATCGAGTTCGAGGCCGAGTCCGACAAGGCCAAAAAGCTCATCAAGTTCCTGCAGGACGAAATGGGCGTCAAGAAGATCCGCTTCCCCAATACCTCCGGCATCGGCGTCAAGCCCGTGTCGAGGGAAGGCACCGAGCGCCTGGTGCGCAAGGCCATCCAGTACACCATTGACAACGACAAGCCCAGCCTGACCATCGTGCACAAGGGCAACATCATGAAGTTCACCGAAGGTGGCTTCCGTGACTGGGCCTACGCCCTGGCCCAGAAGGAATTCGGCGCCGAGCTGATCGATGGCGGACCGTGGTGCAAGTTCAAGAACCCGAAGACGGGCAAGGACATCATCGTCAAGGACAGCATCGCCGACGCCTTCCTGCAGCAGATCCTGCTGCGCCCGGCCGAGTACAGCGTGATCGCCACGCTCAACCTCAACGGCGACTACGTGTCTGACGCCCTGGCTGCCCAGGTCGGCGGCATCGGCATTGCGCCCGGCGCCAACCTGAGCGACACCGTCGCCATGTTTGAAGCCACCCATGGCACAGCGCCCAAGTACGCCGGCAAGGACTACGTCAACCCCGGCTCGGAAATCCTCTCGGCCGAGATGATGCTTCGCCACATGGGCTGGACTGAAGCGGCCGACCTCATCATCAGCTCGATGGAGCGGTCGATTGCCAGCAAGAAGGTCACCTACGACTTTGCGCGCCTGATGGACGGCGCCACACAGGTCAGCTGCTCCGGCTTCGGCCAGGTCATGATCGACCATATGTAAGGCAATTGGGTAAGGCAGTTGTGGTGCCGCTTGCCGCACCCGGCAGGCCAGAGCTCACGCGAGACGGCCCGGGGCGCCAAACCCCGGGCCGTTTTCATTCTTCTGCCAGTTCTGCCGCCGCTTCAAACTCGGCCTCGGCCGGTGCTGCGCCGTCTTCGTCTTCTGTTTCCGGGAACGGGAAGAACCGGCGGCGCGGCCTGGTGAAGCGCTGGTAGTACCACCGGGGTTTGGGAAAGGCGTTGCGCCAGACGAGCTGTATGTTCTGTGCCAGCGGGCCCTTGGGGCCATCGAGCAGGTCAAACTCCACCCGGTCGCCGGGATGCAGCACCCTGTGCCCCTCCATCACGATATTGCTGTAGTGGACGAAGATGTCCGGCCCGCCGCTTGCGAGTTGTATGAAACCCAGGCCCTTACCTTCGTCAAACCATTTCACCCATCCGTTTACCATTTCAGCTCATCTCCCGGCGCAAAGCGACAGGGAAAGTATGAGTTAAATAGAACTATTTTGTCAAACAAAACAAGTACAAAAGTACATTCAATGGTTACGCAATCGCCTGGAATTTATCTGCAGGCCTGTCGCTTGAATGTGACGGATACGCCTCCAATTCACCTCCATGGTGCAGTGCGCAACACTGCTCGATAGAATGAATTTCATGGCAACAAAAATTCCCCAGAAGCCGGCGGCACCCAAGGTGCAGCCGCCGGACGAAGGTGGCTCTGTGGTTCTGGAACGCCGGACACAAAAAACCAAGCCCCCCCAGATGTACCAGGTCGTCATGCTCAATGACGACTACACCCCGATGGAATTCGTCGTCGTGGTGATCCAGGAATTCTTCAGCAAGGACCGCGAGACCGCGACCCAGATCATGCTGAAGATCCACCTGGATGGCCGCGCGGTATGCGGCGTGTATTCCAGGGATGTAGCAGCGACCAAGGTCGATCAGGTACTTGAAGCAGCGAAGCAGGCCGGGCACCCGCTGCAATGTGTGAGTGAGCCTATTGAATAAAAGGCAATTGCACAGATAACCAGGGTTGGTAACGTAACATAGCAAGGCAAAAGGAAGTCACATGATTGCCCAGGAATTGGAAGTCAGTTTGCATATGGCCTTCGTCGAGGCCCGGCAGCAGCGCCACGAGTTCATCACCGTGGAGCACCTGTTGCTGGCGTTGCTCGACAACCCGAGCGCCGCAGAAGTCCTGCGCGCCTGCTCGGCCAACATCGATGACCTGCGCAAGTCGTTGTCGAACTTCATCAAGGACAACACCCCCCAGGTCGCCGGCACGGACGACGTGGACACCCAGCCCACGCTCGGTTTCCAGCGCGTCATCCAGCGCGCCATCATGCATGTGCAGTCCACAGGCAACGGCAAGAAGGAAGTCACCGGCGCCAACGTGCTGGTGGCTATCTTCGGCGAGAAGGACTCGCACGCGGTGTACTACCTGCACCAGCAGGGCGTCACCCGGCTTGACGTCGTCAACTTCATCGCCCACGGCATCAAGAAGAGCGACCCGCCCGAGCCCGCCAAGGGCAGCGAGCCGTCGGCCAGCGAAGGCGAGGAGGGCGCAGAGAAGAACGAAAAGGCCTCGCCGCTTGAGCAGTTCACCCAGAACCTCAACCAACTCGCCAAGGACGGCAAGATCGACCCGCTGATCGGCCGCGAGTATGAAGTCGAGCGCGTCATCCAGATCCTCTGCCGCCGCCGCAAGAACAACCCGCTGCTCGTGGGTGAAGCCGGCGTGGGCAAGACGGCCATTGCCGAGGGCCTGGCCTGGCGCATCACGCAGAAGGAAGTGCCCGAGATCCTCGCCGACTCCAACGTCTATTCGCTGGACATGGGCGCGCTGCTGGCCGGCACCAAGTACCGCGGCGACTTCGAGCAGCGCCTCAAGGGTGTGCTCAAGGCGCTGAAGGACAAGCCCAACGCCGTGCTGTTCATTGACGAGATCCACACGCTGATCGGCGCGGGCGCTGCCTCGGGCGGCACGCTGGACGCGAGCAACCTGCTCAAGCCGGCGCTGTCCTCGGGCCAGCTCAAGTGCATCGGCGCGACGACATTCACCGAGTACCGCGGCATCTTCGAGAAAGACGCAGCCCTGTCACGCCGCTTCCAGAAAGTGGACGTGGTCGAGCCTACCGTGCAGGAAACCATCGACATTCTCAAGGGCCTGAAGTCGCGCTTTGAAGAGCACCACAGCGTCAAGTACGCGGTGGCTGCCCTGCAGGCCGCGGCCGAACTCAGCGCCAAGTACATCAATGACCGTCACCTGCCCGACAAGGCGATTGACGTTATCGATGAAGCCGGCGCCGCGCAGCGCATCCTGCCGCCGTCCAAGCGCAAGAAGATCATCAGCAAGGCGGAGGTGGAAGAGATCGTGGCCAAGATCGCGCGCATCCCGCCCGCGAACGTGTCCAACGACGACCGCAGCAAGCTCAAGACCATCGAGCGTGACCTCAAGAGCGTCGTGTTCGGCCAGGACAAGGCACTTGAAGTGCTGGCCTCCGCCGTCAAGATGGCGCGCTCGGGCCTGGGCCGGGGCGACAAGCCGATCGGCTCCTTCCTGTTCTCCGGCCCCACGGGCGTCGGCAAGACGGAAGCTGCCAAGCAGTTGGCCTACATCATGGGCATTGACCTGATCCGCTTCGACATGTCGGAGTACATGGAGCGCCATGCGGTGAGCCGCCTGATCGGCGCGCCCCCGGGCTATGTCGGCTTTGACCAGGGTGGCCTGCTGACGGAAGCCATCACCAAGAAGCCGCATGCGGTGTTGCTGCTTGACGAGATCGAAAAGGCGCACCCGGACATCTTCAACGTGCTGCTGCAGGTCATGGACCACGGCACGCTGACGGACAACAACGGCCGCAAGGCCGACTTCCGCAACGTCATCATCATCATGACGACGAACGCGGGCGCCGAGACCATGAACAAGGCGACCATCGGCTTCACCAACCCGCGCGAGGCGGGTGACGAGATGGCCGACATCAAGCGCCTGTTCACGCCCGAGTTCCGCAACCGGCTCGACGCCATGGTGAGCTTCAAGGCGCTGGACGAGACCATCATCCTGCGGGTGGTGGACAAGTTCCTGCTGCAGCTGGAAACGCAGCTGGCCGAGAAGAAGGTGGACGTCACTTTCACCGACAAGCTGCGCAAGCACCTTGCCAAGAAGGGCTTCGACCCGCTGATGGGCGCAAGGCCGATGCAGCGCCTGATCCAGGACACGATCCGCCGCGCTTTGGCCGACGAGCTGCTGTTCGGCAAGCTGACTGAGGGCGGCCGCCTGACGGTGGACCTGGACGACAAGGACGAAGTCCAGCTGGACATCCAGCCGCTGCCCAACAAGAAAGAGGGCAAGGCCAAGCCGGAGCCGGAAGAAGCCACGGCGGACTGATCTTCTTTGGCCCTCGAAAAACGCTAGCCCCGCGCTGGCGTTTTTTTTGGCATGCCCGCATGAACCTGTCTCGAAATCTGAGACGCGCCCTGTTTTCTGATGTGGCTGCCGGTGCAACGCGGCGCGACGATAGCGGTGTCCGGCAGATTTTCCCCAACCCCGCTATCACTGGAGGTTCACATGACGACATCCCGCAACCCGCCATGGCTGAAGCTTGCCGCGTTGTTCATTGCCTGCGCGCTCGCCGCCGGCGCCTCCCGCGCCGACGCCCTGGACAACATCACGGCTTCAGGTGTGGTGCGCGTCGGCATCATGACCGACTATCCGCCCTTCGGCACCATCGACTCATCGCTCAAGCCGCAGGGCTATGACATCGACATGGCTGCGTTGCTTGCAAAAGCCTGGAATGTGCGCGTCGAGTTTGTCACCGTTACGGCTCCCAATCGCGTGCCGACGCTGCAGACCGGCAAGGCCGACGTCATGCTCAACATTGGCCGCAGCGAGGAGCGCGCCAAAGTCGTGGACTTCACGCAACCCTATGCCCCGTACTACATCGGCATTTACGGCAGCCCGGGCGGCGCCCCCATCAAGTCCGTCACCGATCTCAAGGGCCGCTCCGTAGCCGTCACGCGCGGCGCCATCGAAGATCGCGTCCTCACGCAGGACGCCCCGGGTGCCGGCCTCACGCGCTTCGAGGACAACAGCAACACCATCTCGGCTTTCTTCAGCGGCCAGACCGAAACCATGGCCATTGGCAACATTGTGGCGCTTGCCCTGCGCGAGAAGGGCACCCCGCGCCCGTTCGAGGAAAAGCTCATCGTCATGAACTCGCCCGTTCACGCCGCAGTCCAGAAGGGTGAGACGCGGCTGCTGGCGAAGATGAACGAGTTCTTCAGTGCCATCAAGAGAGACGGCAGCCTGAACGCGATCTCGCAGAAATGGCTCAAGCAGCCGCTGGCTGCAAACCTGCAGTGAAGCCGGAACCGGCCTGTGGCGCGGGTTCGATGCTGATCCTGCGGCGGATGAAGTCTGCCGCCTTCTGCCCGGTGACCACTTCACTCCAGAGCTCGCGGGCCAGCAGCGAGTGCAGCCGCAGCGACTCGGCATCCTGCGAGATCATGCCCACACCGCGCCAGATATTCAGCCGCGGCCCGATGCGGAACGGGCTGGTCAACGCGAAAGAGCCCCTGGCCTGCCGGATCACCGAGAAACTCGTGGTCGGAAGCTCGTCAAACAGGATGCCGATCTGCACCCCTATGGGCGGCTGCTCCAGCATGCCCGCGATGCGTTCAAGTTCGTCGCGCACCATGGCCCGGTGTGCACGCAGCGCGGCCGGCGTAGCCTCGTCGCCTGCCAGGCCGCGCTCGCCAAAGCGCACCAGTTCCGGCAGGGACAGCACGTTAGTGATGGCGGGCTGGCGTGCCCGGTACTGCGCCTTGCGGGCGGCCAGGATGCCCAGCAGGTCGTCCACATTGGTGGTATGGCGTGCGGGCCGGGTCGCGGCATGGGCCTGTGCGAGCAGCGCCTCGCGAAGGGAGGCGTCATATTCGTCTGACGTCAGCAGGTACACGATGGGGCCGAAGGCCACGAAGATATGCTCCGCCTGCGCTTCGATCTGCCGCAACCTCTCGAAGTAGGCGATGGCCGATGGCACGTACTCCATGCCCACGCCCAGCAGCGTCTCCACGGGAATGCCCAGCAGCTTGGCCACGCGCGAGAGGGTGTCGATCTTGCCGATGCCGCTGCTTTCGAGCCGGTATACCGATGCGCGCGACATGTTCAGCCGCTGGCCCAGCGCATCGGCCGAAAGGCCTGCGCCCATGCGGTAGGCGCGCAGCCGCTCGCCAATCTCAACCAGTTTTGATGCCACGATCAATGCTCCTCGTGATACGCCGGTGCCGGCGCGCCATCTCAGGAAACGAGACGGGGCAGGCTTGCCGCCCGGATCAGCAAGACATGTGCCAGCAACAAGCCGTGCCGCAGCAGGCATTCAAGGACAACCCATGCTCGACCTGATCATCGCGGGCGGGCAGGCGGTCATTGGCGATACGGTTTTCCGGGCAGACATTGCCGTGGATAACGGGTTGATCGTGGCCATCGGCGGCCTGGCAGGACTGCCTGGCGCGCGACGCGTGCTCGATGCGTCGGGCCTGCATGTCCTGCCCGGCGCCATTGACTGCCATGTGCATTTCCGGGATCCAGGCTCCACCTACAAGGAAAACTGGCGCACAGGTTCGGCTGCGGCGGCCATGGGCGGAGTGACCACGGTGCTGGATATGCCCAACACCGAACCACCGACGTCCAATCCTGGCGCGCTCGCCCTCAAGCGCGAGCGGGCGAGAGCTCTCTCCCATGTGGACTGGGGCCTGTACGCCGTGCTCGATGAAAGCAGCCTGCCGCATGTTGAAGCTTTGGCCGGCGAGGGCGTGGCGGGCTTCAAGTGTTTCATGACAGAAACTACAGGCGACCTCACACCGCCGGACGATGGTGTGGTGTTTGAGGGCCTGGGCCGTCTCGCCCCGCTGGGCGTGCGCTGTTCCGTCCATGCGGAGAACGCAGCCATCATGGTGCGCCGCCGCCAGCAGTTCATGGCGGCGGGTCGCACTGACGCGCGCGCGCACGAGGAGTCCCGCCCGGAGGTCTGCGAGGTCGAGGCCGTCAATCGCGCCGCCACGCTCGCACTGGCGGCAGGTGCGCGCCTGCATATCGCCCATGTCAGTTCTGCCGGCGGCGTCCAGGCCATCAGGCGCGCAAGAACCGATGGCCTCGACCTCACAGCCGAAACCTGCCCCCAGTACCTGCTGTTCAATGAACGCGATGTGGATGCGCTGGCCGGCATGGTGCGCGTCAATCCGCCGATCCGTGGGGGAGCGCATCCGCAGGCCCTGTGGGCCGGATTGGCCGATGGAACGATTGGCATGATTGCAACCGACCATGCACCCCACACCGAGGAAGAAAAGCGCAACCCCGACATCTGGCGGTGCTGCCGCGGCATGATCGGACTGGAAACGCAGATGCCGGTCATGCTGACCGAGGTGCAGCGTGGCCGCATGAGCCTGCCCGACTACGTGCACTGGGTAGCCACCCGTCCCGCGCAAGCCTGGGGCCTGTACCCACGCAAGGGCCATATCGGCCTGGGGGCGGATGCTGATTTTGCCATCGTCGACATGGGTGTGGAAGACCGGATCGACCAGTCCGCGCTGCAGTCACTCAACCGGATTTCGCCATGGCATGGGCGCTTCGTGACGGCGCGGGTCATCCACACGCTTGTACGCGGCAGGCCCGTGGCAGAGGACCGGCGCCTGGTGGGGGAGCCCGGCTGGGGACAGGAGACGAAGCCTCAGTGGGGGCCTGTCGGGACGCCGGTCCACCGCGGATGCGGGGCTTGAAACCGTCGCCGGCTGAATTGCGCGAGCTGTGCGAGTGGGCAGCAGGATTGAGTCTCGCCGATATTCCGCAATCCATCCAGGCGCGGATGGCTCTGGTCATGGCCGATACGGTTGCCTGTGCGGCGGCAACGGCAGACGATGCTGAACTCAAGGCGTGGGCTGGTTCGCCGCAGCAGGTACAGTGCCCGCAACGCTATGGCGGCGAAGCCACCGTGCTTGGCACCAGCCTGCGCCTGCCCCGCGATGCGGCCGCGCGCGCAAATGCCACTCAGGCCAACTGGTGGCAGCTGGACGAAGGCCATCATGAAGTCATGTGCCACGCAGGTCTTTATTGCGTCCCCGCAGGTCTTGCAGAGTCCGAAGCTGAAGGAATGCCGCTGGACGACCTTGTGCTTGCAGTTGCTGTAGGCTACGAAGTGACCTGCCGCGTGGCAAGCGCTTACCGGATGGACGCAGACGCACCGCATCCGCATGCGCTGTGGAGCGGGGTGGGAGCGGCCGCTACGCTGGCGGCCGCGCGGCGGTTTTCGCCGCACGAGTTCATGGCCGCACTGGACCTGGCCGGGGCCTGCATGCCGGATTCCGCGCCCTTTGCTCTCGTTCTGCAGGGGGCGCTTGTTGCCAACACCTGGGCCGGCATGGGTGTCGAGGCCGGCTTTGCCTGCGCCGCCTCGGCACGCGAGCTGCCGCAAGCGCCCGTGGGAGCGCTGCACGAGTCACTCACCTGCCGGGGGGCGAAGCTGAACCCGGCTGCATTGAAATCGGGGCTTGGAGAGCAATGGGCCGTGCAACGCAATTACCACAAGCTCATGGCATGCGGGGGCCAGAGCCATGCCGCCATTGAGGCCCTGCTTCAGGCGCGCCTGGCGCTCAAGGGGTGTGGTGCAGGCCATCCGCTGGCTCATGTACAGGCGCAGGTCCATGCATTTGCCGCAGGCATGAGCGAGCGGGAGCCGTCCACCAGCCTCGCTGCCAGGTTCTCGATTCCGCACCTTCTCGCAGTTGCCTGGATTCATGGCCGCACGGATGCGCAAGCGCTCGGCGCGTTGTATCTGCATGATTCTGCCGTCGGGAACCTGCGCCGCCGTGTCGTGCTGCAAGAGCGTGTTGCCGCACCGCCGCCGAATCACCGCGCGGCATGCGTCACGGTATCCCTGCCCGATGGCACAAGTGCGCACGGGCTGTGCCTTGCGGCGCCTGGCAGCGCGGGAAATCCGGTACCCGCGCGGACCATCGCCGCGAAGTGCCGCGAGATGGGTGGAAATCTGGCAGGCGGCAAGCATGCTGGCCTGCTGGAGGCATTGCTTAAATTCCCACCGTCTGCTTCAGTGTGGACACAGGAATGATGCCCTGGTCGCCATCTTCATATACAAGATGCGCCGCCGATGGAATGGCCCGCCAGCAAGCCGTGAACGACTTGCCTTGGAGCATGGCCGCTGCAGCGCGGAATTCCGGGCGCGTGTCCGGTTCAAGGTGTTTGAGCACGGTTTCATTGGTGCATTCTGAATCCATGAGGCGGATGGAATCTGCACCGTTGTAGGCAACCAGCTCGTTCGCCATGACTGGCGTGGCTGCAAGAAGTGCCGCGAAAAGAAAAGCTGTTCTCATGATTCTTCTCCTGGTCTTTAGAGTGCAACACGCCGTCGCGCCCTGTATTGATTCTGGTCTTGCTGTAACAAGGCGGTGTAGGACGGCACGCGTACAGGCAATGGGAAGTTGCCTCCGGCCGCTGTGCGCGCCCGCCGCGCGCACAGGTGCGCCAGCCATGCGTGCCGGCGTCCTTTTCCCTAGAATTCCTGCATGACTACACCCCTCAAAGTCGCCGTCATGGGCGCAGGCGCCGTTGGCTGCTGGTACGGCGGCATGCTGGCTCGTGCCGGGCATGCCGTCACGCTCATTGCCCGCCCGCAGCATGTTGAAGCCATCGGTCGTGACGGCCTGCGCATGGAGTCGCGCGGCTTTGACGAGCAGGTGCGCGTTACCGCCAGCAGCGCGCCGTCGGCAGTGCAGGGCGCAGACCTGGTCCTGTTCTGCGTCAAGTCCACCGACACCGAATCCGCCGGTGCGCAGATCAGGCCCTTCCTCGGCGCCAACACCCTCGTGCTGTGCCTGCAGAACGGCGTGGACAACGCCGACCGCCTGCGCACTGCGCTGCCGCCGCAGCAGGTGGCGGCAGCCGTGGTGTATGTGGCCACAGAGATGGCCGGCCCCGGCCATGTCAGGCACCACGGCCGGGGAGAGCTGGTCATCGAGCCTGCCGCCGGCAGCGAAGCGGCGGCTCGAGCCCTGGCTGCCGCCGGCATACCCACCGAGATTTCAGACAATGTGCGTGGCGCCCTGTGGGCCAAGCTCATCATCAACTGCGCCTACAACGCTGTCTCGGCCATTGCGCAGCGTCCATATGGCGAAAATGTGCAGGGTGCTGGCATACGGGATGTCATGCATGACGTGGTGGAGGAGTGCCTGGCAGTGGCAAAGGCCGACGGCATCCACGTGCCCGGCGACATGCACGCTGTAGTGGGCAAACTGGCGGACTCGATGCCGCTGCAGTTTTCATCCACTGCGCAGGATCTGGCACGCGGCAAGCGCAGCGAGATCGACTACCTCAACGGCTTCATCGTGCGGCGCGGGCAGGCGCAGGGCATTGCCACACCGGTGAACCGCGTGCTGTGGGCGCTGGTGAAGCTGATCGAGGGCAAGGCTGCGGCCTGATCCAGAGGCAAGCCCGCGAGCCGGCGGGTCTGCGGGATACATCGGTATGGTGCGCCTGAAGGCCGTGCGCCATAGCATGAGCCAGGACAGCCACTGGAGCACCGGGCCATGCTTACCCCTGCCACATTCACCGCGACAAGCGGCACTTCCACCAGTGCCGGACCGCCGGTCACGACACCCATCAGCCGCAGCGACGGCACGACGATTCCTTTTGAGCAGCCGCCGCCTCTGCTGCAGGCGGAAGGCGGCATGGTACTGCTGCCCGGCGCTCACCTGCAGTTGCCTCCCATCGGCACCCCGGCAAAGCGCGAAGGCTTCCCCAAGGACTACGGCGGCATCCTGCAGCGCCTGAAGGAAATCGGCGCTGTGCACGAGCACACCACCGCCAGCCACCAGATATTCAAGCTCAACGGCCAGACCGTGGTCGTGCCGGCGAACAGCAACATGCCGATCGGCACGGCACGGTCCATACGCAAGCAGGTCGAAGCGGCACTTGCGGCCGACACAAAGGTCGCAGTCATGGCGCCGGACATCAGCTCGCTCACGGCCGACGAGCTGGTCAACGGCCGCGAGGATGCAGACGAGTCCGCCGGTCGGTGGCCTGCATCGCATTCACCTTCAGCACGCGAGCCGACCTTCGGGCAACTGCTGCGCGGCGAGGTCCTGCCGCACGATGCCACCGTGCGCGGCGTTCCCGTCAAATGGGCGACCCCCACCGTGTTCAACGGGCAGAGGCTCCTGAAGGTCTGCCCGGAGTCACGCAAGGACATGGAGGCGCTGAAGCCCTGGCGCGTGGACAAGGACGGCGGCAGCCGTGCGATGTTCATCCGCTTCAACGACGCACAGTTGCGTGTGGATGACCGCCCGGTGCGGGCCATACCCGTGCCGCAAGCACTGCCCGAGCCCGGGCATGGGCGCGACGGCATTGACACCAAGGCGCACAAGCCCGTACCCAAAGCCGACCCGGTGCCTGCGGCATTGCAGGCCACCCTGCCAGCAGCCAGCCCGGCAAAGCCGTTGCTGCCGTCATCGGTGTCGTCGTCCTCCTCATCCACCGCGTCATCCTGGTCGTCATCGTCCTCGCATCCTTCCTCAACGTCTTCATCCAGCTCTTCCAGGACATCCTCCATCCTTACCGCCCCGGCATTGCCGGCGGTCCATGTGCCGCCCGCCATCCCGCCGCTCGGCCCGATGCAGGCTGTCGTTGTTGGCAAGCACTGGGCGCAGCTCATGAGCAGCCCGGGCGGCCGCCCGACGGTGCTGCGCACCATGGCGCCGGTTGTGGAATGGGAATGCAGGGGCATTCCATGGGAGACCGGAAAGGACCGGTACTACCGCTACACATTCGACATCGAGTGCCCCACATCGGCGGCCAGGACAACGCGCTTCGAAGTGCAGAAAAGCCTGATCCGCAGGGTCTTTGACGGCGCATCGGTCGTGATCAACCAGCAGAGGGTGGCCAGTTTCGACGCGGACAACAGCCACAGGCTGACACATGACAGAAGCGTCCACAAGATCGAGCTGGTCGGCCACAAGTTCAGCAATGGGGAGTTCGGTCTGGTTGACCCCAAGCCGGCCCTCCAGCCGCTCGGTCACAACGGCCTCGTCAGGGCCGGGGGCAAATACGCCGTACTTTCCAGCGCGCCGGGCATGCCCCAGACGGTGTTCTCCAGCAGCGAGCCTTTCGGCCTGGCCGGAAGGGCAATGACATTGCAGACCAACCACAACCTCTACACGAGCGTGCTGCCCATGCGCAGCCCGGATACAGCAGTTCAGGACGAAACCGTCTTCAACGGCGAGCACATACCGGATTTGCCGTTCAAGGCCGAAGTGACCGTCTATGGCAGGCCCGCCACCTGGGTCAAAATTGACGGGGGCCTCAACGACATGCTCCTGAGTCACTTCAGCAGTGCGCCGAAAGACCTGAAACTTGGGCCCGCCCTGAAGGCGGCCGACGTGCAGCTGATGGGCGTCATCGGCATGGACCCTGACTTCACATCCCTGGTCCGGCGCGGCCTGGCCGTGCGCTTGCAGGGAGAAGGTGACCCGATGCAGGGCCACTCGTGGTATGTCCTGGCCTGGGAACCCGGCATCCTGCGGGCCAGGGTGTGGGATCTTGACGCCACCCCCCTGGAGCCCGGCGACGCCATCAAAACCCGCAAGGCCAGTGCAAGTGACTTGCCCGCAAGCCATAGCACCATGGCGCAGAGAATGGGGAGCTGGCCAGGCGCCCGCGCCATTTACTACATCAAGCCCGATTCGCGCGACTACGTCCTCCTCAATGGCAGCAGGATGCTGGTACTGCCGGACCCCCTCGGCGAGGCCGGGCACTTTGTCGGCATGAAGTGCGAATTCCGCGACATGCCGCTGACGGACCAGCCGCTGGTGCTGGAGAACACGGGCGACGCCGGGCACTTCAGGCTGCGGGCAGGCCCGCCGGAGGCGCTCACGCATGAGCTGGAATACCGGATCAACCGGATGGATGTACGCCAGTTGTTGAAGGTCGAAGGGCACGACGGGTGCTTCCTGGGCGAGCCGCCGCAGTTCAGGAAGAGCGCGTAGAACCCGCGCCGGCAAGCCGAATGCCGAGACTCAACGCGCCCTTGTCCTACGCGCGCCCAGTCATCGCAAGCGGAGCATGGGCGTTAGACAGATTCACCTGTCACAGCCCTTCAACTCCTAGAGACTGGATTCAACATGTTCAAGAAGATTCTCATGGCCGGCATGGTTGCCGCCACACTGGCGGGCGCATCGCTGTCCGTCATGGCGCAGCAGCGCACCATCATCATCACGCAGCAGCCACCGGCCGCCCGTGCAGAGGCCGTGCCGGCGCCGCGCGACGGCTACGAATGGGCACCGGGCTACTGGTCCTACCGCAACAACGACTACGCCTGGGTGCCGGGCCGCTGGAACCAGGCGCGCCGCGGCCAGGTCTGGGTGCCGGAGAAGTGGGTGGAAAAGAAGACCTGGGTGCTGGAAGCCGGCCATTGGGAACGCCGCCAGCGTGGCGGTGGCGACCGTGACGGAGACGGCATCCGCAACCGCAATGACCGCGACCGCGATGGCGACGGCGTGCGCAACCGCAACGACGCCCAGCCGAACAACCCCAACCGCAATTAATGCGGCAGGTACCGGCGCGGTGAGAGCCGCGCCGGTCACCGGGGCTCAGGGAGCGACGTAAGACAGGCCCGTGATCGGGCTTTTGCTGTTGTCCGCGACCTCGACCCAGAACAGTTTTCCGTCTGCAATTGCAAACGTGCCGCAGTTGTACTGACCCTGCCAGACATTCTGGTAGGCGCGCAGGCACAACTTGCTGCCCTCCACCTTCCAGTCGCGGCCAAAATTGGTTGCTCCGACAACGCCCAGGTCAAGCTTGCCACCCGGATGCAGGTTGATGAAAAACTTGCGCCCGCTGCTGCCACCCGTCATGTCCAGCTTGGTCACCTGTTTGTCCTTGACCAGCAGGCCCGATACCTCGGCATCGCTGAGCGTGCGGTCCGGCCCGCAAGGCAGCCAGGCAGGTGCACCTGCCGGTTTGACGCATTCGGCACCTGAGGCTGCCTGAGCCCATGCCGCCGTGGCAGAGGTGAGGGAAATGGCCACACAGGCCAGCAGCGCGGGTTTGAACATGGGTCCTCCGTGGTTGGGGTCGGACAAATATAGAAGAGTCCGTGCGGGCCGGCAAGACCCGCAGATGCATTGCATGGCGCCTGCGCCATGCTGACAGGTTTGGCCACCCGGGCCCACGATTCGGGGAGACACTGCGGACTCCCGAACCCAACCGACAGCCCCCGCATGACACACCCCAACGACCCCCAAGGCGCCAACGGCTTCGACTTCTTCCACGGCCGCTGGCAGGTTGCCCACCGCCGGCTCGCGCAGCGCCTGGCCGGTTCCAGCGAATGGGAGGAATTCGGCGGCACCTGCCAGGTACAGCCGCTGCTCGGCGGCCTGGGCAATGTGGACGACAACACCATCGAGTTGCCGCAAGGCCACTACCGCGCGGTCACGCTCCGCACCTACGACGCCGCAGCCGGGAACTGGACCATCTGGTGGCTGGACGGCCGCAACCCCGCGGCGCTTGATGCCCCGATGACCGGCCGGTTCAAGGGCGGCATTGGCACCTTCCACGGAACCGACACCTGGGAGGGCAAGCCCATTCGCATCCGCTTCCAGTGGACGATGCCCCGGCCCGACGCACCGCGCTGGGAGCAGGCCTTCTCGGCTGATGACGGCGCAAGCTGGGAGACGAACTGGGTAATGGACTTCACGCGGCAGCCCGCGCCTGGCCTCTAGCGCTGTGCCGGGTTGCCGCAGGAACCTGCCAGGGCGCGGTTCCAGCCAGCCCGATCCGATGCTCGGGAAAATATTCCCGCGATAGGGTCTGCATACCTGTCACCATGGGCCTCCACCCAACCGCCAACGAAAGCTCATATCGACATCTATATCTGGTGCGCCATCGGCGCAGCCCTTGCCTGGCTTGCGGGCACGATGAAGGGCGAAGCCACGCGCACGACGCGGATCGAGGATGTGCTGGTGGGGGTGTTTGGCGCGTTCATTGGCGCAGAGTTCGTCTCCGGCATGCTGCGTGCCAAGGGCACGGCGGACTTCGGGTTTGGCGCCAAGTTCGGGCTTGCGGTTGCCGGCGCGGTGGTGGTGCTGGGCTTGCTGATGATGATGCGCCGCTCGGTCGGGCCGCTGCGTTCGGGCAAGAAGCGGGCAGAGCGGGACTACTGAGCGCAGCGGGCCTCGCGTGGCGCACATGTGCCACTGCGTTTCACCGTTCGTTTCACCCGTTGCACAGCCACACCGGCGGTACAACGCCTGCGAAAAATTTCTGTTTCAAAACATGGGGTTAGCCGCAGTCCATGCCGTGGCATGAAGCGTGCATTATGTTCGGGCGATTTCAAATTCCCCAGAACATACGGAGACAGACACCATGAAATTCCTGAAGCACCTTGTGGCCAGTGCGCTGGTTGTTGCCTGCGGCGTTGCCGCTGCCCAGACCTGGCCCACCAAGCCGGTTCGCATCGTCGTTGGCTATGGCGCCGGCGGCCCGGGCGACATCATTGCACGCGCGCTGGGGACCAAGCTCAGCGCGGCCTGGGGCCAGCCCGTGGTGGTGGACAACAAGCCCGGCGCCAACGAGATTGTTGCCGCGCTTGACGTGACCAAGCAGCCGGCAGACGGCCACACCCTGATCATGGGCACCGATGCGCTGTACTCGTTCAACAAGCTGCTGCGCAGCAAGCCGGGCTACGACGCCGAGAAGGACTTTGCGCCGATAACCCGCGTGGGCCAGTCGCCTCTGGGCGTCTTCGTGCGGCCGGACTTCCCGGCCAAGGACATGAAGGAGTTCATCGCCTATGTGAAGGCGAATCCCGGCAAGCTCAACTATGCGTCCACCGGCGTCGGCGGCATTGTCCACCTGGCCGTGTCGTGGATGAGCAAGCTGTACGGGCTGGACATGGTGCAGACGCCTTACAACGCCGTGCCGCTGCTGATGCAGGACCTGAGCTCTGGCCGCACCGACATGACGATGCTGGCCGCCGGCCCGCTGATGCCGTTTGTGAACTCCGGCAAGCTGCGTGCGCTGGCTGTGGCGGGCCCTTCGCGCGTGGCCATCGCGCCCAATGTGCCGACGTTTGCCGAATCCGGCTACCCCGAGTACGAGTCGTTCTTCTACATGGCACTCGCGGCCCCGGCCGGCACGCCGCCTGCGGTGGTGAGCAAGATTTCGGCTGACGTGGTGGCCGCGCTCAAGACCGAGGACATGCTCAAGGCGTTGACCAACGTGGGCTTTGCGCCGGTGGGCGAGACGCCCGCGCAGTTCACCGCCTTCCTGGCTACGGACCGCGCCAATGCGGCCAAACGTGTCGAGGCCGCCGGCGTCAAGATGGAGTGATGCCCGCTTTATGAAACTCTCTGACTTCGACGTACGCCACGCCACGCTCGACGAGGTGTTGATCGACAAGACGCAGCGCCTCGGCTCCAAGGTATTCCTCAACAACCTGGCCGACGGCCGCCAGTTCAGCTATGCGCAGCTGGACGAAGGCACGCTGCGCATCGGCAACGGCCTGCTGTCCGCCGGTGTGCCGTTTGGCGGGCATGTGGGCGTGCTGATGGAAAACTGCCCCGAGCAGCTGCTGGCGATGTGGGGCGTGTGCCGTGCCGGCATGGTGACGGTACCGGTCAACAGCGGCGCCAAGGGGCAGTTGCTGACCCACTTTCTTGGCCATTCCGATTGTGTGGCCGTGATCGTCGAGCGCGGCTTTCTCGACAGGGTGATGGAGGTCGCGCCCGGCCTGCCAAAGCTTGCGCGCATATTTGTGGCGGACATCGAGCGTGCGGACGGCGTCGTGGTGGCCGAGGCGCCCGCGCCTGAAGGCACCTGGCCCTTGCCCGCGCATGCGACGCTGGGCAGCTTTGCAGATTTGCAGGCGGCACCCGCGGCCCCGCTGGCCCGCAGGCCGAAGTTCAGTGACACGGCTTTGCTGATGTTCACCTCGGGCACGACCGGCCCGTCCAAAGCCAACATCTTCTGCCAGGCACAGCTCATCTACTACGGCACCGACGTGGGCGAGCACCACGAGTACACGCCTGAAGACACGGCCTATGTCTACCTGCCGCTGTTCCATGGCAATGCTTTCCTGGGCAGCACCATGGGCAGCTTCATGGCCGACGGCTCCATCGCACTGGCCACGCGCTTTTCCAGCACGCGGTTCTGGAGCGACGTGCGCAAGAGCGGCGCGACCATCTTCAACTGCCTGTCCAGTATCGTCAACTACCTGTGGAATGCGCCGCCGTCGGAGAACGACCGTGGCCACAAGGTCACCCGCGTGCACCTGGCGCCGGTGCCCGGATTTGCGCTGGAGTTCGAGCAACGCTTTGGCGTGCGCATCCTGAGCGCCTATGCGCTGACGGACTTCGGCATGGGCACCTACTACAACTTCAACAGCCGGCGCGACAAGCTCGGCTCCGTCGGCCTGCCGCGTGCCAATGTGGAACTGCGGGTGGTGGACGATGACGACATCGACATGCCGCCGGGCAAGCCGGGCGAGATCATCCTGCGGCACAAGCTGCCCTGGTGCTCGACGCTCGGCTATTACAACGCGCCGGCCGCCACCCTGGCCAGCCGCCGCAACATGTGGTTCCACACCGGTGACCGCGGCGTGATCGACGAAGACGGCTACGTCTGGTTCACCGACCGGCTGAAAGACGCGATCCGCCGCCGGGGCGAGAACATCTCGTCCTACGAGGTGGAGGAGGCCATCCGCTCGCATGCCGATGTGGAGGACGTAGCCGTTTACCCGGTGAAGGCCGACACCAGCGAGGACGAAGTGGCCGTGTCGGTCATCCTCAAGGCCGGTGCGGCGCTTGACGAAGAGGGCCTGGTGCGCCACTGCAACCGCAACCTCGCCTACTTCATGGTGCCGCGCTTTGTGGACATCGTTACTGAATTCCCGCGCACACCCAACTCCAAGATAGAGAAGCACAAGCTGCGCGCCAGGGCCGAGGCCGACCTTGCCGCACTGTGGGACCGCGAGCGCGCAGGCATCGTCGTCACCCGCGAAGGCATCACGGTGCGCCAGCCCGCAGCCGCGAAGTAACACCTGACCGCCTACGAAAGAAACCCATGAAACACAAGAGCGTTCCCACCACCGGCATCTCGCGCTACGAGCCCGACAAGATCTTCGTGCGCGGTGCCAACCTGGTCGATGACCTGATGGGCCAGCTGACTTTCACTGAAATGATCCTGTTCCACCTGAACGGCAAGAAGCCCACGCCGCTGCAGACCAGGGTGCTGGATGCGGTGCTGGTGACGACGATGGAGCACGGCTTCACGCCCAGCGCCATTTCCACACGGCTGATCTTCCACTCGGCGCCCGAGGCCCTGCAGGCCGCCGTAGCCGCCGGCATCATGGGCGCGGGCAGCACCTACCTGGGCACGATGGAAGGCTGCTCTGCCTTGCTGGCTGAAATTGTCGATGCACCCGAGGGCATGCAGGCGCGTGCCGAGGCCATTGCGAAGCGCTTCAAGGACTCCAGCCAGTTCATCCCTGGCCTGGGCCATCCGTTCCACAAGCCGGATGACCCGCGCGCGCCCAAGCTCATCGAGATTGCCGAGCAGGCGGGCGCCAAGGGCACCTACATCGCCGCGCTGAAGGAGCTGTCCACCGCCGCCAACAAGGCCTACCCCAAGTACCTCACCACCAACGCCACCGGCGCCATTGCCGCCATCCTGCTGGAGATAGGCATCGAGCCGGCCATCATGCGCGGCATCGCCGTCATCAGCCGGGCAGCCGGCCTGGTGGGGCACATTGCCGAAGAAATCAAGCGCCCCTCAGGCCGCTATATCTACGACATGGTGGATCACGGGATTGCTTACGAGGAATGAGCCACAGGCTTCCTGCGGCGGTGCCAGCCCATGCTGCGCCCGCCCAGGGGTCGCTGCAGCTGCGATTCCGCAAACTCCACGGCAAGGCGCAGGCCTTCGAAGTCGATGCCGGTGTGCAGGCCTGACTGCCGGGCCAGCAGCACCAGGTCCTCAGTAGCCACATTTCCCGCGGCCCCCGGCGCAAAGGGGCAGCCCCCGATCCCGCCCGCGCTCGCATCGAAACGCCGCACGCCGGCCTCTATCGCAGCCCAGGCATCAGCCACCCCGAAACCGCGCGTGTCATGAAAATGCACGGCCGTCTGCCCGAGCGGCACCGTACCGGCAAGGTCGCGCAGCAGCCGCGTCACCTGCCCGGGAGCAGCCGCGCCAATGGTGTCGGCGACAACAATCTCCTGCGCGCCCGCAGCCAGCATGCGTTCGCACAGCGCCGCCACCAGGCGTGACGCCACCAGCCCTTCAAACGGGCATTCCCAGGCCACCGCGATGTAGGCACGCGTTGCAAGGCCCGCATGCCGGGCGGCCCGCACGGTTTCCTCGCACACGGCGGTGGCCGTTGCCAGGCTCATGTTGATGTTGCGCTGGTTCATGGTCTCGGTGGCCGACAGCACTACTGCCACTTCACGCGCGCCGGCGGCCTGCGCCCGTGCCAGGCCCTTGAGGTTGGGTACCAGCACCGAGGCGCGCAGCTGAGGCGCAATCCGCTGCACGCCGGCCAGCACTTCGGCGGCATCGGCCATCTGCGGCACAGCAACAGGGGAGACGAAGCTCGTGACCTCCACGCTGCCGAGCCCGGCTGCAACCAGCAGGCGCACCAGCTCGACCTTGGCCTCTGCGGGCACATGGACGGCCTGGTTCTGCAGCCCGTCGCGCGGGGATACATCAGTGATGATGAGGGAGTCGGTGGTCATGCCAGCGCCTTGGCGGACCGCAACTGCGCAATCCGCTCGGGGGAATACTTCAGCAGCCCGGCCAGCACGCTGTCTGACTGCGCGCCCAGCAGCGGTGGCGCAGTGAAGCGGTCCGGCGTGCCGGCGCAGTCCGAGAGCTTGACCGGGTTGCCGGGCATGCGCACGCTGCCACCTGAAGGCAGGGGGACCTCCACCACCATGTCGCGCGCCTGCACCTGCGGGTCGTTCAGCGCCTGGGCAAAGTCATTCACGGGGCCGCAGGGCACGCGCGCCGCGCGCAGGATGCGCAGCCACTCTGCCGTCGGCTTGTGGCTGAAGGCCTCGCCAACGATCGCATCAATTTTTTCCTTGGCCGCCAGCCGCGCGGGCTGCTTGAGGTACTCGGGCTTGTGCAGCTCGGGGTGGTCGAGCACGCCCAGGAAGCGCTCGTAGAACGCATCGCCTATGCAGGCGACGATGATGTAGCCGTCCTGCGTCGGGTAGGTGTTGTACGGCACATGGACGAAATGCTCGTTGCCGATGCGCTCCGGCAGGTGGCCCGACATCAGGTGCATCGTGGCCATGTAGTTGAGCAGCGAGACCTGCACGTCCAGCATTGAAATGTCCACATGCTGGCCCTTGCCGGTGACTTCCCGCCCGGCCAGCGCCGCCAGCACGCCGATGGCGCCGAACACGCCACCGCCCAGGTCGCCGATCGGTATGCCGGAGCGCATCGGCACGCCGCCGCGCTGGCCGCTGATGCTCATGCCGCCGCCCATGGCCTGCACCACCTGGTCGAAGGCCGGGCGGTCGGTGTCGGGGCCGGTCTCGCCGAAGCCCGTGACCGAGCAGGTGATGATGCGCGGGTTGATTTTTTCCAGGGTGGCATGGTCGATCAGCAGCCGCCGGGTCACGCCCACGGCAAAGTTGTCGAAGACGATGTCGGCCTGGCGCACAAGGTCATAGAAGACTTCGCGGCCGGCGTCGCTCTTGAGGTCCAGGCTCACGCTCTCCTTGCCTCGGTTGAGCGTCAGGTAGTACGCGCCCATGCCCTCGCGTGAATAGTCGGTATCGCCGCGCAGCAGTTCGCGCGTGCCTTCGCCGCGGCCGGGCGGCTCGACCTTGATGGTGCGGGCGCCCAGGTCGGTGAGGATCATGGTGCCGTAGGGACCCGACAGCATGTGCGTCAGGTCGAGGATGACTTTTCCCTGGAGCGGTTTCATCGGGTCCGTTTGAGTGGTGGTTGCTGAAACATTCAGCAATCCGCATGCCATCGGCCCGTTTTTGCACTTTCACCAGAAAGTCCAGCTAAAACAAGGACTTATGAGAGGACGCCAACGCAGGCACAATTCAGGAACTGTTTCACCCGCGCCCATGAAACGCCCGGTGAAACCCCTGCCTGACACCGACCCCGAGGAAAAGCACCGTGAATGAGTCCCGCCTTGAGCTTTGCTTCCTGAGCTATTCGCACCTGAGCCGGCTGGCGCTGGAGGTGGCGGCCGAGTTCAGCGACAGGGCCAACATCGAGATCGTGGACTACACCTTCGAGACGGCGCTGGCCCAGGCGCGTGAGCGCGCGGGCTCCGTCGATGCCTTTGTCAGTGCGGGCTCGAACGCCGCAATCTTGAAGGGCGCGCTGGAAACGCCGGTGGCAACCATCAAGGTCACGGGCTACGACATCCTGGTGGCGCTGCGCAATGCGCGGCAGCTGTCGCGGCGCGTGGGCATCATCACCTATGGCGACACGATTGCCGAGCTGGATGCCGTCAAGGGCCTGCTGGACATCGACATCGTGCAGCGCGCCTACCGCACCTTTGATGAAGCGCGTTCGGCCTTCCGCGAGCTG
The DNA here is from genome assembly GCA_040385105.1 of Pseudomonadota bacterium. Lineage (GTDB taxonomy): Bacteria > Pseudomonadota > Gammaproteobacteria > Burkholderiales > Burkholderiaceae_C > JACMQX01. The sequence goes on from JAZKHY010000047.1 coordinate 26,103, forward strand.
GCGGGCGAGGGCATTGAAGTGTTCATCGGCTCCAGCATCGTGATGGAGCAGGCCGAGCAGCACAGGCTGCACGGCATCCTGGCCTATTCACCGGCCTCGGTGCGCCAGGGCATCCAGGACGCGATCGACCTGGCGCGCGTGGCACGGCTGGAGGCCGCCCGCTATGAGCAGCTCAACGGCGTGCTGCACAACCTGCAGGAAGCCGTGCTGGCGGTGGACCGGGCGGGCAGGGTGATTGCGCTGAACCCGCCGATGGAAGCGGTGCTGGGCCTGCCGCGCCAGGCGGTGCTGGGCCAGCCGGCCGAGCAGGCCGCGCCCGAACTGTCGGTGACTGACGTGCTGGCCGGCGGCCGCGAGGAGCGCCAGCAGGTGTGCCAGATCAACCGCCGCGAGTGGCTGATGAGCCGCACGCCGATCCGCGAGCGCGGGCAGGTGATAGGCGCGGTCATCACGCTGTATGACGCCACCACCATCCAGGAGGCAGACACCACGCTGCGCTCCCAGCGGCGCAGCCGCCAGCATCCGCAGGCGCGCTGGCGCTTTGGCGACCTGCAGGGCACGAGCGATGCATTCGAGCGCGCCCGTGCGGCGGCCATGCGCTTTGCCGGCGCAGGCAAGACGGTGCTGGTGACCGGCGAGAGCGGTACCGGCAAGGAGCTGTTTGCCCAGGCCATCCACAACGCGGGCGAGCGCAGCGACAAGCCGTTCATGGCCATCAACTGCGCGGCCGTGCCCGAGACGCTGCTGGAGAGCGAGCTCTTTGGCCATGAGGAGGGTGCCTTCACCGGCTCGCGCAAGGGCGGCAAGCGCGGGCTGATCGAGGCCGCGCACACCGGCACGCTGTTCCTCGACGAGATCGGCGACATGCCGGTGCTGCTCCAGACGCGGCTTTTGCGGGTGCTGCAGGAGCGCGAGGTGGTGCGGGTGGGCGGCGTCATGCCGATACCGGTGGATGTACGGGTAATTGCCGCCACCCACCAGCCGCTGGACCAGCTGGTGGCCGAGCGGCGCTTCCGGGCCGACCTGTACTACCGGCTCAACATCCTGCGGCTGCGCCTGCCGCCGCTGCGCGAACGCGAGGCCGATATCGACGACATGGCGCAGGCCTTTGTGGCGCGCAGCCTGCGCGGCCTGGGTAGCCGGCACGAGGCGCGGGAGCTGCTGGCACCCCTGTACGCCCGCTTGCGCGGCTACAGCTGGCCCGGCAATGTGCGCGAGCTGGAGAACGTCTGCGAGCGCATCTCGGTCGTGTTTGCGCAGTACCCCAGGCTCACCGGCCCGGCCTATGCCGAGCTCGAGGTTGACTGCCCGGAGCTGTTCGCCGCCGGCGCACAGGCCGTGACCGGCGGCGCGCAATCGGGCGGGCAGCTGGCCGAGGTGCTGGCCGCCTGCCACGGCAACCGGCTGGAGGCGGCGCAGCGGCTGGGCATCAGCCGCTCGACCCTGTGGCGGCGCATGAAGGAAGCGGGTTTGTAACACCGCATCAGCCCGGTTTGTCGAAAATGCGGTTTCCCGTTCGTCGTGCAGGAGGAGCGGAAATGGTCCGCCACCCACACTCAAAGGAGATCAACATGCGTTTCATGATCATGGTCAAGGCCACCGCCGACAGCGAAGCGGGCATCATGCCCGGCGAAGAACTGCTCACCGCCATGGGCAACTACAACGAGGAGCTGGTCAAGGCCGGCATCATGCAGGCCGGTGAAGGCCTGCACCCGAGCTCGAAGGGCGCCCGCGTCCGCTTCTCGGGCAAGAGCCGCACCGTCACTGACGGCCCCTTCGCCGAGACCAAGGAGCTGGTCGCCGGTTTCTGGCTCTGGAAGTGCGTGTCACTGCAGGAGGCCATTGACTGGGTCAAGCGCTGCCCCAACCCGATGCTGACCGACTCTGACATCGAAATCCGCCAGGTGTTTGAAGCCGAGGATTTCGGCGAGGCGTTCACGCCGGAGTTGCGGGAGCAGGAGGACAGGCTGCGGGCCGAAGCGGCGAAGCTGGCAGGTGCGTAAAGCGCGGCTGGCACCGTGTGAGGCAAACTCTCCGGATGTTCACAGCCCGATTTCTCATGCGTGCCAGCCAAGCCTTCAGGCGCTCCATTCTCGTCCTCGGAGCCATCCTTTTTGCCAGCCTTGTCCCTGGCATGGCCGGTGCGCAGGCGCTGCGAGACTGCCCGCCCGATGCCGCACCGCCAACGCGGGAGCTGTTTGCCGCCGCTGCTGCCAATGCGCGGGACCGCGGCCTGTTGTGGCGGGTCAGCCGGGGCGGGCACAGCTCGCACCTCTACGGCACGCTGCATGTGGGCCGCGCCGGCTGGATGGCACCGGGGCCGCTGGTGCGCGCGGCGCTGCGGGCGTCCGACACCATCGGCCTGGAACTGGACCCGCTCGACGAGACACTGCATCGCGACATGGCCGCTGCAATGGCGGCGCGTCCGCCCGCCAGGCTCCCGGCGGCGCTGCAGGAACGGCTGCGCAAGGCGTGGGCTGCAGCCTGCCTGCCGGAGGAGGCACGCGCGGGCATGGCGGCCGAGATGCAGGCCATCACCGTCGTCATGCTGTCCGTGCGCCGCGATGGCCTGCAGGTGATGCATGGCAGCGAAGTGCTGCTGTCCCTGCTCGGGCGCGGTGGCGGCCGCAACGTCATCTCGCTTGAATCGCCCGCACTGCAGCTTCAGGCCATGCTGGCGGGGGATGACGCCGAGGCGGCGGAGATGGTGCAGGGCATGCTGGACCAGCTCGATGACGGCCGCGTCGCCCGCGTGATCCGTAAAACCATCGCCGTCTGGGAGTCGGCCGACCTGGCAGAACTCGAACGCTTCCGCGAGTGGTGCGAATGCACCAGCACCGACAGCGACCGCAAGTTCATGGCGCGGCTGCTGGAAGGCCGCAACCCGGGCCTGGCTGACCGCATAGAAGCCTTGCACACCCAGGGCCGGCGCGTTTTCGCAGGCGTGGGCGCCGCGCACATGGCCGGGCCCGAGGGGCTGCCGGCGCTGCTGCGCGCGCGGGGCTTCACGGTGGAGCGGCTTCGCTGATTTCAGCGCTCTCCAGAGAAATCAACGGTTTCCGGCCTTCCTTCAACGCTCAGCGCTGCGCTGACCCGCTGCGTGCGTGACAGCGTCCTGCCCTTGCGCCAGACCTTCAGCCGGTTCGCCCGCAGGCGGATGGCTTCAACGGTGTCCCGCGCCTGCAGCAGCACAAAGCTCGCGTCGCACCCGGCCTCCAGCCCATAGCCGCGCAGGTGCATCACCTTCGCTGCGTTCGCAGTCACGGCCTCAAAGCAGGCCCTGATGCCTTTCTGGCTCGTCATCTGCGCCACATGCAGGCCCATGTGGGCGACTTCCAGCATGTCGGCTGAGCCCATGCCGTACCACGGATCCATCACGCAGTCGTGGCCGAAGGCGACGTTCACGCCGGCGGCCATCAGCTCGGGCACGCGGGTCATGCCGCGGCGCTTGGGATAGGTGTCGTGGCGGCCCTGCAGGGTGATGTTGATGAGCGGGTTGGCAATCACGCTGACACCGCTTTCGGCAATGAGCGGGATCAGCTTGCTCACGTAGTAGTTGTCCATGCTGTGCATGGAGGTGCAGTGCGAGCCGTTGACGCGACCCTGCAGGCCCAGGCGCTGCGCTTCAAAGGCCAGGGTCTCGATGTGGCGCGACAGGGGGTCATCCGTCTCGTCGCAATGCATGTCCACGAGTTTGCCGCGTTCGGCTGCCAGCTCGCACAGCAGCTTGACGCTGGCCGCGCCCTCGCTCATGGTGCGCTCGAAGTGGGGGATGCCGCCGACCACATCCACGCCCATGTCCAGCGCTTTTTTCAGCGTCTCCACCCCGGTCCTGGTGCGCAGCACGCCGTCCTGCGGAAAGGCCACGAGCTGCAGGTCGATGTAGCCGGCCACCCGCTTCTTCACTTCCAGCATCGCCTCCACCGGCAGCAGGCTCGGGTCGCTGGTGTCCACATGGCTGCGGATGGCGAGCAGGCCCTTGGCCACCGCCCAGTCGCAGTAGGTGAGGGCGCGGGCGATCATGTCGTCGGCCTTGAGCAGGGGCTTCAGTTCGCCCCACAGCGCGATGCCTTCCAGCAGTGTGCCGCTTTCATTGACACGCGGCAGGCCGTAGCTGAGCGTGGCATCCATGTGAAAGTGCGGGTCGCAGAACGGCGGCGCGACGAGTTGGCCGGCGGCGTCTACTGTTTCATGCGCGGGAGCTTGCAGGCCTGCGGTGACTTCGGTGATCTTGCCAGCCTGTACGGCAATGGACATGCCGGTGCGGCCGTCGGGCAGCGTGGCGTTGGTGATGAGGAGGTCGAGCATGCTTATCTTTCTCCCTTGCGGTAGGGTTTCATCAGCGCCTGCGGGTACGCAGCCTTGCGCGCCACCAGGATGAGCGCGAGGATGGACAGGGCATAGGGCAGCATCAGGTACATCTGGTAGGGCAGCACGGCATCCCCTGACTGTTGCAGCCGCAGCTGCAGCGCGTCAAAAAACGCGAAGAGCAGGGCGCCCAGCAATGCCTTGCCCGGTCGCCAGGAGGCAAAGACAACCAGGGCCACGCAGATCCAGCCGCGGCCGTTGACCATGTTGAAGAAGAAGGCGTTGAAGGCGCTGAGCGTCAGGAAGGAGCCGGCCACGCCCATGAGCGCCGAACCGGCGACGATGGCGGCTGTGCGCGTTCTGGCGACGGACAGGCCCTGGCCTTCGGCCGCCTGCGGGTTCTCGCCGACCATGCGTACCGCCAGGCCGGCGGGCGTGCGGTACAGCACCCAGCCTATGGCGGGCACGAGCAGCAGGGCCAGCAGGGTCAGCGGCGTCTGGGTGTCCAGGATGGGGATGGGCAGCCAGTCCATGGCGCTGAAGGGCGTGATGGTGGGGGGCGTGGTGACTTTGGGGAACGTGACCCGGTAGCCGAAATAGCTGAGCGCTGTGGCCAGCAAGGTGATGCCCAGGCCCGAAACGTGTTGCGAGAGCGCCAGGCCGACGGTGAGGAAGGCATGGAGCAGGCCGAATGCGGCGCCTGCTGCTGCGGCGGCGGCCACGCCCGCCCAGAGCGGCGCGCCAGAGTACACGGCCAGCCAGCCGGCAAAGGCGCCTGCAACCATGATGCCTTCAATGCCGAGGTTGAGCACGCCTGCCCGCTCGCAGAGCAGCACGCCGAGGGTGCCGAGGATGAGGGGTGTGGCGATGCGCAGGACGGCGGTCCAGAAGGCGGCGTTGCCGAGGACGTCGAGGAGGTCGGTCATTTCCACCTCACCCGGTACTGCGTCAACAAGCTTGCCACCAGCACCGCGATCAGCGACGCCGCCACGATCACGTCCGCAATGTACGTTGGCACACTCACCGCGCGGCTCATGCTGTCGGCGCCCACCAGCATGCCGGCAACGAAGACGCTGGCCGCGATCACGCCCAGCGGGTGCAGCGCAGCCAGCATGGCGATCACGATGCCGCTGTAGCCATAGCCGGGCGACATGTCGAGCGTCACATAGCTGGTGCGCCCCGCCACCTCGATGGCGCCGGCCAGGCCGGCGAGCGCGCCGGAGAGCATGGCCACAAGGACGATGGTGCGCGTCACGGGCACACCCGCGAACGCAGCCGCGCGCGCATTGGCGCCGGTGGCGCGTATGTCAAAGCCCAGCACGGTGTACTTGAGCAGCGCCCACAGCATCACCGCCAGCGACACGGCCCACAGCAGCCCGGCATGCACGCGGGTGCGCTCGACCAGCTTGCCCAGCTCCAGGTTGCCGTGCAGCGCCACGCTTTGCGGCCAGCCCATGGCTGCCGGGTCCTTCATCGGGCCGTCCAGCATGGCGGACACGCCCAGCAGCACAATGAAATTCAGCAGCAGCGTGGTGACGACTTCATCCACGCCCAGGCGGGTTTTCAGCAGCGAGGGGCCGAGCAGCAGCAGGGCGCCTGCCAGCGCTGCCGCCAGCATCATCAGGGGGAACAGCGCCCATACCGGCCATTCAAGTCCGGTGCCGCCGTGCATGCCGCCCACGGCGATGGCGGCCAGGGCTCCCGCATAGAGCTGCCCCTCGGCGCCGATGTTGAACAGCCGCGCCTTGAAGGCGATGGTGGCAGCCAGCCCTGTCAGGATGAGCGGTATGGCGCGGGTGAGCGTCTCGCTCCAGGCGAACACCGAGCCGAAGCCGCCCTTGAGCAGCAGGCCGTAGGTCTGCATGACCGGTGCGCCGGCCCACAGCACCAGCAGCGCGCTGATCAGCAGCGTGAACGCCACCGCGCCGATGGGCGCCAGCACCAGCGCGGCGGGCGAGCTTGAGCCGCGCTTTTCCAGCCTCATGCGGGCGCCCCGGCCGGTTCCGCGTCGTGCCCGGCTCCCGCCATCGCCAGACCGATGGCTTCGCGCGTCCAGGCCTGCGCCGGCCGCGCTTCGGTCAGTTGCCCGTTGTGCATCACCGCGATGCGGTCGCCCAGCGCCAGCACCTCGTCCAGGTCGTCGGAGATCAGCAGCACTGCCGCGCCGGCATCGCGCGCAGCCACCAGCTGGGACTGCACATAGGACACGGCGCCGATGTCCAGCCCCCAGGTCGGCTGGTGCGCCACGATGAGACGGGGCACCTTTCCATCCGGCGACAGCAGGGCGCGGCCGAGGATCAGCTTTTGCATGTTGCCGCCCGAGAGCGCGCGGGCGGGCGATGCAGGGCCTGCGCCGCGCACGTCAAAAGCCCCGATCACCTTCTGCGCATGGGCGCGGGCCGCCGCACGCCGAACCCACAGCGAACGCGAAAATGCCGGGCTGCGCAGGCGCTCGGACACGGCGTTCTCCCAGACCGGCAGGTCGCCCACCACGCCGACCGCATGGCGGTCTTCGGGAATGCGCGCCACGCCGTGCTCCACGAGCCAGGCCGGCGAGGCCCGCATCGTTTCGCCCATGAAGGTCACGGTGCCCGCGCTGGCCTCGCATGTGCCGCACAGCAGCCCGGCCAGCGCCACCTGCCCGTTGCCGGAGACGCCGGCGATGGAGACGATCTCGCCTGCGCGCAGCGCCAGCGACACCTTGTCCAGGCTGTCACGGCCCGGCGGCGTGCTCACCTCGCGCAGCACGCAGTGCGGCGCGCCCACGTTGCCGGCCGGCCTGCGCTGCGCCTGCTCGACGGCATGGCCGACCATCCACTGTGCCAGCTGCGCCTGGGTTGTCCCGCCGGCGGGCGCCTCGGCCACCAGCTTGCCGGCTCGCAGCACGGCAATACGGTGCGAGACGCGAAGCACCTCGCCGAGCTTGTGGCTGATGAAAATGATGGACAGGCCCTGCGCCACCATCTTTGCCAGCGTGTCAAACAGCGCCTCGCTCTCCTGCGGTGTGAGCACGGCGGTAGGCTCGTCCAGTATCAGGATGCGCGCGCCGCGGTACAGCGCCTTGAGGATTTCGACGCGCTGGCGTTCGCCCACAGACAGGCTGCCGATGAGTGCGTCCGGTTGCACCGGCAGGCCGAAACGCTGCGCTACCTCGAGCAGCTTTGCCCTTGCCGCACCACGCCTGGAGAAGGGCTGCCACAGCGGCTCGGTGCCCAGCATCACGTTGTCCAGCACGCTCAGGTTGTCGGCCAGGGTGAAATGCTGGTGGACCATGCCGATGCCCGCAGCCAGCGCGGCCCGGGGGTTGCCCGGCGGCAGCGGCAGGCCGAAAACCTCGATGCTGCCCTCGTCGGCGATGTAGTGACCGAACAGGATGGACACCAGCGTCGACTTGCCGGCGCCGTTCTCGCCCAGCAACGCCAGCACCTCGCCAGACTTCAGGTCCAGCGAAATGCTGTCATTGGCCACCAGCGGGCCGAAGCGTTTGGTAATGCCCTGCAGGCGCAGGGCTGTGATCGTCACTTGGCCGTGGACTTGGGTGCGTTGTCGTCCACCTTGACGGTGAACTTGCCGTCAAGGATGGCTTTTTCTTTCGCCTTCACCTTGGTGACGATGTCTGCCGGAACCTTCTTCTCGAACGTGCCCAGCGGCGCCATCTCCGAGCCCTTGTACTTCATCATCGAGTACTGGCCCACGTCCTCGGCCTTGAACTTGCCTTCCTTGACCAGCTTGATCGCGCGGTCGATGGTGGGCTCCATGTGCCACAGCGCGGAGGCCACCACCGTGTCGGGGTACTTGTCCTGCGTGTTGATCACGTTGCCGATGGCGAGCTTGCCCTTTTCCTTGGCCGCGTCGCTCACGCCGAAGCGCTCGGCGTACATCACGTCCGCGCCCTTGTCGATCATGGCGAAGGCGGCTTCCTTCGCCTTGGGCGGGTCAAACCAGCTGTTGATGAAGGTGACGGTGAACTCCACCTTGGGGTTGGTTTCCTTCGCGCCGGCCATGAAGGCATTCATCAGGCGGTTGACCTCCGGGATGGGGAAGCCGCCGACCATGCCGATCTTGTTGCTCTTGGTCATGCCGCCGGCGACCATGCCGGTCAGGTAGGCGGGCTCCTGGATGTAGTTGTCGAACACCGAGAAGTTGGGCTCCTGCGGCTTGCCCGACGAGCCCATCAGGAACGACACCTTGGGGAAGTCCTTGGCCACCTTGCGGGCGGCGGCTTCCACCGCAAAGGCCTCGCCGACGATGAGGGTGTTGCCGCCTGTGGCGTATTCGCGCATCACGCGCTCGTAGTCGGCATTGGCCACGTTCTCGCTGGCCTTGTATTCGATCTCGCCGCGGGCTTCAGCGGCCTTCAGGGCCTTGTGGATGCGGCTGACCCACTGCTGCTCGAACGGGACGGTGTAGATGGCGGCGACCTTGAGCTTGGCCTGGGCCAGGGCGAGGCCGGGGGCGGACAGGGCCGCAACTGCGGCCAAAGACAAAAGGAAGGGACGGCGTGTAGTCATGAAAGCACCTCTGTAAAAAAAAGAAACTCAGGACGGAAAAAAAATTCGTGAAACACCGCGGAACCGGCTTTGCCGGGCCGCTGGTGTTGCCCCCTGCAAGGGGGAGGCGGCGCGCAGCGACGCTTCGGGGGTGTTCGTCATTTCGTTCCGAAGATGCGGTCGCCCGCATCCCCCAGGCCGGGCAGGATGTAGCCGTGGCTGTTGAGTTCGCGGTCAATGGCGGCGGTGTAGATGGGCACGTCCGGGTGGGCCTTCTGCAGCGCCGCCACGCCTTCGGGGCAGGTCAGCAGGCAGACGAACTTGATGGACTTCGGGTTCATCTCCTTGAGCCGCTCCACGGCGGCAATGGCGGAGTTGCCGGTGGCCAGCATCGGGTCGACCACCACCACATCGCGCTCCTGCATGTCCTGCGGCATCTTGAAGTAATACTCCACCGCCGTCAGCGTTTTCGGGTCGCGGTACAGGCCGATGTGGCCGACGCGCGCGCCGGGCACCACGGTCAGCATGCCGTCCAGGATGCCGGTGCCCGCGCGCAGGATGGACACAAAGACGAGCTTCTTGCCGTCGATGACCCTGGCCTTCATGGTCTCCAGCGGCGTCTCGATCTCGATCTCCTGCATCGGCATGTCGCGCGTGACTTCATAAGCCATCAGCATCGACACCTCATTGAGCAGGCGGCGGAAGCTGTTGGTGCTGGCCTCCTTCTTGCGCATCAGGGTCAGCTTGTGCTGAACCAGCGGGTGGTCCAGCAGGTGTACGTTGCTCATTCTTGTGTCCTCTTCGTTGTTTTCAGAAAACCGTTCCGTCACTCGTGATGTTCAGCGGAGGCGTGCCGTCACGCAAGCGCTGTGCCAGCACCCGGCCTGCCGCCCAGGTGCCGCCCTCCAGCACGCAGGCCAGCGGCATCTGCTCAGCGGTGAGGCCCAGTTGCGCGCGCACCAGCGGCGCCAGCTCGTCCAGCAGCGCCACGGTCAGGGCGCGCCATTCGACGATGAACTCGTCGCCCGCCATCGCGCTTTTGCGGGCCAGGTCTTCATCTTTCAGCCGCAGCACGCCGGAGTCAAGCAGCAGGCCGCCGTTGCGGTACTCGGGCAGGCCGGTCAGCTCGTCGAGCCCGCCCACCTGGATGCCGGCCCATTCAAACGGCTCCAGCAGCGAGTAGGTGAGCCACTGCGACAGCTTGTGGAAAGGCATCCAGCCGTCGGTCAGGCCGGGGCCGGCAGCAGCAGCGTGGCGCCAGCAGTCGCCCATGGCCAGGCCGCCGATGCTGTTCTCTGCGGGCCAGATGGAGGACAGGGTTGAAAGCAGCACGGTGAGCAGGTCGTGCGCTGCAATGCGGTCTTTCCCGGCCGCCAGGTGGTTGAACAGCCCGCCAGGGCGCCCGGGGCGCCCGAACACTGCCGGCTGGTCTTCCAGCGCCTGTCCCAGGCGGCGCAGCAGCGCGGCCCGGCCCTCCAGGCCAACCAGTGGATTGCCCGGCCCCACCTGGAAGGCGACGCCCAGGCGCGCCGCCGTGATGGCCTTGAGGCCTTGCGCGTCTGCGCGCAGGGGCAACATCGGGTGGCTGGAGAACAGGCCGCCCAGGAATGCATGGAAGCTCGCCACACCCAGGCCTTCCGAGCGGGTGTACGCATGCGCTGCCTGGTCGGTGGCGGCTTTCTCCAGGTACTTCCAGTCCGGGCCGGCGCCTGCATCCAGCAGGACGCTGACCAGGGCCAGGTCGATCTGCGACTGGGCGCGCTCCACAGGCGTGACCTCGCCCAGCGCGGCATCCAGCAGCGCCAGGCGGTTGACACGACCGGCCTCAAAGTGGCGCCAGCGGCTGTGGTACGGGATTTTCAGGTCCGGGTAGCGGGCGGTCGTGACTTCGGCAACCAGCGCTGCGGTGTTGGGCAAGGCGCCGTCGTTGACCACGAACCAGGCCGAGTTGCCGGCACGGGCGCGGGCGAGCAGGGCGTGGGCACGCGAGCGTATCGCAGGGGTGGAGCGCAGGATGGCTGCGGCACCTGCGGGCCTGGCACCGTCGGCGGGGCTGGCGGCTGGCTCAGGCATCCAGTCCACGTCCCTTGGCCTTCTTCAGCTCTTCGGCATCCGGCACGGCGCCGGGCGTGAAGTAGCCTGCCGCCATCTTGGCGTCCATTTCGACCTGCGCATCGGCGGGGATCATGTGCGCGGGAATGTTCACCCGCTCCACCACCTCAATGCCGGCGCGGGTGATGGCGTCGTACTTCATGTTGCTCATCGACACCAGGCGGTGGATCTTGCGGATGCCCAGCCAGTTGAGCACATCGGGCATCAGTTCCTGGAAGCGCATGTCCTGCACGCCGGCCACGCATTCGGTGCGGTTGAAGTACTGGTCGGCCGTGTCGCCGCCCACCTGCCGCTTGCGGGCGTTGTACACCAGGAACTTGGTGACTTCGCCCAGGGCCCGGCCCTCCTTGCGGAAGTAGCTCACCAGGCCCACGCCGCCGCGCTGCGCACCCTGGATGCATTCCTCGATGGCGTGGGTGAGGTAGGGGCGGCAGGTGCAGATGTCGGAGCCGAACACGTCGGAGCCGTTGCATTCGTCGTGCACGCGGGCGGTGAGTTCGATGTCGGGGTTGGCCAGGTCGCGCGGGTTGCCGAAGATGTAGGCCGTGAGCCCGCCGATGGGCGGCAGGAACACCTCCAGGTCGCTGCGGGTGACAAGCTCGGGGTACATGCCGCCGGTTTCCTCGAACAGCACGCGGCGCAGGTCGGCCTCGGTGCAGCCGAAGCGCCGTGCCACTTCAGGCAGGTACCAGACGGGCTCGACCGCTACCTTGGTCACCACGGCGGCGCCGCCTGCGGTGAGGTACTTGCCGTCGGCCTTGAGCCGGCCGGACTGCAGCGCCTCGATCACCTCGGGCAGGATCACATGGGCCTTGGTCACTGCAATGGTCGGGCGGATGTCATAGCCCGCTGCCAGTTCGCCCGCGAACACCTCGGCCACGGTGGCGCCCCACGGGTCCATCGCCACGATGCGGCCCGGCTCGCTCCACTGCGGGTAAGGGCCGATCACGTCGGTGGGCATAGTGTTGGTAAGGTCTGCCTTGTGGCTGGCCTTGAGCGCGCCAGCGGCCACGGCCAGCGCCTTGTAGATGCTGTAGGAGCCGCTGTGCGTGCCGATGACGTTGCGGTGGCTGCGGTTGGTGGTGGTGCCGACGACGGGGCCGCGCTCTGTGGCCGTGGCCGCGCCCCAGTGGATAGGGATCGAACCGTGGCCGCTGGCGTGGGACGTCAGCCGGATGTGGCGGGGCGCGTCGTCCCGCGAATCGCGCGCTTGAGGAGGGGTGGCAGTGGGCGCAGAGGTGGTGGGCAGGGGATCGGAAACCGGCAGTTCAGCAGACATTGCTTACCCTCAAAAAATGCAATGTACCGGCCTCACACGGCTCTGACAAGGGCTGTGCGCAAACTGAGACAGTTTCTTCGCGGCGGCAGATGCGCCCGTTGGCATTGCGGGTCAGGCGCCTTCCGGCTTGATCTGCGCGCGGGCGATCACCGGCTTCCAGCGCGCCTGTTCCTGGCGGATGAAGGCGTCGAATTCCGTGCCCGTGTTTCCGACGGCCAGCGCTGTCTCCTGGCCGAGCTTGTCGGCCACGGCCTTGCTGCGGGCAGCCTTCACCGATTCGGCCTCCAGCTTCTGGATGTTCGCCCTCGGCCACTTCGCAGGTGCCATGAGGCCGTACCACTGCGTCATTTCAAAGCCCTTGTAACCCTGTTCTGCCACAGTGGGTACGTCGGGCAGCTGTGGAAGCCGGGACGACGTGCCGGTGGCAATGCAGCGCAACTTGCCTGCCTTGATGAACTGCAGGAGGGCAGGCGCACCGACAGAAGCGGCCTGGAGGCGCCCTGACATCAGGTCGGTGAGCATGGGGCCTGTGCCACGATAGGGCACATGCACGACAAAGGTGCCGGTGGCCATCTTCAGGTACTCGAACGCCAGGTGTCCGGCGCTGCCGTTGCCGGCCGAACCGTAGTTGAGCTTGCCCGGCTGCGATTTGGCATAGGTGACAAACTCCTTGAGGTCCCTGGCCGGGATGTCCGGATGCACGACATACAGGCTGGGCACCTTGGAGACCAGGGTGAGGGGAGCAAAGTCCTTGTTGGCGTCGTAGGGAAGCTTCGAAAAAATGTAGGGGTTCACAGCGAGAGTGCCGATGTGACCCAGGATGATGGTGTGCTCATCGGTTGATCGGGCCACTTCCTCCATCGCGATGTTGCCGGCCGCGCCGGGCTTGTTGTCCACGAAGACGTTCTGGCCGATCGTGCGCGAGATTTCGCTCGCGACGGCACGGGCCACGATCTCGGAACTGCCCCCGGGGGCAAACGGCACCACGAGGCGGATGGGTTTGGCCGGCCAGGCATCGGCAGCGCGCGAGAGCAAGGGTGACAGCGCGGATATTGCCGCAGAAGACTGTGCAAGCCATTCGCGGCGGGTGAGAGGGAGGCGGTGATTTGTTTTCATGGAGTCTCCAGTTCAAGTAGCCACGGCGGTGTCGCCCTGCAGAAGCGACTTCAGCGCTTTTTCCCGCCCAGGATGCTGCCCAGTGCGCCGCGCAGCACCTGGCGCGCCAGGTTCCGGGCTTCTGACTTGATGACCTGCTGCACCAGCCCGTCCCGCGATCCACCGCGTGGCCCGGTCGAGCCGAACAGGACGTCGCTGATGCCGCCCATCAAACCGCCTGACGATTCCGCTTTCTGCGCAACCTCGGCCTGTGTGGCTTGTGTAGCCTTGGTGCGGGCCGTCAGCATTTCATAGGCCGACTCCCGGTCCTGCGCCTTTTCATAGACGCCTGCCACCAGCGACCCGGCCACCAGCGCCTGCCGCTGCTGGGGCGTGATCGGCCCGAGCTGGCTGCCCGGCGGAAGGACGAAGACGCGTTCCGTGATGCCCGGCCGGCCCTTGGCGTCCAGCAGGCTGACCAGGGCCTCGCCCACGGCCAGCTCGGTGATGGCGGTTTCAATGTCCAGCCCGGGCTTTTGCCGCATGGTCTGGGCGGTGGCCTTGACGGCCTTCTGGTCGCGCGGGGTGAAGGCGCGCAGCGCATGCTGTACGCGGTTGCCCAGCTGGGCCAGCACCGAGTCGGGAATGTCCAGCGGGTTCTGGGTGACGAAATACACGCCGACGCCCTTGGAGCGCACCAGCCGCACGACGAGTTCGATGCGTTCCACCAGCACCTTGGGCGCCTCGTTGAACAGCAGGTGGGCTTCGTCGAAGAAGAAGACAAGCTTGGGCTTTTCCGGATCGCCGATTTCGGGCAGCTGCTCGAACAGCTCCGACAGCATCCACAGCAGGAAGGTGGCATACAGGCGCGGCGAGTTCATCAGCTTGTCGGCGGCCAGGATGTTGACCACACCCTTGCCGGCGCTGTCGGTCTGCATGAAGTCCTGGATGTTGAGCATCGGCTCGCCAAAGAACTTCTCGCCGCCCTGGCTCTCGATCTGCATCAGGCCACGCTGGATGGCGCCGACGCTGGCTGCGCTGACATTGCCGTACTTGGTGGTGAACTCCGACGCGTTGTCGCCCACGTACTGCAGCATCGCGCGCAGGTCTTTGAGGTCCAGCAGCAGCATGCCATTGTCGTCGGCGATCTTGAAGACAAGGTTCAGCACGCCGGCCTGGGTTTCATTCACGTTGAGCATGCGGCCCAGCAGCAGCGGCCCCATGTCGGACACGGTGGCGCGCACCGGGTGGCCCTGCTCGCCGAACACATCCCACAGGGTGGCTGGGCAGGCGAAGGGCTCCGGCTTGTCGATGCCGCGCTCCTTGAGGATGCCGGCCATCTTCTCGCCGATGCTGCCAGGCTGGCTGGCGCCGGTCAGGTCGCCCTTGACGTCGGCCATGAACACGGGCACGCCGATTTTGGAGAAATTCTCGGCCAGGGTCTGCAGCGACACCGTCTTGCCGGTACCGGTGGCGCCGGTGATCAGCCCGTGGCGGTTGGCCAGGCCCGGCAACAGGAAGCATTGGGTTTCGGCGTTCTTGGCAAGGAGCATCGGTTCGGCCATGGCATGTCCTGTTTCGGGTGGGGTGTCGTTGGAAAAGTAAAATTCAGACCGTAGGTTAATTCAATACCAAAGGACTTCTCGTGGCCGGTCACTCGAAATGGGCAAATATTCAACACCGCAAGGGCCGCCAGGACGAAAAGCGTGGCAAGGCGTGGACACGGGTGATTCGTGAAATCATGGTGGCGGCGCGCCAGGGCGGCGGCGACCTGTCGATCAACCCCCGGCTGCGGCTGGCGGTGGAAAAGGCCAAGGCGGTCAACCTGCCGGCAGATACCGTCAAGCGCAACATCGACAAGGCCACCGGCAACCTGGAAGGCGCAAACTACGAGGAAATCCGCTATGAAGGCTATGGCATCGGCGGCGCCGCCATCATTGTGGACACCATGACCGACAACCGCGTGCGTACCGTGGCCGATGTGCGCCATGCCTTCAGCAAATACGGCGGCAACATGGGCACCGAAGGCTCGGTGGCCTTCCAGTTCAAGCACTGCGGGCAGATGATTTTTGCGCCCGGCACCAGTGAGGACCAGCTCATGGACGTGGCACTGGAGGCCGGTGCCGAGGACGTCATCACCGGCGAGGACGGCTCCATCGAGGTGCTGACGGCCTATGCCGACTTTGAAGCGGTCAAGAATGCGCTGGAGGCAGCAGGCCTCAAACCCGAGGTCGCCGAAGTGACGATGCGGCCGGAAAACACGATCGAACTCGTCGGCGACGACGCCGCGAAGATGCAGAAGCTGCTGGATGTGCTGGAAGACCTGGACGACGTGCAAGACGTCTTCCATAACGCAGCCATCAACCTGTAAACAGTCACCACAAGGGAATTATGAAAGTATTGGTCATTGGTGGCGGAGGCCGCGAACATGCGCTGGCCTGGAAGCTGGCGCAGTCGCCCAAGGTGCAGGCGGTTTTCGTCGCGCCGGGCAATGGCGGCACGGCGCTGGATACGCGGCTGGGCAACATCGCCATTACCGACGTGAAGGCCCTGCGCGAATGGGCGCAGGCTGAGAAGATCGCGCTGACGGTGGTCGGCCCCGAGCAGCCGCTGGCGGCCGGCGTGGTGGACGAGTTCCGCGCCCATGGCCTGCGCATCTTCGGGCCGACGCAGGCCGCCGCCCAGCTGGAAAGCTCCAAGGCTTTCTCCAAGGCGTTCATGAAGCGCCACAACATCCCGACGGCCGAGTACGAGACGTTCACCGACGCTGCGGCCGCCCATGCCTATGTGGACGCGAAGGGCGCGCCCATCGTGGTCAAGGCCGACGGCCTGGCAGCGGGCAAGGGCGTGGTGGTGGCCATGACGGCGGCCGAGGCCCATGAGGCCATCGACTTCATGCTGCTGGACAACAAGCTGGGGGTCACGCACAACGCGGGCGGGGCGAGGGTGGTCATCGAGGAATTCCTCGCCGGCGAGGAAGCCAGCTTCATCGTGCTGTGCGACGGCAGGAACGTCACGGCGCTGGCCACCAGCCAGGACCACAAGCGCCTGCTGGATGCCGACGAAGGCCCCAACACCGGCGGCATGGGCGCTTATTCGCCCGCGCCGGTGGTCACGCCCGAGATCCATGCCCGCGCCATGCGCGAGATCATCCTGCCGACCATCAAGGGCATGGAAAAAGACGGCATTCCCTACACCGGCTTCCTCTATGCCGGCCTGATGATCGATGCGCAGGGCCGGCCGAAGACGCTGGAGTTCAACTGCCGCATGGGCGACCCGGAGACACAGCCCATCATGATGCGCCTGAAGTCCGACCTGTTCGACGTGATGCTCGCCGCCACCTCCGGCAGCCTGGACCAGATCGACCTTGACTGGGACCGCCGCACCGCGCTGGGCGTGGTCATGGCTGCCCATGGCTACCCGATGAACCCGCGCAAGGGGGACGCCATCACCGGCCTGCCGAAGGAAACCGGCAACTCCATGGTGTTCCATGCGGGCACGGCCGAGAAGGATGGCGCCATCGTCACCACCGGTGGCCGCGTGCTGTGCGTCACGGCCCTGGCCGACACGGTCAAGTCGGCGCAGCAGCGGGCTTATGAAGTGGCAAAGGACATCCACTTTGACGGCGCCCAGTACCGCAAGGACATCGGCTTCAGGGCTGTGCGATGACGACCGACTCCGCATCTTCCAACGCAGTCGTGCGCGAATACCTGCTGGACCTGCAGGAGCGCATCACGTCCGCCATCGCTGCGGTGGACGGGCAGGAATTCCTGTCCGACAGCTGGAAGAAAGCGCCCGATGAGCCGCTGCAGGGCAATGGCGTGACGAAAATCCTTGAAGGCGGCGCGGTGTTCGAGCGTGCAGGCTGCGGGTTCTCGCATGTGCTGGGCAAGCGCTTGCCGGCGTCCGCCACCCAGCACCGCCCCGAGCTGGCGAACGCGCCTTTCGAGGCCATGGGCGTCTCGCTGGTGTTCCATCCGCGCAACCCGTATGTGCCCACCGTGCACATGAATGTGCGCATGCTCTCGGCCACCCCGCCCGGGGGCGAGCCGGTGTGCTGGTTCGGCGGCGGCATGGACCTGACGCCGTATTACGGCTACGAGGAAGACGCGGTGCATTTCCACAGCGTCTGCCGCAATGCCCTGAAGCCGTTTGGCGAGGACAAGTACCCGCGCTTCAAGAAGTGGTGCGACGAGTACTTCGTGCTCAAGCACCGCGAAGAGCAGCGCGGCATCGGCGGCATTTTCTTTGACGATTTCAGCGAGCTGGGCTTCGACCACAACTTTGCGATGATGAGCTCGGTGGGCGATTCCTTCCTCGACGCCTACCTGCCCATCCTGGAGCGCCGCATGGCAACGCCCTACGGCGACCGCGAGCGCGACTTCCAGCTGTATCGCCGGGGCCGCTATGTGGAGTTCAACCTGGTCTGGGACCGCGGCACGCATTTCGGCCTGCAGTCGGGCGGGCGCACCGAGTCCATCCTGATGTCCATGCCGCCACTCGTCAGCTGGGCGTACCAGCGCAAGACTCGCAGCGGCTCGCCCGAAGACGACCTGTACAAGAAATTCCTGGTGCGCAGGGAGTGGGTTTGACGCAGCCGGCCCGGCGTATCGGCGTCTTCGGCGGCTCGTTCGACCCTCCGCACAACACCCATGTGGCGCTGGTCAACGCGGCGGTCGCGCAGCTCGGGCTCCATGAAGTGCGGGTGTTTCCCACCGGCCAGGCCTGGCACAAGCCGCGCGTCCTTTCGGCAGCGCCGCACCGCCTGGCCATGGCGCGGCTGGCCTTTGACGGCGTACCCCGGGCGATGGTGGATGACCGCGAGATCCGCAGGCCCGGCCCCACCTACACCATCGACACCCTGCGTGAATTGCAGCTGGAGCACCCGGGCGCGCAGCTTTACCTGCTGATGGGCGCCGACCAGGCGGCGGCCTTGCCGCAATGGCGTGAATGGCATGAGATAATACGCATTGCTATAATTTCTGTAGCTGGGCGTTCCCAGTCCGCGAGCAATGCGACCGGATTCGGTTTTTCAGACATGCCCGGCGGGCGGTTCGCGGCGCTCGATCTGCCGCCCACGCCCGTCAGCGCCACCGAAATCAGGCAGCGCGTCCTGGCTTCTTTGGGTATAGCCCATCTGGTTCCCGGCGCGGTTGCGCGCTATATTGAACAACATCACCTCTACCTTGCTTCTTGATGACCACTGATACCCAAAGCGAATCCGCCGCCAAAAAAGACACCCAGAAACTCCAGCGCGCCATTGTGGACGGCCTGGAAGACGTCAAAGCACAGGACGTCGTGGTGTTCAACACCGAGCATCTCTCGCCGCTGTTTGAGCGGGTCATCGTGGCATCAGGCACCTCCAACCGCCAGACCAAGGCACTTGCCGCCAGCGTTCGCGACGCCGTGCGCGAGGCGGGCTTTCCCAAGCCGCGCATAGAGGGCGAGGACAACGGCGAGTGGATCATCGTGGACTGCGGCGCCGCCGTGGCGCACATCATGCAGCCGGCCATCCGCCAGTACTACCACCTGGAAGAGATCTGGGGCGACAAGCCGGTGCGGCTGAAGTTTGGCGCCAGCAAGCCGGCCCAGGCCGAGGCCGAGAAGCCCGCCAAGGTGCAGAGCAGGAACTCGAAGAAGAAGGCTGTGGACGACGGCCCGTCGCTGCGCCGCAGCAGCGCCGCCAAGACGGCAGTGAAGGCTGCCGAGCAGGTGGCCCGCGAAGAAAAGGCAGCCACGGCACGCAAGCCGTCGGCCCGTGGCGCGGCATCGCGCGCGGCCAATGCGACCCGAGGCAAGGCGCCTGCGAAAGCGCCCTCGAAAGCTCCAGCGCAGAAGACGCCGGGCAAGATGCTCGTGGTCAACGCGCCGGCAAAGAAGCCGGCTGCCAAAAAGGCTGCCGCCAAAGCTCCCGTCAGGAAACCCGCCTCCCGCAAGGCATGAGGCTGATCCTGGTCGCCGTCGGCCAGCGGGTGCCCGACTGGGCGCAGGTGGCCTACGACGACTATGCCAAGCGCTTCCCGCCGGAGCTCAAGGTGGAGCTCAAGGCGGTGAAGACCGAGCCGCGTGGCTCCAAGACCCTCGAAACCCTGTATGCCGCCGAGCGCGAACGCATAGAGGCGGCCATTCCGAAAGGCTGCCGCATCGTCGCGCTGGATGAGCGCGGCACGGCACTCACCACCGTTGCACTGGCCGGCAAGCTCAAGGCCTGGCAGCTTGAAAGCGACGATGTGGCGCTGGTTATCGGCGGGCCCGATGGCCTGGACCCTGCATTCAAGAAGGCGGCCCACGAGCGCATCCGCCTGTCAGACCTCACCTTGCCGCATGCCATGGTGCGGGTGTTGCTGATCGAGCAGTTATACCGGGCCTGGTCGATCAATGCCAACCATCCATATCACCGTGAATGACTTCATTTACCTCGCCTCGCAGAGCCCGCGCCGCCGCCAACTTCTGGAGCAACTGGGTGTCCGGCATGAACTGCTGCTGCCCGACGCCGCTGAAGACGCCGAATCACTCGAAGCCGCGCTGCCCGGCGAGGCGCCTGCCGCTTACGTCAGGCGTGTGACCGGCCTGAAGCTCGACGCGGCGCTTGCACGGATGAAGCGGCGTGGCCTGCCGGCGGCCGCAGTGCTGTGCTCCGACACCACCGTGGCCATGGGCCGCACCATCTACGGCAAGCCAGAAGACGTCGCCGATGCGGCCCGCATGCTGGGCGAGCTGTCGGGCACCACACACCGCGTGCTCACGGCCGTGGCCGTCCAGAAGGGCCGCAAGCGCCTGCAGGCGCTGAGCGAATCGCGGGTGACCATTGCCGCCATGACGCCCGGCGAGATCAAGGCCTACGTCGCCTCCGGCGAGCCCATGGGCAAGGCCGGCGCCTATGCGGTGCAGGGCGCCGCGGCGGCTTTCATTTCACACATGAGCGGCTCCTACTCTGGCATCATGGGGCTCCCGATGTTTGAGACAGCGCAATTGCTCAAGGCCCTTGGCCTGATGAAAACCAGCCCCCGGGGCTGATCAACATATAACACCATGCAAGACATCCTGATCAACTGGTCGCCCCAGGAAACCCGCGTCGCCGTGGTGGAGCACGGGGCCGTGCAGGAGCTGCATGTGGAGCGCACGCTGGAACGCGGCCTGGTCAGCAATGTGTACCTGGGCAAGGTCGCGAGGGTGCTGCCGGGCATGCAGTCGGCCTTCATCGACATCGGCCTTGAGCGTGCGGCGTTTTTGCATGTGGCCGACGTCTGGCACCGCCAGCCGGACGGCGAGGCACCGGGCATGGTGCGCAACTCTCTGCCGCAAGTGCCAATCGAGCGCCAGGTGTTCGAAGGCCAGTCACTGATGGTGCAGGTCATCAAGGACCCGATCGGCACCAAGGGCGCGCGCCTGTCCACCCAGATCAGCATCGCCGGCCGGCTGCTCGTCTTCCTGCCGCAGGACGACCATGTGGGCGTGTCCCAGAAAATCCCGCCGGGCCAGCGCGACGAGCTGCGCGCGCGGCTGCAGACGCTCGTCGGTTCGCAGGGCGGCGGCTTCATCCTGCGCACCAACGGCGAGGACTCGACGGATGCCGAGCTGGCCGAAGACATTGCCTACCTGCGCAAGACATGGGCGCGCATCAAGGAGGCATCCGTCAAGCTGCCGCCAGCCTCCATCCTGCACCAGGACCTGAGCCTGCTGCAGCGCGTGCTGCGCGACCTGGTGGGCGAGGAGACGCAGACCATCCGCCTGGACTCGCGCGAGCAGTTCGACAAGCTGCTGGCCTTTGGCAAGGAGTTCATGCCGGCTGCCGCGCCCAAGCTGCAGCTGTACAAGGGCGAGCGGCCGATCTTTGACCTGTTTTCGATTGACGAGGAAATTGCCCGCGCCCTGGGCAAGCGGGTGGACCTGAAGTCCGGTGGCTACCTCATCGTGGACCAGACCGAGGCGCTGACCACGGTGGATGTGAACACCGGCGGGTATGTGGGTGCGCGCAATTTCGACGACACCATCTTCAAGACCAACCTGGAGGCCGCGCAGGCCATCGCGCGGCAGCTGCGGCTGCGCAACCTGGGCGGCATCATCATTGCCGACTTCATCGACATGGCGCGCGAGGACCACCGCGAGGCAGTGCTGGCGGAGTTCCGCAAGCAGCTGGCGCGGGACAGGGTCAAGACCATGTCGGGCGGCTTCTCGCAGCTGGGCCTGGTCGAGATGACGCGCAAGCGCACCCGCGAGTCGCTCGCCCACATGCTGTGCCAGCCCTGCGAGGCCTGCAAGGGTTCAGGCCAGGTCAAGACGGCGCGCAGCGTGGCCTACGACATCTTGCGCGAGATCCTGCGCGAGGCCCGGCAGTTCAATCCGCGCGAGTTCCGCGTGGTGGCCGCGCCGCAGGTGGTCGAGCTGTTCCTGGACGAGGAGAGCCAGCACCTGGCGGGCCTGTCGGACTTCATCGGCAAGCCGATCTCGCTGCAGAGCGAGGGCGCCATGGGGCAGGAGCAGTACGACATCGTCCTGCTGTAGGCTCGGCGCCATGGACTTGCCCATCCGGCGGCTGCTGGTTTTCACACGCGATACCGACTTCTATTCCGAGCAGATGCTGCGCGAGATGCAGCGGCGCGGGATGGAGGTGGCGGTGGTGGTCGAGCCGCAAAGGCAGGCAGCCGTGCGGGAACGCGCGCCTGAGCTGGCTTTGCTCGACGGGCCGGCATTGCGCCACCGATTCGACAGTACAGCCGTGCGCGGCTACGCGGCCATCATCGACAGCTTCAGGCCGGACATCTGCCTGTGCTTCACCAGCAGGGCGTTCGGCCTGGCGGTGCTGGCGCGGCGCAAGTCGGCCCTGAAGCCGCCGCTCATTGGCACGCGCGGCGCCATGGGCGGCATCAGCGCTTTCAACCCGCTGGACTGGCTGACTTACCTCAACCCCCGTGTGGAGGCCATTGTGGGCTTCTCGCGCGCCATCGAGCAGCGGCTGCGTGGTGAGGCCACGCGCCTGTGGCCCGGCCATCCGGGGAGGTTCGTCACGGTGCACCAGGCTTATGACGTCCTGCCTTCGCTCATTCCGCAGCGACCCGGCCGGCCGGCAGCCGGAACGGTGCGCCTGCTGTGCGTCGCCAATGACAGGCCGATCAAGGGTGTGGACCTGCTGCTCGATGCGCTGGACCAGCATGCGGCGCGAAACGACTGGCATCTGGACGTTGCCGGGAGGATGGGCCCGGCCATCCAAGCGCGGGTCGAGCGGTCAGCGCGCCTCAAAGCCAGGGTGACGCTGCATGGATTCCGCCATGACGTCCGGCAGCTCTACCAACAGGCCGACCTCTACATCCAGCCCACGCGCAGCCCAGGCGAGGGCATCGGCAACGCCATTGCCGAGGCCATGGCCGCAGGGCTGCCCTGCGTCGTGACACGGGCGGGCGGAGCGGTGGAACTGGTGGCGCAGGACGAGAACGGCTGGGCCGTCACACCCGACGACCCGGCCGCCCTGGGCGAGGCACTCGACGCCCTGATGGCGCAGCCGGAGCTGATGGATGCGATGGGGCAGCGTGCCGCGGCACGACTGGCGCAGCATTTCAGCCTGGCGCAGGAAGTCAGCCGGTACCTGGCGCTGTTTGCACAGCTGCGCAAGGCCGGCTGAACGCAGCCTGCCGCTGCCGCCCGGAGATCATCCGGCCGGTACGGCGGCGGGTACTGCCATCTGGGCCTGCAGCCGCGCATAGGCCGCTCCGGCCCGCAGCAGTTCCGCATGGGTGCCCTGCTCGGTGATGCGGCCGCGCTCCAGCACCACGATGCGGTCGGCATGCTCGATGGTGGACAGGCGGTGGGCGATGACCAGTGTGGTGCGGCCGGCCATCAGCCGGCGCAGCGCCTCCTGCACCAGGCGCTCGGACTCGTTGTCCAGCGCCGAGGTGGCTTCGTCGAGGATCAGGATGGGCGCATCCTTGTAGAGTGCCCGGGCAATTGCCAGGCGCTGGCGCTGGCCGCCCGACAGCTGCGCCGCGTTATGGCCGACCAGGGTGTCGATGCCCTGGGGCAGCCCGTTGACATGGGCGTCCAGGTTGGCCGCCTGCAGGCAGCGCATCACCTTGTCGCGGTCGGGCGTGTCGCCAAGTGCCACATTGACTGCCAAGGTGTCGTTGAACATGGTGACGTCCTGGCTGACCATCGCAAACTGGCGGCGCAACGACGCGAGGTCCCATCCGGCAATGTCATGGCCGTCAAGTTCGATCCGGCCGCCGCCGGGCAGCACGAACCGCGGCAGCAGGTTGGCCATGGTCGTCTTGCCCGAGCCGGAAGGGCCCACCAGCGCCACGACCTCGCCAGGCGCGACATCCAGCGTGACGCCATCCAGCGCGGGCGCGGTGTCGGCATCACCGCCATAGCGGACCATGACGTTGTGGAAGTGGATGCGCCCGGCCGCGCGCTCCTCCCGGTAGCTGCCACCGGCCTCACTGGGCGTCTGGTCCATCAGGTCCAGCCCGCGCTGCAGGGCCGCCAGGCCGCGCGTGACCGGGCTGGCCATTTCAGACAGCCGCTTGATCGGCGCGATCAGCATCAGCATGGCGGTGACAAAGGCCACAAAGCTGCCCACCGTGATGCCGCTGGTGTTGCTCTGCCACAGCGCCACCATGATCACGCCCGAGAGCGCCGATGCCGCAAGCATTTGCGTCAGCGGCGTCATGGCCGCCGATGCAGCGGTGGATTTCATGGCCAGGCGCCGCATCGACTCGCTGAGCACGTGGAAGCGCCCGGCCTGCGCCTGCTGTGCCCCGTGCAGCCGCACCATGCGGTGGGCCAGCACGTTTTCTTCCACCACATAGGCCAGGCCGTCGGTGGCGGACTGGCTGGCGCGGGTGATGCGGTACAGCCGCCGCGACAGCACCCGCATGACCAGCGCAACCAGCGGGAACAGCACCACCACAAAGATCGTGAGCTGCCAGTTCAGGTAGAGCAGGTAGCACAGCAGCGCGACCAGGGCCAGGCTGTCCTTGGCAAAGTCGAGCGCGGCATTGATCAGCAGGGTCGAACCGGTCTGCACTTCATACACCACGGTGTTGGACAGCGCACTGGCCGACTGGCGCGAGAAAAGCGCCATGTCGGCATCCAGCAGCCGGTTGAACAGCGCCCGGCGCAGCGCGAGCATGCCGCTGTTGGCCACCTTGGCCAGCGCCATCTGCGCCAGGAAGCCGGTGATGCCGCGCATGCCGAACAAGCCCAGCAGCGCCACCGGCACGGTCCACAGCGGGAGCCCGCCGGCCGAGAAGCCGCGGTCCAGCAGCGGCTTGAGCAGCGCGGGAATCAGCGGCTCGGTGACGGCGCCGAAGACCGTGGCCACAACGGCCAGCGCCCAGGCGCCGCGCGCATTGCCGAAATACGGACGCAGGCGCAGGATGCCCTCAAGCGGCTTTTGCTGCGGGGAAGGCGTGCCGTTGTCGTGGGTCATGCGGGGGACGGTGGGCATAATTGGCTCATGGCCCAGCGATTATCAGACCAACCGGAAGCAGCCCTTTCAAGCCGGGGCCGGTTGAGCGCGATCCTGATCACGCACAACGAGCAGGCCAACATCGCCGCCTGCCTGGCCGGCTTGGCCTTCGCCGATGAAATCATCGTGGTGGACAACGGCAGCACCGACGGCACGGTGCAGATGGCACGCGACGCCGGCGCGATCGTGGTGCAGGTGCCGGACTGGCCGGGCTTCGGCCCGCAGAAAAACCGCGCGCTGGACCGGGCCACGGGCGACTGGGTCCTGTCCATTGATGCCGACGAGCGGGTGACGCCGGAACTGGCGCGGGAAATCCGCGCGGTGGTGGATAGCGGCGGCGCGCAGGATACGTGGGAGGTGTCGCGGCTCACCGAGTTCTGCGGGCAGTGGATCCACCACTGCGGCTGGTCGCCGGACCATGTGCTGCGGCTGTTCCGGCGCGGCGCGGCGCGCTTCAGCGACGACCTGGTGCATGAGCGGCTCGTGCCTGTGACCCAGGCCGCGCCGGGCCGGCTGGTCCAGCGCCTGCTGCACCACAGCTACCCGACCCCCGCGCATTACTGGCGCAAGCTGCAGCAGTACAGCCAGGCCTGGGCCGAGCAGCGCCATGCGCAGGGACGAAAGACCTCCATGTTACGGGCGGCACTTGCAGGCGTGGTAGCCTTTGTGCGAAGCTACTTTTTCCGCCTGGGGTTTCTCGACGGTGCCATGGGTTTTGCCGTGTGCACGATGCAGGCGCAAGCCGCTTTCGGGAAATACTTTGCCCTGTACTGTTTGAACCGACAAGATGAACCTAAAAAACTTTCCTGAGCACTTGGCCGGCTTTTCCGCCCCCGGCCTGTCCCGCCGCCTGCTGATGGCGGGCCTGGCCGGCGCGCCATTCGCGCCCGCACTGGCGCAGTTCCGTGTGGAGGTGACGGGCGTCGGCCTGACGCAGCTGCCCATTGCCGTCGCGCCGTTTCGCGGCGACGCGCAGTCACCCCAGAAAATCGCCGCCATCGTCCAGGCCGACCTGGAGCGCAGCGGCCAGTTCCGCGCGGTGGACGCCTCCGGCGCACAACTGGACGAAACCACCCGGCCAGACGTGGCGCTGTGGCGCCAGCGCGCGGCCGATTCGCTGGTGACCGGCAGCGTCACCCGCCTGGCCGACGGCCGCTTCGACGTGCGCTTCCGCCTCTGGGACGTGGTGCGCGGGCAGGACCTGGGCGGCCAGAGCTACCCCGTCACCCAGGGCGACCTGCGGCTGGCGGCCCACCGCATTGCCGATTTCATCTACGAGAAACTCACCGGCGACAAGGGCGTGTTTTCGACCCGCATCGCCTACGTCACCAAGGCGTCCAACCGCTTCAACCTGTGGGTGGCCGACGCCGATGGCGAGAACGCCCAGTCGGCCCTGGCAAGCCCCGAGCCCATCATCTCGCCGTCATGGGCGCCCAATGGCAACCAGCTGGCCTATGTGTCGTTCGAGTCGCGCAAGCCGGTGGTATACGTGCACAACGTCTCCAGCGGCCAGCGCCGGCTGCTGGCCAACTTCCGCGGCTCCAACAGCGCGCCGGCCTGGGCGCCCGACGGCCGCACCCTGGCTGTGACGCTCACCCGTGACGGTGGCTCGCAGCTCTACACCATTGATGCCAATGGCGGCGAGCCGCGGCGCCTTACCCAGTCCAGCAGCATCGACACCGAGCCCTGCTACTCGCCCGACGGGCGCGTCATCTATTTTGTGAGCGACCGGGGCGGCGCACCCCAGATCTACCGCATGCCGTCTGTAGGCGGAAATCCCGAACGCGTGACCTTTACCGGGGGTTACAACATTTCACCATCCATCAGTCCTGACGGGCGCTGGCTGGCCTACATTTCGCGCATCAGCGGTGCTTTCAAGCTGCAGGTGATGGAACTTGCGTCGTCAACCGTGACCTCAATCACCGAGACCACGGCGGACGAGAACCCGAGTTTCGCGCCCAACAGCAAGTTGATCGTCTATGCCACGCAGCAGCAGGGCCGCGAGGCGCTGATGACCACAACGCTGGACGGCAAGATCAAGGCGCGCCTGGCAGGCCAGGGCGGTGACATACGTGAGCCGGACTGGGGTCCGTTTCAGAAGCAGTAACGTTTTCAGGAGCTTTCGATGAAAAAGATTCTTTTGGCCCTTGCGGCAGCAGCATTGATGGCCGGCTGCAGTTCCGGCGTGAAGCTTGACGAAGTACCGGTGAACGACGTGAAGCCGGTCGCGGTGGCGCCCGACGCAGTCCCTGCCACGCCGCCCGGCGGCAACACCGCGGGCGCCGGCCAGACCCGCGTCGAGCCCGTCAACCTCACCGACACCGGCGGCTCCATGGCAGGCCCGAACGGCGTCGGCCGCGTCGTCTACTTTGACTACGACAGCTTTGTCATCAAGCCGGAGGCGCAGGCTCTGATCGAGTCGCATGCGCGCTTCATCAAGGGCGCCAACAACCGCAAGGTCGTCATCGAGGGCCATACCGATGAGCGTGGCGGCCGCGAATACAACCTGGCGCTGGGCCAGAAGCGTTCCGAGGCCGTGCGCCGTGCACTGGGCCTGCTGGGCGTGGGCGACAGCCAGATTGAAGCCGTGAGCTTCGGCAAGGAAAAACCCGCCGAAGGCGGCATGAGTGAAGAAGCCTTCGCCCGCAACCGCCGCGCCGAGATCGCTTACCGATGAGAAGCACCGCGTTCTCCCGGTCCGCCCTCCGTCTGGCCGGCGCCGTTTTGGCGGGCGTCTGCCTGCTGGCGCCTGCGGCTTCCAATGCTGCGCTGTTCGACGACGAGGAAGCGCGCCGCGCCATCCTCGAATTGCGCCAGCGTGTGGAAGCCAATCGTCTGGCCGGTGAAAGCGCCACCAGGCGCGCGGTTGAAGAACTGCAGCGGGCCAACGAGGAAAACGCCCAGATGCGGCGCAGCCTGCTGGAGTTGCAGAACCAGATCGAGGCCCTGCGGGCAGAACTGGCGCGCCTTCGCGGCTCCGATGAACAACTCGCGCGCGATGTCGCCGAGGTCCAGCGCCGCCAGAAGGATATTGCCCAAGGGGTGGACGAGCGCCTGAGGAGCTTCGAGCCCGCCAAGGTCACTGTGGACGGCAAGGAGTTCACCGCCTCGCCCGCTGAAAAGCGCGACTACGAAGCCGCTCTGGCCATCTTCCGCCGGGGCGAGTTCCCGGCTGCGCAGACTTCGTTTGTGGAGTTCGTCAAGCGCAACCCCACCAGTGGCTACAACCCGTCGGCGCTGTTCTGGCTTGGCAATTCCCAGTACGCCACCCGCGACTACAAGGAAGCCATCATCAACTTCAAGTCGCTGATCGCGCTGGCGCCCGACCACATTCGCGCACCGGAAGCCGCGCTGTCCATTGCCAACTGCCAGGTGGAGCTGAAAGACACGCGCGCAGCGCGCAAGACGCTGGAAGACCTGATCAAGGTGTATCCGCAATCCGAAGCCGCCGTCGCCGCCAAGGAGCGACTTGCACGTCTGAGGTAATGTTTTCCCCCGGGCCGTAAAATCCGGGGATGCAAGCCACCGAACTCCTGGCCCTCACCACGAAAGTGCTGTGGGCCTCTTTCTTTCTCTCCCTCATCTTCGGCGCGATTGCCCAGCGCACGCATTTCTGCACCATGGGCGCCGTGAGCGACGTGGTCAACATGGGCGACTGGACGCGCATGCGCCAGTGGGGCATGGCCATGGGCGTGGCGATGATCGGCTTTGCCGCGCTGGTGCTGGCCGGGCAGGTTGACCCCGCAAAAACTCTTTACTCATCAACCCGCTGGATCTGGCTGTCTGCGCTTGTGGGCGGCGCGATGTTCGGCTTCGGCATGGTGCTGGCGTCGGGCTGCGGCAGCAAGACGCTGGTGCGCATCGGCGCGGGCAACCTCAAGTCGCTGGTGGTCTTCCTCGTGATGGCCGTCACCGCCTTCGCGACCCTCAAGGGCATGACGGCGGTGGCGCGCGTTGCCACGGTGGACCGGGTCGCCATTGACATTGCTGCCGGTACAACGCTGCCGGCCCTCAGCGCAGCAGCGTTTGGCATCAAGCCTGCCATCGCGGGCATGGTGCTGGCGCTGGTGCTGGGCGGCGGCCTGGTGGCCTGGGCGCTCGCGGGGTTCCGCAAGTCGGAGCATCCCGGCGAGAACCTGCTGGCGGGCCTGGGCATCGGCGCCGTGGTTGCCGCCATGTGGTGGGTCAGCGGGCACATGGGCTTCATCGCCGAACACCCGGAGACGCTGCAGGAGGCCTTCCTGGCCACCAACTCCGGGCGCGCGGAGGCCCTGAGCTTTGTCTCGCCGGTGGCTTACACGCTGGACTGGTTCATGTTCTTCAGCGACAAGAGCAAGGTGCTCACGCTGGGCATCGTCTCGGTGTTTGGCGTGGTCGCGGGTTCGGCCATCGTCGCGCTGGCCACCCGCAGCTTCCGCTGGGAAGGTTTTGGCAGCACGGAAGACGTGGCCAACCATATCGGCGGCGCGGCGCTCATGGGCGTTGGAGGCGTGACCGCCATGGGCTGCACGGTGGGCCAGGGGCTGTCCGGCATCTCGACGCTGAGCATCACGAGCTTCCTGGCTGTGGCCGCCATCCTGGCAGGTTCGGTGGCTGCCTTCAAGTACCAGATGTGGCGCCTGGAGCGCATGGCTTGAACGCAACCGCGCTCCTTGCCGATGCCCCGCCCGCAGGGCCCGCGGCGGACCTGCAGCGGCGCTTTGGCGGGCTGGAACGCTTGTACGGCGTGAAGGGCGCGGCGCGCATCCGCGCAGCGCATGTGGCGGTGGTGGGCATCGGCGGCGTGGGCTCCTGGGCCGCAGAGGCGCTGGCGCGCAGCGGGGTGGGGCGGTTGACCCTGGTCGACCTGGACCATGTGTCCGAATCCAACATCAACCGGCAGATCCATGCGCTGGACAGCACGGTGGGGCAGGCCAAGGTGCTGGCCATGAAAGAGCGGATTGCGCAGATCAACCCGGACTGCCAGGTCAGCTGCGTCGAGGAATTCGTTGAGCCTTCCAACTGGCCTGGCCTGTTGCCCCAGGCCGGCAGTACCGGCGCCGACGGATCCGTGAATGCGGTCATTGACGCCTGCGACCAGGTCAGGGCCAAGACCGCCATGGCGGCCTGGGCGCGGGCGGGCAACAGGCTGTTCATCACTGCGGGCGCGGCCGGGGGCAAGCGGCATGCGCACAAGGTGGACATCGACGACCTGTCCCTGACCACCCGTGACCCGCTTCTGGCGCAGCTGCGCTACCGCCTGCGCAAGGAGCACGGCGCGCCGCGCGAGGGCAAAAAGATCGGCGTTGCCTGCGTGTTCAGCCGCGAGGCCGTGGCGCCGCCCGACCCCTCATGCGCCATTGACGGCAACGGTGAGGGCGACGGCTCCCTCAACTGCCACGGCTACGGCTCGGTCGTGAGCGTCACGGCCACCTTCGGGCAGTGTGCCGCCGGGTGGGTCATGGACCGGATTTCACTCGGAAAGACGCTATAATTTGAGGCTTTGCTGCTCGCAGGGTCTCCTGCACACAAGAGGCGGCAAGAGCCCAACACGGGACGTTAGCTCAGTTGGTAGAGCAGCGGACTTTTAATCCGTTGGTCACAAGTTCGAATCTTGTACGTCCTACCAGCGATTTCGTTGGATTCAAAGGCCCCGGTGCATTGCGCCGGGGCCTTTTTCTTTGGCCCGCCTTGCCTGTCACTGCAGGTCATCCGCCACTGTCACGCGGTTTGGCAGGACCGGATTTTCAAGCGTATATTGCGGCTTCTCCCAGAACCAAATACAAGGAGTTTTCCATGTCCCTCCGGATCAACGACACCGCACCCGACTTCACGGCCAAAACCACC
Source organism: Pseudomonadota bacterium (assembly GCA_040385105.1). Lineage (GTDB taxonomy): Bacteria > Pseudomonadota > Gammaproteobacteria > Burkholderiales > Burkholderiaceae_C > JACMQX01. The sequence goes on from JAZKHY010000047.1 coordinate 56,677, forward strand.
CACGGCACGATCAACTTCCATGAGTGGATCGGCGACAAGTGGGCCATTTTGTTTTCCCACCCCAAGGACTTCACGCCGGTGTGCACCACCGAGCTGGGCTACATGGCGCGCATCGAGCCGGAGTTCACGAAGCGCAATGCCAAACTGATTGGCCTGTCCATTGACCCGGTGGAGAACCACAGCAAGTGGGCGGCGGACATCGAGGAAACCCAGGGCTCGGCCGTCAAGTACCCGATGATCGGCGACACCGACCTCGCTGTGGCCAAGCTCTACAACATGCTCCCTGCCGACGAGGCGGGCAGCTCCGACGGCCGGACCGCCGCCACCAATGCCACGGTGCGCTCGGTGTTCATCATCGGGCCTGACAAGAAGATCAAGCTCATGATGACCTACCCCATGACCACGGGCCGCAACTTCGACGAGATCCTGCGCGTGCTCGACTCCATGCAGCTGACCGCCAGGCACAAGGTCGCCACGCCGGTGAACTGGAAGAACGGCGAAGACGTGATCATTGCCGGCTCGGTTTCAGACGACGATGCCAGGGCGATGTTCCCCGGCGGCTGGAACGCGCCCAAGCCCTACCTGCGCGTCGTCAAGCAGCCGAAGTAAGCCGGACTGAGGAGCCTGTCATGATCTTCGAACAGGTTGCCACGGGCGGCTGCCAGTCCTACCTGCTGGGCTGCCCGGACACCTGCGCCGCCGTGTTGATCGACCCCGAGGCGGGGCAGGTGGACCGCTATGTGGCGCTGGCGGCCCGGCACGGCCTGCGGGTGCGCTACCTGGTGGACACCCATACCCATGCCGACCATTTCTCTGCGGTGAGGCTGCTGGGCAAGCAGCTGGATGCGCAGGTGGTGATGCACCGGGCCAGCCCGGCACCGATGATCGACATGAAGGTTGACGACGGCGACATGCTGGTGGTGGGCAAGCTGACCCTGCAGGTCATGCACACGCCTGGCCACACGCGCGACTCGATGAGCCTGCTGGTGGGAGACCGGGTGTTCACCGGCGACACGCTGCTCATCGGCGGCACCGGCCGCACCGACTTGCCCACCGGGGACTCCAGCGCGCTGTATGACAGCCTGTTCGACGGCCTGCTCAAGCTCGACCCTGCGCTCAAGGTGTACCCCGCCCACGAATACAAGGGCCGCAGTCATACGACCATCGGCGACGAGATCGCCACCAACCCGCGCTTGCAGGCTGCCGGCCGCGAGGCTTTTGTCGAGCTCATGGGCAAGCTAAATTTGGCCATGCCCACGCACATTACTGAAGCGTTGCGCACGAACCTGAGCGGAGGCAAGACTGTCGCCCAGATGCTGTCCGAGGCGGCGGCGATCGTGCCTTTCATGTCGATGGCGGAACTCAACCGGCGCCTTGCGCGCGGCGATGCCGACATGCTGGTGCTCGATGTGCGCGAGCGTGACGCATTTGACGCCGGCCATATCCCGGGCGCGCAGTTGCTGCCCCGCGGTCAACTCGAGCTGCGGGTGAACCAGGACTTGCCGGACCCGACGCGGCGCATCGTCGCCTGCTGTGAATTCGGGCGCATTTCAACGCTGGCCGCTGCGACCTTGAGGGAGATGGGTTTCATGCGCGCCGTGGCGCTATATGGTGGCATGAAAGCCTGGCGCGAAGCCGGCTTGCCGGTGGAGTCCTGAAGCGGCCGGCCTCAGGCGGGCTCAGATCGATTCGCCTTCTTCGTAGTCAAGGATGGCCAGGCCCGGGCGGCGCTGCGGTGGGTTGAATGCATCGTGGGTTGCAAAACCGTCGGCGCGCAGGGTCCGTTCCTGCAACTGGCGCTGCTGGGGCTTGCCGCTTTCACGGCTGTCGCGGCGCGTATTGCGGTCTTCGGTACGGAATTCGAGGGCACTCATGCTTGCTCCTGTGCGGTGGCGGCACCGTCATCTTCCAGCAGCTTGATGATGTCCGGGGTTTCCACGCCCATCTCGGCCGCTTTGGCGGCATTGCCCGCCTGGACCGTGATGGCTGTCGCCCCCGTCGCCAGAACGGCGGCGAGAAGGAACGCGGCGACGTTTTTGAAGGTGAGGCGGCTGATCATGGCGGGCTCCGTAGATCGATGGTTGAAGGGCTGGATTGAATGTATCTTTGCCCCTGGCCCGATCATGTCGGCAGCCAAAGCTGCCGTTTGTAGGACGGCGCCGCAGCTTCGCCGCTGTTACAGAATTTTGCCTTGTGCCGGCGCCGGCAGGACATGCTGGACCGCCTGCGCCACCCGGACGCAATCCTTGAGGTGCTCCTCGCCGAGGTAGCGGATGGCCGTGTAGCCCATGAAAGCCGAGACCGCCTGGCCGGCCAGCGGCACATACTTGGCCACCTGCTTGGCCGTCAGCCGCACACCCACATGCTGCGCGGCCTTGATGACGAGCTCGCGCGTGATGAACTTGCCCACCAGCACCGAGCCGACCATGGCCACGGCCTTCTGGACCTGCTCGCGCTTGTGCGGCGTGAGCTTGTCCAGCTGGGTGGCCGACAGGCCGAACTCGGCATTGATCTCGGGGATCAACCTTGACAGCAGCGCGGCATCCACCATCCAGTCCAGGCCCGGCACCGGCACGGCGCTGGCAGCCGCGCCATACAGCGCGCGGCGGTGCAGCAGCTTGCGGCTGCGGGTGACGGCGTTGACGAGCCGGGCGTCGCCGGCGGCGAGTTGCAGGGCAGAAGGCATGGCGGCGGCTTCCTGTCGGTGTTGGACGATGACTTACTGTACCGCCCGCGGCAAACCATGTCAGGGGCCGGACATTCCAACCCTGATGCCGGCTTCCTCCGGCAGGATGGTCTGCAGGTAGCGCAGGTATTCCGCCTGCGCGCCCTGGCCCAGGGCCTTGCGCTGCTCCAGCAGCATGATGCACCGCAGCGCCAGGTCAAACGATGAATAGCAATGGTGGACGATCAGGGCCAGGTGCTTGAGCTGTTCGTCGCTCATCAGCTCCGGCCGGGAAAAGTCGCGCACGTAAACGATGTCCGCTTCCAGCAGCTGGTGCAGCGGCCGCAGCGGCTCGGCGTTGATCACGCAGGGCGCCAGGGGCATCTGCTTGACGGCGGCAAAGCAGTGCGGGATGAAGCCTTGCCGGCGCATCTCCACGTCCACCTCGCCGAGGGCCGGCTGGTTGCGGTACAGCGTCACGAATGAAACCTCGGTCTGCACGGCCACGGCCCGGGCCAGCTTGGCGGCGCCCCCCTTGAATACGGCCAGTTCACTGCCCTGGACGTCGATCTTGAGGAAATCGATGCGCTCGACTTCCGCGATGTCGTCGAGCCGGCGCGTCAGCAACGGGACACGCTGCTTCACCTCGCCAAGCGGCTTGAGGTGCTGGAACAGCGCCAGCGTCGCCGGGTCCGGCTCCAGCAGGCTGGTCATGCCCGAGGCTGCGCAGATGTTGAGCGTGTGCTGCGCGCCGTCGCCCACAGCATGGGGCAGGTAACGCTCGTGGGGGCCTTTCCTGCGCTGCAATTCAAGCAGGGCCTGCTCCTGCGGCTCGAAGCCGGTCACGCGGCACAGGCCTTCATGGAGCATGGGCAGATAAGGCGGCTCGCCGTCCACCGGGTTGGCCCCCACATCGACTACCTCCACAACGCGCTGCGGCGCCAGGAGCTCATTCAGGGTGCTGATCATGGCGATGCAGCCTTCAGGCGCTTGCCGTCTCGATCTGCTCGGTCAGCTCCAGCCAGCGCTCCTCGATGGACGCAATGCTGTCGTTGACGGCTTTCAGCCGCTTGCCGGCCTCTGCCATTTCCGCAGGCGGGATGGCCGAGGCCAGCCGGGCTTCGAGTTCGGCCTTTTCCTTGTTGAGGTTCTCCATGGCGCGTTCCGATCGCTCCATCTCGCGCTTGAGCGGCTTGAGCCTGTCGGCCAGTTGCTGGCGGCTGGCAGCGTCAAGGCGGCGCTGGTCGCGGTTGCCCTGTGCGGCAGGCGCCGCCGCATGGGCCATGGGTTTTGCGCTTTGCACGGGCGCAGCCGCCGGCGCGGTCTCGCCGCGCAAGGCATCGCGGGCCTCCTCGCGCTGGCGCTTGGCTTCGTCCAGCAGGTACTTCTGGTAGTCGTCCAGGTCTCCGTCAAAGGGCGCAATGCCGCCGCGGCCGACCAGCCAGAACTCGTCGCAGACCGAGCGTAGCAGCGCGCGGTCATGGCTGACCAGCATCAGCGTGCCCTCGAACTCGTTGAGCGCCACGGCCAGGGCCTCGCGCGTGACCAGGTCCAGGTGGTTGGTGGGCTCGTCCAGCAGCAGCAGGTTGGGGCGCTGCCAGACCATCATGGCCAGCACCAGCCGGGCCTTCTCACCGCCGCTCATGGTGCCGACGGCCTGCTTGACCATGTCGCCGCTGAAGTTGAAGCTGCCGAGGAAGCCGCGCAGGGCCTGTTCGCCCGTGCCGTTTTCCTTGCCCGGGCCTTGCGCGCCGACCTCGCGGGCCAGCCGCACCATGTGCTCCAGCGGCGTGTCGCCGGGGCGCAGCACGTCCAGTTCCTGCTGGGCGAAGTAGCCGATGGACAGGCCCTTGCCTTCGGTGATGGTGCCGGCCAGGGCGCCCATCTCGTGCGCAATCGTCTTGACCAGCGTGGACTTGCCCTGGCCATTGGCGCCCAGGATGCCGATGCGCTGGCCGGCCTGGATGGAGCGGCTGACGTTGCGCAGGATGATCTTTGGCTTGCCGTCCACGATGTAGCCGAAGCTCGCATCGGTGATGGACAGCATCGGGTTCGGTATGTTGCCCGGCTCCTTGAACTCGAACTGGAAGTCGGCCTCGGCCAGCATCGGCGCCACGCGCTCCATGCGCTCCAGCGCCTTGACGCGGCTTTGTGCCTGCTTGGCCTTGCTGGCCTTGGCCTTGAAGCGGTCAATGAACTTCTGCAGGTGGGCGATCTTGTCCTGCTGCTTGGCGAAGGCCGCCTGCTGCAGCTCCAGCTGCTGCGAGCGCAGCTCCTCGAACTTGCTGTAGTTGCCGCCGTAGCGGGTCAGCAGCGCGTTCTCGATATGCATCGTCACGTCGGTCACGGCGTCGAGGAACTCGCGGTCATGGCTGATGACGATCATCGTGCCGGGGTACTTCTTGAGCCAGGCTTCCAGCCAGACCAGGGCGTCCAGGTCCAGGTGGTTGGTGGGCTCGTCCAGCAGCAGCAGGTCAGACGGGCACATCAGCGCCCGGGCCAGTTGCAGGCGCATGCGCCAGCCGCCCGAGAAGCTGTTGACCGGGTTGTCCAGCTCGCTGACCTTGAAGCCCAGGCCGAGGATCAGCGCCTGCGCGCGCGGCACGGCGTCGTGCTCGCCGGCATCGGCCAGGTCGGAATAGGCCTGCGCAATGGCCATGCCGTCTTCGGCGGCTTCGGCTTGAACCAGGGCCTCGCGCAGCTCGGCCAGGCGCGTGTCACCGCCCAGGGCAAACTCGGTGGCGCTCTCGTCGGTCTCGGGCATGTCCTGGGCAACCTGGGCCATGCGCCACTGCCTCGGGCTGGAAAAATCCCCGCCGTCTTCATGCAGCGTGCCGTTGAACAGGGCAAACAGCGTGGACTTGCCCGCGCCGTTGCGGCCGACCAGGCCGACCTTCTCGCCGGGATTGATGGTGACGGAAGCCCCGTTCAGCAGCACTTTGGCGCTGCGGCGCAGGACGACGTTCTTGAGGGTGATCATTGAAAATTCTGTCGTTCGATGGCTTCGCGGGTCACAAGCAGCACCTGGTCGTCGCCGGCACTGGTGGGCAGGCCCATGGCTTCAAGCCGGGGGAAGGCCGCGATGAAATTGCCGTATTCATTGCCGATTTCAAGAATCAGCACGGCGCGAGCCGACATTCTCGCAGGTGCGGCGGCCAGCAGCTGGCGGATGAAGTCCATGCCGTCCGCGCCGCCCGCCAGCGCGAGCTCCGGCTCGGCCCGGTATTCAGCCGGCAGGTCGGCCATGGACTGGCTGTTGACGTAAGGCGGGTTGCAGAGAATCAGGTCGTATTCGCCGGTCAGGTCTTTGAGTCCGTCGGACACATGCAGCGTGATGCGGTCCTGCAGTTCGTGGCGCGCCACGTTGATCCTTGCCACTTCCAGCGCATCGGTGGAGATGTCTGCTGCGTCCACCGTGACGTCCGGGTAGGTCATGGCCGCCAGCACCGCCAGGCTGCCGTTGCCGGTACACAGGTCGAGCGCGCGATGCGTGTGGGGGCCGAGCCAGGGGTCGAAAGAGCCATCGGCCAGCAACTCGGCGATGAACGAGCGAGGCACGATGGCGCGCTCGTCCACATAGAACGGCACGCCCTGCAGCCAGGCTTCTTTCGTCAGGTAGGCGGCGGGCTTGCGGGTGGCGATGCGCTCTTCCAGCAGGGCCTCGGCTTCTGACTGCTTAGCAGGCGTGACGGGCTGGTCGGCCGCCGCATCAATGTCGTCCAGCGCATAGCCCAGCTTCCAAAGCACCAGCCAGGCCGCCTCGTCGAACGCGTTCACCGTGCCATGGCCAAAGGCCACGCCCGCATCGGCGAGACGCTTCGCGCCCGCCTCGATCAGTTCGATGACGGTCATGACGCGACGGTCGCGCCGTTGAGGTTCTCCAGAACCCGGCGGTAGATGTTCTTCAGCGGCTCGATGTCGGCCACGCTGATGTGCTCGTCGATCTTGTGGATCATGGCGTTGACCGGGCCGAATTCGATCACCTGCGGGCAGATCCGGGCGATGAACCGCGCGTCGCTGGTGCCGCCGGTGGTGGACAGCTCGGTGTCGATGCCGGTCTCTGCCTTGATGGCCGCCTGCACCGCACCCACAAGCTCACCAGGCGTGGTCAGGAACGGCCTGCCGCCAATGACCCATTGCAGGTCGTAGTCAAGCCCATGCTTGTCCAGCACAGACACCAGCCGCTGCTGGAGGCCTTCGGCCGTGGACTCGGTGCAGAAGCGGAAGTTGAAGTCGATCACGGCCGTGCCGGGAATGACGTTGCTGGCGCCGGTGCCGCTGTGGATGTTGCTCACCTGCCAGCTGGTGGGCTGGAAGAAGCCGTTGCCCTTGTCCCACTCCATCGCCACGAGTTCCGCCAATGCGGGCGCGGCCTGGTGGATCGGGTTCCTGGCCAGGTGCGGGTAGGCGATGTGGCCCTGCACGCCCTTGACGGTGAGCTTGCCGCCCATGGTGCCGCGCCGGCCGTTCTTGATCATGTCGCCCAGACGCTCCACCGACGTGGGCTCGCCGACGATGCAGTAGTCCGGCACTTCGCCGCGCTTTTCCAGCAGATCGCAGACGACGGCGGTGCCGTCAACCGACGGGCCCTCTTCATCGCTGGTCAGCAGCAGGGCGATCGACAGGGAAGGGCGGGGGTTGGCGGCGATGAACTCCTCCACCGCCACGGTGAAGGCGGCAATCGACGTCTTCATGTCGGCCGTGCCGCGGCCGTAGATTTTGCCGTCCTTGTGGGTGGGCGTGAACGGGTCGCTGCTCCACTGGTCCAGCGGGCCGGTGGGCACCACGTCGGTATGGCCCGCGAACACCAGCAGCTTGCTGCCGGGGGTGCCGTCGCGGCGGGCCCAGAGGTTGGTCACGCGGAAGCTGTCTGGCCCGCTGACGATGGTTTCGTGGCTGAAGCCCACCCGCGCCAGCCGCTCCATGAGGATGGGCTGGCAGCCGCCGTCCTCAGGCGTGACGGAGGGCCTTGATACGAGCTGTTCGACAAGTCTGAGCGCTGAAGACATTGACGGCTTGATCAGTGTTTCACGTCCAGCGTGATTTCGGTGAACGATGGCGTGTCATCCGGGTCGTCTTCCGCCACCTCGGCCTGGGCTGCGGCGGCAAAGTCGTTCTGCAGGCGCCACATCAGGTTGGTGGGCGAGTCGGCGTACAGCAGGCCTTCCTTGCGGTCGATAGTGCCCTCGACGATCAGCTTGGCAATGTCCTGCTCGAAGGTCTGCGAGCCTTCGGCCATGGACTTTTCCATGGCTTCCTTGACGCCGGAGAAGTCGCCCTTCTCAATGAGCTCGGACACCAGCTTGGTGTTGAGCATCACCTCTACTGCGGGCGCGCGGCTGCCATGCACGGTGCGCAGCAGGCGCTGGGACACGACTGCTTTCATCGCCGCGGCCAGGTCGCCCAGCATGGTAGGGCGCACCTCCACCGGGTAGAAGCTCAAAATCCGGTTGAGCGCCTGGTAGCTGTTGTTGGCATGCATGGTGGCCAGGCACAGGTGGCCGGACTGGGCGTAGGCAATGGCTGCGGACATGGTCTCGCGGTCGCGGATTTCGCCGATCAGGATCACGTCCGGGGCCTGGCGCAGCGCGTTCTTCAGTGCCGTCTGCAGCGACTGCGTGTCGCTGCCGACTTCGCGCTGGTTGACCACCGATTTCTTGTTGGTGAACAGGAATTCGACCGGGTCCTCGATGGTGAGGATGTGGCCGGTGACCTTTTCATTGCGGTAGTCCATCATCGATGCCAGCGTGGTGCTCTTGCCGGCGCCGGTGGAGCCCACCATCAGCAGCAGGCCGCGCTTTTCCATGATGAGGTCGGCCAGGATGGGCGGCACGTTGAGCGACGCCAGGGGAGGGATGTCGGTGCTGATGTAGCGGATCACGGCCGCATAGCTGCCGCGCTGGCGCATCGCGCTGATGCGGAAGTTGCCCACACCTTCGATGGGCAGGGCCATGTTGAGTTCGCCCGACTCCTCAAGCTCCTCAATGCGCGTTGGCGGCAGCATCTCGGCCAGCAGGTTGCGGGTGGCTTCGGCAGGCAGGATCTGGCTGTTGATCGGGATGCACTGGCCGTTGATCTTGATCATGGCCGGCGCGTGGGCGGACAGGTAAACGTCCGACGCCTTCTTTTCACCCATCAGGCGGAGAATCCGCTCCATCGTGCCCATTGTTGCCATGATGCATCCTCCAGTTGTGTCGAATATCCGCCCGGTTGGAGCGCGTCAGTCCCGCAGCAGGTCGTTCAGGCTGGTCTTGGCGCGCGTCTGGGCATCCACCCGCTTGACGATCACCGCGCAGTACAGGCTGTATTTTCCGTCGGCGCTGGGCAGGTTGCCCGAAACCACCACCGACCCGGCCGGAATGCGGCCATAGGTGATGGTGCCGGTGGCCCGGTCATAGATCTTGGTGCTCTGGCCGATGTACACACCCATGGAGATCACCGAGTTTTCCTCCACGATGACGCCCTCGACGACTTCCGAGCGCGCCCCGATGAAGCAGTTGTCCTCGATGATGGTCGGGTTGGCCTGCAGCGGCTCCAGCACGCCGCCCAGGCCCACGCCGCCGGACAGGTGCACGTTCTTGCCAACCTGTGCGCAGGAGCCCACGGTGGCCCAGGTGTCAACCATGGTGCCTTCATCCACATAGGCGCCGATGTTCACGTAGGAGGGCATCAGGATGGCGCCTTTGGCGATGTAGCTGCCGCGGCGGGCCACGGCCGGCGGCACCACGCGCACGCCGGCTTCCTTGAGCTCGGCCTCGCTCAGGTGCGAGAACTTGGTCTGCACCTTGTCATAAAAGCCCAGGCTGCCGGCCTGCATGACTTCGTTGTCTTTCAGGCGGAAGCTCAGCAGCACGGCCTTCTTGATCCACTGATGCACCGTCCACTGGCCCACGGACTGGCGGGTGGCCACGCGCAGGCGCCCGCCGTTCAGCTCGGCAATGGTGTGCTCGACGGCATCACTGACCTCCTTCGGTGCGGACTTGGGGGACAGGTTGGCGCGGTCTTCCCACGCGGCGTCGATGATCTGTTGAAGTTGTTGGGTCATTGTTTCTGCTGGTCGAGGTTGGCGATGTAGTTGACGATCCGGGTGGCGGCTTCGACGCATTCCGCGGTTTCGGCCACCAGGGCCATGCGGATGCGCTGCGCTCCCGGATTGAAGCCCGAGGTTTCCCGCGCCAGATAGCTGCCGGGCAACACCGTGACATTGTATTGAGCCAGCAGCCCGGCGGCGAACTCCGTGTCGCTGCCAGGCACTTTGGCCCACAGGTAAAAACCCGCGTCCGGAAGCTGGACCTCCATCACGGCGGCAAGCATGGGCGTGACCTGCGCGAACTTGGCGCGGTACATGGCGCGGTTGTCCACCACATGCTGCTCGTCGCTCCAGGCGGCAATGCTGGCGGCCTGCACCGGCGGGCTCATGGCGCTGCCGTGGTAGGTGCGGTAGAGCAGGAACTGCTTGATCAGCCTGGCGTCGCCGGCCACGAAGCCGCTGCGCATGCCGGGCACGTTGCTGCGCTTGGACAGGCTGGTGAAGGCCACGATGTTGCGGAAGTCGCCCCGGCCGAGCTTGGCGGCCGCCTCCAGCCCGCCCAGCGGCGGCTCGTCGCGGAAGTAGATCTCGCTGTAGCACTCGTCGGACGCAATGACAAAGCCGTGGCGGTCGCTCAGCTCGAACAGCTTTTTCCACTCGTCCAGCGGCATCACCGCGCCGGTGGGGTTGCCGGGGGAGCAGACGAAGATCATCTGGGTGCGGGCCCAGACGCTTTCGGGCACGCTGTCCCAGTCCACCGCAAAGTTGCGGGCCGGGTCGCTGGGCGCATACCAGGGCTCGGCACCCGACAGCAGGGCGGCGCCTTCGTAGATCTGGTAGAACGGGTTGGGGCAGATGACGACGGGCTTGCCCTTTGCCGCGGCAGATGACGGGTCGATCACTGTCTGCGTAAACGCAAACAGGGCCTCCCGCGAGCCGTTGACAGGCAGGACCTGTGTCAGCGGGTCAAGCGCCAGGCCATAGCGCCGCTGCAGCCAGCCGGTGAAGGCTTCACGCAGCTTCGGGTCACCGGCGGTGGCCGGGTAGCCTGCCAGGCCGCCAAGCGAGCCGGTGATGGCACTCTTGATGAAACCGGGCGTCGGGTGCTTGGGCTCGCCAATGCCCAGGCTGATCGGGCGGTAGGCCGGGTTGGGGGTAACGGTGGAGAAAAGTTGCCGCAGCCGCTCGAAAGGGTAGGGCTGCAGGGTAGCCAGCAGGGGGTTCATTCCCGGATTATCCCGGAAGCCCCACGAGGCGGCGGGCGGCGTCAGGACTTCTTGTCGGGCGGCGGCTGCGCGTCATCGGCCTTGGGCTGGTCGCCGATCACGGTTTTGAGGGGGCAGACGCTGAACGCAGGGCATTTGGCGCAGCCAACGGCGAGCGCGACGGGGCAGAGAGTCATCGTGGTCTCCTTTTGTTATGGGCGGAGTATGCGCGTTATGGCGGCCGCGCGGGTTGAATAATTTGGTGTTCATCCTCCCGGAGGAAACATTTCCTGACCGCATGCTCCTTTTTGCACGTCGCGCCTGTAAACGGCTCGGGTAACATCGTGCGTTGCCCGCTGCCACGCCAAGGCCGCGGCCGCTCCGCCGCCGCGACCCGGCGCGGGCAATAAATCAAATGAAATCAATGCGTTAGCCAGGGTCTGTCGTGCGTCTCAATTCGATCAAGCTGTCCGGCTTCAAGTCCTTCGCCGAGCCGACCAACTTCCTGTTGCCCGGGCAACTGGTTGGCGTGGTGGGGCCCAACGGCTGCGGCAAGTCCAACATCATGGATGCGGTGCGCTGGGTGCTGGGCGAGTCGCGCGCCTCCGAGCTGCGCGGCGAATCCATGCAGGACGTGATCTTCAACGGCACCAACACCCGCAAGCCGGCCTCGCGCTCGTCGGTGGAACTGGTGTTCGACAACGCCGACCACCGTGCCGGCGGCCAGTGGGCCCAGTTCGCCGAAATCGCGGTCAAGCGGGTGCTGACGCGCGACGGCACCTCCAGCTACTACATCAACAACCAGCCGGTGCGCCGGCGCGACGTGCAGGACGTGTTCCTCGGCACCGGCCT
>JAZKHY010000048.1:0-19031 GCA_040385105.1 Pseudomonadota bacterium
TGGGAACCGGCCAGTTCATGGTCAAGGAATGGCAGCCCGACCAGAAGCTGGTGCTGGTCAGGAACCCCAACTACTGGGGCAAGGTTGACAGCAACGTCACCGAGATCATCTACACGCCGATCGGTTCGGAAGCCACGCGTGTGGCAGCGCTGCTGTCGGGTGAGGTTGATTTCGTCCTGGACCCGAGTCCGCAGGATCTGGGCCGCCTGCGCACCAACCCGAATCTCAAGGTCATTGACGGCGTCGAGAACCGGACGATCTTCCTCGGCATGGACCAGTTCCGTGACGAGCTTCCAGGCTCCAACGTCAAAGGCAAGAACCCCCTGAAGGACGTCAAGGTCCGCAAGGCGCTCTTCCAGGCCATCGACAGTGACAACCTGAACAAGGTGACGATGCGCGGCCTGAGCCAGACAACCGGGGCGCTGGTCGCGCCGCAGGTCAACGGCTGGACCGAAGCGGTGCACAGGCGCTTCCCTTACGACCCCGAGGCGTCCAAGAAACTGCTCGCCGAGGCCGGCTACCCCCAGGGGTTTGAAGTGGACTTTGCCTGCCCGAACAACCGCTACATCAACGATGAGCAGATCTGCCAGGCGATCACCGCCATGTGGTCACGGGTCGGCGTGAGGGCGAAGCTGCGTACCCTGCCGCTGGTGACCTATTTCCCGATGATCCAGCGCTACGAAGCCAGCATCTACATGCTGGGCTGGGGTGTGCCGACGTTCGACTCCCTGTACAGCCTGCAGTCGCTCACGCGAAGCGTTGGCACGGGCGGCGATGGCAACTACAACGTGGGCCGGTACAAGAACGAGCGCATGGACTACATCGTGGACCGCGTCAAATCAGAGACCGACCTGCTCGTGCGCAACCGGCTGCTCACTGAGGGCCTGCAGCTGAGCAACGACACCGTCTCGCATATTCCGCTTCACAACCAGATCATTCCCTGGGCGTTGAAGAAGAATGTGGACGTGACCCACCGCGCCGACAACCGGCTGGACTGGCGCCTGATCAAGGTGAATTGACCACCGGCAGTCAAGCGGCCGCTTTGCGGCGGCCGTGTTGACAGCACAAAAGGCCGCCAGCTGACGGCCTTTTTTTGTACCTCTACCAGCGATTAGTTGAGGCCTAAAGGAAATCCCTGTGACGGCATGATGCTTGCTCTGCTAGCATCTGCCGACCTGTCCGTTCATCTACAGAATGTTTGCCTTTATCCTGCGCCGACTGATTCAGGCCGTGATTGTGATGATCACGGTCGCGTTCATATCTTTTTTGCTGTTCCAGTACGTCGGCGACCCGGTCGTGTTCCTGCTCGGCCAGGACGCCACGCCCGCGCAGATCCGCGAACTGCGCGCCGATCTGGGTCTGGACAAGCCGTTTTTCGTTCAGTTCTGGCATTTCCTGGCCAATGCGGCGCAGGGTGAATTCGGGCTCAGCCTGCGCCAGGGCGCCAAGGTCTCGCGCCTGATCGCCGAGCGGTTGCCTGCCACGCTGGAGCTGGCCACAGTGGCAGCGTTGCTGGCACTGGTGATCGGCATTCCGATGGGGGTTTATTCCGCTCTGCGCCGGGGCACCTTCCTGAGCCAGGTGTTCATGACGATCTCCCTGGTTGGCGTATCACTGCCGACCTTCCTCATCGGCATCCTGCTGATCCTGCTGTTTGCCGTCACCCTGGGCTGGCTGCCGAGTTTCGGCCGGGGCGACACCGTGAAGCTGGGATGGTGGACCACGGGCCTGCTCACGGCCAAGGGCTGGCAACACATGGTGCTGCCGGCCGTGACGCTGGCGATCTTCCAGCTCACGCTGATCATGCGCCTCGTGCGCGCTGAAATGCTGGAGGTCCTGCGCACCGACTACATCAAGTTCGCGCGGGCGCGGGGCCTGTCCAACCGGGCCATCCACTTCGGGCACGCGCTCAAGAACACGCTGGTGCCGGTCATGACCATTACCGGCCTGCAGCTCGGCGGCCTGATTGCCTTTGCCATCATCACCGAGACGGTGTTCCAGTGGCCGGGCATGGGCCTGCTGTTCATCCAGGCCGTCACTTTTGCCGACATTCCCGTGATGGCCGCCTACCTGTGCCTGATCGCATTGATCTTCGTCGTGATCAACCTGGTGGTGGACCTGCTTTACTTTGTGGTCGATCCGCGCTTGCGCATGGGCAGGGCAGGGGGGCATTGATGCTCGCGCCCGTTGTTCCCGCGCGATTGAAGGCCAATGGCCGGGCCTTCGCGCATATTGCGCAGTTCCATCCTGAACTGACGGCACTGCGCCGCGACCTGCATGCGCACCCCGAGCTTGGTTTTGAAGAGGTCTATACCGCCGGCCGCGTCAAGGAAGCGCTGAAGCTGTGCGGCGTTGACGAGGTGCACGAGGGCATCGGCAAGACGGGCGTGGTTGCGCTCATCAAGGGCCGGAGCACCGCCAGCGGCAGGATGATCGGCCTGCGCGCCGACATGGACGCCCTGACCATGACTGAACACAATGACTTCGCCTGGAAGTCCACCCGGGCGGGCATGATGCACGGTTGCGGGCATGACGGGCATGTGGCCATGCTGCTTGGCGCGGCGCGCTACCTTGCCGAGACGCGCGCATTTGACGGCACCGCCATGCTGATCTTCCAGCCCGGCGAAGAAGGCTTTGCCGGCGCCAAGGCCATGATCGAAGATGGCCTGTTTGACCGGTTTGACGCGCAGGCCATCTATGCCATGCACAACTGGCCTGCCATGCGCCCCGGCACGGTGGGCATCAACCCCGGCCCGATGATGGCGGCGGCTGACCGCATCACCATCGAGATCACCGGCAAGGGTGGCCACGGCGCCCATGCCTACCTTGCGGTTGACCCGGTGCTGGTGGCAGGGCACATCATCACGGCTGTGCAAAGCATCGTCTCGCGCAACGTCCGGCCGGTTGATGGCGCCGTCATCAGCCTGTGTGCGATGCAGGCCGGCGACCTGGGTGCCATGAGCGTGATTCCGGGCAAGGCGACGCTGGTGGGCACGGTACGCACCTTCAGGCCGGAGGTGCAGACGCTCATCGAGCAGCGGCTTCACGAACTCTGCAGTGCCGTGGCATTGGGATTCGGGGCCACTGCCGCGGTCAAGTATGAGCGGGTCTATCCGGCGACGCTGAATACGGCGCGCGAAGCCATGTTCGCTGCCGATGTGGCGCAATCCCTGGTGGGCGAAGACCATGTCGTGCGCGACATGGAACCGAGCATGGGCGCCGAGGACTTCTCGTTCATGTTGCAGGTCAAGCCTGGCGCCTATCTGCGCATTGGGCAGGGCGGAGAAGGCAGCTGCTTCCTGCACAACAGCCGCTACGACTTCAATGACGAGATCCTGCCTCTTGGCGCGGCACTGCATGCCAGCCTCGTTGAGCAGTCCATGCCCTTGCCAGGGCAGTAATTCCCCTCTATCCGGCCACAATCCCTTCCGCCACCATTTGTTCCCAAAAGGAGTTATCAATGAAATTCAAATCCAGGCTGATTTCAACCGCAGCACTCTGCGCACTTGCCGCTGGTGGCCTGACGGTATCCGCGCAGACCGTGCGCGTCGCCAACCAGGGCGACTCTTTGTCGATGGACCCGCATTCGCTCAACGAGTCCCTGCAGCTGAGTGTGACGGGCAATGTCTATGAAGGCCTCGTCAACCGCAACAAGGACCTGAGCCTGGCGCCGGGCCTGGCCACTTCATGGAAGCAGATCTCGCCCACGGTGTGGCGCTTCGAGTTGCGCAAGGGCGTGCAGTTCCATGACGGCACGCCGTTCACCGCCGACGATGTGCTGTTCTCGTTCGCGCGCACGCAGGTCGAAGGCTCGGACATGAAGAGCTACACCAATGACTTCAAGGAAGTGCGCAAGGTCAACGACCACGCGGTTGACATCGAAACCAAGGCCCCGTTCCCGATCCTGCCTGATGTGCTCTCACTGGTGTACATCATGAGCAAGAAGTGGTCGGAAACCAACCAGGCCCAGCGCCCGGTGGACCGCCGCAAGGGTATCGAGAATGCGGCTTCGTTCCGCGCCAACGGCACCGGTCCCTTTCGCCTGCGTGAGCGCCAGCCCAACATCAGGACCACCTTCGTGCGCAATGGCAGCTACTGGGGAAAGATCGAGGGCAACGTCACCGAAGTCATCTTCACGCCGATCGGCAGCGACTCGACGCGGGTGGCCGCACTCCTGTCGGGTGAGATCGACGTCATGGAGCCGGTCCCGGTGCAGGACATCGACCGCATCAACGCGGGCGCGAACACGCGGGTGCAGGCCGGCCCCGAGTTGCGGACCATCTTCCTGGGCATGGACCAGAAGCGCGACGAGCTCCAGTACTCCAGCGTGAAGGGCAAGAACCCGTTCAAGGACAAGCGCGTGCGGCAGGCCTTCTACCAGGCCATCGATATCGATGGCATCAAGCGCACGGTGATGCGCGGTGCGTCCAACCCGACTGCGCTGATGGTGGGGCCGGGCATCAACGGCTTCAGTGCCGAGCAGAACAAACGCCTTCCGTTCGACACGGAAGCTGCGAAGAAGCTGCTGACCGATGCGGGCTATCCCAACGGTTTTGAAGTCACCATGAACTGCCCCAACGACCGCTACGTCAATGACGCGCGGATCTGCCAGACGGTCGCAGCCAACCTGGCACGCATCAACGTCAAGATCAACCTCGCTGCCGAGACCAAGGGTACCTACTTCCCCAAGATCCTGCGCCGTGACACCAGCTTCTACCTGCTGGGCTGGACACCCGGGACTTACGACTCGCACAACGCGCTCAATGCGCTGATGGCCTGTGTCGACGACAAGGGCGCCGGCCAGTTCAACCTCGGGTCGTATTGCAACCCGAAGGTGGATGAGCTGACGAAGAAGATCCAGTCCGAGACCGACAAGAAAAAGCGCGACGCCATGATCAAGGAGGCTTTTGACATCCACGCTGCAGACATCGGGCACCTGCCGTTGCACCAGCAAGCGCTGGCCTGGGGCATGTCCAAGAAGATCGACCTGGTGCAGCTGGCCGACAACTTCATGCCGTTCAAGTGGATCAGCGTCAAGAAATAAGGGATGAAAAAGCTCCTGGCCCGATGGCTCGACAGCGATGTCGGCCACAGTTTCCGTACTTCACCCATGGCGATTGCAGCTGCGGTGGTTGCCTTCGCCTGTGTGTTCTGTTCGGCATTTGCGGGCTGGGTCGCGCCGCATAACCCGTTTGACCTGGTCACGCTTGAGCTCAGCGATGCGCGCCTGCCACCGGCATGGTCCGCGGGTGGAACCACCAAGTACCTGTTCGGCACCGATGACCAGGGTCGCGACATCCTGTCGGCGCTGTTCTATGGGGCACGCATCTCGCTGGTGGTGGGCGCGATCTCCGTCTTGCTGTCCATGCTGATCGGCGTGGGCCTGGGGCTGCTAGCCGGCTTTCGTGGCGGCTGGATCGACACCGTGCTCATGCGCCTGTGCGATGTCATGCTGAGCTTTCCCCCCATCCTGGTGGCGCTGCTGATTGCAGGCGTCGGCCGCGCGCTGTTTCCCAACGCGCAGGAGTCGGTGGCTTTCGGCGTCCTCATCCTGGCCATCACGCTGACCGGCTGGATCCAGTACGCACGCACCGTGCGGGGCTCCACCATGGTCGAGCGCAACAAGGAGTATGTGCAGGCGGCCCGTGTCACCGGTGTGGCGCCGCTGCGCATCATGGTGCGGCATGTGCTGCCCAACGTCATGGGGCCGGTTCTGGTGCTGGCAACCATCCAGGTTGCGACCGCCATCATCACCGAGGCGACGCTATCGTTCCTGGGCGTGGGCGTGCCGCCCACCTCGCCCTCGCTGGGCACGCTGATCCGGGTGGGCAACGACTACCTGTTCTCGGGAGAATGGTGGATCACCGTCTTTCCGGGACTGATGCTGATCGCCATTGCGCTTTCGGTGAACCTGCTGGGCGATTGGCTGCGCGATGCGTTGAATCCCCGTTTGCGATAGATCGGCGCCTCATGAGCCTTCTCGAAGTCAAGAACCTCGTTGTCGAATTCCCCAACCGCCGGGGCACACTGCGTGCGCTGGACGACATCTCTTTTGCCATTGCGCCCGGTGAAATCCTGGGGGTGGTCGGCGAGTCCGGCGCCGGCAAGTCGCTCACCGGCGCCGCCATCATCGGATTGCTCGAGCCGCCCGGCCGGGTGGCCGGTGGCGAAGTCCTGCTGGAAGGCCAGCGGATCGACAACCTGCCATATGAACAGATGCGCCGCATTCGCGGGCGCAAGATAGGCGCGATCTTCCAGGACCCGCTCACGTCCTTGAACCCGCTGTACAGTATCGGCCGGCAACTGACGGAAACCATCCAGACGCACCTGCCGGTGAGTCATGAGGAAGCCCGCAAGCGCGCTATCGGCCTGCTGGAAGACACCGGCATCCCTGCGGCTGCCGAGCGCATCGACCACTACCCGCACCAGTTCTCCGGCGGCATGCGCCAGCGTGTGGTGATTGCGCTGGCGCTGGCCGCCGAGCCCAAGCTCATCGTGGCCGACGAGCCCACCACGGCGCTTGACGTGTCCATCCAGGCGCAGATCATCCAGCTGCTCAAGCGCATCTGCAAGGACCGTGGCGCTGCGGTGATGCTGATCACCCACGACATGGGCGTGATCGCGGAGACCTGTGACCGGGTCGCCGTGATGTATGCCGGGCGCATCGCCGAGATCGGCCCGGTGCATGAAGTCATCAACCAGCCGGCCCACCCCTACACGGCGGGTCTCATGGCCGCGATTCCCGACATCACGGTTGACCGCGAGCGCCTGCACCAGATCGATGGAGCCATGCCCAGACTGAACGCCATTCCACCGGGTTGCGCCTACAACCCGCGATGCCCCAAGGCATTCGACCGATGCACCCGCGAGCGCCCTGACCTGCTGGACGCAGGCCCGACACGCGCCGCCTGCTGGCTCCATGACAGGCTTGCCGGAGCTGCAGCATGAGCGCGCCCTCCCGGCCATTGGTGCAGGCACTGGATCTCGCCAAGACATTTGATGTTTCCGTTCCATGGCTCAACCGGGTCATCGAGCGACGGCCCCGGCAACTCCTGAACGCGGTCGACGGCGTCAGCTTCGAGATCGAGAGGGGCAAGACGCTGGCGCTGGTGGGCGAGTCCGGTTGCGGCAAGAGCACCATCGCACGGTTGCTGGTGGGCCTGTATGAGCCCACCCGCGGCGGCCTCACCTTTGACGGCCAGGATGCCCATGCGGCGTTCAAGACGCCCGAAGGCCGCAAGCTGCGCCGGCGCATCCAGATGATCTTCCAGGACCCCTACGCCAGCCTGAACCCGCGCTGGATCGTGGAGGACATCGTGGGCGAGCCGCTCAAGGAGCACGGCATCATCACCGATGCGGCCGAGCTCAAGGCGCGCGTGGCAGAGCTGCTCAAGTCGGTGGGCCTGTCCCCGCTGGACATGGTGAAGTACCCGCACCAGTTCTCCGGCGGCCAGCGCCAGCGCATCTCGATTGCCCGCGCCCTGGCCACCGAGCCGGAGTTCCTGGTGTGCGATGAGCCCACTTCGGCGCTGGATGTTTCGGTACAGGCCCAGGTGCTCAACATCATGAAGGACCTGCAGCGCGAGCGGGGCCTGACCTACCTGTTCATCTCGCACAACCTGGCGGTGGTGCGGCATGTGAGCGACCAGGTGGGCGTGATGTACCTGGGGCGGCTGGTGGAGCTTGCGGACAAGCAGGCTCTTTTTGCCAACCCGAGGCATCCCTACACCCGGATGCTGCTGGATGCGATCCCCAAGATGCATGACACCGGACGCAGCCGCACGCCGGTCAGCGGCGAGGTGCCCAACCCGCTGAACCCGCCCACGGGCTGCACCTTCCACCCGCGCTGCCCGCATGCCAATGAGCGCTGCAAGGCCGAGCGGCCTGCGCTGCTGGATATCCAGGGTATCAAGGTGGCCTGCCACGCGGTTGAGGAAAACCGGATCTAGACCCCGGCGTCACGCATAGCGTTTGCTGCGGAGGTTGTTTTTCATCTCTCGCAGAAGCGGTTGCAATTTCTGGCCGCCGATGCGCAGCGCCACGCAGGTGGCCAGCACGTCAATGATCATCAGGTGCAGCAGGCGCGACACCATCGGGCTGTAGCGGTCATAGCCTTCCGGGTGGTCCGCCGAGAGATGGATCGTCCCGGCGGCAGCCAGCGGTGAGCCGCTGGCGGTAATGACAATCGTCGTCGCGCCATTCTTGCGGGCGATATCGCAGGCGTCCATCAGGTCGCGGGTGCGCCCGGAGTTGGAGATCACCACCACGCAGTCCCCCGGGCGCAGCATCGAGGCGCTCATCACCTGCATGTGGCCGTCGCTGTAGGCGATGGTGTGCACGCCGAGGCGGAAGAACTTGTGCTGCGCATCCTGCGCCACGATGCCGGAGTTGCCGGCGCCAAAAAACTCGATGCGCTTGCCCGCCTTGCAGGCCCCGGCCAGTGCCTCCGCAGCTTTCTCGATGGCGAAGGTGCTTGCGTCGTTGCGGTACTTCAGGAATGCAGCCACGGTGTTGTCAATGACCTTGACCAGCACGTCGCCCGTCTTGTCGTCCACATCCACGCTGCGGTGGATGAAAGGCACGCCCTCGCTCACGCTGCCGGCGAGCTTGAGCTTGAAGTCGCTCAGGCCGTCATAGCCCATGCTGCGGCAAAACCGCACGACGGTGGGCTTGCTGACGTGAGCCCTGTCTGAAAGCTCGCTCACAGGAAGGTTGGCGAAGGCCCGCGGGTCAGCCAGCACCAGGCGGGCAACGCGCTGTTCGGCGGGCGCCAGGGAAGGCAAAGAGGCTTTGATGCGGTCTAGCACTCTTCACTCCAGCAGTAGCCATCGCGCGCAATCATCGCGCTCGAAGCACTCGGCCCCCACGTGCCGGCCGCGTAGGTGCGCAGCCCCTGCGCATCGGCTTTCCACGAGTCGATGATGGGCTCGACCCAGCGCCAGGCTTCTTCCTGCTCGTCGCTGCGCACGAACAGGTTCAACCGCCCGTCGATCACATCCAGCAACAGCCGCTCGTACGCGCCTACCCGCTCCGCGCCAAAGCGCTTGTCAAAGTCCAGGTCCAGCTGCACCGGCGCGAGAGACTGCTGCTGGCGCCGGTTGTCAGCGCCCTGGGCCAGCAGGTGCAGCTCCAGCCCGTCCCTGGGTTGCAGGTTGATCACCAGCTGGTTGGCAGCGCCCGGGGGCGACTTGAAGATGGCATGCGGCGCGGGCCGGAAGTTCACCACGATGTGCGCATCGCGGTCCGCCAGGCGCTTGCCGGTGCGGATATAGAACGGCACCCCTGCCCAGCGCCAGTTGGCGATTTCGGTGCGCAGCGCGACAAAGGTCTCCGTCGTGCTCTCAGGGTTCACGCCGGGCTCGTCGCGGTAGGCCGGCACCGCCACGCCGTCGATGGCGCCCGCGCCGTACTGCCCGCGGATCACATGCTGCGACAGGCTCTGCGGCGTCCAGGCCTTGAGCGAGCGCAGCACCTTGAGCTTCTCGTCGCGGATGGCATCGGCATGGGCGTTGATGGGCGGCTCCATGCCGATGGCACACAGCAGTTGCAGCGCATGGTTCTGCACCATGTCGCGCAGCGCCCCGGTGCTGTCGTAGAACGCGCCGCGCTTTTCCACGCCGAGCTCCTCGGCGATGGTGATCTGGATGTTGGCAATGGTCTCGCGCCGCCACAGGGGTTCGAACAGCGAATTGCCAAAGCGCAGCGCAAACAGGTTCTGCACTGAGGGCTTGCCCAGGTAGTGGTCGATGCGGAACACCTGCTTCTCGGCAAAGCCGCGCAGCACGGTTTCGTTGATGGCGCGGTTGGAGGCCAGGTCGTGGCCCAGCGGCTTTTCCAGCACGATGCGGGTGTTGGGCTTATTGAGGCCTGCGGCCGCCAGTTGCTCGCAGACGGTGGTGAACAGCGTGGGCGCGGTCGCAACATACATGACGACGGTATCGGCGTTGCGCTGTGCGAGGCTGGCAGACAGGCGCGCATAGTCATCGGGCTTTGACAGGTCCAGCCGGATGAAGTGGAGCAGCGCGGCAAAGCGCGCGAATTCTTCCGGGCTTGGGCGCTTGGCGAGTTCTACATTGTCAAAGCGCGACTGGATGAGCTCCCGGTACTGCGTGTCCGACAGGTCGTCACGGGCCACACCGATGATGCGGCCACCGGCAGGCAGCGTGCCGTGGCGAAAGGCCTGGAACAGGGCGGGCATCAGCTTGCGCCATGCCAGGTCGCCGGTGCCGCCGAACAGGACGAGATCAAAACTCATGGGCTTCGGGTGGAGTTGATCCGGTAATGTAACTTAGTTTCAGCGAGTGTTTGGACCTTCCAACCCTGTGGGATGATTTCGGCCTGAAGCGCTGCTAGTGTTTTCCCGATGACGCGGCGGAGAATCGCTCGCTATGCTGGCGTCGTAATCAAATTACCCCATACCAACATGAAAAAGCTTTTTCTGGGCGCGGCCATCGCCGCAACGTCTCTCGGCGCCGTGGCACAGGGCCAGGTCAACATCATCTGTTCGGTCCAGGCTGACTGGTGCAACATGATGTCTACCGTCTATACCCGGACCACCGGCACAAAAGTCAACATGTCGATGAAGGGCTCGGGCGAGGCCCTGGCGCAACTCATCGCGGAGAAGGACAACCCCAAGACCGACATCTGGTTCGGCGGCACGGGTGATCCTCACCTGCAGGCGGCGGAGCAGGGGCTCACGCAGGAATACAAGTCGCCCGCCTTGCCGCAGCTGTACCCCTGGGCGCGCAAGCAGGCCGAGGATGCAAAGTACCGCACGGTGGGTGTGTACCTCGGGCCTGTGGGCTTTGGCTTCAACAACGAGCTGCTGGCCAAGAAGAAGGCACAGGCGCCCAAATCGTGGGCCGATCTGCTCAAGCCGGAGTACAAAGGCGAGGTGCAGATGGCCAACCCGGCGTCCAGCGGAACGGCCTACACCGTCATCGCGACGCTGGTCCAGATCATGGGTGAGGAAAAGGCGTTCGACTACCTCAAGGCGCTGCACAGGAACGTCAGCGCCTATACCCGCAGCGGCACGGCGCCCGTCAAGGCCGCCGCACGGGGCGAAACCATGGTATCCATCAGCTTCGTGCATGACGTGACCACCGAGGCCACCCAGGGCTTCCCCGTCGGCTCCGCCACACCCTCGGAAGGCACGGGCGCGGAGATCGGCTCCATGAGCATCGTCAAGGGTGCGCGCAACATGGATGTGGCGAAGAAATTCTACGAATGGGCGCTCACGCCAGGCGCGCAGCAGTTTGGCGTGGCGGCGAAGCAGTTCCAGCTGCCCAGCAATTCGACGACTGCGGTGGACCCGCGCATGCCCGACCCGAAGAAGATCAAGCTCATCAACTACGACTACGCCAAGTACGGTGCCAGCGCCGAGCGCCGCCGCCTGATTGCGCGCTGGGAAAAAGACATCAACTCGCTGCCGCGATGATGCGCTGCGGTACGGATATTGCAAGACTCGCGCCCATGGCTTCGGCAGTACTCCCGGCCTTGCCGGCAATGCGATGAATACCAGGAACCCCAACACCGCGATCCGCATCTGGGTCGTGGCCGGTCTGCTCGCCTATGTGGCGCTGCCGTGGTATGCCATCCAGGACTCTGCCTGGTACAGCGTGCTGCCGCAGGTGCTGGGCGGGCCCGAGACGGCCAATGGCCTGGTGCAGTCGCTGCTGCACGGGCGCAAGTGGCTGCTGGCGGGCCTGGCCGGGCTGGTGATGGCCATGGCAGCCATCAGCATGCCGCCGGGCCGGCAGCAGGGCAACTGGCTGATTGCCGGTGGCCTCATCGGGAGCGCCGGGCTTTTGGCCGGTGGCTTTGCCATTGGTGCGAAAGGCTGGTCGTTCGACCTGTTCAACCGGCAGTTCGGCGAGCTGGCCGTCCAGCAGTTCGGCATGGGCGCGGGCGCATCCGTCGCACTGGTGGCGCTGGTGGTTCTGGCTGCGTTCGGCGTGGCCCGCCGTGGCTGGTTCAAGGGGGACCTGTTTGTTGCGGCCAGCGTGATCGGCTGTGCGGCGCTGCTGGTGCTGTTCATCGCGTTCCCGGTGACGAAGGCGCTGTACGGCGCCTTCCTGAATGAAGAAGGCCGCTGGTCGCTGGGCGCGATCTACGCCCGCATCGGCAACGAACGCGTCTGGGGCCTGAGCTGCCTGGCAGGCGGCGTGCGCTGCGGCGTGGCCTGGAACACGCTCGCGCTGGCCCTGCTGACGGCTGCAGGCACGACGGTGCTGGGGACGATGATGGCGCTGATGGCCGAGCGCGGAGCCCTGCGCTGGCAGGGGCCGCTCAAGGTACTGGCGCTGCTGCCGATCATCACGCCGCCGTTCGTGGTGGGCCTGGGGCTCATCCTTCTTTTTGGCCGTGCAGGCATCGTCAACCAGTTCCTGGAGTACGCCTTCGGCTGGACGCCGACGCGCTGGTTCTACGGCATGCTGGGTGTGTGGATTGCGCAGATGTTCGCCTTCACGCCGATTGCCTTCATGATCATGCGGGGCGTGGTGCAAGGCGTCTCGCCCAGCCTTGAGGAGGCGGCGCAGACCCTGCGCGCAGACCGGCGCAAGACCTTCTTCACCGTGACGCTGCCCCTGCTCAAGCCGGGCCTGGCCAACGCCTTCCTCGTCGGCTTCATTGAAAGCATGGCCGACTTCGGCAACCCCATCGTCGTGGGCGGGCAGTTCTCTGTCCTGTCCACCGAGATTTTCTTTGCCATCGTCGGCGCGCAGTATGACCAGGGCCGTGCTGCATCGCTTGCGTGGATCCTCACGCTGTTCGCGCTCGCCGTGTTCGCCATCCAGCGCGGGCTCCTGGGCAAGCAGAACTACACCACCGTGAGCGGCAAGGGCGATTCGGGCATTGCCATGGTGTTGCCTGATGGCGTGCGCCGCACGCTGTATGCCGTGGCGCTGCCCTGGATGGCGTTCACGGTCATCGTTTACTGCTTTGCCTTCGCTGGCGGCTTTGTGCAGACCTGGGGCCGAGACTGGACGCCCACCTTCAACCACTTCCGTACCGCATTCTCGGTGGAGTGGGGCCAGTTCGGCCTGGTGTGGGCGGGCACGGCCTGGAACTCGTTCTTCACCACCGTCAAGCTGGCCGGCATTGCCGCGCCCGTCACTGCGGTGCTGGGCCTGCTCATTGCCTGGCTGCTTGCGCGCACCGAGTTCAAGGGGCAGGGCCTCTTTGAGTTTGCCGCGCTGCTGGCCTTTGCGATTCCAGGGACGGTGCTTGGCGTGAGCTACATCCTGGCTTTCAATGTGCCGCCTTTCGAGCTTACGGGCACCGGCCTCATCATCGTGCTGTGCTTCATGTTCCGCAACCTGCCGGTGGGCGTGCGCGCCGGCACCGCGGCATTCCGGCAGCTGGACAAGTCGCTTGACGAGGCTTCGCTGATGCTGCGGGCATCGACCTTGCAGACCTTGTTCAAGGTGGTGCTGCCGCTGCTCAAGCCCGCGCTGGTGGCGGCGCTGGTCTACAGCTTTGTGCGGGCCATGACCACGGTGTCGGCCGTCATCTTCCTCGTCACGGCCGAGAACGAGCTGGCCACGACCTACATCATCGGCCGGGTGGGCAACGGCGACTACGGCGTGGCGCTGGCCTACTGCACGGTGCTGATGCTGCTGATGTCGCTGGCCATCCTGCTGATCCAGTTCATCGTGGGCGAGCGCAAGCTGGGGCGGCGCAAGCAGGGCTCGGCCGCGCAGCCTCCCATCAAATACATCCAGGGGTCGCCATGAGCAGTTCTTCCAGCGCGGGCATCGAGTTCCGCAACGTCAGCAAACGCTATGGCGCCGACCCTTCCGCGCCGTTGGCCGTGGACAGCATCAGCTTCGAGGTGGCGCGGGGCACGCTCACCACCATCCTCGGGCCGTCGGGCTGCGGCAAGACCACCACGCTGCGCATGATCGCGGGCCTGGAGTCGCCCACTGGCGGGCAGATCTTCATCGAGGGCCGCGACGTCACCACGCTCGGCCCGGCCGACCGCAATGTCAGCCTGGTGTTCCAGAGCTATGCGCTGTTCCCGCACATGGATGTGCTGGCCAACGTCGCCTACGGGCTGAACGTGAGCGGGGTGCCCAGGCCCCAGGCGCAGGCCCGCGCGCGCGACACGCTGGAAAGCGTGGGCCTCGTGGGGTTTGATGCACGCTTGCCCAGCGAACTGTCGGGTGGCCAGCAACAGCGCGTCGCGCTGGCGCGCGCCCTGGTGCTGGAGCCGGCAGTGCTGCTGTTTGACGAGCCGCTGTCCAACCTTGACGCACGCTTGCGGCGCGAGATGCGCGAGGAGATCCGCTCCCTGCAGCAGCGCCTGCAGCTGACGGTTGCCTACGTCACCCATGACCAGAGCGAGGCGCTGGCCGTGAGCGACCGCATCATCGTGATGGACCGGGGCGGCATCGCCCAGAGCGGCACGCCTCAGGACCTGTATGAATACCCGAAGACCGAGTTCGTGGCGGGCTTCATGGGGGAGGCCATGCTGTTCCCGGCCGAGGCGGATGCTTCGGGCACTGTCCACCTGGGCCCGCTGCGCATTGCGCCGCGCCATGCGATGACCCAGGGCGCGGTGAAGGTCGCGGTGCGGCCGGAAGCCTGGCATATCGGTGCGCCGGGCACTGGCCTGGCGGGCCGGCTGGCCAAATCGGCCTATCTTGGCAGCCTGTTCGAATACACCTTTGACACCGGGCTGGGCGCCATCTTCGTTACTTCGCCTGACCTCGCCGGTGCGTTGCCCGTCGGTGCGGAAGTGGGTTTGAGCCTTGCGGGCCACGGTGTGTCGGTTGTGCAGGTTTCGTAACTTCCCACACCGAAACTGCCGCTGCAGCACTGGATAATGGCTTCATGAATCAACTCGAATCCCTGAAGCAGTTCACCACCGTCGTCGCCGACACCGGCGACTTCAAGCAGCTCGATGCCTTCAAGCCGCAGGACGCGACCACCAACCCTTCGCTGATCCTCAAGGCGGTGCAGAAGCCGGATTACGCGCCACTGCTCAAGGAAGCGGTAGACCGCTTTCGCGGCAGGCCGCTTGACGAAATCATGGACCGACTGCTGGTGCGCTTCGGCGTGGAGATCCTGTCGATCATCCCGGGCCGGGTATCGACGGAAGTCGATGCACGCCTGAGCTTCGATGCCAATGCCACCTATGTGCGTGCCGAGCGCATCATCGAGCTCTATGAAGCCGAGGGCATCCATATTGACCGCGTGCTGATCAAGGTCGCCGCGACCTGGGAGGGCATCGAGGCCGCCCGCAAGCTCGAAGAGCGCGGCATCCACACCAACCTCACGCTGCTGTTCTCGTTTTGCCAGGCTGTGGCCTGCGGCCAGGCGAAGGTGCAGCTGATCTCGCCTTTCGTTGGCCGCATCTACGACTGGTACAGGAAGTCGGCCGGCGCGGGCTGGGACGAAGCTGCCAATGCCGGCGCCAACGACCCGGGCGTGAAATCCGTGCGGCAGATCTACAACCACTACAAGAAGTTCGGCATCGCGACCGAAGTTATGGGCGCGAGCTTCCGCAATACGGGGCAGATCGCTGCGCTGGCGGGCTGCGACCTCCTGACGATTGCACCCGACCTGCTTGCGCAACTGGCTGCGGCCGATGCGCCGCTCGCCCGCCAGCTGGACCCGAAGGCTGCAGCAGCGCTCGAACTGGAGCCGGTGAACTTTGATGAAGCGGGCTTCCGCTATGCGCTCAATGAAGACGCCATGGCCACCGAGAAGCTGGCCGAAGGCATACGTGCCTTCGCGGCAGACGCCGTCAAGCTCGAAAAGCTGATGCTGGCGGCATGAGCAGGGCACGCTGCGACAAGACTGCAGTGTGGCCGCTGCTGCAGGCTCATTTCGCACAGGCGGGCCGGGGCTTTGATGCGCGCGCGGCATTCGCCGCGCATGAGGGGCGCTTCGAGGCGTTCAGCCAGCAGGCGCCGCATGTCTTTGCCGACCTGTCGAAGAACCTGCTGGATGCACAAGCACAATCCCTGCTTCTTGACCTTGCGCACGAGTGCGGTGTTGAAGCGCACCGCGATGCGATGTTCTCCGGCGCGCTGATCAACAGCACCGAGAAGCGCCCTGTCGGCCACGTCCTGCTGAGGCAACCGCGCGGGCCGGGAATGTCGCCGGAACTGGCGCAGGTGCATGAGACGCTGGATGCCATGCTGGCCTTCGCGGAGGCGGTGCGTGAGGACGCGTCGATTACCGATGTCGTCAACATCGGCATCGGCGGCTCGGACCTCGGGCCGCAGATGGCCGTGCTCGCGCTGGATGCATTCGCGGTCCGTGGCAAGCGCTTCCATTTTGTGTCGAATGTTGACGGGCATGAACTGGCCGGGGTGCTAAGGCAGGTCTCGCCGGGCAGCACGCTGTTCCTCATCGCATCCAAGACATTCACCACCATCGAGACCATGACCAACGCGCAATCCGCGCGTGACTGGTTTGAGGCGAACGGCGGCACGGACACAGCGCGGCATTTCGCGGCGCTGACGACCAATGTCGAAGCAGCGAAGGCGTTCGGCATTACCACGACCTTCGGATTCTGGGACTGGGTGGGCGGGCGCTATTCGATGTGGTCGGCCATCGGGCTGCCGGTGGCCATTGCGATCGGTGCGGCGGGCTTTCGCGAACTGCTTTCCGGCGCCCATGCCATGGATGAGCATTTCCGCGCCGCGCCGCTGGCGCGGAACCTGCCCGTGCGGCTGGGCCTGCTGGACATCTGGTACCGCAACTTCCACAGGTTCACGAGCCGCAGCATTGCGCCGTACCACAGCGCGCTGCGCCGGCTTCCGGCATACCTGCAGCAGCTGGAGATGGAGAGCAACGGCAAGCGGGTGGATGCGCACGGGCAGGCGCTGCCGTTCCAGACTTCGCCCGTGCTCTGGGGTGAACCTGGAACGAACGGCCAGCATGCCTATTTCCAGATGCTGCACCAGGGAACGGATGTGGTGCCAGTGGAATTCATCGCGGTGAAGGCGGCCCGGCATGCACTCAAGGGACATCATTCGCAACTGCTGGCCAATGCGCTGGCGCAAGCGCAGGCCCTGATGGCAGGCAAGGCGGACGCGGGGGGCCACCGTGACTTTCCGGGCAACCGGCCCAGCACCTTCTTCGTGCTGGATGACCTGACACCCGCGAGCCTTGGCGCGCTGGTCGCACTTCAGGAGCACCGGGTGTTCACCAGCGGCAGCATCTGGGGCATCAACAGCTTTGACCAGTGGGGCGTCGAGCTCGGCAAAGTGCTGGCGCGCGACATTGAGCCCCGCCTGCACAGCGGCAACACGGAAGGCCTGGACGCATCGACGGCCGGCCTGCTGGCGCAGTTGCGCCGATGAACATCGTCTTTGACTTCGGGGCCGTGTTGTTCACCTGGCAGCCGGTGCATTTGCTGCAGACGCACCTGGGCCACCTGGCCCCGACGGCCGAAGCCGCCCATTCATTGGCGCGAGCCATTTTCGACCATGACGACTGGCTGGGCTATGACCGGGGCACGCATGCACTGGACGACGTTCTTCAGCGCACAGCCCTGCGCCTTGACTTGCCCCATGACAGGCTGGATGCGATGCTCTCCCCCATCGGCGAGCGCATGGCGCCCATTGCTGCCACGGTGGAACTCCTCGCCGGCTTGCGTGAGCGGCGCGAAACCCGTGGCGATGTCCGTCTGTACTTCCTCTCCAACATGCCAGCCCCCTATGCGCGCGTGCTGGAAGAGCGGCACCCGTTCATCGGCTGGTTTGACGGCGGCATCTTCTCCGGCGATGTGAACCTGATCAAGCCCGAGCCGGCGATCTACAGCCTGCTGGCCGCGCGCCATGGCCTGGAGCCTGCACGCACGGTGTTCATCGACGACATGCATGCCAACGTCCAGGCTGCGCGGGAACTGGGCTGGCAGGGTATTCATTTCGAATCGCCCCCGCAACTTTCGCATGCATTGGCGAGCCTGCTGCCGGATTGAGGGGCGCCTGGAGGGGCTGCCGCCGGGCTTATGATCCGCGCTGGAACGCCGTCGTTCCTGCATGGAAACCGAGGAGGGAAACATCCATGACCTATCTAGAAGCCGTCAAGACTTGCCTCACCAAATACGTGGACTTTTCCGGCCGTGCCGGACGGCCCGAGTTCTGGTGGTTCTTCCTGTTCCAGGTCGTTGTGTCTGCAGTACTGGGCTTTTTCAGCCAGTCGCTGCAGGGGCTTGCCGGCCTGGCGCTCTTGCTGCCCGCGTTGAGCGTTGGCGCGCGGCGCCTGCATGACATCGGCAAGTCAGGCTGGTTCCTGTTGCTGTGGTTCATTCCCATCATCGGCTGGCTGCTGCTGTTGTACTGGGCTGTCCAGCCAAGCGCGCCCGGCAGCAATGCCTGGGGCTCGGGTCCTGCGGCGCCAGCGGCGCTGGATGCACCGCAATCTCCCGGCGCACAGTAAACAGGTCGCCAATGAAAAAGGGCCGCAATTGCGGCCCTTCTTGTTTGAGCAGAAGCTCAGGGGGATTACATGTCCATCCCGCCCATGCCACCCATGCCGCCCATACCACCCATGCCGCCAGGCATGCCGCCGGCGCCGGATTCGTCCTTGGGTGCTTCGGCAACCATGGCTTCGGTCGTGAGCATCAGGGAAGCGACGGATGCGGCGTTCTGCAGGGCAGTGCGCGTCACCTTGGTCGGGTCCAGGATACCCATTTCGATCATGTCGCCATAGGTATCGTTGGCAGCGTTGAAGCCGTAGTTGCCCTTGCCTTGCAGCACAGCGTTCACAACGACGCTGGCTTCGCCGCCGGCGTTGTAGACGATCTCGCGCAGGGGCGCTTCAATGGCGCGCAGCACCAGCTTGATGCCGGCTTCCTGGTCGGCGTTGTCGCCCTTGATGGCGCCAGCGGTCTGCTTGGCGCGCAGCAGCGCGACGCCGCCACCGGCCACGATGCCTTCTTCAACGGCGGCACGGGTTGCGTGCAGCGCGTCTTCAACGCGGGCCTTCTTTTCCTTCATTTCGACTTCGGTGGCAGCGCCAACCTTGATCACGGCAACACCGCCGGCCAGCTTGGCCACGCGCTCTTGCAG
>JAZKHY010000049.1:0-90630 GCA_040385105.1 Pseudomonadota bacterium
TGCCGCCGTCCTTGTTGCTGTCGGAGTAGCCGAGCATGATGTCCTGCTCGGCGCCCGAGCGCTTGACCAGCGGCGCGATACCGGGCAGCGCATAGAACTCGCGCATGATCGGCGCGGCATTGCGCAGGTCCTCGATGGTCTCGAACAGCGGCACGACGATGAGGTCGTTCACCGCGCCGGCATCCAGCGTCGAGCGCATCAGGCCGACCTCTTTCTGCAGGAGCAGCACTTCCAGCAGGTCGCTCACGGTCTCGGTGTGGCTGATGATGTAGTGGCGGATGGCCTGCACACCAAAGCGCTGGCGCATCACCCGGGCCTTCTCGAAGATGGCGATCTCGCCCTGGGCATGTGCGGAATACTCCTTGCCGATGACACGCAGGGGCCGCGCGTCATTGAGCAGGCTTATCAGCAGGTTGCGCCTGGCGGGCTCGTCCAGGCTTGAGTATTTCGGCTCGATGCGCGCCACCGCGAGCAGCTCGGCCACAACTTCTTCATGCTTGTCCGAGCTCTGGCGCAGGTCCACCGTGGCCAGGTGGAAGCCGAACACTTCCACCGCACGGATCAGCGGGTGCAGGCGCTGTGCGACCAGCGCCGCGCCATGGTGCGCCAGCAGCGAGGCACGGATGGTGCGCAGGTCGGCCAGGAAGTCTTCCGCAAGAACATAGGGGTTCTGCGGCGCCACCGCGTGGCGTGCCGCATCGCCACCGGTCAGGTCCTTGAGCGTGGCGGCCAGCCGTGCATAGATGCCCGTCAGCGCGCGGCGGTAAGGTTCATCAAGCCGGTGTTCGCTGGTGTCGGGCGAGCGTTCGGCCAGCGCCTGCATTTCGGGCAGGACGCCGACAAGGCGCGCCGACAGCGAGAGTTCGCCGCCCAGGTAGTGCACTTCGGTGAGGTAGAAACGCAGCGCCACCTCGGCCTGCCGGCGCAGCGCGTACTCAAGCGTCTGGGCGCTGACGTTGGGGTTGCCGTCCCGGTCGCCGCCGATCCACTGGCCCATGCGCAGGAAGCTGTGCACAGGGTGCTGGCCGAGGTGCTCTTCCAGTTCGGCATAGAGCTTGGGGATCTCGCGCAGGAAGGTGGCCTCGTAGTAGCTCAGCGCATTCTCGATTTCATCGGCCACCGTCAGCTTGGAAAAGCGCAGCAGCCGCGTCTGCCACAGCTGCATCACCCGCGCGCGGATCTGCGACTCGTTGGCGGCCAGTTCGCGCGGCGTGAGCTTGTCACCGCGCGCGCCCTCGACCGAGCGGGCCTTGATTTCGTCGCGCAGGGTGAGCAGCAGCGCGATGTCGCGCTCGGCATCAAGAATGCTCTTGCGCTGCACTTCCGTCGGGTGCGCCGTCAGCACCGGCGAGACGAAGCTGCCCGCCAGCATCTGCGAGATGGTTTTGGGCGTGATGCCGGCCCAGCGCAGGCGCGACAGCGCCACCTCAATGCTGCCTTCCTGTGTATCCCCGGCCCGCTCATGGATGGCCCGGCGGCGGATGTGGTGGCGGTCTTCGGCGAGGTTGGCCAGGTGGCTGAAGTAGGTGAAGGCGCGGATGACGCTGACGGTCTGGTCGCCGCTGAGCGACTTGAGCAGTTTCTTCAGCGCCTTGTCGGCTTCTTCGTCGGCATCGCGCCGGAAAGCGACCGAGAGCTTGCGGACCTGCTCGACGAGCTCATAGGCATGCAGGCCCTCCTGCTCGCGGATCACGTCGCCGAGGATGCGGCCGAGCAGGCGGATGTCTTCCACCAAAGGGCGCTCGTTGTCCTTTGAGCGCCGCGCGGGCGCCTCCGCGCGCAGTGCGGGCATGTTCCCGCGCGGTGCGGGCCCATTCCTCTCGGCCGTTTTCATTGGGGAAAGTCCTCTGTTGTTGCTGGAATTGCGGGAACCCGCCATGCTAGCATCAGCCAGCCACGACGCATTACATACCCGTTACGAGCGAGCGCATGCATTCCCCTCTGTCCATCGTCATCGCCACCCGCGAAAGCCGGCTTGCCCTGTGGCAGGCCGAGCATGTCAAATCACTGCTGGAACAGCGCGGCCACAGCGTTTCCCTGCTCGGCATGACGACCAAGGGCGACCAGATCCTTGACCGCTCGCTGTCCAAGGTGGGCGGCAAGGGCCTGTTCGTGAAGGAGCTTGAGCTTGCCCTTGAAGAAGGCCGGGCCGACATTGCGGTGCATTCGCTCAAGGATGTGCCGATGGACCTGCCGGAAGGTTTTGCCCTGGGCTGCGTGATGGAGCGCGAAGACCCGCGCGATGCATTCGTGTCAACGCACTACGCCACGCTGGCCGACCTGCCGCAGGGCGCGGTGCTCGGTACCTCCAGCCTGCGCCGCACGGTACTGCTGCGCGCGCTGCGGCCGGACCTGAAGATCGAGCCGCTGCGCGGCAACCTGGACACGCGGCTGCGCAAGCTCGACGAAGGCCAGTACGCGGCCATCGTGCTGGCGGCGGCCGGCCTGAAGCGCCTGGGGCTCGCATCGCGCATCCGCCAGACCTTCGAGCCGGAGCAGATGCTGCCCGCCGCGGGGCAGGGCGCTTTGGGCATCGAGGTGCGTGCAGACCGCAAGGACCTGATCGAGGCACTCGCGCCACTGGCGCACCAGACCACCTGGCTCGCCGTGGCGGCAGAACGTGCGGTGAGCCGGGCCATGGGCGGCAGCTGCTCCATGCCGCTGGCCGCGCACGCCGTATTTGCAGGCGAGTACCTGCAGTTGCGTGCGGCCTGGGGGGACCCTGAAGGAGACGCCACGCTCGTGACAGCGCGCTCGGCCAGTGCCGCGGCCGACCTGGGGCATGCTGCCGGACTCGGCGAGGAAGTCGCCGCACGGCTGCGGGCCGGCGGCGCGCGTTAGGCTCGCAGCACCGCCATGCGCGTGATCGTCACCCGGCCCGAGCGCGAAGCGCGCAAATGGGTCGAAGACCTCGTCTTGCGCGGCTTCGACGCCCGCGCGCTTCCGCTGATCGCCATCCGCCCCGCAAGCGCACAGGTTGCCGTGCAGGAGGCATGGCGCCAGCTTGGGGATTGCGCTGCCGTGATGTTTGTCAGTGGCAATGCCGTGGAGCAGTTCTTTGCAGCAAGGCCGCAGGGCCTCGGCTGGCCTGCGGGCAACGCGCTCCGGGCCTGGGTGACGGGGCCCGGCACCGCAGCGGCGTTGCTGGCGGCCGGTGTTGCGCCTGCGCGGATCGATGCGCCGGGTGACGATGCGCCGCAATTTGATTCCGAAGCCTTGTGGCATGTGGTGCAGCCGCAGTGCAGGGCCGGCATGCGCGTGCTGATTGTGCGCGGCGCCGATGCCTCCGGCAGGAGCGCCGGGCGGGACTGGCTCGGCGGCCGGCTGGTGGAGGCGGGTTGCGCCGTGACATTCGTGGTCGCGTATGAACGGCAATTGCCAGTGTGCGGGCCCGAGGGCCGGGCGCTGGCCGGCGACGCAGCGGCTGACGGCTCCGTCTGGCTGTTCAGCAGCTCCGAAGCCATTGCCAACCTCATGGACATGCTGCCTGGCCAGGACTGGGGGCGTGCCCGGGCGGTGGCCACGCATCCGCGCATCGCCCAGGCTGCGCGCGATGCGGGATTCGCTGTTGTTTGCGAGTCACGTCCCTCACTGGACGCCGTGGTCGCGTCGATAGAATCAACTGCATGAGTTCCGAGCCAGATCCCAAGAGCATTGCCGAGCCGGCCGCTGCGGTGCCGGTGGCGGTACTCGATGCCCCGGCGGCGTCCGCCGGGCAGGGGACTGCTGCGCTGGTATCCCTGCCGCGCGGTGTGCTGCTTGTACTCATTGCCCTGGTGATAGCCAGCCTGGTTGCCAGCGGACTGCTGTGGCAGAAGCTTTCATCGATCCAGCGCCAGCTGGCCCGCCAGAGCGCCGACGCGGGCACGGTGGCGATCGAGGCGAGGGCCCTGGCCAAGCAGGCCCAGGAGCGCGCCCTCGAGACCGCGGCGCGGCAAGCCGTGACTGATTCGCGCCTGAGCGAGGTGGCGCTCCAGCGCAGCCAGCTGGAGGAACTCATGCAGAGCCTGTCGCGCTCGCGTGACGAGAACCTCGTGGTGGATATCGAGTCGGCCATTCGCCTGGCGCAGCAGCAGGCGCAGCTGACAGGCAGCGTGGAGCCCTTGCTGGCTGCACTCAAGTCTGCCGACCAGCGCGTGAGCCGCGCTGCCCAGCCACGCCTGGCCTCGGTGCAACGCGCGATGGCGCGCGACATCGAACGCATCAAGGCTGCAAGTGTGACGGACACACCCGGCCTGCTCATCAAGCTGGACGACCTGATGCGCCAGGTGGATGACCTTCCGGTGGCCAATGCCGTGATTCCGGTGAGTGTGATTGCGGCATCGAAGCCGGCGCCCTCAGGCACGCCTTCGGCCTTGTGGGACCGTGCGCTCCAGGTCGTGCTTGCGGAGGTGCGGGGCCTGGTGCGGGTGAGCCGCATCGAACAGCCCGAAGCCGTGCTGCTGACGCCGGAGCAGACATTCTTCCTGCGCGAGAACCTCAAGCTCAAGCTCCTCAACGCCCGCCTGGGCCTGCTCGCGCGCCAGGTGGAAGGCGCCCGCGCCGACGTGGCTTCCGCTTCACTGGCGCTGGGCAAATACTTTGACCCGGCCTCGCGCAAGACACAGGCCGCTGCGGGTCTGCTGCAGCAGGTTCAGTCGCAGATGAAGACGGTGGAATTGCCACGCGTTGATGAAACCCTGGCGGCGCTGGCGACCGCTGCGGCGGGAAGGTAAACCGTTGAGAGCCGCCCTCTGGCTGTTGGCACTGTTCGGCGTCGCAGTCGCCATTGCGCTGTTCGTCGGCAACAACCAGGGCACGGTGACGGTGTACTGGCCGCCCTACCGGGTCGACCTGTCCCTCAACCTGGTGCTGCTGACCCTGTTTGGCGTGTTCGCAGTGCTATACCTCGCGCTGCGCGCTCTGGCTGCGTTGTTCGAGCTGCCGGGGCAGGCCCGGCGCTGGCGTGTGCAGCAGCGGGAGCGCGCGATGCATGCCGCTTTGCTGGACGCGCTGTCGCACCTCTTGTCCGGCCGGTTCCTGCGTGCCCGCAAATCCGCCGAGGCAGCGCTTGTCCAGGAGCGCTCGCTCAGTGGCAGCGGGGAGAAGCTGTCCAATGCCGCGCAGTTGCGGGCACTGGCGCATCTGCTGGTTGCGGAGAGCGCGCAATCCCTCCAGGACAAGGCCGGCCGCGACGAACACCTGGCGCTTGCGCTTGAACAGACTGCGCAGCGCAACACGTCGTCAGGCCAGGAGACGCGCGACGGCGCCCAGCTCCGCGCGGCGCGCTGGGCACTGGACGACCGCGATCCGCAACTGGCGCTGACATGGCTCTCGGAAATGACGCAGGGGGCTGCGCGCCGCACGCTCGCATTGCGCATCAAGCTCAAGGCGGCCAGGCAGACCCGGCGCACGCTGGATGCGCTTGAAACGGCGCGCCTGCTGGCCAAGCACCGTGCTTTTTCCGCCGGCGCGGCGCAGAGCATTGTGCGCGGCCTCGCCATGGACCTCATCAACAGCGCGCATGACACGGCCCAGCTGCAGAACACATGGGCGGCGCTGGATGCGGCGGAGCGAACCATGCCCGAATTGACCATCCATGCGGCACGCCGGATGATGGCCCTTGGCGGGGATGCCTCGCTGGCCCGTGCCTGGCTGCTCCCTGTATGGGATCGCATGGTGGAAAAACCCGGCAATATGGGCGACCACCTGCGCATCCGGCTGATCGAGGCGCTTGAAGCCGGCCTGGCGTCGGTGGACGGTGCCTGGCTGGCCAGGTTCGAGTCCGCCCAGCTGCGCAACCCGCGCGATGCCAACCTGCAATACCTGGCCGGCATGGCCTGCATGAATCGCCAGCTGTGGGGCAAGGCCCAGCAGCTGCTCAGCCAGGCCGCCATGGGGCTGCAGGACGTTACGCTTACCCGCAAGGCGTGGAGCGCCCTGGCGCTGCTGGCCGAGCAGCGGGGAGACACCGATACGGCGGCTGCAGCGTGGAAGCGGGCCGCGCAGGTCTGAGGGCGGCGCGCAACAGGAACAAAAAAAGGGAGAGGCCTTGCGGCCCCTCCCTTTTTCATTTGCGCAAACCTGGTGATCAGGTGTTCTGCGGCGGCTGCTCGAACGGCAGCGTCATCGCGCGCAGGTCGCGCAAGGTTTCCACCTGGACCAGCGGGCCTTCATCGGCCGCCACCACGGGCGGGCGCTCGCGCGGCACATGGACCGGCTTGGGCTCGGCGGCGATGGCAGCCTGTACGGCAGCGATCTTTTCAGCGTCGGAGTTCACCCACTGCAGCCCCGAGCTTTGCGCGACCTGGACCAGTTCGTTGACCGGCAATTCAAAGGCCTTGACCTTGGGCAGTTCACGGGCGGCAGGCGCCGGTGCGGCAACGGCAGGCGCTGCTACAACAGGGGCCCGGGCGGCTGCAGGGGCCGGCGCGGGTGCTGGCGCGGGCGCGGGCGCCGGGGTCGCTGCAAAGGCTTGTGCCGGTGCTGGCTCGGTGGCTTGCGTGGCGGCTGCCGGCTCTGCTGCATCAGGCGCCGCAAAGTTCATTGCAGCCTGCACTGGAGCGACAGGTGCCGCATCCGGCGCAAAGGGTTGCGGTGCGGCAGGTTGCGCGCGCGCAGCAAAGACGCTGGTCTGCACCGGCTCGTCAGATGACGCGCCGTCCTGTGTCGCCGGTTGCCCGCCGGGCTGCTCTGCGCGTTCACCACCACGTTCGCGGCGGTCGCGGCCATAACGGTCGCGCGAGCGGCGTTCACGGCGTTCCTCGCCTTCGGGACGCGGTTCACGCGGCGCGCCGTCGGCACGGGGTTCGCCCTGGTCAACCTGGGCTTGTGTTCCGTCCACCGAGGCCGACGAAGCAGCTGCCGCTGCGATGGCGGTGGATGCCGCCACGGCGGCGCCGGCAACCAGCGACTCGTCTGCCACCGGCTCGTCGCCGCGCGGGCCACGGTCATTGCGGCGCTCGCCGCGTTCGCCGTTGCGCTCACCGCGCTCACGGCGGCCCTCGCCCCCACGCTCGCCACGTTCCCTGCGGCCTTCACCGCGCTCGCCGCGCGGCGGGCGGTCCTGGCGCTGCTCGCCGGTCTGCCCTTCGGGTACGACTGCCTGGGGTGTGGAGGCGGCGTTGGCGTTCGCTGCGTCAGTGACCGGTGCACGGTCGCCATCGCGGCGTTCACGCGGGCCACGGCCGCCTTCACGGCCTTCGCGTCCTTCACGTTCAGGGCGGTCACCGCCACGGCGCTCGCCGTCGCGGCCACCGCGGCTTTCTCCGTCGCGCGGGCCACGTCCGCCTTCGGCGCGTGCACCTTCAGGCCGCTCGCCACGGGCGCCTTCCGGGCGTCCTTCGCCACGTCCTTCGCCCCGGCGGCCACCACGGCGGCCGTCACGGCCCCCGCGTTCGCCACGGCCGTCGCCGCGCGCGCCTTCACGGCCGCCTTCGCGCTTTTCTTCCTTCCTGACTTCCACCGCAGGTGCGGGTTTCGGTGCTTCCGCAGGTTTGGCGCCGAACAGGCCTTTGATCCAGCCCATGAAGCCAGTCTCGGCCGGTGCGGGAGCCTGAACCGGCGCCGGTGCCGGCGCCACGGCCGGAGCCGCCTTGACAGGTTCGGGCTTCGCGGCTGCGGGCACCGGCAGAGGAGCAGGCATGTCGGGCAACACGCCCTTGATCACCGGCTCCTGCTTGTTGGTGCGTTCCTGCGAGCGGCGCGTCACGGTGGACGGGTCCTCGATTTCCTCGGCCATCTTGTAGCTGGCTTCGATGTTGTCCAGGCGCGGGTCGTCGTGCTTCAGGCGCTCGAGCCTGTAGTTGGGCGTTTCCAGCGTCTTGTTCGGGACCATCAGCACGTTGATGCGCTGCTTGAGTTCGATCTTGGCGATCTCGGTGCGCTTTTCATTGAGCAGGTAGGACGCGACGTCCACCGGCACCTGGCACAGCACGGAGGCGGTGCTGTCCTTCATGGACTCTTCCTGGATGATCCGCAGGATCTGCAGTGCCGAGCTTTCCGTGTCGCGGATATGGCCCGACCCGCCGCAGCGCGGGCAGGGAATGGACGCACCTTCGGACAGCGCGGGCTTCAGGCGCTGGCGGCTCATTTCCATGAGGCCGAACTTGCTGATGGTGCCGAACTGCACGCGGGCGCGGTCCTGGCGCAGCGCATCGCGCAGGCGGTTTTCCACTTCGCGGCGGTTCTTCGACTCTTCCATGTCGATGAAGTCAATGACGATCAGGCCGCCCAGGTCGCGCAAGCGCATCTGGCGGGCCACTTCGTCGGCGGCTTCAAGGTTGGTGCGGGTGGCGGTGTCTTCAATATCGCCGCCCTTGATGGCGCGGGCCGAGTTGACGTCCACGGAAACGAGCGCTTCGGTGTGGTCGATCACGATGGCGCCGCCCGAAGGCAGTTGCACCGTGCGGGCATAGGCCGACTCGATCTGGTGCTCGATCTGGAAGCGCGAGAACAGCGGTGCATCGTCGCGGTAGCGCTTGACGCGGGCGGCATGCTCGGGCATCACGTGCGCCATGAACTGCTGCGCCTGGTCGTAGATGTCGTCGGTGTCGATCAGGATGTCGCCGATGTCGTTGTTGAAGTAGTCGCGGATCGCGCGGATCACGAGCGACGATTCCTGGTAGATCAGGTAGGCGCCCTTGCCCTCCTTGGCGGCACCGTCGATGGCGGTCCAGAGCTTGAGCAGGTAGTTCAGGTCCCACTGCAGTTCGGGAGCGCTGCGGCCAATGCCGGCGGTGCGCGCGATGATGGACATGCCGTTCGGATACTGGAGCTGGTCCATGTTCTCCTTGAGCTCGGCCCTGTCCTCGCCCTCGATGCGCCGGCTGACGCCGCCGCCGCGCGGGTTGTTTGGCATCAGCACCACATAGCGGCCGGCCAGCGACACAAAGGTGGTCAGGGCTGCGCCCTTGTTGCCGCGTTCTTCCTTCTCGACCTGGACCAGCAGTTCCTGGCCTTCCCTGATGACCTCGTTGATGCGCGCCTGGCTCACCGGCACGCCCTGGGCGAAGTACTGCTTGGAGATTTCCTTGAACGGCAGGAAGCCGTGGCGGTCTTCGCCGTAGTCGACGAAGCAGGCTTCAAGCGAGGGCTCGACGCGCGTGACGACGGCCTTGTAGATGTTGCCTTTGCGCTGTTCGCGCCCTTCAATTTCGATTTCGTAGTCGAGCAGTTTTTGACCGTCGACAATGGCCAGGCGGCGTTCTTCAGCCTGCGTGGCGTTGATCAGCATCCGTTTCATGGGTAGCCTTCCTCTTCTTCATCGTTCTACATGCCCTGAATGGGCCAACGATGCCTGGCAGACGCGCTGAAACGAAGGGAATTGCCGAAGGGCCTGCGGTTACTGGAGCACTAGCTCAGCAAACGGGGCGTGGGCGCGTGGATGGGGGGCGAGGAGGGGCTGGTGCTGGCTTGCCGTATTTGATGCGGCTGGGAGTGCCCGGGATACAGGCACTTTGCGCAGCCCAATGCCTGGCAGCGGGGGCAGGAGCCACCGCATGCAGGCAAGGAACAGCACAATCATCAACACAAAGGTTCTCGCTTCGATCCGCCTGCGAGCTGTGGGCTTGCAGGCTTGGGTATTCCGTATCAGTGTTTCATCGTGTCGGATTGACCGCAGCATTTGCAGGCCACCACAGGCTTTGGCTTGTGATTGACGTGTCAAATACCACGGCGGCATCGACCTTCCAGCGAGGCCTTTCCGGCCAATGATTGCGGTGTGTGGACTAAACTCCAGACAAATCAACCACTTACAGCGTAACGCTAGTGAAACACATTATAGGGGCCGTTACAGCCCCTGCAAGCCCGCAGGTCAAAACAGTCACGGTCGATGAAGATTCGGCTGGCCAGCGGCTCGACAACTTCCTGATCCGTCACCTCAAGGGCGTGCCCAAGACCCACGTGTACCGCATCATCCGCAGTGGCGAAGTGCGGGTGAACAAGGGGCGGGCGGCGGCGGACACGCGTGTGGAAACCGGCGATGTGGTGCGCGTGCCGCCTGTCCGCACATCGGAAAGCGCGGCCTTGAAGGCGGAGAGGCCGGCGCCGGCGCGCGAGTTCCCGGTTCTGCATGAGGACGATCACCTGCTCGCCATTGACAAACCTGCCGGTGTGGCTGTCCACGGCGGCAGCGGCGTCAGCTTCGGGGTGATCGAGCAATTGCGCCAGGCGCGGCCGGGTGCGAAATTCCTTGAACTGGTTCACAGGCTCGACCGCGATACCTCGGGCATCCTTTTGATTGCCAAGAAGCGCAGCGCACTGACGAAGCTGCAGGACCAGTTCCGCGAACGCGAGACAGGCAAAACCTATCTGGCGCTCGTGCCGGGCGCCTGGCCGGCCAATAAAAAGGTGATCGACGTGCCGCTTCACAAGTACCTGCAGGCGGACGGCGAACGTCGGGTCAAGGTGGTTGGCAAGGACGACCCGGACGGCATGCGGTCCATCACGCTGGTCAAGGTTGCCAGGAAACTGGAGGGCTTCAGCTTGCTGGAGGTCACCATCAAGACGGGCCGTACCCACCAGATCCGTGTCCACCTGGCGTCGCAGGGGCATGCCATAGCCGGCGACGACAAGTATGGAGACTTTGAACTCAACAAGGCCTTGCACAGACAGGGACTCAAGCGGATGTTCCTGCACGCCTGGCGCCTGCGCTTTGCGCACCCGTTGTCCGGGGAAGAGGTGAACCTGCAGTCGGACCTGCCAGCGGAGCTTGCCGGCTTCCCGGGATAATCCTGCCAATGATTTCCACGCGTTTGCGCCAATTCGACCTGATTGCCTTTGACTGGGACGGCACGCTGTTTGACTCCACGAAGATCATCGTGCGCTGCATCCAGCGGGCCGTGGCCGATGTGGGAGGCACGGTACCGGACGACAAGGCCGCGGCCTATGTGATCGGCCTCGGCCTGATGCAGGCGCTGGCCCATGCGGCGCCGGATGTACCGAAGGAGAAATACCCTGAGCTCGGTGCACGTTACAGGCACCACTACATCCTTCACCAGAATGACCTGGCGCTGTTTGACGGCGTGCTCGCCATGCTGGCCGACCTGAAGTCCCGGCAGCACCTGCTGGCCGTCGCCACCGGGAAAAGCCGCCACGGGCTGGACGATGCGCTGCACACGGTTGAACTCACCGGCGTATTTGACGGCTCACGCACGGCAGACGAAACAGCAGGCAAGCCGCACCCCAGGATGCTGAACGAGCTGATGGGTGAATTCGGCATCGACCCGGCGCGGACACTGATGATCGGCGACACCACGCACGACCTGCAGATGGCGCTGAACGCCGGCTGCGCCAGCGTCGGCGTCAGCTACGGCGCACATGAGCCTGATGCCTTTCATGTGCTCAACCCCAGGTTCATCGCCCATTCGGTGCCGCAGCTGCATGAATGGCTGGCTGCACACGCATGACCGGTCTGGTTGCCCTTTGCAACTCGCGGGACCTCGCGGAGGGCGGCGATGCCGTGCCGTTTGATGTCGTCTATGCCGGCCAGACATGCCGTGCGTTTGCCGTGCGTTACGAGGGGCGATGCCACGCTTACCTCAACCGCTGTGCCCACATCGCCATGGAGATGGACTACCAGCCCAACCGGTTGTTTGACGATTCCGGCCGCTGGCTGCTGTGTTCGACGCACGGTGCGGTCTATGAACCCGATACCGGTGCCTGCGCCGGCGGCCCCTGCCGCGGCGGACTGGTGAAGATTGACCTCACGGAAGATGACGGCGTGGTCCACTGGCATACTGGCTGGAACCTACAACCCGTCGAGTTCTGACATGAGTGACCCCAACCGCCCCGATAACACGGGATTTGATCCGTTCCCCACTGCGGAGCCTGTCAAGTCAGCTGTCGTTGATGCCGGCCAGAAACCTGGATGGGAGCGCGACATGCTCGAGAAACTTGCATTTGCCGCGCTCAACGAGCAGAAGGCAGCGCGCCGGTGGAAGACCTTTGTACGCAGCGCCTGGCTGGTTTTTTTCATCGTGCTCATATGGTCCCTGATGTCCCGGGGCGGGCCCAGCAGCGACAAGTCAACCGCCCATACGGCCGTCGTCGAGATCAAGGGCGAGATCGCTTCAGGTGCTGATGCCAGCGCCGAATTCGTGGTGGCAGCGATGCGCAGCGCGTTCGAGGATGAAGGCGCGCAGGCGGTGGTGCTGCTCATCAACTCGCCTGGCGGCAGCCCGGTCCAGGCAGGCATCATCTACGACGAGATCTTCCGGCTCAAGGCCAAATACAAGAAGCCGGTCTATGCGGTGGTCGAGGAGTCCTGTGCATCAGCCGCCTATTACATTGCCGCGGCGACCGACATGATCTATGTCGACAAGGCCAGCATTGTCGGCAGCATTGGCGTGTTGATGGACGGTTTTGGCTTCACCGGCCTCATGGACAAGCTGGGCGTTGAACGGCGGCTCATGACGGCAGGCCAGAACAAGGGGTTTCTCGACCCTTTCAGCCCGCAGTCACCGGAGCAGCGGGCCTATGCGCAGACGATGCTGGACCAGATCCACAAACAGTTCATAGCCGCCGTCCGCAAGGGGCGCGGCAACCGGCTGAAGGAGTCGCCGGAGCTTTTCAGCGGCCTCTTCTGGAGCGGCCAGCAGTCGATCGAGCTGGGCTTGGCGGATCACCTCGGCAACGTGGACTACGTTGCGCGCGAGGTGGTGAAGGCCGAGGAATTGATTGACTACACCCGGCGTGACAACGTCGCGGAGCGTCTGGCCAAGCGTTTTGGCGCGGCCTTCGGCGAAGGGGCGGTCCGGGCGATGCGCGCCGCACCCGGACTGCGCTGAACGCGCCCGCTACCTGCCGATGGCGTAGACGCAGGGGGTGTTCTTTCCCGCAGGCTGGGGTTTGTGCTTCCAGGCCTTCACGGTTTCGCTGCGGACGGACGCGTCGGCCAGCGTGAGCCCGGCGCATACGGCCAGCCGCGTGTTGTGTTGCAGTGTCTGAAGCAGTGCCGCCAGCATCGCTGCGTTCCGGTAGGGCGTTTCAATGAACAGCTGGCTCTGGCCTGACTTGAGCGCCAGGGATTCCAGCTCGCGTATCCGCTTGCTGCGTTCGGCGGCATCCTGCGGCAGATAGCCGACGAAGGCGAAGTTCTGGCCATTGAGTCCACTGGCTGCCAGCGCCAGCAGCAAGGACACAGGCCCGACGAGGGGAATGACCTGTATTCCCAGGTCGTGCGCAGCGCGCACGACGGAGGAGCCAGGGTCGGCGATGGCGGGCATGCCAGCCTCGCTGACCAGTCCGACGTCATGCCCTTCCTGGGCAGCATCCAGCAATGCCTTGGGGTCAAAGCCGGCACCGGCTCCTGCTTCATGGTCCCCCTTCTTGTGGACTTCACGGGGCAATTCCCCGATATGCAGGGCCTGCAGCCCGT
This sequence comes from Pseudomonadota bacterium, assembly GCA_040385105.1. Taxonomy (GTDB): domain Bacteria; phylum Pseudomonadota; class Gammaproteobacteria; order Burkholderiales; family Burkholderiaceae_C; genus JACMQX01. The sequence goes on from JAZKHY010000049.1 coordinate 13,358, forward strand.
GGGCAAGCGGCTGCAGGTCGTTGACCCTTTTCAGGTAGGCGCGGGTGGTCTTGGCGTTTTCGCAGATCCAGTATTGCAGCCTTGATGCAACCTGAAGCGTCTCCAGGGGCAGGACATTGGTGAGCGGCACCTGGGCGTCGCAGCCAAAGTCCAGCGGGGCCGGCACGAGATAAAGTTTTCCCTTGCTCATAGCAGCCTGACGCCGGCGGCGCGAATCATCCGGCAGGTGCGGATGAGTGGCAGCCCGACCAGTGCCGTCGGGTCGTCGTTTTCGATGGATTCGAGCAGCGCGATACCGAGACCTTCGCTCCTGGCGCTGCCGGCGCAGTCGTAGGGCTGTTCGGCGCGCAGGTAAGCCTCGATCTCTGCATCGGTCAGTTCGCGGAATCTCACGCGAACCGGTGCCAGATCGGACTGTTCAAACCCGCAAGCCCTGCAGACGACCGCCACCGCTGTCTGGAAGATGACGGTCTGGCCCCTCATGCGGCGCAACTGGTCGGTTGCGCGCTCATGGGTGCCGGGCTTGCCCAGCGGATCGCCGCGCAGGTCGGCGACCTGGTCGGAACCGATGACCACAGCTTCGGGAAAGCGGGCAGCCACTGCGTGGGCCTTGGCCAGTGCAAGACGGCATGCGAGATCGCGCGGCGTTTCGCCGGCTCGCGGAGTTTCATCGACGTCCGGCGATTCCACGCTGAAGGGGATGTTCAGGCGAGACAGGAGCTCGCGCCGATAGCGCGAGGTTGAACCGAGGATGAGGACTCTCGGGACATTGGATGCGGGAGCTTGTGCCATCGGGCGATTCTCTTACACTGGCCCCATGAGCAAAGAGTTTGTTGCGGCGCGGCTGGATCTCAGGTCTTTTGCACAGGCCGGGGCGGAGCTTTCAGGGCAGGATGCGCTGGGCAGCCATCCGAGGCTGCTGGCAGAGGCGCAAGGCAATATCAGTGGCCTCGCAGTCACATGGAAGGCGCGGGGAGAACTCCGGGCTGTACGCGGGGGGGCGGACCAGGTCTGGATCCATCTGGTGGCCGGCACGACGATGCCGATGATCTGCCAGCGCTGCCTGACACCAGTGGAGGTGGACGTGGCGGTGGACCGGGCGTTCCGCTTTGTACCGGACGAGGAAACCGCTGCCGCCGAGGACGAAGAGGCTGAAGAGGACGTGCTGGCCCTGAGCCGCGCATTCAATCTGCCGGAACTTGTTGAGGACGAGCTGCTGATGGAACTGCCTGTTGTGCCGCGCCATGAAACCTGTCCTGTAGAAGTGAAGTTGGCGGTTGCTGACAAGGAATTCGAGGCCGAAATGGCCGCCAAGCCCAATCCGTTCGCAGCCTTGTCGAAGCTGAAGGGATAAACCCCAGTCAAATCAATGAGTTGGGCTATAATCGTGGGCTTCGCGCATTCTTGGGCTGCTGCTTCGGGTTACCGGGGGCAGCGGATATTCAAGTCGCGCTTTTCACCAACTGTCCAACCTTTAAGCCCAGGAGCCGATCATGGCCGTCCAGCAGAACAAAAAGTCCCCCTCCAAGCGCGGCATGCACCGTTCGCACAACGCACTCGTGGTGCCGGGCATCGCGGTGGAACCCACCACCGGCGAAACGCACCTGCGGCACCACATCAGCCCCACCGGTTTTTACCGTGGTCGCAAGGTGCTCAAGACCAAATCCGAAGCCTGATACCGCTTCAAACTCCGGGGCCCGGCGCTACGTTCGCAGTAGCCACGGGCCTTTGTTTTGGTTTCTCTTCTTCTGAATTGTCCGGGCTTTGAGTGTGTCTGACGTGACCACCGTGGCTGTTGACTGTATGGGCGGCGACCATGGCCCGCGCGTGACACTTGTTGCGTGCAAGCAGTTCCTGGACTCCCATCCTGGCGCCCAACTCCTGCTGGTTGGGCTGCCTTCCAGCCTGGCTTCCTTTTCCCACCCGCGTGCGCGCATCGTGGCCGCGACCGAGGTCGTCGGCATGGACGACGCGGTGGAAGTGGCCTTGCGCAAGAAAAAAGACTCGTCCATGCGAGTGGCGATCCAGCAGGTCAAGGATGGTGCTGCACAGGCGGCCGTTTCCGCCGGCAATACTGGCGCGCTGATGGCCATTGCGCGCTACCTGCTCAAGACGCTCGAAGGTATTGACCGGCCAGCCATTGCAACGCAGATGCCCAATGCCAAAGGAGGCGCCACGACAGTGCTTGACCTCGGCGCCAATGTGGACTGCACGGCCGAACACTTGCTCCAGTTTGCGGTGATGGGTTCGGCACTTGTCTCGGTCATCAAAAATGACCCGAACCCGTCCGTCGGCTTGCTGAATATTGGGGAAGAGGCGATTAAAGGCAGCGAAGTTATTAAAAAAGCGGGCGAATTGCTGCGATCTGCTGCCAATTCTGGCGATTTGAATTTTTATGGAAATGTCGAGGGCAATGACATTTTCAAGGGAACAACCGATATCGTGGTGTGTGATGGTTTTGTGGGCAATGTGGCGCTCAAGGCCAGTGAAGGGTTGGCGTCGATGATTGGCGACTTCCTGAAAGCCGAGTTTTCCCGCAACATCCTGACGCGTATTGCGGCGATCATGGCTTATCCTGTCCTTATTGCTTTCAAAAACCGCCTCGACCATCGCCGTTACAACGGTGCGGCACTGCTTGGCCTTCGCGGCCTTGTATTCAAGAGTCATGGGTCTGCAGATGCCTTTGCATTCGAGCAAGCGCTCAATCGGGCTTATGATGCAGCGCGTAACAACTTGCTGGATCAAGTCCAGGCCCGGATTGCCCACGCTGCGCCCTTGCTGGCCCGGCCCGAGCAGGCGATGCCCCTGGAAGCGGTTCCTGTCCTTTGATGAGACGTTATTCACGGATTACCGGTACCGGCAGCTACCTGCCGCCACGCCGATTGACCAATGCAGCACTGGCTGCGCAGCTGGCTGAGCAGGGCGTAGAGACGTCCGACGAATGGATCGTGGAGCGTACCGGCATCAGGGCGCGCCACTTTGCAGAGCCTGACGTGGCTGCCAGCGACCTTGCGCTTGTCGCGGCCCGGAACGCCTTGCAGGCCAGCGGCGTTGCACTATCCGGCATTGACCTGATCATTGTCGCCACCTCCACGCCCGACATGGTGTTCCCGTCCACGGCAGCCATCCTGCAGCACAAACTCGGTATTGCAGGTTGCCCGGCTTTTGACGTTCAGGCCGTCTGCAGCGGATTCGTCTATGCCCTGGCGGTGGCAGATTCCATGATCCAGACCGGCGCAGCCAGCAAGGCGCTGGTGATTGGCTCGGAAGTGTTCTCCCGCATCCTTGATTTCAAGGACCGTACAACCTGCGTTCTCTTCGGCGATGGTGCGGGGGCGGTTGTTCTCGAAGCATCGGACCGCCCGGGCATCCTGGCCAGCGAGTTGCACGCGGATGGCAAGCATGTAGGCATCCTGTGCGTGCCGGGCAATGTGTCGGGCGGCGCCGTGCTCGGCGATCCCACGCTCAAAATGGACGGCCAGGCGGTGTTCAAGCTGGCGGTTGGCGTGCTTGCGGACGTGGCGCGTTCCGTCCTTGCCAAGGCGGGCAAGACCGAAGCAGATATTGACTGGCTCATTCCGCACCAGGCCAACATCCGCATCATGCAAAGCACGGCAAAAAAACTCAAGCTGGGGGATGACAGGGTGATCGTCACGGTGGACCAGCACGGCAACACTTCGGCAGCCTCAATTCCGCTGGCACTCGACGCCGGTGTGCGTGACGGGCGGATCAAGCCCGGCCAGACGCTCCTGCTCGAAGGCGTGGGGGGCGGCTTTACTTGGGGTGCGGTCCTGCTCGACCTCTGACATACGGCCAACAGACGGCCTGATTGCCACCGGCTGCCCAAAAGCAGTCAAAATCCCGCAAACACCATGAAACCATTTGCATTCGTTTTTCCCGGCCAAGGCTCACAGGCTGTCGGCATGCTGGACGCCTGGGCCGGTCACCCGGTGGTGGCCGAAACACTCTCGGAGGCGTCTGACGCGCTGGGCGAGGACATCGGCCAACTGATTGCCCACGGCCCGAAAGAGGCGCTGGCCCTCACGACCAATACCCAGCCCGTGATGCTTGTCGCGGGTGTGGCCGCGTTCCGTGTCTGGATGTCGGAAACCGGGGCCTTGCCGGCTATCGTTGCAGGCCACTCGCTGGGAGAGTATTCAGCGCTGGTGGCATCAGGTGTCCTGACCTTGACGGATGCTGCGCCCCTGGTGCGCTTTCGCGCGGCGGCCATGCAGGAAGCGGTGCCTGTGGGTGTCGGCGCAATGGCTGCGATTCTGGGCATGGATGTGGGCAAGGTCATCGCCGGATGCGCTGAGGTGACGGCCGGCTTTGGTCCCGGCAGCGCCGAGGTCGTGGAGGCGGTGAACTTCAATGACCCGATGCAGACGGTCATTGCCGGCAGCAAGGCGGCTGTGGAGAAAGCCTGCGAAGCGCTGAAGGCGTCTGGTGCCAAGCGTGCCCTTCCGTTGCCGGTGTCCGCGCCTTTCCATTCCAGCCTCATGCGCCCCGCAGCCGACAAGCTGCGGGAGCGTCTTGAGACGGTTGAATTCGCCGGTCCGAAGGTTCCGGTGATCAACAATATTGATGTGGCGCTTGAGGTTGACGCCGACAAGATCCGTGATGCCCTGTACCGGCAGGCTTTCGGCCCGGTGCGCTGGGTGGAGTGCGTGCAGGCGATCAAGTCCCGTGGCGTCACGACTCTGGTTGAATGCGGCCCCGGCAAGGTGCTGGCCGGCATGTGCAAGCGCATTGACGCGGACCTCACCGGCGCCGCCTTGTACGACCCGGCCACTCTGGCGGACGTGAAAGGGTTGCTGGCATGAGCGAAATCAGATTGGAAGGGCAGGTCGCACTTGTGACCGGAGCCTCGCGCGGCATAGGGGCGGCCATTGCGCTGGAGCTTGCGCATCGCGGCCTCAAGGTGATTGGCACCGCCACCACCGATGATGGCGCGGCGAAGATCAGCCAGGCCCTCGCGGCCTTCCCGGGCTGCGCCGGCCGCAAGCTGGACGTCAACGACGCCGCGTCGGCAGAGGGCCTGATCGATGGGATCGTCAAGGAGTCCGGCGGCTTGCAGGTGCTCGTCAACAACGCGGGCATCACCCGTGACATGCTGGCCATGCGCATGAAAGACGAAGACTGGGATGCAGTGCTGGACACCAATCTGAAAGCCGTGTTCCGAATGAGTCGGGCCGTGATGCGTACCATGATGAAGCAGCGCTATGGCCGCATCATCAGCATCACCTCGGTTGTGGGGGCATCGGGCAATCCGGGCCAGGCCAACTATGCGGCAGCCAAGGCGGGCGTGGCCGGTATGACGCGGGCCCTGGCCCGTGAGCTCGGCAGCCGCAACATCACCGTCAATTGCGTCGCGCCCGGGTTCATCGAGACCGACATGACGGCCAGCCTGCCCGAGGAGCAGCAGAAAGCGCTGCTCGGACAGATACCGCTGGGGCACCTGGGCAAGCCGCAGGACATCGCGCATGCCGTCGCCTATCTTGCATCACCGCAGGCGGCATATGTGACGGGCCAGGAACTTCACGTCAACGGCGGCATGTACATGTAAACGCGTCCCGCCGCGCAAGAAAGAATCCGCCGGGCATCCGGCAAAGACCTGCCGGTTTATCCGTTCGGCAGCAAGGGTTAGGGGAAGCGCCCTAGGCCAGCTAAAATCACGGATTAATTTACAACCCTCCGAGGGAACCATGAGCGATATCGAAGCACGTGTCAAAAAAATCATTGCCGAACAACTTGGCGTGGAAGAGTCCCAGGTCACCAGCGAAAAGGCTTTCGTGGCTGATCTGGGCGCCGATTCCCTGGACACCGTGGAACTGGTGATGGCGCTGGAAGACGAGTTTGGCATCGAGATTCCCGACGAAGACGCCGAGAAGATCACGACCGTGCAAAACGCGATCGACTACGCCAACTCCCACCAAAAGGCCTGAGCCCTCTTTCAGGCAGTACATCAGCCCGTTTCGCCGCCGCTCATTTGGCGGCAGGCGGATGACGTGAAAGGTTTCCAGCGCATATGAGCCGTCGCCGAGTTGTCGTGACCGGCCTGGGTTGCATCAGCCCCGTGGGTAACACGGTGGCCGAGTCCTGGGCCAACCTGCTGGCGGGAACGCCTGGCATTGACCTTATTACGCAGTTTGACGCGAGTGCCTTCGCCTGCAAGTTCGCGGGCGAGGTCAAGGGATTCAATATCGCGGATTACATCCCCGAGAAGGAAGCCCGGCATATGGACAGGTTCATCCACCTGGGCCTTGCCGCCGCGGCACAGGCCGTTGCCGATAGCGGACTGCCAACAGGCGATGCGCTGGGCGATGAACTTGCCGTGCGCATCGGCTGCAATATTGGCTCCGGCATCGGCGGCCTGCCGATGATCGAGCAGACGCATGCCGAACTGGTCAACCGCGGCCCGCGCCGCGTGTCGCCGTTTTTTGTGCCGGCATCGATCATCAACATGATCTCGGGCCACGTCTCGATCAAGTTCGGGTTCAAGGGCCCGAACATATCGGTTGTCACGGCATGCACCACCGGCCTTCACGCCATTGGCCTGTCGGCCCGCATGATCGAATATGGCGATTGCGACATCATGATTGCCGGCGGCGCCGAGTCCACCGTCTCCCCGCTGGGTATCGGCGGCTTTGCCGCCGCCCGCGCGCTCTCCACCCGCAATGATGACCCGAAGACGGCGTCACGTCCCTGGGACAAGGACCGCGACGGGTTCGTTCTTGGCGAAGGCGGCGGCGTGCTGGTGCTGGAGGAGTACGAACACGCGAAAGCCCGTGGGGCAAAGATCTACGCCGAGGTGGCCGGCTTTGGCATGAGTGCCGACGCGTACCATATGACCGCGCCGGACGTGGACGGCCCGCGCCGCTCCATGGTCATGGCGCTGAAGAATGCGGGCGTCAATGCCGATGAGGTCGATTACCTCAATGCGCATGGCACCTCCACCCCCCTGGGTGACCTCAACGAGACGAACGCCATCAAGGCTGCGCTGGGCGATCATGCCCGCAAGATTGTGGTGAATTCCACCAAGTCGATGACCGGCCACCTGCTTGGCGGTGCCGGCGGGATCGAGTCGGTGTTTTCGGTGCTGGCACTGCATCACCAGAAAAGCCCGCCGACGATCAACATCTTCAACCAGGATCCCGAATGTGACCTGGATTACTGCGCCAATACGGCGCGCGACATGAAGATAGACGTGGCAGTGAAGAACAATTTCGGTTTTGGCGGCACCAACGGTACGCTCGTTTTCAAACGTCTTGCCTGACGCGGCCGGCCCAGTGTATTTGAGCCGGCCCTCATCCTTTCCACATGCACAGCGCCCCAACGGTGATATTTCCGGCGGGGCGTTCCCGTTTTGCGGGGACGCTGGCGCTGCTGCTCTGGCTGGCCGGGCTCGGGGTCGTCCTCATGTGGGTGTTGCAGCCGGGCGAGTTCGGCTGGCGCCAGGCTGTGGGGTTGGGCGGTGTCGCCCTCGCAGGCGTTCTGGCTCTTCGCGGCTGGCTCGCAATGCCGGCCGGGGACCTGTCCTGGACAGGGCAACACTGGGTCTGGTCGAGCGGGGGCCTGCAAGCCCAGGGCGTCGTGACGCCGCAGCTGGATGTCCAGCATTGCCTGCTGCTGCGTTTTCACGGCGCGAAAGGAACACAAGGTGCGCCGCGCTGGCTCTGGCTGGAGCGCCGCAGCCGTGTGGAGCGCTGGGACGATCTGCGCCGTGCGGTATATTCGCGCGCCAGAATGGCCGCTCCCGTGGCGTCCGGGTTGCATTAAGGCAAAAAGCCACATCGTCATGACGACCGAACCGTCCTCGTCCCCGCCGCCCACCGACAGCGATCTTCTGCTGGTCGAGCGCACCGTGGCGGGCGACCAGAAGGCATTCGAGCTGCTGGTCATCAAGTACCGGCGCCGCATAGAGCGCCTGATCGGCCGGATGGTGCGCGATGTTGACCTGGTGGAAGACATCGCGCAGGAGACTTTCATCCGGGCTTACCGGGCGCTGGCGCAGTTCCGCGGCGAGGCGCAGTTCTACACCTGGCTCTACCGGATTGCGATCAATACCGCCAAGAAGGCGCTGGTAGACCTGAAGCGCAACCCCGTCATTTCGGACAGTTCCTTACGCTCGGGCGACGACGATGATGAAACTTACCGGCCCGACAATGAACTAACAACGGCCGAAACGCCTGAAACCGAGCTTGCGGCCAAGGAAATTGCCACGGCGGTCAATGCCGCGATGGAAGCCCTGCCCGAGGAGTTGCGCCAGGCGGTGACCTTGCGTGAAATCGAAGGTTTGAGCTATGAAGAGATTGCGTCGTTGATGAATTGCCCGATCGGTACCGTGCGTTCCCGGATATTCCGGGCGCGCGAGGCGATCTCGGCCAAGGTAAAGCCCATGCTGGAAAACCAGACGGGCAAGCGGTGGTGAGGGCCTTTTCGGGCGTTGCTGGACAAGACTATGAATGATCAACTGAATACTCGTGAACTGGTTTCTGCTTTGGTGGATGGCCAACTGCGCGGCCGTGACTTTGCCCGGGCAGTCGAACTGGCGTCTGATGATCAGGATGCGCAGGCAGCCTGGCAGGCTTACCATCTGGCGGGAGACGTGTTGCGTTCTCCTGGCATTGTCGGTGGGACATCCGACGAAGCGTTCATGGCCCGGTTGAAGGCCAGCCTCGCCCAGGAGCCGGCCTACTACAACAAGCCCAAAGCGATGGCTCCGGCTGCTGCCGGCGCATTGCCGGTTACCGGCGGGCAAGCACCTTTGGCAGCCAATGATTCCGGATTCCGCTGGAAATTGGTGGCGGGTTTCGCATCCGTGGCCGCTGTGGCGGCCATAGGCTGGAATGCTGCCGGCAGCCTGGGCAAGGCTGACATGCAGGCCCAGATCGCCACAGCTCCCGCTGCGGCAACTGTGGCAAGCCCTGGCACCGTCGTGTCCGCTGCTCCTGCCGCTCAGCAAGTACAGCAACCCGTCAACGTGGCCGGAACCCAGCAGGTCATGATCCGCGACCCGCGCCTTGACGAGTTGCTGTCTGCGCACAGGCAGTTCGGCGGGACCTCTGCACTGCAGATGCCGGCAGGCTTCCTGCGCAATGCCACTTTCGAGGGGCCGGCCCGCTAGGCCGCAGGCAGGATGAACACGAAGCCTTTGCGCCATTCCCTTTTCGCCCTGGCGGCTGCCGCGGCGCTGTGTGTCGCGCACGCCGGCGCGCAGGCGCAAAGCGCTGTGGTGACCCCTGTTGCCCAGGCGGACGGCCAGGCAGCGCAGCGCAGCATCGGCGACTGGTTGATCCGCATGCATGAGGCTTCGCGCAAGCGTGCCTATGTCGGCACCTTCGTGGTTTCCTCTTCGACAGGCAGCATGTCCAGCGCGCGCATCTGGCATGTGTGCGATGGCGACCAGCAGATGGAGCGGGTTGAATCCCTTACCGGTGCGCCGCGCAGCACGTTCCGGCGCAATGACCAGGTCGTGACCTTCATGCCCGAGAGCAAGGTCGCCCGCGCTGAAAAGCGGGAGTCACTGGGCTTGTTTCCCAGCCTGCTCAAATCCAGCGACTCGTCGATTCCGGAGTTCTACAGCGCGCGCCAGACCGGCAGCGAGCGCGTTGCCGGCTTTGATGCCGATGTGGTGCAGGTCCAGCCGAAGGATGGCCTGCGTTTTGGCTACCGCATCTGGAGCGAGAAGAAGTCCGGGCTGGTGGTCAAACTGCAGACACTCGATACCGATGGGCGGGTGCTGGAGCAGGCGGCTTTCTCCGAGCTGCAGCTGGATGCGCCTGTTCGCATGGACAAGCTGGCCCGGATGATGGCTGACACCCAGGGGTACAAGGTCGAGAAACCCGAGCTGGTCAAGACCACCGCCCTGGCCGAGGGCTGGGAACTGCGCAATCCGGTTGCCGGTTTCAAGCCCATGAGCTGCTACAAGCGGCCGGCCGCAGCCGGTGCTGCAGAAAGCACCATGCAATGGATTTTTTCCGACGGCCTCGCCTCGGTGTCCCTGTTTGTCGAGGTCCTCGACAAACAGCGCCATGCACAGGAAGCGCTGTTGTCCTCGGGTGCCACGCAGACCCTGACGCGGCGCCTGAGCGACAAGTCAGGTGAATGGTGGCTCACGGTGGTGGGTGAGGTTCCGCCGCAGACACTCAAGGCATTCGCGCAGAGCCTTGAGCGCAGGAAATAAGGCCTCATGTAGGCCAGTGACGGTCAGGCGTTGCAGTCAGCGAAATTGTTTCTGCCACGTCAAGCACTGAACCAAAACGCTGCTCCCGTCTCAATAGCGTATGCATATCAGTCAATGAAAGGTCGATGATGCTCCTGATCGATTTGAAGAAAGTCCGCTCCTGTGCCCTGATGGGCGCGCTTGCAGCGGGCGCTGCTGTGGCGCTGGTACCGGTGCAGCCGGTGCTGGCGCAGTCTGCCCCGTCGGTGCGGGGTTTGCCTGACTTCACGGATTTGGTGGAGGCGGTGGGCCCGTCGGTGGTCAATATCCGGACGCTGGAGAAGTCGAAAACCGCATCGGGTGCTCCCGGCGGCATGGACGAGGAGATGCAGGAGTTCTTCCGCCGCTTCTTCGGGCAGCCGATTCCCGGCGTTCCCCGCCAGGCGCCCCGTCCCAACCGCCCCCAGCCGCAGGACGAGGAAGCGCAGCCGCGCGGTGTGGGCTCGGGCTTCATCCTGACAACGGATGGTTTCATCATGACGAACGCTCACGTTGTGGATGGCGCCGACGAGGTGCTCGTCACGCTGCCCGACAAGCGTGAATACAAGGCCCGCATCATCGGCACCGACAAGCGTACGGATGTCGCCGTGGTGAAGATTGAGGCCACCGGCCTGCCCGCCGTCAAGATTGGCGACGTCAACCGCCTGAAAGTGGGCGAGTGGGTCATGGCCATCGGCTCGCCGTTCGGCCTTGAGAACACCGTGACGGCCGGCATCGTGAGCGCCAAGCAGCGCGACACGGGCGACTACCTGCCGTTCATCCAGACCGATGTGGCGATCAACCCGGGCAATTCGGGTGGCCCGCTGATCAACATGCGCGGCGAGGTGGTGGGCATCAACAGCCAGATCTATTCCCGTTCGGGTGGCTTCATGGGCATCTCCTTTGCCATTCCGATCGACGAGGCCACCCGCGTGAGCGAGCAGCTTCGCGCCTCGGGCCGTGTGTCGCGCGGCCGGATCGGCGTGCAGATCGGCGCGGTCACCAAGGATGTCGCCGAGTCGATTGGCCTGGGCAAGCCGCAGGGCGCCTTTGTCAGCAGCGTCGAGGCCGGCGCTCCTGCCGAGAAGGCGGGCATCGAGGCCGGTGACGTGATCACAAAGTTCGAGGGCAAGGTGATTGACAAGTCCAGTGACCTGCCGCGCATGGTGGGCAATACCAAGCCCGGCACCAAGAGCACACTGACGGTGTTTCGCCGCGGCTCAACCCGAGACCTCACCGTAACCATCGGCGAGTTTGAGGCCGACAAGCCAGTCAGGAAGGCCGCCGACAAGGAAGAAAAGCCCAAGCCCACGCCGGCTGCACAGTTGCTGGGCCTGACGGTGAGCGAGCTGTCCGATACCCAGAAGAAGGAGCTCAAGCTCAAGGGCGGTGTCAAGGTGGATGCTGCAGCTGATGCCGCTGCCCGTGCCGGCCTTCGCGAAGGCGACGTCATCGTGGCGATAGCCAATACCGAGATTGCCTCAGTGAAGGAGTTTGAAGGCGCGGTGGCAAAGGTTGACAAGACCAAGCCTGTGAATGTGCTGTTCCGCCGCGGTGACTGGGCCCAGTACGCACTGATCCGGCCTGCCCGGTAAGGCGATCCTGGTCAAAAGCCCCTGACCCTGACTCGGGTCAGGGGCTTTTTTGAGGCTCTCGAAGGTAAAAACTCCAGGCAGAAAAATATTTATTCATCTGGAGTTGAGAATGGAATTTGTTTGCGTGCACTAACTTTCGCGGGCGCTAACAACAATTTTGGATAGAATCAGGTCTGGCGTTCCATGATTACAGGCATATCAAAGCTGCCTGAGTCCACGATACGGGATGAATCAGCACGGTTCACAGCCGATCCACAGATCGCCCACAAGTTGTCCAGAATGGTATTCCTGAAATATGTTGATAAGTTGTGCATAAGATTCTTGTTGCTGCGCTGCAACGACACAATTTTGCCGGTAGCTGGTCTGTACGTTCGGGGCTTTTTGCCTACAATGAAGTTCCAACTATCGCAGTTGCCATAGATTGTTGGTTTAGGGCGCGTCACTACTCGACGCGCCCTTTTTTCTTGGCCCCGGCCTTTCTAATTCAATCACTTAAGCGTTCTCGTTGATGAATCACATCAGAAACTTTTCGATCATTGCGCACATTGATCACGGCAAATCAACGCTCGCTGACAGGCTGATTCAACGTTGCGGCGGGCTCTCCGACCGCGAGATGGAAAGCCAGGTTCTTGATTCGATGGATCTCGAAAAAGAGCGTGGGATAACCATCAAGGCGCAGACCGCTGCGCTCAAGTACAAGGCGCTTGACGGGCAGGTCTACAACCTCAATCTCATCGACACGCCGGGCCATGTGGACTTCTCGTATGAAGTGTCGCGCTCGCTGTCTGCGTGCGAAGGCGCGCTGCTTGTTGTTGATGCAAGCCAGGGCGTCGAGGCGCAGACAGTGGCCAACTGCTACACCGCGCTTGAACTGGGCGTGGAGGTCGTGCCGGTGCTCAACAAGATGGACCTGCCGCAGTCCGATCCGGAGAATGCGAAGTTCGAGATCGAGGATGTGATCGGCATTGACGCGAGCCATGCGATTCCCTGCTCGGCGAAGACCGGCATGGGCATTGACGAGATCCTGGAAGCCATCGTCGCGCGCATTCCCGCGCCCAAGGGCAATCCGGCCGGGCCGTTGCGCGCAATGATTGTGGACAGCTGGTTCGACACCTACGTTGGCGTCGTCATGCTGGTGCGCGTCGTGGACGGGCGGCTGGCCAGGGGCGACCGCTTCAAGATGATGGCCACCGGCACCATGTACAACGCCGACAACCTCGGCGTGTTCACGCCCGCCAACGAGTCGCGCGAATCTCTGGAGGCGGGCGAGGTCGGCTACATCATCGCCGGCATCAAGGAACTGCAGGCCGCCAAGGTGGGTGACACCATCACGCTCATCAAGCCGGGTACCGGCGGCGCGGCCTTCACCGCCACTGAAGCGCTCCCGGGCTTCAAGGAGATCCAGCCCCAGGTGTTCGCCGGGCTTTACCCGACCGAAGCCAACCAGTACGACTCGTTGCGGGATGCGCTGGAAAAGCTCAAGCTCAATGACTCCTCGCTTCACTACGAACCGGAAGTCTCGCAGGCGCTGGGCTTTGGCTTCCGCTGCGGCTTCCTGGGCCTGCTGCACATGGAGATCGTGCAGGAGCGCCTTGAGCGCGAGTTCGACCAGGACCTGATCACCACGGCGCCCAGCGTGGTCTACCAGGTGGTCAAGGCCGACGGCGAGGTCATCATGGTCGAGAACCCGTCCAAGATTCCCGACCAGGGCAAGATCGGGGAGGTCCGCGAACCCATCGTCACCGTACATCTCTATATGCCGCAGGAATACGTCGGCCCGGTGATGACCCTGGCCAACCAGAAGCGGGGCGTCCAGCTGAACATGGCCTACCACGGCAAGCAGGTCATGCTGACCTATGAGCTGCCCCTTGGCGAGATCGTGCTCGACTTCTTCGACAAGCTGAAGTCCGTGTCGCGAGGCTATGCCTCGATGGACTATGAGTTCAAGGAGTTCCGCGCCTCCGACGTGGTCAAGGTGGACATCCTGCTCAACGGCGAGAAAGTCGACGCCCTGTCTATCATCGTCCACCGCAGCCAGTCGCAGTACCGCGGCCGGGCCGTGGTCGCCAAGATGCGCGAGATCATTTCGCGCCAGATGTTCGACGTCGCCATCCAGGCGGCCATCGGGGCCAACATCATTGCGCGTGAGACAATCAAGGCGCTGCGCAAGAACGTGCTCGCCAAGTGCTATGGCGGCGACATTTCGCGCAAGCGCAAACTCCTTGAAAAACAGAAAGCAGGCAAGAAACGCATGAAACAGATCGGCTCGGTGGAAGTGCCGCAGGAAGCTTTCCTGGCGATCTTGCAGGTGGAGGAATGATGCAGTTCCTCACGTCAGCCATCCTTGCTGCCTTTGTGGGCTATGCCGGTGCCTGGTATTTCGGCTACGTCGAAGGCAATTTCGCCCTCCTTTTGTTCCTGGCCACGGTGGTGACCGGCATTTACTGGCTGGCCGAGCGCTTCCATTTCCTGCCGGCCCGGTTGCGCGCCGCAGCACAGCTTGAAGAAGAGAGCGTGCGTCGCCGTGCAGAACTGGCCAAGAAGGGCATCAGCCAGGTTGACGGAGACATCGCCGAAGCCCGCCAGCGCCTCATCATGCAGCCCTGGTGGCTGGACTGGACCGCCGGCCTCTTTCCGGTAATCCTGGCGGTTTTCGTGCTGCGCTCCTTTCTTTTCGAGCCGTTCAAGATTCCCTCGGGGTCGATGATTCCTACGCTGCTCGTGGGCGACCTGATCCTGGTCAACAAGTTCCACTACGGCCTGCGCCTGCCGGTGATCAACACCAAGCTGACCGAGGGCAACAAGCCGCAGCGTGGTGACGTGATGGTTTTCCGCTACCCGCCCAAGCCCAGCCTGGACTACATCAAGCGGGTTGTCGGCGTGCCGGGCGACGAGGTTGCCTACCTGAACAAGTCCCTGACGATCAACGGCAAGCCGGTGCCCAGGGCGGCGCTGCCGGATTTCTTCGACGACGACGTCATGCGCTACTTCAAGCAGTTCGAGGAAACCGTCGGGGCGCGCCGTTACCGCCTGCTCAATGACGACAGCCGGCCGGCCTTTGTTCCCGGTGCCGAGGATTTCCAGTTCAAGCAGAATTGCCGCTACAGTATTGAGGGCGTGGTCTGCAAGGTGCCTGAGGGCCACTACTTCATGATGGGCGACAACCGCGATAATTCGCTGGATTCGCGGTATTGGGGCTTTGTGCCGGACAAGAATATTGTGGGCAAGGCCTTTTTCGTCTGGATGAACTTCGGCAATTTCAGGCGCATCGGTTCTTTTGAATAGTGACAATTTCCTCCAAGAGGTAAGCGTATGAATCTCGGGCAATCGTCAAGCCGGCGTTCCAGGCAGCGCGGCATTTCCTTCATCGGCCTGATTTTTGTGGGCGGGGTGCTCGCCTGCGCCGGTGTCATCGCGGCTCAGGTGTTCCCGACCGTTGTCGAGTACCAGGCCATTCTCAAGGCGACCAACAAGGCCAAGGAAGGCAACTCCGTTGCCGACGTGCGCAGCATTTTTGACAAGGCAGCCGACATTGACAACATCAAGGCCATCAAGGGCTCCGACCTGGAAGTGGCGAAAGTAGGCGACAAGGTGGTTGTGAGCTTTGCCTACAACAAGGAGATCCACCTGACGGGGCCGGCCTACCTGGTGTTGAAGTACGCCGGCAGCTCCAAGTAGCGTGAATGGTGTCCTGTCAGGGCTGCAGGCGCGCTTGCAGCATCAGTTTTCCGACCCGCAACTGCTCGCGCGCGCGCTGACGCACCGCAGCTTTTCCTCAGACCATAACGAGCGCCTTGAGTTCCTGGGCGACTCGGTGCTGAACCTGGCGGTCGCAGCGCTGGTCTACGAGCGGCTGCGCTCGCTGCCGGAAGGCGAACTCTCGCGCGTGCGCGCCAACCTGGTCAAGCAGGACACCTTGCACAAGCTGGCGGTTGACCTTGGCCTGCCCGACATGCTTCGCCTGGGTGAGGGCGAATCCCGCTCCGGCGGGCAGAAGCGCCCCTCAATCCTGGCGGACGCGCTGGAGGCCGTGCTCGGTGCGGTTTACCTGGACGCCGGCTACCCGGCGGCCGAGGTGCTGGTACGCCGCCTGTTCGAGGGCCTGGAGATCAACCCGCAGATGCAGGCCGCCGCCAAGGACGCCAAGACGGAATTGCAGGAATGGCTGCAAGGGCGCAAGATGAGGCTGCCGCTGTACCGCGTGGTGGGCACGCTTGGCGCGGCCCACAAGCAGACCTTTGACGTGGAATGCGAAATCGCCGAACTGGCCCATGCCGAGCGTGGCATTGGCGGCTCACGGCGCGCCGGCGAACAGGCCGCCGCCGCTGCCATGCTGACGTTTCTGAGAACCCAGGACAAATGACCGACACCATCAAACAGCAACCGGCGGACAATCCCCCGGCTGCGATTCCCGACGCCGCGGCGCCGCTGGCTGCGGGTCCGCAGCGCTGCGGCCTGGTGGCAATCGTCGGCAAGCCCAATGTCGGCAAGTCAACCCTGCTCAATGCCCTGGTGGGGCAGAAGATCAGCATCACCTCCCGCAAGGCGCAGACCACGCGCCACCGCATCACAGGCATCCGCACCACCGCCTCCACCCAGTTTGTCTTCGTCGATACGCCCGGCTTCCAGACCCGCCATAACAATGCGCTGAACCGTTCGCTCAACAAGACGGTGATGGGCGCTGTTGGCGAGGTTGACCTGATCCTGTTTGTGGTGGAGGCAGGCAGTTTCACCCTTGGTGATGCCAAGGTTCTGTCGTTGCTGCGCGAGACCACGCCCACGCTGCTGATTGCCAACAAGCTCGACCAGGTGCACCGCCGCGCCGAGATTGCGCCCTGGCTCAAGTCGATGCAGGAACGCCATGCGTTTGCGGAGTTCGTTCCGATGTCGGCCAAGAACGCCAAGGACATCGAGCGTCTATGCACCATCTGCGAGAAGTACCTGCCCGAACAGGCCTGGTGGTATGGCGAAGACGAACTCACGGACCGCAGCGAGAAGTTCCTGGCCAGCGAGATCGTGCGCGAGAAGCTGTTCCGCTTCACCGGTGACGAGCTGCCCTACACCTCCACCGTCGTGATCGACAAGTTCGAGGAGGAGATTGGCAAGAACAAGAGCCGGCTCGTCAAGGTTGCAGCCACCATCGTGGTGGAGCGCGACGGCCACAAGGCGATGGTGATCGGCGAGAAAGGCGAGCGGCTCAAGCGCATCGGCACCGAGGCCCGCCAGGAGCTGGAGAAGCTCATGGATGCCAAGGTGTTCATCGAGCTGTGGGTCAAGGTCCGCTCCGGGTGGGCTGACGACGAGGCCCGCGTGCGCTCCTTCGGATACGAGTAGTGGTTACCAAGCGGATTTCCGAAGAACCCGCCTACGTCCTCCACCGCTATGACTGGAGCGAGTCCAGCCTGATCCTCGAAGTTTTTACCCGCCACTACGGGCGCATTGCCCTGGTAGCCAAGGGCGCCAAGCGGCCGAGTTCGAGCTTCCGGCCCATCCTGCTGCCGCTGCAGCCCCTGCACCTGGCCTTTGGCGGCGATGCCGAAATCCGCACGCTCAAGGCGGCCGAATGGGCCGGCGGCAACGTCATGCCGACGGGCGATGCGCTGATGTCGGGCTACTACCTGAATGAACTCCTGCTGCGCATGATGGCGCGGGACGACCCCCACGAGGCGCTTTTCGATGCGTACACCAGGGTGGTGCAGATCCTGGCGTCGGACCATGGCGAGGCGCTCCAGACTGCGCTGCGTGCCTTTGAACTGCTGCTCCTGCGCGAGGCCGGCGTGCTGCCGGTGCTTGACGCCCAGACGATGACATTGGCGCCCCTGGATGCGGCGGGCCGCTACAGCCTGGTGCCCGAAGGCGGTCTGCGCCAGGCCGGGCCGGAAGACCGGGCCAGCCTCAGCGGCACCCAATGGGCCGCGCTGCAGCTGGCGATGGATGACCCGGCGCCGTTTTCGGCGACCCTGATGGCCTGCGCCAAGGTCATGCCCAGCCTCAAGCCGCAGCTGCGCACGCTGCTGAACTACCATTGCGGGGTATCAACCCTGCGCACGCGGCAGATGATGAGGGAACTGCAAGCACTATGAATACCAGCTCTTCAAACCCGGCCCGAACGGCGCTGTCGGTCAACCTCAACAAGGTGGCGCTGGTGCGCAATACGCGGCACCTGGGCATTCCCAGCATCCTGCGGGCTGCCACGCTCTGCCTGCAGGCTGGCGCGCAGGGGATCACCGTCCACCCGCGTCCCGACGCCCGCCATATCCGTACGGAAGACGTGCACATGCTGCACAAGATGCTCAAGGCGTGGCCCGGCGTGGAGTTCAATATCGAGGGCAACCCGTTCCACAACCTGATGGAATTCGTGCGCGAACTGCGGCCGCACCAGTGCACCTTTGTGCCTGACAGCGAAGGGCAGTTCACCAGTGACCATGGCTGGAACTTTCCGCAGGACGCTGAACGCCTGGCGCCGCTGGTGGCTGAAGCCCATTCGCTGGGCGTGCGGGTGAGCCTGTTCATGGACCCGCAACCGGAGGCAATGGCCGGCGTCAAGGCCGTGGGCGCCGACCGGGTGGAGCTGTACACCGAGAGCTATGCCAGCGCCTGGGGCACCGCCGACAAGGAGGCCGTACTCCTGCGCTTTGTCCAGGCCGCGCAGGCTGCACAGGCGCTGGGCCTCGGCGTCAATGCCGGCCACGACCTCAACCGCGATAACCTGGCGGACTTCCTGGGCGCGGTTCCCGGCGTGCAGGAGGTGTCCATCGGCCATGCGCTGATTTCAGATGCGCTTGAGATGGGCTATGAGGCCACGGTCAAGGCCTACCTGGCCTGCATCGACAAGGCCCATACCTGAGTGCCTGCGCATCCATGATCTACGGCATCGGCACCGACATCTGCGACGTGCGGCGCATCCGGGCCTCGCTGGACCGCCACGGCGAGCGCTTTGCGCGCAAGATACTGAGCGATGCCGAACTCGCCACCTGGAAGGCCCGTAGCGCGCGCTGGCCCGAGCGCGGTGTGCGTTACCTGGCCACCCGGTTCTCGGCCAAGGAGGCTTTCAGCAAAGCGGTCGGCATGGGCATGCGCATGCCCATGACCTGGCGCCTTTGTGAAATTGGAAAGCTGCCCAGTGGCAAGCCTTCCATCGTGCTGCACGGTGGCTTGAAGGAGTGGTTTGACAGCCAGCGGCTGACGGCCCATGTCAGCGTCACCGATGAAACCGACTACGCCGCCAGCTTCGTGGTGGTGGAACACAAACCCTGAACTGCAATGACCCCGCACGCCCCCCTCATCATCGACATCGCGGGCACAAGCCTGAGCAAGGCAGACCGCCGGCGCCTGAAACATCCGTTGACGGGCGGCATGATCCTGTTCGGCCGTAACTGGCAGGACCGGGTGCAACTGGCCGACCTGTGTGCTGAAATCAAGGACATACGGCAAGACCTGCTGATCTGCGTTGACCATGAGGGCGGCCGGGTGCAGCGCTTCAGGACCGGAGGGTTCACGCACCTCCCACCGATGCGTGCGCTGGGCGACATGTGGCTCAAGGATGCACCGGGCGTCCCGGGCTCGGGGGCTCTCGCGGCCACCAATGCGGCGACGGCCTGCGGCTATGTGCTGGCGGCTGAACTGCGGGCCTGCGGCGTTGACTTCAGCTTCACGCCGGTGCTGGACCTGGACTTCGGCCGGAGCGGCGTGATCGGCGACCGCGCTTTTGCAGGTGACCCGCGCGTCGTGAGCCTGCTGGCCAAGAGCGTCATGCACGGGCTGCTCCAGGCGGGAATGGCCAACTGCGGCAAGCACTTTCCCGGCCACGGCTTCGTTGCGGCGGATTCCCACATCGACATCCCGGTGGACCGGCGCAGCCTCAAGGCCATCCTGGCCGAAGACGCCGCGCCTTATGGGTGGCTCAACACCACGCTCACCAGCGTCATGCCCGCGCATGTGGTCTACCCGAAGGTCGATTCGCGGCCGGCGGGGTTTTCAAGCCGATGGCTCAATGACATCCTGCGGCGCCGGCTGGGATTTGAAGGCGCGGTTTTCAGCGACGACCTCAGCATGGCGGGCGCACGGCAGATTGACGGAAGGGAAGTCAGCTTCACGCAGGCTGCCACGACGGCGCTTGCTGCGGGATGCGACATGGTGTTGCTTTGCAACCAGAGTACCGGCGATGGCCACGCAGTCGATCAGTTGCTTGAAGGCCTGTCCGAGTTGCTTCTCAAGGGCGGCTGGGAGGCCAGCAGCGCAAGCGAGCAGCGCCGTCTGGCACTGCTTCCTGCAATGCAGCCGGCACCCTGGGACGACCTGATGGTCGACTCGCGCTATATCCGGGCGCTGACCCTTTTGCCGTGATCGGGAGAAAGAGCAATGACAACGCCTGATATTCCCGGCGAGGCACAACGTACCGATGAATGGCAGATCGACGAAGCCGGGCTGGCCTATCACCTGGGCCAATGGATAAGTCCCAAGCGAAGCACGCTGGCATTTGAGCAGTTTGCCCGGCACAAATTGCACGATACCCGACTCGCGGTGGATCTCGGATGTGGCGCCGGCGCAGCTACCGCCTACCTGGCCCGCGAGTTTGGTGCAACCCGATGGCTGGGCATTGACTACTCGCAGGAGCTTGTCACGCTTGCCAACGAAAGAGCTGCGCAGTCCGGCATGAAGAACATCAGCTTCGAGCAGGGTGACTGGTTCAATCTCGCAGACCGCGACGGAGTGGATGGTGTCATAAGCCTGCAGACTCTGTCGTGGCTACCCGAGTTCGAACGGCCGCTGGCTGCCATATTTGATCATTGCCGCCCGTCGTGGATCGCCATGAGCAGCCTCTTCTACGACGGGGAAATCTCGTGCAGGATCGAGGTCACCGAACATGTTCCGGCCAAATCCTGCTTCTACAACGTCTATTCCCTCCAGGCCATGGACCGCTTTTGCCGGCAGCACGGTTACAGGCTGACTGCGAACCAGGCTTTCCACATCGACATGGACCTTGACAAGCCCCAGTCAAGAGACGTCCTGGGAACCTACACGGTCAGGACGCTCGCGCCCGACGGACAGCCGGCGCACCGGCTGCAGATAAGCGGGCCGCTCCTCATGAATTGGCACTTTGTAATGATCGAGCGCGCCATTCCCTGACGTTCAGGCGTTCGACCGCTGGGGCAGCCTCTAGGATTCGCGTCGCAGCGCCGGAAACAGGATCACGTCACGGATGCTGGGGCTGTCCGTCAGCAGCATCATCAGGCGGTCAATGCCCACACCGCAGCCACCGGTAGGCGGCATGCCGTATTCCAGTGCGCGCACGAAGTCGTGGTCGTAGTACATGGCTTCGTCGTCACCGCTGTCCTTGGCCGTGACCTGCGCCTGGAAGCGCGCCGCCTGGTCCTCGGCGTCATTGAGCTCGGAGAAGCCGTTGCCGAACTCGCGGCCGGTGATGTAGAGCTCGAAGCGCTCGGTCACTTCGGGGCGGTCGTCATTGGCACGTGCCAGTGGCGAGATTTCCGTCGGATGTTCCATGATGAACGTCGGTTGCCAGAGTTTTTCCTCGACGGTTTCCTCGAAGTAGAGCACCTGCAGGCTGGCCAGCGAGCGGCCGGACAGCTTGTTCTTTTCCTCGTTCAGCCCGAGTTTTTTCAGCGCATGGGTCAGCCAGGCGGCATCGTCAACCCAGGGGCCTGCTTCGGTGTGCTTGACGATGGCTTCGCGAATGGTCAGGCGCTCGAATTCCGGCGCGAGGTCCACGGGCTTGCCGCTGTAGGTCAGTTGCAGTGTGCCGACGGCTTTCTGCGCCGCATCGCGGATGAGGGCTTCGGTGAAGCTCATCAGGTCGCGGTAGTTCCAGTAGGCCGCATAGAACTCCATCATGGTGAACTCGGGGTTGTGGCGCACCGAGATGCCTTCGTTGCGGTAGCTGCGGTTGATCTCGAAGACGCGCTCGAAGCCGCCGACGATCAGGCGCTTGAGGTACAGCTCGGGCGCGATGCGCAGGAACATCTCCTGGTCCAGCGCGTTGTGATGTGTCTTGAACGGCTTGGCATTGGCACCGCCCGGAATGGGGTGCAGCATGGGCGTCTCGACTTCCAGGAAGCCCTGCGACACCATGAACTCGCGGATCGAGCTGACAGCCTTGCTGCGCGCCACAAAGCGCTTGCGGGCCTGCTCGTCCGTCATGAGGTCCACATAGCGCTGGCGGTACTTCTGTTCCTGGTCCGCCATGCCATGGAACTTGTCGGGCATGGGGCGCAGGCTCTTGGTGAGCAGCCGCACGCTCGTGACATGGATGGACAGCTCGCCCGTGCGGGTCTTGAAGACCTTGCCTTCGGCAGCGACGATGTCACCCAGGTCCCAATGCTTGAAGGCCGCATAGACATCTTCGCCGACATCGTCGCGGGTCACGTAAATCTGGATGCGGCCTGTGCTGTCCTGCAGGGTCGCGAAACTGGCCTTGCCCATGACACGCTTGAGCATCATGCGGCCGGCGATCTTTGCGGGGGTCCCTTCCGAGGCCAGCAGTTCCGGCGTCTTTTCGCCATGCATGGCGATGAGCGGCGCGGCATGATCGGAGGGCTTGAAGTCGTTGGGAAACGCCACACCCTTGCCTTCCGCCTGGTTCTGGCGGATGACCCTGAGCTTCTCGCGCCGCTCGGCGATCAGCTGGTTTTCGTCCTGGTTTGAATGGTCAGTGTGGGGGTCAGACATGAGGTACCGTGTTTGAAAGCTTCGGGCAAATCGGCCTATTTTAGTTTTTTACCGGAAGCGTCCCGAACCGTCCCCCTGCGCGGCCGATAATTCAGGCCATGTTGCTGAAAGCCGGAATACTGTCGCTGGCACTGTTGGTGACCAGTCGCGTGCTGGGGCTGGCGCGCGAATCGGCCCAGGCGGCGGCCTTCGGAAGCTCCGGCATGGGTGACCTGGCGGTGCTGATGTTGACTTTGCCCGACCTGGTGGCCGGACTCTTCGCCAGTGGAGCCCTCGCTTATGTCCTTTTGCCTTACTGGGCGCGGCAGGCAGAGAGGTACCATCCGGCCTCGCAACGCAAGGTTGCCGGCTGGTTGCTGGCGGGAGGATTGCTCGCCGGCCTCGCATTGTGGCTTGCGCACGAGCATGTTGTTGCGCTGCTCGCGTCCGGCCTGCCCGCAGAACTGTACCCGGTTGCTCATAATGCCGTGGCATTCAGTGCCGCCTCCGTGCCAATGGCCCTCCTGGCTGCCCTTTGGGGCACCCGCCTGCAGCATGAGCGCGACTTCGCCGGAATGTATGGTGCGAGTGTGGTGGTCAATCTGGTGCTGGTCGCTACCCTTGTCTCGCTTGTGTACGGCGTCGCGGCGGATATTCCGGTCCGTTATCTGGGGGTTGCGCTGCTGGCGTCCATGCTGGCCCGGCTGGCGTGGCTTGGCTGGCGCCAGCGTCCGAAGGAGCAGGTGCCAGTTGACTGCGCCGGGCTGCAAGAGCCGATGCCCGGTGCGGCGATCTGGATTTGGGCTGCCCTTTCTGCAGGTGTTCCGCTGGCCGTGCCACTTGTCGCCCGTTCGATCGCCTCGACAGGTGGTGAAGGCAATCTTGCAAGCTTCAACTATGCGTGGAAGCTTGTGGAACTGCCCCTCGTATTTGCAATCCAGCTTGTGACCACCCTTGCTTTTCCGGAGATGGCCCGGGCGTTTGCGCAAAAGGAAGATGTCGGCCCGGCTGTACGGCGCACATTCATGCTCGTCTGGGCGCTGGCATGTGCTTGCGCGGCGGGCTTGCTGGTGGGGGCCAGGCCGCTCGCGCAACTCCTGTTCGGCTGGGGCAGGATGACGCCTGACAGCGTGCTGCGCCTGGCGGACTGGGCTGCATCCGGGGCCTGGAGCCTGCTGCCCCAGGCTCTCACGGCTGTCTCGCTCACAATCCTTGCGATCAGGGATCGGCTGCGGCTGGCGGTGCTGGCCTACATCCTCGCGCTGTTCGCCTTGTTGCTGGCTGGATCCTGGACCGCAGGTGATGGTACGCGGCTGATGCTGTCGCTCAATCTCGTTTTCACCGGTGTAGCCGCCGCCAGCCTGCTGGCACTTGGGCGCGGGTCGAGCAACTGGTTGCCATGGCGTCCCATGGCGGTGCCAGGCGCAGCAGTGGTCCTGTTGTGGGGGATGCATGCCGGCGGCGTTGGCGTGCCCGCATCCACCGGTGTCTTAGCCGGACTGGCCGTGGCCGGCGCTACAGCCCTCGCAGTGCTCGCGTCTGCCTGGCTGGCAAGCGGAAGTATCCGCCGCCAACTGCCCCGATAATTGTCCGCCGACACATGATTGACCTGCTTCAGATCACCAACGACCCCGCATTTGCGCGCCGGTGCGATGCGCTGGACGGCATTCGGCTGTTTGTGGATCTCGAGCGGACCGGCAAGGCAGAACGCCAGGCTGGCAGGAACACCTTTATCAGCACCCATGAAATCGCCGACGTGGGCCGGATCAAGTCCGTGCTCAGTCGCTCGTCCCTGATGGTCCGGGTCAATCCGCTGCATGCAGGCACCGCACAGGAAGTTGATGCCGTGATCAATGAAGGTGCAGACATGGTGATGCTGCCGATGTTCACCTCAGCGCGTCAGGTGCTCGATTTCTGTGGAATTGTGGGGGGGCGTGTACCCGTGGTTCCATTGTTGGAAACGGCGCAGGCGCTGGCATGCGTCGATGAATGGGCAGGTGTTGCCGGCCTTGGCGAGATTTTCATGGGCCTGAATGACCTGCACCTCTCGCTGGGCCTGCGTTTCATGTTTGAGCCCTTGGCCAGCGGCTTGGTCGAGCGGGTCAGCCTTGCCGCGCGCCACCGCAGGCTACGCTTTGGCTTTGGCGGCATCGCCAGGGTTGACGAGGGCTTGCTGCCCGGGCGCGATGTGCTGGCCGAGCACCTGAGACTTGGCTCCCGCGGCGTCATACTGTCCCGTACGTTCAATCACGATCCGTCCGGTTCAACCTTCGAGAAGGACGTCGCGGCGCTGCGCACCGCCGAGGCGGAGCTCGTGTTGCGGACCCCGGACGAAGTGCAGGCGGACGCACTCCGGATCGCCGCTGCAGTGTCGAGCATTGCCTCAGGCATGGGGCAGCGCGCATGAAGCGTCTGATCGATGTTGCATTCTCGCTCGCAGCATTGCTGCTCCTGTGGCCGCTTTTGCTGGCCGCGGCGCTCGCCGTGATCGCCGAGACGGGACGCCCTGTCATGTTCATGCACAGGCGGGTGGGTCGGGGAGGGCAGGAATTCGGCATGTACAAGTTCCGCAGCATGGTTCGCGACGCGGCGGCGAGGGGACCTTACTACACCTCGGCCAATGACCCGCGGGTCACTCGCGTTGGCAGGATCATCCGTCGTACCAGCATTGACGAACTGCCGCAGATCATCAATGTCCTCAAAGGCGAGATGAGCCTTGTGGGCCCGCGTCCGGATGTGCCGGAACAACGCAGCAACTACACCCCGGCCCAATGGGCTGAGCGCTGCAGTGTGAGGCCGGGCATCACGGGGCTGGCACAGGCCATGCTGCGATCGCAGGCCACGGACGAGCAGCGCCTTGCACTGGACCTGCGTTATGTCCGCGAGGCCGGCGTCTGGCTTGACCTCAGGATCATGTGGTGGACGCTCGGCCGCCTGTCCGGCAAGGGGAGCAACTGATGTGCGGGATTTTCGGGTACTGGAGCCGCGACCGGCAGTCGCTGGATGCGGCCGCACTGTCCGCAATGGCGGCAAGCCTGGCTCACCGGGGGCCGGATGACAAGGGTGTGTGGCACCAGCCAGGGCGTGGGACCGGCATCGGCAATACACGGCTGTCAATCATCGACATTGGCGGAGGGCACCAGCCCTTCGTCAGCGATGACGGGATGATTGCCGTCGTCCAGAATGGCGAGATATTCAACTACGTTGAACTTGCAGCTGAATTGCGGCGCAAGGGTGTGCGCCTGGACACCCAGTCCGACACGGAAGTGATCCTGCGCCTTTACGAGCACGAGGGTATCGAGGGAGTGCAGAAGCTCAATGGCATGTTCGCAATTGCCATTGATGACGCCCGCGAGGACGCCATGTACCTGGTGCGTGACCGCATTGGCGTGAAGCCCCTTTATGTTGCAGACGATGGCAACCGGATGCTGTTCGGATCCGAGATCAAGGCATTCTGGCCGGCCGTTCCCGCGGGCCGGGCCGCCTTCGGACTGGACCATGAAGCCATTCACCACTACCTCAGTTTCAACTACATTCCCGCGCCATGGACCATTTACCGTGGCATCCGGCATGTGATGCCCGGCACGTGGGTCAAGTTCACGCGCAAGTCGCATGCACAGGTGCAGCGCTGGTGGAGCCTGGCGGACCAGCGCGAGCAGGACTACTCGTTCGATCAGTGGTCGGAAGAGTTCCTGGACATTCTCGACGACGCGACGCGCATCAGGCTGCGTGCAGATGTGCCCTGGGGCGCGTTTCTGTCAGGGGGCGTTGATTCCAGCACCATCGTCGGCCTCATGGCCCGCCATGTTGACCGGCCAGTCAAGACCTTCTGCATCGGCTTTGAGGACCCGCGCTATGACGAGTCCGCGTTTGCCCTTCAGGCTGCCAGGCGCTTCGGTTGCGAACACACCAGCGAGATCGCCGAGCTGAACATGCTCGAGCAATGGCCGCGCGTGCTCCACCACCTGGACCAGCCGCATGGCGACGCCTCTTTCATGCCGACGCTGCGGGTAAGTGAGCTGGCGGCGCGCCATGTGAAAGTGGTGCTCACAGGGGATGGCGGGGACGAACTGTTCGCAGGGTATGACAAGTATGCGGCGTTCTTTGCGCGGCCGGACGCACACACCATGGAATCCGGGGCGTTCCAGCGAAGCTACTTTGACTCGATTTCCCTGTTTTCGCCGCAGGCCAAGCTGGATATGTACCAGCCCTGGTTACGTGCCGCCCTTGCGGATATTGACAGTTTCGACGCAGCCGCCAGGCCATGGATGGACGAAGCGCAGCATTTTGACCGCATCAACCAGGCGCTCTATCTGGACATGCAACTCCTGCTTTCAGGCAACAACCTGGTCAAGCCTGACCGGATGGGGATGGCGGTGTCCATCGAGGCGCGAACACCGTTCCTGGACTGGCGGATGATGGAGCTCGCCTTCCGCTCACGCGGCAGCACCAAGCTCTCGGCGAGCGGTGACAAGAAGCACTGGTACAAGAAAGCCGCCGCGCCGCTCATTGGCGAAGAACTTGCCCATCGCCGCAAGCAGATGTTCACAGTGCCTGTCGGCGAGTGGTTCAGGACAGGGTCATACGGCTGGCTCAGCCACCTGCTCAAGGGCAGCGCACTGCTTGCCGAACTTTTCGATGGGGCAGTCATTGACAAAATGCTCGCCGGCCACAGATCCGGTCAGGTCAACTACACCCGCGAGTTGCGCGCGCTGGCGGCGTTGTCACTCTGGCACAAGGGCGCATATGGCTGAGAAGGTATTGCTCGTGGCATATGGCGGTGGCCACATCACCATGGTGATGCCGGTCATGCGCGAACTCCAGGCGCGGGGCGTGCAATGCACCTTGCTGGCACTCACGACCGGCTATGCCAAGGCACAGCGCGCCGGCCTGAACCCGGTCGGGTACAGGGATCTCGTGCATCTGGTTGACAGTCCCGAGGAGGTGATGGCCTGGGGCGAGCGGCTGGCGCCGGAGAATTCCCATCCGGAGGTTGACCATCAGGAGTCCATCCTCTATCTCGGTGTGGGGTACATGCAGTGGGTTCGCGACCACGGTGCGGTGGAAGCCGAGCGTCTATACCGGGACGTGGGCCGACGGGGATTCCTCCCGCTTTCCTTCATGAGCAAGGTCATCCAGCACTTCGCGCCCGATGCCGTTGTGACGACCAATTCACCGCGGACGGAACAGGCTTCGATCGAAGCGGCGGTTGCACTTGGCATACCGGTACTGGCAATGATTGACCTGTTCGGGCTTGCCTACGATCCGTTCGTGAGCAGAACGATACACGCTGATCGCACGGCAGTTATCAGCGAGGCTGCAAAGCGCAATGTCGTCGCCGCGGGATTCGACCCGGCCCGGGTTGTTGTGACGGGAAACCCTGCATTTGACTCCCTGGTATCGCCAGAGAGCCGTGCAAAGGCACTCAAGTTTGTGCAGGAACTGGGGTGGGCGGGCAAGAAGATAGTCCTTCTTGCCGGACAACTCGAGGAGTTGCCTGGAACGCCCGAAGCGTGGCAAGGGCCGGGGCTGGTGATGGAAGCGGAGACCCTTTTGCGTCAGTGGGTCAGTGAGCGCGATGATCGTGCCCTGATCGTCAGGTACCACCCGAACGAGTTCCAGTCTTTTCCTGTTCGCGGAGAGCAACCGCGGGTGTACTGGAGCCATCCGGTGAATGATCCGTTGCACCCGGCGCTGCTTGCGGCACAGGTTGTGATTGTCCAGACCAGCACCGTAGGGCTGGAGGCGGTGATCAGCGGCGCGAGGCTGCTGTCCCTGTCCTACTCGCCTGCCGTCACGCCGGAGCGCTGGGACTATGGCGCGCTGGGCCTTGGGGTCCCGGTCGAGGCGCCAGGCAAACTTGTTCCGTTGCTTGAGGACGCGTTGCGGGCACCGCCCCGGTCCACAGACGACTACTGTGTAGGCCGCGCCGCGGCAAATGTGGCGCGGGAAACCATTTCACTTTTCCGGCCTGGATACTCAGAATGACGAACGCCAATAATTCCGCTTCCCAGCCCAGCATTTCGGTCGTCGTGAGCGTGCGCAATGAGGAAAAGCGGCTTGCGGAGTGCCTTCAGACCGTTCTGGCCAACTGCCCTGACGAAGTGATCGTGGTGGATGGCGGGTCAACAGACGCAACGGTCGCCATCGCCAGGAGCTTCTCCGGGGTGACCGTGATCGAGAGTCCCAATTCGAACCTCACACGGGACCGGCAAAAAGGTATTGATGCGGCGCGCAACGATCTCATCGCCATGATTGATGCCGATCACCGCCTTGAACCCGACGATATCGCCAGCCTGTACAAGGACCTGATCGAGTTTCAGCTGGACATTGTCCAAAGCGGTCTCGTGTCGCATGCCAGCCATGGTTTCTGGGACTCGGCTGAGGAGGCATCGTGGGAGTTGACTCACAACAATCCGCCTGGCGCGCGCAGCATGATCGGGACCGCCCCGGCGATCTACCGCAAGAAGGTGTTCGACCATGCCCGGTTTGACGATCACATCACGGCGACAATTGACGATACTGATTTCATCTACCGGTTATCGCGGTTTCCGGAATTGAGGTTCGGGGTTGGCCGCACGAAGGTGCGCCAGCATCACTTTGCAGATTTCCGTACCTATGTGAAGAAGTTCCAGTGGTATGGCAAGGGGGACGGCGAGTTCTGCCGAAAGCATCCAGGGCGTGCGCCGTCAATGATCTTTCATCTGCTGGTGCGATACCCTGTTTTCTATTCGTGGAGGGCATTGCGCAGCGGAAACTTTCGCGCGATTCCGTTTTTCATGCTTCAGGGTCTTCTGCGTTTTACCGGACTCGTACGATACTTCCTGAAAATCATCTGATCCACGGTCAGGTTGGACGGGCCACAGGACGGAAGATGAAGTTGTTGATGTAGCCGCGCTCGTCGCCTGATTCGAGCTGACTTTCACGCCCAAGCTGATCACGTTGCACGTCGAATGCCGAAAGCGGGACTTCACGGCCGTCGCGCAGGAACGATCCGGAATATCCGAGGGATCGTACGTAGCTGAACACATCCTCGATCGAGCCTTCCTGCAGATGCCTCTGCTCGATCTCCACAAGCAGGACGGGCCTGTTGCGCAGGATGGTTTCGCGACCGCCCTTGAGTACCCTGAGTTCGTGGCCTTCGACGTCAATCTTGATGAATGACACATCGTCAAAGCCAAATGAATCCATCGTCCTGAGTTCAACGGCCAGCGTGGCGCTGCCTGATTCCAGCGATATGCCTCCAGAGCCCAGATGTGCCTGCGCTGTTGCAAGCCGGCCTCCGCGTTGCGGGACGAAAAGCTGCGCCTCGCCTTGGGCGTCTGACAAGCCCATGCAATGCACGTTGATGCCAGGCGCCCCATACGCCTGAATGACGCTGGCGCAGCCCGGTACCGGCTCGAAGCATTCAACCTGCACGCCTGCGCGGTGCAGCGCGTAGCCGTAGAAGCCGATGTTGGCACCGACGTCCAGCGCCAGCGAGCCCTTGCGCACCAGTTGCGGCAACAACGCAATCTCCGGCTCGAGACGCCCGGTCAGGCGGTTGTACATGAAGCGGACGGGCAGGCTCAGTCCGGCAGGCAGGAGGTTTACGAGAAAGGTCTTGATTTTCCGGATCATGGTTGTTCCTGGGGGGACGCGGTTGGGACTTGCCGGCGGAAGATGCCCAGGACAAGTGCCCTGAGAATCCTGCGGTTGGCTACCCAACGACGGCCAAAACGCGGACTGTCCTGCCGGTCAGCGGTTGCCACCGGAATCTGGTCCATGCGCTTGCCTGAGCGCACTGCAAAAATGCAAAGCTCCGTACCGATGGACTGATAGGCGTCGAAGTGTCCAAGCATCCGGTACAGGTCCGCGCGATAAGCCTTCATCCCGCACATCGGGTCGCGAATTCCCCAAAGCACGCCACCGACCCAGGCAAACACGTGCTCGCCCAGCCTCTGCCTGCGGTCCCGCACGCCTGCGACCACATCCGCGCCGTCATCAAGGCGGGCCACAAATGCCGAAATGAGCGCCGGATTGTGCTGGCCATCCGCGTCGACCGTTACGAAATACTCAAAACCCTGCCGGTCAGCGTGGGCGAAACCGGAGTTCAGTGCCCCGTCGTACCCCTGGTTTCGTGCATGCCGGACGACCTGGGCGCCGGCCTGCTCTGCGATCGCTGCCGTGGTGTCGCTGGAACCGTCATCAACCACGATGGCCTGGCCGTGCGCCGCAACGGCCCTGACCACCTGGCTGATCGTGGCCGACTCGTTCAGCGCGGGGATGATGACCGCTATGCGAGATCGGTCCATTTGAGGTGGTCTCCTGCAGCGATGGGGCTGCGCAGCGCACGACCCACGATTTCAGGCAGGTGCAGGGGCGGTATGCCGTCAGCCGGGCAGGGGCGCAGCGGCTCCAGCATGGACGCGTCAAGCACGGTGCCCGATGCAAGGGCAGTTCTTGCACGCAGGCTGCGCCTTTGCAGCACCACAGTTTCCCGCTCGTTGGCCTCGACCTTCTTGACGCCGGTCCCCAGGGCATTCTCAAGCTCGCGGGTGCGGTCAACCATGTCGCGCCAGGTCCGGGGGTCCATCGAAAATGCGTGGTCCGGCCCGGTCCGCGTCATGTCGTCCGTGAAATGCTTCTCGATGATGCGCGCGCCGAGCGCCACAGCCCCCAGCACGGTGGCGTGGCCGGGGGTATGGTCGCTCAGGCCAAGCACCATGCCCGGGAACATGGCTGCATAACTGCGCAGTACGTTCAGCTGGATGTAGCGGAAGTTTTCCAGCGACGCGGTGTAATTGGTGTTGCACTGGAGCAGCGCAAATCGGGGATTGATCGCGGTTGCAGTCTCCACGGCAGCCACGACCTCATCGAGCGTCGAGGCCCCGCTGGCCAGGATGAAGGGCTTGCCCTTGCCGGCGATGTACTCGATGATGCCTGTCCATGTTATGTCGCCGGAGCCGATCTTGTATGCGGGGACGTAGTCGTCCACTGCGTCCACCAGGTCATAGGCATACGGGCTGGTGAAAAACGCAACGCCTGCCTTGTCACAGGTTTCCTTGAGTGCCGGCGTCCAGTCCAGCGATACAGATGCGTCCTGATATACCTCGAACACTGACTTGCTCCACTTCGACTGGTGGGACTGTTGACCGCCCAGAGTCCGGAATCCCCGGTCGCTCACAATGCTGCCGGCCTTGAAATGCTGGAATTTCGCCGCGTCTGCCCCGGCTTCTGCGGCCATATAAATCAGTTCCCTCGCGCGGCCCAGATCCCCGTCATGGTTGGCTGCAATGTCAGCGATGAAATAGGTCGGATGATCAGGTCCGATGGCCTTTCCACCGATATCCAGTTCGCGGTCATACTTCACTTGAATACTCCTCAACTAGGGCCTGCATCTCTGCTTCAATGCCGGGCAGGGGCAGGCTGAAGGCCTGCTCGAAGCGTGTGCTGTTCATGGCCATCCCGGTGGGCCGTGGCGCCGGCAACTGCCTGTCAGCCAGGTTGACCGTGCGCATGCCGGAGGCATCAAGTCTAAGGCCTTGAGCCAGAAAATGGGCCACCGCCGCCTTGGACATGGCCCCGCGGGCACCCGCATTGAAGATGCCATGGCAGGGGTAAGCCATCACGTGGCTGATGGTGCGTGCGAGGGTCTCCATCCTGAGCGGGCTGAACGAGACGTCGCCAAACACCTGGATCTCGCTGCCGCTGCGCAGCGATGCGACAACCCAGTCGCTGAAACTGTTGCGCCCCGGGCGGAGCGACCTGCCGATGAAATTGACGCGCAGCACGGTCGTTGCGGGGTGCGTCAGTACGGCCAGCTCTCCCGCCAGCTTGGAGATGGCATAGTGGTTCCTGATGGTCACGTCAGCCTCGGCATGGCAACCGTCGCCATCGTAGACATGGTCCGTGGATATATGGACAAGGTGCACCGGCTTCGCGGCCTGCGCACAGGCCATCGCAAGCAGTTGCGCGGCCTGAACATTCTGGAGGTAGGCCCAATGCGGCTCACGCTCGCAGCGATCCACGTCGGTCGCCGCAGCGAGGTGGATCACGGCGTCGGGTTCCGCCATTGCGATCATGCGCGAAGCGGCGCCCGGTGTTGTCAAATCCTCTTTAAAGGTCACGCCACCGCTCCTGGCGGCAGTCTCGACCTGGTATCCCGCCTGCAGCAGCCGGGGTACCAGCACGCTGCCGAGCATTCCGGTAGCGCCCGTCACAAGCGCCCGGCCGGGACGCCGGCGCAAATTTGGGGTAGGGGGGGTGTCGGCCACGTGCGGATTGTAGGTCGGCCGGTGGGGCGGGCACGTCGCGATATGGGTGAAAATGGCGCCGTGAATGAATCCGCAGCCAACCAGCAGGATAGCCGTACAGGCACGGGCACCGGCATGGAGCGCGTGGCGCTTGGTACGGCGCAGTTCGGGCTCGAATATGGGGTGTCCAACAAGTCGGGGCAAACCAGCCTTTCGCATGCAGCCATGATCGTGCGAGATGCACGGCAGGCGGGATGCAGGACCATAGACACGGCCATTGCGTACGGGCAGAGCGAGACGCGCCTGGGCGAGATAGGCGTTCAGGATTGGGATGTTGTGTCCAAGCTTCCTGCATTTCCTGCTGAATGCACTGATATTGGAGCCTGGGCTTCAGCCCAGGTAGCCGGCAGCCTCGAAAGACTGGGCATTCGCAAGCTGGATACGCTGTTGCTTCACGCGCCCGTCCAGCTCTCAGGACCCCGCGGGCCCGAACTTGTCCGGGCCCTGCGGCAGGTCAAGGAACTCGGGATGACCCGGCGGCTTGGCATTTCGGTTTACTCACCCGAGGAGCTGGGGCTTGCGATCGCAGCCTTTCCCGTGGAGGTTGTACAGGCACCGTTCAATGTCATTGACCGCGGGCTTGAAACCAGTGGCTGGGCGTCGCGCCTCGTGGACCAGGGGGTTGAAATCCATCTCAGGTCTGCGTTCCTTCAAGGGCTGCTGCTCATGGATGAAGGCGCACGGCCGGCATTTTTTGCGGCCTGGCAGCCGTTGTGGGGACTATGGCACCAGTGGCTGCACGATCAGGGCACCAGCGCGCTGGAGGCGAGCCTGTCGTTTGTCCTGTCGCGGCCATTCGCTTCCCGGGTGGTCGTGGGGGTGACTTCCCCGCAGCAGCTTGGCGAAGTCCTCGTTGCGGCGCGAGCGCCGGCGGTGCACCCCCCGGATGCGTTGCGCTGCGATGCGCCCGGACTCATCAACCCTTCACAATGGAAAATCAAATGACATGCATTGCCATCGTCCAGGCCCGCATGGGATCCACCCGTCTGCCTGACAAGGTGATGCTGCCTGTTGGCGGTGTTCCGATGATCGAGCTGCTGCTTTCAAGGCTTTCCCGTGCCCGTCGCGTTGACAGTATCGTGCTCGCCACTTCCACCGATCCGCGAAACGACCCGCTGGCCCGGCATGTGAGGAGCCTGGGCTACGAGGTGTACCACGGCAGCGAGGGCGACGTGCTGGACCGCTACTACCGGGCAGCCGAAGGGCATTCGCCGGAAATTGTCATCCGGATCACTGGGGATTGCCCGCTGGTGGATCCACTGCTCGTGGACCAGGTCGTGGATGCGTTCAGCCAGTCGGGGGTGGACTATCTCAGCAATACCAATCCTCCCACGTATCCCGACGGGCTGGATATCGAGGTGTTCACCTTCGCCGCACTTCGCCGGGCCTGGAAGGAGGCGACACTTTCCTATGATCGTGAGCACGTGACGCCGTACATGAAGGAGCCTGGCAGGTTCAGGGTTGGCAATGCTCCCGGAAGTGAGGATTTGTCGGATGAGCGCTGGACGGTCGACGAACCCGCAGACTATGAAGTCATCCTCAACATATGCAGGCACTTCGCGCCGCGTACCGATTTCAGCTGGCAGGAAGTGATGGCGCTGCGTCGCCAGAAGCCGGAACTGTTCATGCCAAACCTCACAATTCAACGCAATGAAGGAGCCCGAATGGGAACAGGCCAGAAACTTTGGAAACGCGCCAAGCGTGTCATACCTGGAGGCAACATGCTGCTGTCCAAGCGGGCGGAGATGTTCGCGCCGGACCAATGGCCCGCCTACTACAGCAAATCCAGCGATTGCCGGGTCTGGGATCTTGACGGGCGTGAGTTCATCGACATGTCGATGATGGGTATTGGTACGAACACGCTTGGATACGCTCACCCCGAAGTCGATGATGCCGTGCGTGCCGTCGTCAGTGCGGGTAACCTCACAACACTCAACGCGCCAGAGGAGGTCTACCTTGCGGAGCGCCTCGTGGAAATGCACCCGTGGGCGGACATGGTGCGTTTTGCGCGGTCAGGCGGGGAGGCAAACGCTGTATCAATCCGGATTGCGCGTGCTGCGGCCGGAAGGACCCAGGTGGCGATCTGTGGCTACCATGGCTGGCACGACTGGTACCTTGCGGCAAACCTGGGCGACGCCGATCATCTGACCGGGCACCTGCTGCCAGGGCTCGAGGCCAACGGCGTGCCGCTGGACCTGCGCGGGTCGGTGCACACGTTCAGGTACAACCATTTTGAGGAGCTGCAGGCACTGGTTGACAGTCATCCGATCGGCGTCATAAAGATGGAAGTGTCTCGTAACCATGAACCTGCTGACGACTTCCTCGGGAAAATCCGGCGCCTTGCGACGGAGCGCGGAATCGTGCTGGTCTTTGACGAGTGCACGTCGGGATTCCGCCAGACTTTTGGCGGCCTGCACAAGCAGTACGGTGTGGAGCCGGACATGGCCACATTCGGCAAGACCCTTGGGAACGGATATGCGGTCACTGCCGTTCTGGGCCGGCGTGAGATCATGGAAGCGGCGCAGACGACTTTCATCTCAAGCAGTTTCTGGACCGAGCGGATAGGGTCGGCCGCAGCGCTCAAGACGCTGGAGGTGATGGAGCGCGTGGAGTCTTGGGAGACGATCACCCGCCTGGGCAAGTCCGTCATTGCGGGCTGGAAGGATCTCGCTGCGCGGCATGGACTCGACATTCAGGTGAGCGGGCTGCCGGCCCTTGCCAGTTTCTCGTTCGCAGGGCCGCAGGCGCTGGCTTTCAAGACCTTGATGGTTCAGGAAATGCTGGAAAAGGGCTATCTTGCCGGCCCGGGCTTTTATGCATCAACCGCACACACACCGGCAATCATCAGCGCGTATCTCGATGCCCTGGACCCGGTGTTTGCGCTGGTACGCAAGTGCCAGGATGGCATGGACGTCAAGGGGCTGCTCAAGGGCCCGGTCTGCCATGACGGATTCAAGCGGCTGAACTGACCTGTCAGGCCATGGCGGCCTGGTTGAATGCGCGGATTTCCTCCACGCTCAGGAAGTGCGGATTGTTGCCCGAGTTGTATTCCTCACCCTGGGCCACCGGCGTGCCTTCGTCGCCCATCGCATCGCGAAGGTAGTTCATGTCGGCGGCGAAAAACCGGATGGTGGGCCGGATCACGAAATGCCTGCTGAATGACAGCGTGAGATGCGAGTCGTCGGAGGGGCACATGATTTCGTGCAGCTTCTCGCCCGGGCGGATGCCCACGACCTGCGTAGGAACGCCAGGCGCCATGGCCTCCGCCAGGTCGACCATCCGGATGGACGGAATCTTCGGCACGAAGATCTCGCCGCCCTGCATGCGCCGAAAATTGTCCAGCACGAAATCAACACCCTGCTGCAGGCTGATCCAGAAACGCGTCATGCGGGGATCGGTGATCGGCAGGCTTTTGGCACCTTCGGCCAACAACTTCATGAAGAGCGGAACTACCGAGCCGCGTGATCCAACGACATTGCCATAGCGGACCACGGAGAACCGTGTGCGGCCGCCACCGACCATGTTGTTGGCAGCGACAAAGAGCTTGTCGGAAGCGAGCTTGGTCGCCCCATAGAGGTTGATGGGGTTGGCGGCCTTGTCCGTGGACAGGGCAATGACTTTCTCGATATTGTTGGCGATCGCGGCCTTGATCACGTTTTCCGCGCCATGGATGTTGGTTTTGATGCACTCCATGGGGTTGTACTCCGCAGCGGGCACCTGCTTGAGGGCCGCAGCGTGGATCACGTAGTCAACGCCCTTCATCGCCTGGGACAGCCGCTCGCCATCACGGACATCACCGATGAAATAGCGCATGCAGTCCGCATTGAAGCGTTGCGCCATTTCATACTGCTTCAACTCGTCACGGGAAAACACGACAATCCGGCTTGGCTTGTAACCAGCGAGAATCGTCTGGACGTACTGGTGACCGAACGAGCCGGTGCCGCCCGTGATCAAGACGGATTTGTTGTTGAACATCCGGACCCACTGTTTTTAGTCAAGTCCCAATAATAATCGATGCCCATGCGTCAACTGCTCCCGAAAATCAATCCTGCCAATGCCGGAGCCGGCGTGATCGACGCCGTGCTCGTCGCCTGTGCCTGGTGGCTGGCGTTCTGGCTGCGGTTCAATCTTGATCTTGCGGACGAGTTTGCAGACATGGCGATCACCACTATCTGGTTGCCGGTTCTCGCGTATGGGGTGGCGCTGGCAGTGACGGGGGTCTATCGGCACGTGTGGCGCTTTGTGAGCCTGACGGAACTGCGGCGGCTGGGAGGAGGGCTCATGGTCGGTGCGCTGTTTGCGACCGCCTCCGTCATGATGCTGCGCTTCCCGAATTTCCCCCGCTCGGTGCTGGTGCTCCACCCTCTGATCTGTCTGGTCTTGCTCGGGGCGGCGCGTGCAGGATCGCGCATGCTCGCCGAGCGCCAATCGGATGCGGCTACCAACTCACGGCCTCTGCTGATTGTGGGTTCCCTCAAGGATGCATCTGATGCCTTGCGGGCTTTGAAGACGTCCAGCCAGTGGCATGCGGCAGGCATCGTGTCCCCTTTGGAGGGGGAGCGGGGGAAATCCCTGCAGAACATTCCCGTATTGGGCGTCCTCGCGCGGATTGCTGACATTGCTGCTGCGACCGGAGCGTCCACTGCGCTGGTGGCCAGCCCGCCCGGCTCAGCCGAGCGCCGCGAGGTGCTGCTGCAGTCCAGTGGCGCGGGCCTGACCCTGCTGACGATGCCGCGCCCCGACGACTGGCTGCGTGCGGAGAATTCCGGGCTGCGCAGGATTGAGCTTGAGGACCTGTTGGGGCGCGACGCAGTCCATCTTGACATCCAGGGCCTGTCTGAACTCCTCTCGGGACAGACCGTGTTGGTGACTGGTGCGGGCGGCTCCATCGGTTCGGAGTTGTGCCGCCAGATCGCACGCTTCGGCGTGGCCCGCCTTGTCTGCGTGGACATTTCGGAGTTCTCGGTCTACCGGCTCGAACAGGAGCTGCGCGAGGCGCATCCACAGATGAAAGGCCTGTACTACACGGCCAACGTCCGGGAGCCGGAGCGCTTGCAGGCGATTGCATCCCTGCATCGCCCCGCCGTGGTTTTCCATGCAGCAGCCTACAAGCACGTACCGCTCATGGAGGAACTCAACGAGGTCGAAGCCTTGCGCACCAATATCCTGGGCACCTTGCATTCCGCGCGCATGGCCGGACAATGCGGCGCGAAAAGGTTTGTGTTGATTTCCACCGACAAGGCCGTCAATCCGACAAACGTCATGGGGGCCAGCAAGCGCATGGCGGAACTGGTCGTACAGGGGGTTGCCGCGAATTTCCAGGCGACCCAGTTTGTCTCGGTGCGGTTTGGCAATGTGCTGGGTTCCAGCGGCTCGGTAGTGCCGTTGTTCAGCGAGCAGATTGCGCGAGGCGGCCCTGTAACAGTGACGCATCCCGACATCGTGCGGTACTTCATGACCATACCGGAGGCGGCCCAGTTGGTCCTGCAGGCCGGGTTGATGGGACGGTCCGGCCAGATATTCGTGCTGGACATGGGTGAGCCCATGAAGATTGTGGATCTCGCGCGGCTTCTGATCCGCCTGTCGGGAAAGACTGAACAGGATGTGCCGATCAGCTATACGGGACTGCGTCCCGGCGAAAAGCTCTATGAGGAACTGCTTGCCGATGATGAAACCACCGAACCCACGCCGCACCCTAAACTGCGCGTTGCCAAGACTTCTGGTGGGCAATCTGTTGACATAGGCGCGGTGGTGGACTGGATTGCGGCGGCTGGCCCTGCGCCAATGGCGTCGTCATTGCGCGAATGGCTGCGCACTCAGGTGCCCGAATACTCCGCCCCGCCCTGACCGGCAGGGGCGCCCGCTGCCTGCAGTCAGCCGGCAATCCCCGTCCGCGCCAGCACATCACTGACCAGCTCCAGCCTCACCAGCGGGTTGTCCAGCTCCATCAGCCTCTGCTTGAGTTCGAGCGGTAGCGGCAGCAGCTCGCACCAGCGGTTGGCGACCCAGCCGCAATCCTCGAGCTGAAAGGGTTCAAGAATGGGGAACTGCCCGGGCGCGCCTGCGCGCTGGCGCAGCGTGTTGATGACTTTTTCCAGCGCGGTGGCCGTGCCCTGAAGGTCCGGTGGAATCTGCACCGCCATGTCCATGTCCATGCGCTGAACATCGGCCACCCACAGGCCATGGCGCAGCTGGTCCCGCGAGGTGATCCGAAAGCGCTGGGCGCCGGTGCACTGGATGGCCATGAGGCCCGGGTTGGGTACCTCGAAGGAGGTGATGACGGCCAGCGTCCCGACGGTGTTGAAGGTTTCAGCCCGCGCGCCGGCGACGCGCACCTCGGAGCCTTGGGTGAGGGAAACGACGCCAAACGGTGCACCGGCCTTGTGGCAGCGGGCGATCATGTCGAGGTAGCGGACCTCGAATATCCGCAGCGGCAGCAAACCGCCCGGAAAGAGCACGGTGCCCAGCGGAAACAGGGGAAGGGAGGAGAGCGTAAGGGCCTGCGACATTCAGGAATTCTGCCTGACCGTTATCATCCCACGACATCATTGACCCGTGCACATGCTCTACCAAATCGTTGCCTTCCTGCTCGATGTTGCCACCGGCCTGCTGGGTGGTGCTTGCCTGCTGCGCCTGTACATGCAGTACCAGCGGGTGTCGTTCTCCAACCCGGTCGGGCGCGTGGTGTTTGCGCTGACGGACTGGCTGGTTCTTCCGCTGCGGCGCGTCATCCCGCCGGTGGGGCGATGGGACCTGTCCAGTCTGGTGGGGGCGTTCCTGCTGAAACTGGTGCAATTCGGCATCTTGCTGCTGCTGGCTGGCAGCGCCATGGGGTTCGTGTTGTTGCCGGTGCTGGCAGCCTTCGGCACGCTGCAACTGGCGATTTCAGCCATGACCGCGCTGATGATTGTCTATGCCGTCCTGTCGTGGGTGCAGCCTGGGTCGCCGCTGTATGACGTGATCGACAGGCTCTGCTCGCCGCTGCTGCGGCCCTTGCGCCGCGCCATCCCGCTGGTGGGCGGGGTTGACCTGTCGCCCCTTGCGCTGCTGGTGCTGCTGCAGGTTGCCGCCATCATCCTGGGGCATCTGCAGGCTTCGCTGCTCCGTTAGGACACGGCGTCCGCTGGCTGGCGCAGCAGCATGGCGAGGGTGTTCGCCACAGTCTTGCGCAGCTCGCGCCGGTCACAGATGAAGTCGATGGCGCCCTTTTGCTGCAGGAACTCGGCGCGCTGGAAGCCTTCGGGCAGCGTCACCCGCACAGTGGATTCGATCACCCGGGGGCCGGCAAAGCCGATCAGCGCCTTGGGCTCGGCAATCACCACATCGCCCACAAACGCAAAGCCTGCGCTTACCCCCCCCATGGTCGGGTCGGTCAGCACGCTCACGTAGGGCAGGCCCTTCTTGGCAAGGCGCGTGAGCGCGGCATTCGTCTTGGCCATTTGCATGAGGCTCAGCAAGCCTTCCTGCATGCGGGCACCGCCGGTGGCGGTGAAGCAGACGAATGGCACTTTCTGCTCGATGGCAGCATGGACGCCACGCACAAAGCGCTCGCCGACCACGCTTCCCATGCTGCCACCCATGAAATCAAACTCGAAGCATGCGGCCACCAGGCTGATGCTGTGGACGGCGCCGCCCATGACGATCAGCGCGTCGGTCTCGCCGGTGGATTCCAGCGCTTCTTTCAGGCGTTCGGGGTACTTGCGGCTGTCCTTGAACTTGAGCGCATCGACCGGGATGACTTCCTGGCCCAGTTCATAGCGGCCCTCGGCGTCCAGGAAGGCGTCAAGCCTGGCCCGGGCGCCAATGCGGTGGTGGTGGCTGCAGGTCGGGCAGACGTTCTGGTTCTGCTCCAGGTCGGTCTTGTACAGCACGGTTTCGCAGCTCGGGCACTTGACCCACAGGCCCTCGGGCACGGTGCGGCGGTCGGCCGGGTCGGTTTGCTGGATCTTCGGCGGGAGGAGCTTTTCAAGCCAGGACATGCGTGTTCTCCTTCAATTACTGAGAGTCTAGCGCGGTACGGATGCCCGCCAGGAATTCAGCCGCCGTTCCCACGACGGCTTCCCGGGGCTGGTT
Organism: Pseudomonadota bacterium; assembly: GCA_040385105.1. Lineage (GTDB taxonomy): Bacteria > Pseudomonadota > Gammaproteobacteria > Burkholderiales > Burkholderiaceae_C > JACMQX01. Next base: position 54,193 of record JAZKHY010000049.1, read on the forward strand.
CTCGATCAGCTGGATGATCTTGCTGCCGATGACAACGGCGTCGGCCACCTTGCCCACGGCCCTTGCCGTGGCTGCATCGCGGATGCCGAAGCCGACGCCTACGGGAATGCTCACATGCTTGCGGATGCGTGGCAGCATGGCTTCCACGGCATCGGTGTCCAGGTTGCCGGCACCCGTGACGCCCTTGAGCGAGACGTAGTAGACGTAGCCACTGGCCACCCGGGCCACCTGCGCCATGCGCTCGTCTGTGGAGGTGGGCGCCAGCAGGAAGATCAGGTCCATGCCGTGGGCACGCAGCTTGGCCGCGAAATCTTCGCACTCCTCGGGCGGGTAGTCCACGATGAGCACGCCGTCAACGCCCGCCGCGGATGCGTCACGGATGAACGCATCCCTGCCGTGCTTGAGGTCGTAGCGCTCAACGGGGTTGGCGTAGCCCATCAGGACCACGGGCGTGTTGGCGTCCTGCGAGCGGAACCGACGGACCATGTCCAGCACCTGGCGCGTGCCGATACCCAGCGCCAGGGCCTTCTCGCCAGCCTTCTGGATCACCGGGCCGTCGGCCATCGGGTCGCTGAACGGGACGCCCAGTTCGATGATGTCCGCGCCTGAAGCGACCATGCCCAGCATGAGCTCGGGCGTGATGTCGGCGAACGGGAAACCGGCCGTCACATAGGGAATGAGCGCCTTGCGCCCCTGGGCCTTGAGCCGGGCCAATGTGGTGTCGATCCGGCTCATGGCGCCACCTTGCTGCCGTGGATGTCTGCCTTGTTGCCGCCTTTGACAGCGACGCCGCGCATGGACGGGCGGTCGTAGAAGTCGGCACCCGCGAGGTCGGCCACGGTGCCTATGTCCTTGTCGCCCCGGCCGGAGAGGTTGACCAGGATGCTCTGTTCGGGCTTCATGGCCCGGGCCAGCTTCATGGCATAAGCCACGGCATGGCTGGATTCCAGCGCGGGAATGATGCCTTCGGTGCGGCACAGGTAGTGAAACGCATCCAGCGCTTCCTTGTCGGTGATGCCGACATACTCAGCCCGGCCGATGTCCTTGAGCCAGGCATGTTCCGGCCCGACGCCGGGGTAGTCCAGGCCGGCGCTCACGCTGTGTGTTTCGGTGATCTGGCCGTCCTCGTCCTGCAGGATGTAGGTGCGGTTGCCATGCAGCACGCCGGGGCTGCCGCGCTGCAGCGATGCGGAATGCCGTCCACTGTCCAGGCCTTCGCCGGCGGCTTCGACGCCGATCAGGCGCGTGGATTCGAACGGGATGTAAGGGTGGAAGATGCCCATGGCATTGCTGCCACCGCCCACGCAGGCCACCACAACGTCGGGTTGCCGGCCCTCGTTCATGTCGGGCATCTGGGTGATGCATTCCTTGCCGATCACGCTCTGGAAGTCGCGCACCATCATCGGGTACGGGTGCGGGCCGGCCACGGTGCCGATGATGTAGAAGGTGTTGTCCACATTGGCGACCCAGTCGCGCATGGCCTCGTTGAGCGCGTCCTTGAGTGTCTTGCTGCCGGACTCGACCGGCACCACGGTGGCTCCCAGCAGGTTCATGCGGTAAACGTTGGGACTCTGGCGCTTGACGTCCTCGCTGCCCATGTAGACCACGCATTCCAGCCCGTAGCGGGCGCAGATGGTGGCCGTGGCCACGCCGTGCTGGCCGGCGCCGGTCTCGGCAATCACGCGTGGCTTGCCCATGCGGCGCGCCAGCATGGCCTGGCCGATCACGTTGTTGATCTTGTGCGCGCCGGTGTGGTTCAGGTCTTCACGCTTGAGGTAGATCTGCGCGCCGCCCTGCTCGCGGCTGGTCCGCGCCGCATGGTAGACCGGGGAGGGGCGGCCGACGAAATGCTTGAGCTCGTAGTGGAATTCAGCGAGGAACTCCGGGTCGTGCTGGTACTTCGCATAGGCGCCCCGCAGTTCGCTGATGGCGTGGGTGAGGGTTTCGCTGACGAAGCTGCCCCCGTAGTTGCCGAAATGGCCCGCGGCATCGGGCTGGAGATACTGTGACATGGATGGTTTTACGCAAGTGGCCTGTCGGCGGCACGAACAGCCGCGACAAACCGGTGGATCTTTTCCGCGTCCTTGATGCCTTTGGCAGACTCGACGCCGGAGCTCACGTCAACGGCCAGCGTTTTGCAGCGCGGCCGTACTTGCACGATGCCATCGGTCACGTTTGCAGGCGTGAGTCCACCAGACAAAACGAGGTGAGAGGGAACGCCTGGAGGAAGCCGTGACCAATTGAATGCTTTCCCGCCGCCGCCGTATCCGTCGACATGGGCGTCGAGCAGGATGGCCTGGGCACTGGAGTAATCGGAAGCGAATTTTAGCAAGTCAAAAGGCACCGATTCATCAAGGGGTATGCGGGCCGCGCGCATGAAGGGGCGGGCGCCGTGATTCGTGGCCTCCAGGCACTGCGCAGGCGTTTCGTCCCCGTGGAACTGGATGACGGCGTTGGCCATGCCTGCGGCGGCTGCCTGTATGGCCGCGCTGCTTTCGTTGACGAACAGCAGTACCGGCGTGACGAAAGGGGGCAGGCGCCGGGCCAGTTCCGCCGCCCGCGCAGGCGTGATAAAGCGTGGACTTGGCGCATACATGACGAAGCCGACCGCATCGGCCCCGGCTTCCACGGCGGCATCCACGTCCTGCTCGCGGGTGAGGCCGCAGATCTTGATCCGGGTTCGTGCATGGGGCTGGGTCATGGGAGCCAATCATACGCAGGCGTGCGGTCCGGCAACCCCCACCTGGCTTCATAGACCGGGCCGAGGAAGTAAAGGCCGTCGGGGGAGAAAGTCGGGGCCGCCGCATCCCGGTCGCGGGCAGCCAGGACTTCGTGCACCCAGCCCGCGGGCTGGCTGCCCTGGCCAACGGCGACAAGGCATCCCATGATGTTGCGGATCATGTGATGCAGGAAGGCGTTGGCCTCGAACTCGAATCGCCAGTAAGGGCCGCGTTGACTGATCTCGAGCCGGGTCAGGGTCTTGACGGGCGATCTGGCCTGGCAGGCCGACGCACGGAAGGAGGTGAAGTCGTGCTCGCCCAGCAGGTGGCCCGCTGCATTGCGCATGGCCTCGCCGTCCAGGGGCCGGAATGCCCAGCCGACGCGGCCAGCCTCGACGCTTGGCCGCACGGGCGATTGCAGCAGTACATAGGCATAGCGCCGGGCAATGGCGCTGGCCCGGCTGTGGAATGCGTCAGGGACTGACATGGCCCACTGGATGGCGATGTCGGCCGGCAGGAAACGGTTGGTGCCTCGTACCCAGGACGACATGTCGCGTTCAAGGGGCGTGTCAAAGTGCACGACCTGCATCAGGCCATGCACGCCCGAATCCGTGCGGCCGGCACACAGGGTGCTGACAGGCTGCGTCGTGAACTTGCGGAGTGCGTCTTCGAGCTTGTCCTGAATGGTCAGGCCAGAGGACTGGCTTTGCCAGCCCTCGTAAGCCTGTCCGTTGTAGCTGACGCCCAGTGCCAACCGCATGGTCAGCCCCTCAGGAATCCCGCGGTCAGGTCAGCTCCGCGAGGAAGCGTTCCGCCTTGGCCTTTAGGCTGCCGGAAGCTTCCGCCACGACTTCCTGCACCAGCGCGCGCGCGCCGTCGGTATCGCCAATGCTGCGGAATTCTTCTGCCAGGGCCAGCTTGGTTTCGAGCGGGTCATCAGAACCGGCAGGTGCTGCCGGCGCTTCAGTCGTTGGCCCCAGGTCAAGCGACAGGGCACCCAGGTCAAATTCGATCATCCCGGCGTCCGGTGCTGCTGCAGGTGCGGGAGCAGGCCGTGCGACAGGCGCCGGGGCCGGGGCCGGTTCCGGCGTGAAGCTCAGGCTGCTGGCAGACAAGGCCAGGTCAGGTACCGACAGCTTGACAGTGTCGGTGACCGGCGGCGAAGTCGGCGCCTGCAGCGCAACGGTTGCCGAACCAAAGTCCATGTCGAGCGAAGGCGGTGCGGAAGGCATGGCCTTCATGGCTACCGTGGGCTCGGACGGCACAGGCGCACTGGCTCGCGCGGGCGCGGGTGACGGGGCAGGGTCATCACCCAGGGAGAAGTCGAGATCGAGGTCAAGGTCGACGGGCGCTGGCGACTCGGACAGCTCCGGCTGGATGGCCTGGGGAATCGTGCTGGTGGCAAAGCCGGTGCCCATCGGCGCATTGGCCGGCGCGCCGGGCCGCGGCGCGGGCTGGCCGCCGGGCTGGTACATCGGGTTGGACGCGTCGAGCTCGCGGCCCAGTTCGCAGATGTGCTCCCACTCCGGGCCTTCGCCATGGGTCAGGCCAAAAGCCTCGGTCGCGACGACCTCGAACGCCTTGCCGTCCCGGCGCTTGGCATAAATCTCGAGCAGCTTGCCATGGATGGCCACCCGCGACGGGTTGGTCCGCATGGCTTCCTTGAGGATTTCCTCGGCTTGCAGGTCCCGGCCGTAGGCCAGGTAAACGTCAGCCTCGGCGACCGGGTCCACATCGCCGGCTGCATCCAGCTGGCTTGGCGAATACACCATGGACGAGCCGGTGGCTCCGCCTTCGTTGGTGTCAATCCGCTGGCCGCCGCTTGCGCCGAAGAATGAGTCGGGTTGCAGGCGGCTCTCGAGGAACGAGCTGTCGACCTGGGTGGAGCGTCTGCGCTGGCGGACTCTGTAGAAGCCAAAACCGGCAAGCAGTGCTATCAGCAGCGCAACCGCACCCGGGATGAGCGGGTTTTCCATCAGCTGTTCGACGATGGTCGGCTCAGGCGGCGGGGGCGGGGCGACCTTGACGGGCGGCCTGGGTGCGGGGGCCGCAGACGCCGGCACCGCTGAAGTGGTGGAGGTTCCAGCGCTGGAGGCGGGCGACGAGGCTGCGCTGGCAGCAGCCAGCATTGCAGGGGTCGGTGCTGCAGGCGCGGAGGCGGCGCTTGCGGTGGCTGCAGCCGGTACTGCGGCCACAGGCGCGCTCACCGGGGCAGGAGCAGGTGCAGAGGCTGCAACAATCGCCGGGGCGGGTGCTGCTACAGGTGCCGGCGCAGAAGCGGGCCGGGCTGCAGATGCTGCAGTTGCCGGGGCCGATGCGGCTGGCCTGGGTGCAGACGCAGCGGTAGCCACAGGCGCCGCTGCCGATGCCACTGGCCTGGGGGCGCTTGCAGCACTGGCCAGGCTTGGTGCTGGGACGTTGACGCTTGCCCTGGCCGCACTGGATGCGGCTGCCGGCGTGGAGCCTCCGGCGCCGGAAGCGGCGCCGATGCGGCTGAGCTCGCTGATATTCTTGGACAGTTCTGCCACGCGGGCAGAGGCTTCCTTGGCCTGGCGCTCCTTGGCAATCTTTTCCTCGTTGGCCTTGGCCTGCACTGCGCCCTTGGACAGGGTCAGCTTGTCGGGTGTTGCGGCCGATGCCTTTTTGTCCTCGACCTTGGCTTGCACCTTGCCGCCCGCTGCGCGGTCAGCGGCTGCAACCTGGGTTGTCGGTGCGCCCTCGGCCAGCTTGCGGCGGAAATCGTTGAAGTCCTTGCTTTGCGCAACCAGCGTCTGGGTGGCTTCACCTGACGAAATCGCCGAGGCCTGCTCCTCAGTCGGGATATCGAGAACGGCACCGGCTTTTACACGGTTGATGTTGCCGGCAATGAAGGCGTCAGGATTGGCTCGCAGCAACGCCACGAGCATCTGGTCGAGCGAGATGCTTGCAGGCTTGTTGGACGCGGCGATCTTGCCCGCAGTGTCTCCGGCCTGCACAGTTACCTTCTTGCCATCGCCAGCTGGCTCCGGGCGGCTGGCCTGCGCAGGGCGCGGCGCGGCGGGCCTTGCTGCAGCAGGCGCCCGTGCGGACGGGGTTGCAGAAGCGGGCGGCGAAACCGGTGGCAGCGCGGTAGCAGGGGCGGAGCGAGGCGTCGGCTGGGAAGAAATCTGTGGCGCAGTCGGCGCGGCCATGGGCGACGGCTGGCGCATGGCCGGAGGGTCGAACAGCAGCGTGTAGTCGCGGACAATGCGCCCTGACGCCCAGTTGGCTTCGAGGATCAGGTCAAGGAAGGGGTCGTTTACCGCACGGTCGCTGGACAGGCGCAGGTACATGCGGCCATCGGGCCGGCGCATCAGCGCGATCTGCATGTTGGCGACAGTAAGGTTGTACTCCAGCCCGGCCGCCTTGAAGGCGTCGGGGGAGGCAACACCGGCCTTCAGGCTGGCGGCTTCCTCGGCATTGATGTCGGGAATGTCGATTTCGGCACGCAGGGGCTCCCCAAGCGCGGACTGGACAGTCAGGCGGCCCAATGCAAGGGCCTGGGCGTCGAAGCTGGCAACTCCAAGGAGGACTGCAGTGGCAGCTGCCAATGCAGTAGCTTGCCAGCGCTGCGGCTTTCTCATCACTTTTTGAGCCTCCAATGCTCTGTCAGCAGGCAATATTTTTCTCATCATTCGGACAAACGCCTCGACGCTGAAATCGGAAAAACGAACTTAACATCAATGTCTTAGCCTGACAAGCTGAGACAGGTTTTAACTTTGGGGGATGAGGGTTGGCGAGCAGTTACACCTTCTCCCATGTTGCCAAACGACAACGGCCTGTAACTCGTGGTTACAGGCCGTTGTCGTTGTGCCTTGCGGCGATTATGCGTCAAGCAGGATGCGCAACATGCGGCGCAGCGGTTCGGCCGCGCCCCACAGCAACTGGTCGCCGACGGTGAAGGCGCCAAGATACTCCGGCCCCATGGCGAGCTTGCGGATGCGGCCGACCGGGATGTTCATGGTGCCGGTCACTGCCACCGGTGTCAGGTCCCTGATGGTGGCCTCACGGGTGTTGGGTACGACCTTGGCCCACGGGTTGTCGGCGGCGATCATGGCCTCCACATCAGCCAGTGGCACATCCTTCTTCAGCTTGAAGGTCAGGGCCTGGCTGTGGCAGCGCATGGCGCCGATACGCACGCAGAAGCCATCCACAGGCGTTGCGGCAGTACCGAAGGCTGCGCCCTGGCCCAGGATCTTGTTGGTTTCGGCCCCGGCCTTCCATTCTTCCTTCGAGGTGCCCCAGCCGTCCTCTCCCTGGTTCTTGCCAAGCCCCAGGTCCTTGTCGATCCACGGGATGAGGCTGCCACCGAGTGGCACCCCGAAATTGGCCGTTTCGTCCGCCCCGAGCGACTGCTGCCGCGCCAGCACCTTGCGGTCGATTTCAAGGATGGCCGACTTGGGGTCGTCGAGCAGGGCGCGCACTTCAGCGTTGAGCGTGCCGAACTGGGTGAGCAGCTCGCGCATGTGCTGTGCGCCGCCGCCGGAGGCCGCCTGGTAGGTCATGGAGGTCATCCACTCCACGAGGCCGGCCTTGTACAGCGCGCCCACGCCCATCAGCATGCAGCTGACCGTGCAATTGCCGCCAATCCAGTTCCGGCCGCCCCTGGCCAGGGAGTTCTTGATGACTTTGAGGTTGACCGGGTCCAGGATGATGATGGCATCGTCCTGCATGCGCAGCGTCGAGGCGGCATCGATCCAGTGGCCGGTCCAGCCGGCGGCGCGCAGCTTGGGGTAGACCTCGGTGGTGTAGTCGCCGCCCTGGGCCGTGATGATGATGTCGCACTTCTTCAACGCATTGATGTCATGCGCATCCTTGAGCGTGGATTCGCTTTTGGCGAATGCCGGCGCCTTGCCGCCCGCATTGGAAGTGGAGAAGAACACCGGCTCGATGAGGCTGAAGTCGCCTTCAGCCTGCATGCGGTCCATCAGCACGGAACCCACCATTCCGCGCCAGCCTACGAGTCCTACAAGATTGCCTACTTTCATCGCTATGCCCTTTCTGGAAATTGATTCGCTTCAAACAGGTTGAAGACTGGTCATTTCGCCCGGCTCGTCTGGCCGGGGAGGGCGCGCGACGAACCGGGCTGGATCAGCCTTTGGTTGTCTTCTTGGTAATGCTGCTCGTCAAGGCAGCCACGACCGCATCACCCATTTCGAGGGTGCCGACCTTGGTGGTGCCAGGAGAGTAAATGTCTGCTGTGCGCAGGCCGGACGCGAGCACGTCCTTCACCGCAGACTCGATACGGTCGGCGGCTTCGGCCTGGTTGAGTGAAAAGCGTAGCATCATGGCAGCAGACAATATTGTAGCCAAAGGATTGGCCACCCCCTTGCCGGCAATGTCGGGGGCGCTTCCGTGACTCGGCTCGTACAGGCCCTGGCTCTTCGAATTCAGGCTGGCCGAGGGCAGCATGCCAATGGAGCCGGTCAGCATGGCGGCGGCATCGGACAGGATGTCGCCGAACATGTTGCCGGTGACCATCACGTCAAAATTCTTCGGCGCCTTCACAAGCTGCATCGCGGCGTTGTCCACATACATGTGGTCCAGCGCGACGTCCGGGTATTCCTTGCCGACCTCGGTCATCACGTCCTTCCAGAGCTGGAAGGTTTCAAGGACGTTGGCCTTGTCAACGCTGGTCACGCGCTTGTTGCGCTTGCGTGCCGCCTGGAAGGCGACATGGCCGATGCGCTCGATTTCAGGGCGGGTGTAGCGCATGGTGTCGAAGGCTTCCTCGGCACCCGGGAAATGCCCGTCCGGGCTGACGCGGCGGCCGCGCGGCGTGCCGAAGTAGATGTCGCCCGTGAGCTCGCGGATGATCAGGATGTCCAGGCCCGAGACCAGTTCGCGCTTGAGGCTGGAGGCATCAACCAGCTGCTCATAGCATATGGCCGGGCGGAAGTTCGCGAACAGGCCCAGGTTCTTGCGCAGCCCGAGGATCGCCTGCTCGGGACGTAGCGGGCGGTCCAGCTTGTCGTACTTCCAGTCACCGACGGCGCCGAACAGCACGGCGTCGGCTTCCTTTGCGAGCTTGAGCGTCGCTTCAGGCAGAGGGTGGCCGTGGGCTTCGTAGGCCGCGCCGCCCACCAGCGCGCTTTCCATCTCGAATTTGAGGTCGAGGACTTCAAGGACCTTGACGGCCTCGGCGACGATTTCGGTGCCGATGCCGTCGCCCGGCAGGACTGCAATTTTCATGACAAGCTTCTAAAGAGTTCTGCGCAGGTGCCGCAGATTAATGGAGTGAAGGGTGTAAAACCGGGGCGAGGGGCGTCATGCCGCCAGTGTGTGGGCCAGCCAAGGCTTCGTGGCAAGGCGCTCTGCTTCAAAAGCCCGGATCTTGTCGCTCTGGCGCAGGGTCAGGCCAATATCGTCAAAGCCGTTGATCAGGCAGTACTTGCGGAAGGCCTGGACGTCGAACGGAATCTCTTCGCCTTGCGGCTTCACGATCACCTGGCGTTCCAGGTCCACCGTCAGCGTGTAGCCGGGGAAGGCCAGGCATTCGTCGAACAGCTGCGCCACCTGTGCCTCTGGCAGCACGATGGGCAGCAAGCCGTTCTTGAAGCTGTTGTTGAAGAAGATGTCCGCATAGCTCGGCGCGATGATGGCGCGAAAGCCATACTGGTCCAGCGCCCACGGCGCATGCTCGCGTGACGAGCCGCAGCCGAAGTTCTTGCGCGCCAGCAGGACAGAGGCGCCTGCATAGCGCGGCTGGTTCAGCACAAAGTCCGGGTTGGGCTTGCGGCTGGCCGGGTCCTGGCCGGGAAAACCGGGATCGAGGTAACGCCATTCGTCAAACAGGTTCTGGCCGAAGCCGGTCTTGCGGATCGACTTGAGGAACTGCTTGGGAATGATCGCGTCGGTGTCGACGTTCTCGCGGTCCATCGGGGCCACGAGGCCCTTGTGCACGGTGAATTGCTGCATCTTGGTTACTTCTTCTTGGCCGCGTCTTCAATTGCGCTGCCGGCCTTCTGGATGTCCTGGCCCGCGCCCTTGACGGTGTTGCAGCCGGCCAGGGCCAGCAGGAGTGCGGCGGCAAACAGGGTAGCGATCGTCTTCATGGTTCAGTCCTTTCAGGAAAATTTGCGGATATCAACAAAATGGCCATGTACCGCAGCGGCTGCGGCCATGGCGGGGCTCACGAGATGCGTCCGGCCACCCGCGCCCTGGCGGCCTTCAAAGTTGCGGTTGCTGGTGGAGGCGCAGCGCTCGCCCGGCTCAAGCCGGTCGGCGTTCATCGCCAGGCACATGGAGCAGCCGGGTTCGCGCCATTCAAAGCCGGCGGCCTTGAAGATTTCATCCAGGCCTTCGCGTTCGGCCTGGTCTTTCACCAGCCCGGAGCCCGGAACGACCATGGCGAGCTTCACGTTCTTCGCGACCTTCCGGCCGAGTTTCTTCACCACCGCTGCGGCTTCGCGCATGTCCTCGATCCGGCTGTTGGTGCAGGAGCCGATGAACACCTTGTCTACAAAGATGTCGTCCAGCGCCTTGCCCGGCTGCAGGCCCATGTAGGTCAGGGCGCGCTCGATGGCGCCGCGCTTGTTGGCATCCTTTTCCTTGTCGGGGTCGGGAACGCGGTCGTCCACGCCCAGCACCATCTCGGGCGAGGTGCCCCAGGTGATCTGGGGAATGATCTTCGCAGCGTCAAGTTCGACGACGGTGTCGAACTTCGCATCAGGGTCGGACTGCAGGGTCTTCCAGTAGGCGACAGCCTGGTCCCATTCCACACCGGCAGGCGCCAGGGGGCGGCCCTTCACGTACTCGATGGTCTTGGCATCGACAGCCACGAGCCCGGCGCGTGCGCCCGCTTCAATGGCCATGTTGCATACCGTCATGCGCCCTTCCATGGTCAGCGCCCGGATGGCCGAGCCGCCGAACTCGATGGTGTAGCCCGTGCCGCCCGCCGTGCCGATGCGCCCGATGATGGCCAGCACGATGTCCTTGGCCGTCACGCCGGGGCTGAGCTGCCCCTCCACCTTGACGAGCATGTTCTTCGCCTTCTTGGCCAGCAGCGTCTGCGTGGCCATGACGTGCTCAACCTCGCTGGTGCCGATGCCGTGCGCCAGGGCGCCGAATGCGCCGTGGGTGGATGTATGCGAGTCGCCGCAGACAACCGTCATGCCCGGCAGCGTGGCGCCCTGCTCCGGGCCAATGACGTGGACGATACCCTGGCGTTTTGAAAGGAAGGGGAAGAACGCCGCAGCACCGAATTCGGCGATGTTGGTGTCCAGCGTCGTGACCTGCTCCTTGCTGATCGGGTCGGTGATGCCGTCGTAGCCCAGTTCCCAGCCGGTGGTCGGCGTGTTGTGGTCGGCCGTGGCGACGATGGAGCTGACGCGCCAGACCTTGCGGCCCGCAACGCGCAGGCCTTCGAAAGCCTGCGGGCTGGTGACTTCATGCACCAGGTGCCGGTCGATGTAGAGGATGGCAGTGCCGTCTTCCTCGGTGTGGACGACGTGTTCGTCCCAGATCTTGTCGTACAGGGTGCGTGGCATTGGAGGTTTCCTCGTGGTCGGTAATTCTAGGCAGTGTTTCAGGCGGCGTTCAAGGCAGCCGGCGGCGCAGGGGTGGCGCCGGCCGCAAGGTGGTCCACCAGCAGGCGGGCGGTCACGGGCAGGGTGGAGAAGTCCCGGGCCACAAGCTGGATGCGGCGGTGGGCCCATGCATCGGTCAATGGCACGCATTCCAGGTCGCCGACGCCATGCATCAGCTCGAAGGCGCGTTGCGGCATGATGCCGACGCCCAGGCCGTTGTGGATCATGCGGCACATCGCGTCGAGCCCGGTGACGTGGATGCGCAGCTTGATGGTGCGGCCGGTGCGCACCGCCGCAGCGTGCATCGCCAGGTGAATGGAACTGTTGGAATGCAGGCCGACATGGTCGTAGTCGAGACTGGCCTCGAATGCAAGTGAAGTACCGGCTGCCAGCGGGTGGCCGCGCGGGACGATGAGCACAAGCTGGTCCTCACGGTAGGGAACCGTCTGCAGTTCACCAATGCCGGCCGCGATGTTGCAGATGCCGACGTCGGCGGCGCCCTCCTGGACGGCACGGACAACCTCGGTGCTCAGGTGCTCTTCAAGGTCGATCTTGATGCCGGAATGCTCCCGGATGAAGGCGCCAAGGTCCTCCGGCAGGAACTGCACGATGGCCGAGATGCTGGCATGCACCCGCACATGGCCGCGCACACCGTCGGCATATTCGCTGAGTTCGCCCTGCATTTTTTCCAGGCTGAACAGCACGGTGCGGGCATGGTGCAGCAGGCTTTCGCCAGCCGGCGTGAGGTTGACGCCGCGCGTGTGACGGTAGAGCAGCGTGGTGTCCAGCGCAGCCTCCAGGTCGCTCAGCCGCTTGCTCACCGCCGATGCGGCAATGAACTCGCGCTCCGCAGCCTTGCCGATGCTGCCCAGTTCGCACACCGCCACAAACAGCTGCAGTGAGGTGAGGTCGATCCGGCGGGCGAAATTGCGTTCTGAGGGCTTCATGGATGAACAGGCTGGCTGTCCAGTCATCGTATTTCAAGATGGAAGATCATATTTTCCCTCTTTTGCGCCCGACCCGTCATCGTTAAATGCGATGACGACCATGCCTTCAATGCACGAACGAAAAAGCCCGCGCGGGGCGGGCTTTTGGCGTAAAGCGGGCCTGCCCGCCTGAAATCAGCGCACGGCGATGGCCGGCACATCCCGGCGCACCGCGCCGGCAAACAGCTGGCGCGGCCGGCCGATCTTGTATTCGGGGTCGCCGATCATTTCATTGAGCTGCGCAATCCAGCCCACGGTACGGGCCAGCGCGAACACCGCAGTGAACAGCGGCACAGGAATGCCGATGGCGCGCTGCACGATGCCGGAGTAGAAGTCCACATTCGGGTAGAGCTTGCGCGAGACGAAGTATTCGTCTTCCAGGGCGATCTTTTCGAGCGCCATGGCCAGCTTGAACAGCGGGTCGTTTTCCAGGCCCAGTTCGCCCAGCACTTCCTTGCAGGTTTCCTGCATCAGCTTGGCGCGCGGGTCGTAGTTCTTGTAGACGCGGTGGCCGAAGCCCATGAGCTTCACGCCCGAGTTCTTGTCCTTGACCTGCTTGATGAATTCACCGATCTTCTCGACGCCGCCGGCCTTCTGGATGTCGCCCAGCATGTTGAGCGCCGCCTCGTTGGCGCCCCCATGGGCCGGGCCCCAGAGGCAGGCCACGCCAGCTGCAATGGCTGCGAACGGGTTGGTGCCCGACGAGCCGCACAGTCGCACGGTGGAGGTGGAGGCGTTCTGCTCGTGGTCTGCGTGCAGGATGAAGATGCGGTCCAGCGCGCGCTCGAGCACCGGGTTCACGACATACTCTTCGCAGGGCGTGGCGAACATCATGTGCAGGAAATTGCCTGCATAGCTCAGCTCGTTCTTGGGGTACATGTAGGGCTGGCCCACGGTGTACTTGTAGGCCATGGCCACGAGCGTCGGCATCTTGGCGATCAGGCGGATGGCCGCGATCTCGCGATGTTCCGGGTTGTTGATGTCCGTGCTGTCATGGTAGAACGCCGACAGCGCGCCGACGAGGCCCGTCATGATGGCCATCGGGTGCGCATCGCGGCGGAATCCGCGCAGGAAGAACTGCATCTGCTCGTTGACCATGGTGTGCATGGTGACCAGGCGGCTGAAGTCCTTCTTGCCCTGCGCATTCGGCAGTTCGCCGTAGAGCAGCAGGTGGCAGGTTTCCATGAAGTCGCACTCGGTCGCGAGCTGCTCAATGGGGTAGCCGCGGTACAGCAGCTCGCCCTTGTCGCCGTCGATATAGGTGATGGCCGACTGCGTGGCTGCCGTCGACAGGAAGCCCGGGTCATAGGTGAACATGCCGGTCTGCGCGTACAGCTTGCGGATGTCGACGACATCCGGGCCGATCGAGCCCTTGTACACCGGCAGTTCGACGCTGGGGCTGCCGTTACTGAACGACAGGGTGGCTTTGTTGTCAGCGAGTTTCATTTTGAGCTTCCTTCAGTTTCTATCCCGATCACCCGGCGATGGACGCCTGCTGCGGCAGCGGCCTGCCACAGTTGCGCAACATCTCCAGCACTTGTCTTGCTTCTTCTGTTGTTATGTCGGCCCCCGGTTCCCTTCGCCTGAGTAACAGGTCGAGGAGGTCGTTGTCTGCCAGATCCATCAATTCATTCATCCCGTCGGCCTGCCCTGTGGTCAGGCCTTCTGCATGCCGGGCGAAGAATTTCTCGATGAACAGGTCGTTTTCCAGCAGGCCGCGCCGGCAGCGCCAGCGCAGTTTGCTCAAACCCCGTTCATCAAGCAATACGTCTTTCATCACACAAGCATCACACCGCGCGCCTGACCATCAATTCCTTGATCTTGCCGATCGCCTTGGTGGGGTTCAGGCCCTTGGGGCACACGTCCACACAGTTCATGATGGTGTGGCAGCGGAACAGGCGGTACGGGTCTTCCAGGTTGTCAAGGCGTTCGGCCGTTGCTTCATCGCGGCTGTCGGCGATGAAACGGTAGGCCTGCAGCAGGCCGGCCGGTCCGACGAATTTGTCGGGGTTCCACCAGAAGCTGGGGCAGCTGGTGGAGCAGCTCGCGCACAGGATGCACTCGTAAAGGCCGTTGAGCTCGTCGCGCTCCTCCGGACTTTGCAGGCGCTCCTTCTCGGGCGGAATGTTGTCGTTGATCAGGTAGGGCTTGATCGAGTTGTACTGCTTGAAGAACTGAGTCATGTCCACGATCAGGTCGCGGACGACCGGCAGGCCGGGCAGGGGCTTGAGCACGATGGTGCCAGGCAGCGTGCGCATGTTCGTCAGGCAGGCCAGGCCGTTCTTGCCATTGATGTTCATCGCATCGGAGCCGCACACGCCTTCACGGCAGGAGCGGCGGAACGAGATGGTCGGATCCTGCGCCTTGAGCTTCATCAGCGCATCCAGCAGCATGCGCTCGTTGCCCTCGAGTTCGATCTCGATGGTCTGCATGTACGGCTTTGCGTCCTTGTCCGGGTCGTAGCGGTAGATCTGGAATGTTCTTTTTTGCATGGTGGGGTGACCTGTGGCTGGATTAGAAACTGCGAACCTTGAGCGGGACTGACTCGACCGTGAGCGGCTTCATCTGCACCGGCTTGTAGGCAAGGCGGCTGCCTTCGCTGTACCAGAGGGTGTGCTTGTGCCAGTCGGAGTCGTTGCGGCCGTTCGGGTGCTGCGGCGTGTCGCCGTAGTCGTCCACCGAATGGGCGCCGCGGCTTTCATGGCGCGCAGCGGCCGACACCATCGTGGCTTCCGCCGCCTCCATCAGGTTCTCGACCTCCAGCGCCTCGATGCGGGCGGTATTGAAGATCTTGGACTTGTCCTTGAGGTTGATGTTGTTGACGCGGCTGCGCAGTTCCTTGATCTTGACCACGCCGGCGTCCATGCTGGCCTGCGTGCGGAACACACCGGCATGCTGCTGCATGGAGGCGCGGATATCATTGGCGACATCCTGCGCGTACTCGCCGCCGGTGGCGCTGTCCAGGCGCGCGATGCGGGCCATGGACCTGTCGGCCGCATCTGCGGGCAACGCCTTGTGGGTCTTGTTCGTCTTGTGGAAATCGACGATGTGGTTGCCGGCCGCACGGCCGAACACCAGCAGGTCCAGCAGGGAGTTGGTGCCCAGCCGGTTGGCGCCGTGCACGCTGACGCAGGAACATTCGCCCACGGCATACAGGCCGTTCACCGGAACGCTGTTGTTGTCTGCGTCCTGGGTGACGACCTGGCCGTGGATGTTGGTCGGTATGCCGCCCATCTGGTAGTGGATGGTGGGCACAACCGGGATCGGCTCTCGGGTGATATCCACGTTGGCGAAGTTGTGGCCGATCTCGAACACCGAAGGCAGGCGCTTCATGATGGTGTCCGAGCCCAGGTGGGTCATGTCCAGGTTGATGTAGTCCTTGTTGGGGCCGCAGCCGCGGCCTTCCTTGATTTCCTGGTCCATGCAGCGCGAGACGAAATCGCGCGGCGCCAGGTCTTTCAGTGTCGGTGCATAGCGCTCCATGAAGCGCTCGCCGTTGCTGTTGCGCAAAATCGCGCCCTCGCCGCGGCAGCCTTCGGTCAGCAGCACACCGGCGCCTGCGACGCCGGTCGGGTGGAACTGCCAGAACTCCATGTCTTCCAGCGGGATGCCGGCGCGCGCCGCCATGCCCAGACCGTCACCGGTGTTGATGAAGGCGTTGGTGCTGGCCGCGAAGATGCGCCCCGCGCCGCCGGTGGCCAGCAGCGTTGTGCGGGCTTCCAGGATGTGCAGTTCGCCGGTTTCCATCTCCAGCGCGGTGACGCCCACCACGTCGCCATCGGCGTCGCGGATCAGGTCGAGTGCCATCCATTCGACGAAGAATGCGGTCTTGGACTTGACGTTCTGCTGGTACAGCGTGTGCAGCATCGCGTGGCCTGTGCGGTCTGCCGCGGCGCAGGCGCGCTCGACTGCCTTCTCGCCGTAGTTGGCCGTGTGGCCACCGAACGGGCGCTGGTAGATCGTGCCGTCGGCATTGCGGTCGAACGGCATGCCCATGTGCTCAAGGTCATAGACCACATTGGGGGCTTCGCGGCACATGAATTCAATGGCGTCCTGGTCGCCGAGCCAGTCCGAGCCCTTGACGGTGTCGTAGAAGTGGTAATGCCAGTTGTCCGGGTTCATGTTGCCCAGCGAGGCGCCGATGCCGCCCTGGGCGGCGACGGTATGGGAACGGGTCGGGAACACCTTGGTCAGCACCGCCACGTTCAGGCCGGCACGGGCCAGCTGCAGGGATGCGCGCATGCCGGAGCCGCCGGCGCCGACGATGACCACGTCGAACTTGCGCTTGGATATCGAGGAAAGCGATTGGGCCATGACTTAGAGTCTCCAGAGGACTTGAACTGCCCAGCCCGCGCATGCGGTCAGCCAGACGATGGTGAGAATTTGCAGTGCCAAACGAATGGAAACCGGTTTGACATAGTCCATCCAGATATCCCGCATGCCGACCCAGACATGCCACAGCAGTGAAACGATGACGACGAACGTGAGGACCTTCATCCACTGCGCGGCAAAGATGCCGGCCCAGCGGTCATAGCCGACCGGGCCGCTGGTGGAGACCACCTGCAGCACCACGATCAGCGTGAAGACTGCCATGACGAGGGCGGTGACGCGCTGGCTGAGCCAGTCGCGCAGGCCGTAATGCGCGCCGGTGACGATGCGCTTGGAACCGTAATTCACAGACATTCTGGTGTTCCTTGTTGTTGTTTTACCAGGCGCCGAACAGCTTGGCACCAATGGCCAGTGTCAGCACCACGCTGATGATGAGTGTTGCCACTGCCGAGCTTTTGCCGAAACCCTTTTCGGTGGCCGAGTGGCTCACGTCCATCCAGAGGTGGCGCAGGCCGGCGACGAGGTGGTGCAGGAAGGCCCAGATCAGCACCAGTGCCACCAGCTTCATGAACCAGCCCGGCACAAACCCCAGGCCGATGTTGAAGGCGGCCTTGAAGCGGGCGTAGGAGAATTCGGAGGAGACGGAAGTGTCGAACATCCAGATGATGAAAGGCATCAGCAGGAACATGATTGCGCCGCTGATCCGGTGCAGGATGGACACGATGCCGGCCGCGGGAAGCCGGTATTTCGGCAGGTCGGTGAAGGCGTTGATGTTGCGGAATTCAGGCCGCTTTTTCGCGAGCTCGGTCATGTGGATGTGCTTTCGTGGATGTAACTGGCTTGTAATTTCGTGATCGCGGTCAACTCAAAATTCTATTGCAACGCAGCAAGCGCCGCGCAGCGGCCACGATTTATCGGCACGGCAGGCTGTGCACGCACCAAGACTAGCTCAGTTCATTGCGGTAGTGATGGGTATCGGTGCGGTACAGGCCGCGGCGCAGTTCCATGGGTACGTCGTTGTAGGTATAGGCGGTCCGTTCGACGCTTAGCAGGGGTGTTGAGCGCTCCACTTTCAATAGCGCGCACTGGGCGTCGTCGGGCGATACGGCGCGGATTTTTTCTTCGGCGCGCACCATGCGCACGCCGAACTCGGTCTCGAACAGTGCGTACATCGGCCCGTGGTAGTCAGCCAGCCGCTCGGCCGTCAGTCCCTTGAAGGGTGCGCCTGGCAGCCACAGGTCTTCCAGGATGGTGGGCACGCCCGCGAATGCCAGGATCCGCCGCACCTGCAGTACCGCGTCGCCAGGGCGCAGCGCGAGCGCCCTGGCAATGTCGGCTGTGGCGCGCAGGCGCTTGCAGTCGACGATGTCGCGCTGCGCCGGTCCTTCGCTGTCCAGGTCGCCGCTGTCCGGCATGAGCTTGAGGAAGCGGTATTGGACATGCTGCTCGGCATGCGTCGCGACGAAAGTGCCCTTGCCCTGCCTGCGGATGACCAGGTTTTCGGCAGCCAGCTCGTCGATGGCCTTGCGCACGGTGCCCTGGCTCACGCGGAAGCGCGCGGCAAGGTCCATCTCACTGGGGATGGCCTCACCCGGCTTCCATTCACCGGCCTGCAGGCTCTGCAGGATCAGCGACTTGATCTGCTGGTACAGCGGGCTGAACGCCGGCGTCGACAGCGCGGAGGCAGCTTCGGCGCCGTCGGCGGGAGGTGGAAATGTCTGTGCCATGGGACTTCAGTCGCTTGCGGGTCGGATGTGTCTCGGGATGGCCGGGAGGAAGATCAATAGTGACTGAATCATATCTTATATAAGACATAAGACAAATTGACGGCTCAGGGTTTTCGAGAGTAAACTCGCAGGCTGTTTCGAAGGCCAGAACCGCCTGTTTCCATGCCGGAAATCCAGGGCGGCTCAAGGTCTCCAGTTTGCGACCAGTTCCACAACATTCCTGGAGTTTTCTCATGAGCAAAAAGCCCGTCCGCGTTGCCGTCACCGGCGCCGCAGGTCAAATCGGTTACGCCCTGCTGTTCCGCATCGCCTCCGGCGAAATGCTGGGCAAGGACCAGCCTGTCATCCTGCAGCTGCTGGAAGTCCCGGTCGAGGGCCCGCAGAAGGCGCTCAAGGGCGTGATGATGGAAATCGAGGACTGCGCCTTCCCTTTGCTGGCCGGCATGGAAGCCCACAGCGACCCGATGACCGCCTTCAAGGACACCGACTACGCCCTGCTCGTGGGCGCCCGTCCCCGCGGCCCCGGCATGGAGCGCGCCGACCTGCTCGCTGCCAATGCCCAGATCTTCACCGCCCAGGGCAAGGCGCTGGATGCCGTCGCCAGCCGCAACGTCAAGGTGCTGGTCGTCGGCAACCCAGCCAACACCAATGCCTACATCGCCATGAAGAGCGCGCCCAGCCTGCCGCGCGAGAACTTCACCGCCATGCTGCGCCTGGACCACAACCGCGCCGCGAGCCAGATCGCCGCCAAGACCGGCGGCAAGGTCGGCGAGATCGAGAAGCTCACCGTCTGGGGCAACCACTCGCCCACCATGTATGCCGACTACCGCTTCGCCACCATTGGCGGCAAGTCGGTCAGGGATGCGATCAACGACCAGGTGTGGAATGCCGACGTGTTCCTGCCGACCGTGGGCAAGCGCGGCGCCGCCATCATCGAGGCGCGCGGCCTGTCGTCGGCGGCGTCCGCTGCCAACGCTGCGATCGACCACATGCGTGACTGGGCCCTCGGCTCCAATGGCAAGTGGGTCACCATGGGCATCCCGTCCAATGGCGACTACGGCATCCCCAAGGACGTGATGTTCGGTTTCCCCGTCACCACCGAAGGCGGCAAGTACACCGTGGTGCAGGGCCTCGACATCGATGCCTTCAGCCAGGAACGCATCAACAAGACTCTTAAAGAGCTGCAGGACGAACAGGCAGGCGTTGCGCATCTGCTCTGATAGCCCAAGCCAGGCTGCCTGCAATGGGTGATACGACCCCCGCAACCGAAGCGGTTCATCCGCGTACCGTATTGCTGGGCGCCCAGGGCGGGGGCATTGCGCTCCCGGTCTGTGACCATTACAGCGGCGTCGAGCTGCGCATGCGCAAAAGCCTGCAGTTGCAGGCCGAGATGACCGAAGAGTTCGGCGCCTGCGTGTTCGACGTGACGCTGGACTGCGAAGACGGTGCGCCAGTCGGCGGCGAGGCGGACCATGCCGCTCTGGTGGTCGCGCTGGCGCTGCTGGCCGATGGCAAGGCCCGTGTCGCGGTGCGCGTGCACCCGGTGGATCATCCCTCTTTTGATCAGGATATCTCCATCGTCGCCGGCAAGGCCGGGCGGCGCCTGAGCCACATCATGGTGCCCAAGGTGGAGTCACCAGCCGACGTTGACCGGGCCGCAGCCGCGTTGGCGGCGGCAGGCGCGTCGCACCTGCCCATCCATGTGCTGATCGAATCGCCAGCGGCGGTGCACCGGGCTTTTGACATCGCGGCGCATCCGCGGGTGCAGTCCCTGAGCTTCGGCCTGATGGATTTCGTCTCCGCCCATGGCGGTGCCATTCCTTCCGATGGCATGGGCGTGCAAGGCCAGTTCACGCATCCGCTGGTCGTGCGTGCCAAGCTTGAAATCTCGTCCGCATGCCACGCCCACGGCAAGGTGCCTTCGCACGGTGTCGTGACCGAATTCAGCGATACCGCCGCGATGCGGGCCGCTGCAGGCCGGGCATCGTGCGAGTTTGGATTCACCCGGATGTGGAGCATCCACCCCGGCCAGATCCGTCCCATCCTTGAAGCATTTGCACCGGGCGAGCGCGAAATCGACACCGCTTCTGCCATTGTGCTGGCGGCGGTCAAGGCCGGCTGGGCGCCCATCAGCTTTGGAAACGCATTGCATGACCGTGCCAGCTACCGGTATTTCTGGCAGGTACTTGAGCGCGCGCACCAGACCGGGCGTACCCTGCCCAATGAGGTGCAGGGCTGGTTCCAGCAGCCCGCAGCTTCAACACAACAAACCGGAGACATCGCTTGAAAAAATTCCTTGCATCCGCCCTCGTGGCATTGTCACCAGCCCTCGTGCTGGCCCAGACGGCTGCCAAACCGGCTGCCGCCCCCGCCCCCGCTGCCAAACCTGCCCCCAAAGCCGCGCCGAAGAAGGCTGCGCCTTCACCCAGCCGTACCGAGATCAAGAGCACGGCCAACCAGATGGCCACCGGGATGATGGCTGCCGAGGCCGCCCTGAGCCCGGAGGAAGTCGCGCTGGGCGAGCGCGTGCATGTGGGCCGCGTGCCTTGTGAGCTGGGGGCGTTCGTGACCGTAGAGGCCGATCCGAAGAGCCCCGGCTACTTCAATGTGGAGACCAGGGGCCTCAAGTACCGCATGTTCCCGGTGCTGTCGCGCACCGGCGCGATCCGGCTGGAAGACCAGCGCACCGGCGCCATCTGGCTGCAGCTGGCCAACAAGTCCATGCTGATGGACCAGCGGGCGGGCAAGCGCCTTGCCGATGAATGCATGAGCCCCGACCAGGCCGCAGTTGCGCAGGCCCTGAAGGTCAACCCGGCACCAAGCTTGCTTGACGCTCCGCCTGCTGCCAGGGCCGCGAGCGCCGCAGCCAGTGCCACGCAACCCTCGGTCGTGGTGCAGCCGGCCGGGATGCCCTCTGCGCCTTCCGCCGCTGCCGTGGTGCCGCTGCCGCCCGCTTCGGCGCCGGCCGGGGCTGCTTCGGCACCGCAATGATTTCGCACAGCCATTTTTGATAGCCAGGAGAAAAACATGTTGAAAGCCTACCGTGACCATGCCGCCGAACGCGCTGCGCTCGGAATCCCGCCTCTGCCCCTGTCGGCCAAACAGACCGGCGAGCTGATCGAGCTGCTGAAAAACCCGCCGCAGGGCGAAGAGGCCACGCTCGTCGACCTGATCACCCACCGCGTGCCGGCAGGGGTTGACGACGCTGCCAAGGTCAAGGCGTCTTACCTGGCTGCCGTGGCGCATGGCTCTGAAAAGTGCGCGCTGCTGTCGGCAGAGAAGGCAACGGAGCTGCTGGGCACCATGCTCGGCGGCTACAACATCAGCCCGCTGATCGACCTGCTGGACAACCCCAGCGCCTCAGTGGCCGAAGTGGCTGCCGCGGGCCTCAAGAAAACCCTGCTGATGTTCGACCAGTTCCATGACGTCAAGGACAAGGCCGACAAGGGCAACAAGTACGCCAAGGCCGTGCTGCAGAGCTGGGCCGATGCCGAATGGTTCACCAGCCGCCCCGAAGTGCCCGAGAGCATCACCGTTTCCATCTTCAAGGTGGCCGGTGAAATCAACACCGACGACCTCTCTCCCGCGCCCGATGCCTGGAGCCGGCCCGACATCCCGTTGCATGCCCTGGCCATGCACAAGAACCCGCGACCCGGCATCACGCCCGAGGAAGAGGGCAAGCGCGGCCCGGTGAAGTTCATCAACGACCTCAAGGCCAAGGGCAACCTGGTGGCCTATGTGGGCGACGTGGTCGGTACCGGCTCATCGCGCAAGTCGGCTACCAATTCGGTGCTGTGGTTCACGGGTGAGGACATTCCCTTTGTGCCGAACAAGCGCTTTGGCGGCGTTTGCCTGGGCGGCAAGATCGCCCCGATTTTCTACAACACCATGGAAGATGCCGGCGCATTGCCCATCGAGCTTGACGTGAGCCAGATGAACATGGGCGACGTGATCGAGCTGCGTCCCTACGAGGGCAAGGCCCTGAAGGACGGCAAGGTCATCGCCGAGTTCAAGGTCAAGAGCGACGTGCTGTTTGACGAAGTGCGGGCCGGCGGCCGCATTCCGCTGATCGTCGGCCGCGGCCTCACGGCCAAGGCCCGCTGGGCGCTGGGCCTGCCCGTGTCCACCCAGTTCCGCCTGCCGGTCAACCCCGAAGACAGCGGCCGCGGCTTCACGCTGGCCCAGAAGATGGTCGGCCGTGCCTGTGGCCTGCCCGAGAAGGACGGCAACCAGGTCGGCGTGCGGCCCGGGACCTATTGCGAGCCCAAGATGACCTCGGTGGGATCGCAGGACACCACCGGCCCGATGACGCGCGACGAACTGAAAGACCTGGCTTGCCTGGGCTTCAGCTCCGACCTGGTGATGCAGTCGTTCTGCCACACCGCCGCCTACCCGAAGCCGGTGGACGTGAAGATGCACCATGAGCTGCCTGACTTCATCAGCACCCGTGGCGGCATCAGCCTGCGCCCGGGCGACGGCATCATCCACAGCTGGCTCAACCGCATGCTGCTGCCCGACACCGTCGGCACCGGCGGCGACAGCCACACCCGTTTCCCGATCGGCATCAGCTTCCCGGCCGGTTCCGGCCTGGTGGCGTTTGCCGCCGCGACGGGCGTCATGCCGCTGGACATGCCCGAGAGCGTGCTGGTCCGCTTCAAGGGCGAGATGCAGCCCGGCGTTACCCTGCGTGACCTGGTCAATGCCATCCCTCTGTATGCCATCAAGCAAGGCCTGCTCACGGTGGCCAAGCAGGGCAAGAAGAACATTTTCTCCGGCCGCATCCTGGAGATCGAGGGCCTGCCCAACCTCAAGGTCGAACAGGCTTTCGAGCTGAGCGACGCCTCGGCAGAGCGCTCTGCAGCAGGTTGCACAGTGCACCTGGACAAGGCCCCGATCATTGAGTACATCAACAGCAACATCACCATGCTCAAGTGGATGATCGCTACGGGGTATTCAGACGTGCGCACCATCAACCGCCGCATCAAGGCCATGGAAGCATGGCTGGCCAACCCTGAGCTGCTCAAGGGCGACGACGATGCCGAGTACGCCGCCGTGATCGAGATCAACCTCGCCGACATCCACGAGCCCATCGTGGCCTGCCCGAACGACCCGGACGACGTGAAGACGCTGGCCGAAGTGGCCGGCGCGAAGATCGACGAAGTCTTCATCGGCTCCTGCATGACCAACATCGGCCACTTCCGCGCGGCCTCCAAGCTGCTGGAAAACAAGCGCGACATCCCCGTCAAGCTGTGGATGGCGCCGCCGACCAAGATGGATGCCAAGCAGCTCACGGAGGAAGGCCACTACGGCGTGCTCGGCTCCGCCGGCGCCCGCATGGAGATGCCGGGTTGCAGCCTTTGCATGGGCAACCAGGCGCAGGTGAAGGAGGGCGCGACCGTGTTCTCCACCAGCACCCGCAACTTCCCGAACCGCCTTGGCAAGAACAGCAATGTGTACCTGGGCTCTGCCGAACTCGCTGCCATCTGCTCCAAGCTTGGCCGCATCCCGACCAAGGCCGAGTATCTGGCCGACATGGGCGTGCTCACGGCTGCCAGCGACACCATCTACCAGTACCTGAACTTCGACCAGGTGAAGGACTACACCGACGTTGCCGATACGGTGAAAGACACCGCCACAGCCTGAATAGGGAGCATGAGACGGGCAGGCCTGCCGGCCTGTCCGCCCCGGGGCGTAGCGGGTTTGCACCTGCTGAGTTTTTACGCGGTGTTTATGCTGGAGCAGCTTTAATCAGGCCATGACTTGCTTGGCCTGCCTATGAGGAACCTGCTGGTGCCTGAGTGCATCGTGCTGGATGTTCCGGCTTCCTACAGTGGACAGGCGCTCGAAGAGGTGGGCAAATTGCTCAATGCCCGCCATGGATTGAGGTCTTCAGCTGTCGTGGCGCGACTTGTCCGGCGCGAGAAGCGCGGCTCCACGGCGCTGGGCTATGGCGTAGCCATTCCCCACGCCGATGTTCCGGGTCTGGGCCGGCCGCTTGCGGCCTTCGTCCGAATGCGTGACCCTGTGCCCTTTGATGCACCGGACCGCCAGCCTGTTCGTGACCTGCTGGTACTTGTTGTTCCGAGGCCAGCCATGTCTGTCCACTTCGATATGCTCACGCACTACCGGGCTCTGCTGTCCAATCGCGAATTCCGGGAACAGCTTGCCGCCTGTGAAGACGAAACCAGTGTCTGGAGGCTATTCGAGCGGCATGAGTGGCGTTAGGGGTTGCCTTGCCGCAGAATGCATGCATTCATGCCCTTCCGACTCCCTGCCGCTGCGGCATCCCTGACCTCAGCAGCCCAGCCAGGCTGGCGCGGCTGGATGCGTGCGACGGCCGTTGTGCTGCTGTGCACCGGCATCTGCGAACTCATGACCGGGCGCTTCGACCTGGCCGACCTCATCATGATCTACCTGGCCGGTGTCGTGTATGTCGCGTTTCACGAGGGCTTGGCTGTGTCGGTGTTTGTGGTGATCTCGAGCATATTTCTGTTCGATCTGATCTATGTGCCACCGCGTTGGGGGCTGAACCCGGTCAATCCCGCCCATTTCGTTACCTTTGCGGTGATGCTGGCTGTGGGGCTGCTGATCAGCCGTCTGGCCGCCGATGCACGGCAGCAGGCGCTGCTTGCCGAAGGCCGGGCGAGCCGGGCGCATGCACTCGCTGACCTGGCGGCGCGCCTGGCGGTGGCGGTGTCCCGCGTGCAGATCGAAGCAAGCCTGAAGGCTGCGCTGCAATCGAGCTTCGGCGCGCAATGCGCGCTGATGCCGGCAGGAACCGCGCCGGAGCCATCCGTTGCAACCTGGCTGCAATTACCGCTGCGGGGCACGAGCGAGCCGCTGGGCATGCTGGCTGTCGAGCCGGTTGGAATGCATCCGTTGCGGGCCGAAGACAACAACCTGTTGCACGCATTCGCCCATCAGGCCGCGCTTGCCCTGGAGCGCTGCGCCTTCGAGCAAAAAAGCGTTGACGCGCAGGTGGAGGCGGAGGCAGAGCGCCTTCGCAGTACGCTTCTGTCCGGCATTTCTCATGATTTCCGCACGCCGCTGACCACCATCATCGGGGCCGTGACCAGCCTGATGCAACAGGATCACCTGCTCGATGCTCCACGGCGTGCAATGCTGACGCAAAGCGTCCTGGATGAAGCCCGCCGCCTGCACGCGCTCGTGAGCGACCTGCTGGACCTCACACGGATGGAAGAGGGCGCCATGCAGCTGAGCCTTGAGTGGTGTCCTGCGGACGATCTCGTCGCTGAAGCGTTGGCGGCGCTGGGCACGAGGACGGCCAGCCATCAGATTCATGTTGATGCGCCGGCCGATGCGATCGTCTGGTGCGATGCCCGGCTGGTCGAGCAGGCGTTGGTCAACCTGGTCGACAACGCGCTGCGGCACACGCCGCACGGCAGCGGGGTATGGATTTCGATCCGCGTGGAAGCGGCACATTGGGAGTTGGCAGTGGTTGACGATGGCCCGGGCTTGCCGATGGGACGGGAGAGTGAGCTTTTTAGAAAGTTCCAGCGCGGGCAGTTCGAGCCGGCCGGCGCCGGCAGCGCAGGCATCACCGGGACGGGTATTGGGCTGGGCCTGGCCATCTGCGCGGCTGTGGCGCGTCTGCACGACGGCCGTATCGAGGCGTTCAACCAGTCAGGAGCACGTTTTGTGCTGTCCTTGCCACAGCCGCCGCGCGACGCCGGCCTGGCCGAGGCAGAGCAATGAATTCGCGTACCTTGGTCCAGGTGCTGGTGGTCGAAGACGAGGAACCGATCCGGCGCTTCCTGGTGACGACGCTGGAAGCCGAAGGCTATGTGGTCCACGAGGCGGCGAATGCCCGCGAGGGCGAGAGCCTCGCCACCAACCGGCGCATTGATGTTTTCCTGGTAGACCTTGGCTTGCCTGACGGCGACGGGCTGGAACTGATCCGGCACCTGCGCGCCTGGACGCAGCGGCCTCTGATCGTGTTGTCCGCACGTTCGCAGGAGCGTCAGAAAGTGGAGGCGCTCGATGCCGGTGCGGACGACTTCCTGGCCAAGCCTTTCGGCGTGGCCGAACTCCATGCCCGCCTGCGTGTCGCGCTGCGGCATGCCGCCCAGACCTCGCTGGCGGGCGAATCGGTGCTGCGAATTGGTGACTTGCTGATTGACCTCCAGGCCAAGTCGGTGGTGCGTGCCGGCGATGTGGTCCGGCTCACGGCTACCCAGTGGCGCCTGCTGGAGGCACTCGGCCGGCGGGCGGACCGTGTCGTGACTTCGACACAGCTATTGCGCGACGTCTGGGGCCCAGGCCACACCGAACAGGGCCACTACCTTCGCATCTATATCCGCCAGTTGCGCCAGAAGCTGGAGGCTGAGCCGACGCGGCCTTCACTGCTGTTGACCGAAACCGGGGTTGGCTACCGGCTGGTGGCCAGCCGTGCGGACCGGACGGAATCGGCCTGAGCGGGGGACCTTCGTCGCGCGCCCACCATCGTTCTCTCGCTTGTACGAGTGGCCAAAAGGTATTAACGTAGGCATCCTCCTTCAGTGACCCCGCCGCAACCCGCATCGTCAGCATCCCGTCAGTGCAAAGGCCACTGACTGGCGGTTTGATGATGTATTGTGCGAACCTTCGCCCTAATACACACCGGAGACAGTTGTGAAGTTCCTTCTATCCTTCGCCCATCTTGTGGATTGGATATCCGACAAGCTTGGCGGCATCGCCAAATGGGCGGTCATCCTTTCGTGCGTCATCAGCGCCGGCAACGCGATCATCCGCTACACGCTGAACATCGGCTCCAACGGCTGGCTGGAAATCCAGTGGTACCTGTTCGCAGCCTGCGTCATGCTCGGCGCGGCGCAGGTGCTGCGTGTCAATGAGCATGTACGGGTTGACGTGTTCTACGGGCGCCTGTCCGCCAGAAAGCAGGTCTGGATCGACCTGTTCGGGCTGGTCTTCTTCCTGTTGCCGTCCATGCTGCTGATGCTCTACTTCGCGTTCCCGCTTTTCATGCGGATGTACGAGACGCATGAAGTGTCCAGCAACGCAGGCGGCCTGGTTCGCTGGCCGGCGATGCTCATGCTGCCGCTGGGCTTCTCGATGATGATCCTGCAAGGCCTGTCCGAGATCATCAAGCGTATCGGCTGGCTCAACAACACCTACGAGATGGATCTGCACTACGAAAGGCCCCTGCAATGAGCATGGAGAACTTCGCCCCCCTGATGTTCGTGGGGCTCATCATCATCATGCTGATCGGCTTCCCGGTTGCGTTCTCGCTGTCAGCCCTTGGCCTGTTGTGCGGCTTCATCGCCATCGAAGCAGGCTGGTTCCCCGCCAACTTCATGGCCAACCTGCCGCTCAATGTGTTCGGCATCCTGTCCAACGAGCTGTTGCTGGCCATTCCCTTCTTCACCCTGATGGGGGCCATCCTTGAAAAGTGCGGCCTGGCCGAGGACATGCTTGATTCGATGGGCCAGCTTTTTGGCCCGGTCCGGGGCGGCCTTGGTTATTCGGTGATCATTGTGGGCTTCATCCTGGGCGCCATCACCGGGACCGTGGCGGGCCAGGTGATCGCCATGGCGATGATCTCGCTGCCGGTCATGATGCGCTACAACTACAACATGCGCTATGCCACCGGCGTACTCGCGGCATCGGGCACCATCACGCAGCTGGTGCCTCCATCGCTGGTGCTGGTGGTCATGGCTGACCAGCTTGGCCGCTCGGTCGGCGACATGTACAAGGGCGCTTGGGGCCCTTCCATCCTGCAGGTGCTGATCTTCGCGCTCTACACCTTCATCCTGAGCCGCATCAAGCCCGAGCATGTGCCCGGCGTTCCCAGGGAAGCGCGCACTCTCAACGGCTGGGCACTCTGGAAAAAATGCCTGCGCGGCATCATCCCCTCCGCCATCCTCATCTTCGCCGTGCTCGGCAGCATGGGCGGCCTGCCTGGCATCAACACGGCCATCGCCACCCCGACGGAAGCCGGCGCGATGGGGGCGGTGGGTGCCTTCATCCTGGCGGCGCTGCACCGGCGGCTGAGCTGGCCGATGATCAAGGAAGGCATGACCGGTACGATGCGCATCACTGCCA
The DNA here is from genome assembly GCA_040385105.1 of Pseudomonadota bacterium. GTDB lineage: Bacteria > Pseudomonadota > Gammaproteobacteria > Burkholderiales > Burkholderiaceae_C > JACMQX01. The sequence continues at coordinate 82,563 of JAZKHY010000049.1, forward strand.
TGGTGGTGTTCATCCTGATCGGCTCGCGCGTGTTCTCCCTGGTATTCCAGGGCGTCGATGGCGGCAAGTGGATCGAGCACATGCTGAGCAACCTCCCAGGCGGGCAGACCGGCTTCCTGATCGTTGTCAACATCTTCATTTTCTTCCTCGCGTTCTTCCTCGATTTCTTCGAGATCGCCTTCATCATCCTGCCCCTGCTGGGGCCGGTGGCAGACAAGCTGGGCATTGACCTGATCTGGTTTGGCGTGCTGCTGTGCGTCAACATGCAGACGAGCTTCATGCATCCGCCATTCGGCTTTGCACTGTTCTATTTGCGGGGGATATCCGACACCCTGTTCAAGAACGGCGCGCTGCCCAACAAGGTGTTGTCCAAAGACATCTACCTTGGTGCCATCCCCTGGGTGATCCTGCAGCTGATGCTGGTGGTGATCGTGATCTTCGTTCCGCAGACTGTGACCATGTTCCTGGACAAGGAAGTCAAGGTTGACGTGGACAAGGTCCAGATCGAAATGCCGGTTGACGAAGATGCTGGCAAGAACAAGATGGACGACCAGCAGAACGTCGACAAGCTGTTCGAGGATGCAGCCAAGACCGACGCGGAAAAGGGCGCTCCGGCCGCGCCGCCGGATCCTGCGAAGGACATTGCCGCGCCAGCGGACGGCAAGAAGTAGCATGGACGGTGCCAGTGCAACGCCTGCTGCGGCGGCGCCCGTTGTGGCGGCGGTAGAAGGCCCGGCCTTCCCGCTGCTCGTCAAGCTGCTGGCCAGCGTGATGATGGCCGCACTTCTGGTCTGGGGGTTGCGCGTGGCTGACGAAGTGCTGGCGACTTCCTGGTCGCCGGGTGCGGCGGCCGTGCTGCTGGTCGCTATAGGCCTTGTAGTCCTGTGCTATTACTGGATCCTGCGCAGCCGTACAACGATCGATGCCACACACATCCGGCAGACCTGGATGTGGAACAAGGAAGTCGCCCTTTCCGATGTGGCGCACATCAAGTTCATTGCCGTGCCCTACATGAGCTGGTTGATAGCCCCCCGGATGGTGATCCGTGCGCGCGGGCGCGGCGTGCTGGTATTCCACACCGCCGACCCGGAAGTCCTCCGGGCGTTCGCCAGGCTGACCCTGGGCATTGCCTGAAGGACCACCCGGGTCTGCACCTCAGGTGAGGTGCAATTCCTTGTGCTCGCCCAGCTGGCGCGGGCGCTCACCTGTGATGGCCGCCTTGGCCATCTTGATCAGCTGAACCATCTTGCTGTCATCCACGTCCCAGTACTCGGCATGGACAATGCGCACTTCCAGGAGTGCAAGGTCTTCGTCGGTGGGACCGCCGGGAAACCAGGCTTTGGCCATGGGCGACCACAGGCGCTCCTTGGTTGCGAGGTCACTGGAAATCTGGGCGGTGCCTGAAATCGAGACGTAGCTGTCGGCGCCCGGGTCGGCGTAGGCGATATTGACATTGCCGTCGCTGCGGATGCGCGTGGCGATCTCACTGGCTGCGGAAATGAAGAAATACAGCACCGAGCCTTCGTCCATGCCCTTGTTCTGGGTGGTCAGCGGGTGGCTGTGGAGCATGCCGTCGCCATGCCGGTGGGTGAGCATGCCGAAGCGGATGTCCTTGATCAGGTTCCAGAGGGTGTCGTGGTCTGTAGCGGTGGAAGTCATGGCAGTTCCTGCGTTGGTTTTCAATCCACCGACTGTAGGATGGGGCCTGCTGCGGCGGGGTCGGTGCGCGGCCCCTGTGCATGTGGTCCTGGGCTGACAGGCAGGCGCTGCAATGCCCCTCAGCCACGGTCCATCAGCGCACGCAGCGCCTGTGCCGTGAACTCGTCCGCCGGGAAGAAGGATTCCACGGCCAGTTCCTGCAGGGTCACATCCACCGGCGTGCCAAAAACGGTGGTCGTGCTGATGAAGTTCAGCACCCCCGTGTCCGTCCGGAAACGAAAGGGCATGGCCACGCCGAGCAGTTCACCCTCCAGCTTCAGGTCGGTGGCGCCGTCCGGCAGCGGGTAGCCGCGCAACTCTTCCAGCAAGTCCGCCAGGACTGCATCGCCCGTGGCGTTGACCTGCTGGCGCAGCCGCTCGAACAGGTGGGTGCGCCACTGACCCAGGTTGGCAATCTTCGGGGCCAGGCCTGCGGGGTGCAGGCTCAGGCGCAGCACGTTGACCGGTGCCTGCACCAGCGAAGGGTCAACGCCTGCCAGCAGATGCGGCACTGCCGCATTCGCCGCGACCATGTTCCAGTGCCGGTCCACGGCCAGGGCAGGGCAGGGCTCGTGCCCCTTGAGCACCAGTTCCACTGCCTTGCGCGCAGCGGCCAGGGCCGGGTCGTCCAGCGCGCGTTCGCGGTACATCGGTGCGAAGCCCGCCGCCACAAGCAGGGCATTGCGCTCGCGCAGCGGAATGTCCAGCCGTTCCGACAGCCGCAGCACCATTTCGCGGCTCGGGCTGGCCCGCCCGGTTTCCACGAAGCTCAGGTGGCGCGTGGAGATCTCGGCTTCCTGCGCCAGGTCCAGCTGGCTCAGCCGGCGGCGCTGGCGCCAGTGGCGCAAGTGCTCGCCAAAGGGTTGCGGCGCAGTGCGATGCGCCCTTGGGACGGCAGGTGTGGCGGTGTTCATGGCCGGATGTTAGGCGCATCCGGGCCTGGCGCCCATTACCTGCCGCGTAATCGACCCGCATCAGGCGGCCGGGAATGATCCTTCCATTCATCAACCAACCGACGGAGTTCACTGTGACCGTTTTTTCCTCTCCCAACTTCCTGCGCAATGTGCTGTGGGCCGACGCCGTGTCCTGCCTGGGCAGCGGCGTGCTGCAGCTGTCGTTCACCGGCACTCTGGCCGCCATGCTGGGCCTGCCGGCGGGGCTTCTTGACTGGACCGGCATCTTCCTGGTGGCTTATTCGGCAGCAGTGGCCTTTCTTGCGACGCGCCAGCCGGTTCCACGCGGCCTGGTCTGGGTCCTGGTGGCCGGAAACCTGGCATGGGCCATGGCCTGCCTGGCGCTGCTTGCCAGTGGCGCCTTGCCGGTCACTGCGGCGGGCATGGCTTATGTGCTGGTGCAGGCCTTGACCGTGGTCGTGCTGGCCGAGCTGCAATGGATGGGCCTGCGCCATACCCCTTCGGGCTGGGCCTGACCCGCGGCGTTCCGGCCGGGCAGCCCCGCGCAGGGCGCCCGGCCATGCGGGCAGGACTTATCTTGTATGCTTTGCGGTCGCGGCACGCTACGGACACCCGCTGGCGTGCCCGCGGAGCGACTCACAACATCCCGAAGCAGAAAGACTCATCCAATGACCCGTGTTTTCAATTTCAGCCCCGGCCCGGCCACCTTGCCCGAACCCGTGCTGCGCAAGGCAGCCGAAGAAATGTTGGACTGGCATGGCTCCGGCATGTCGGTCATGGAGATGAGCCACCGCGGCAAGGAATTCATCGGCATCCATGCCGAAGCCGAGAGCCTGTTGCGCGAACTGATGGGCATTCCCGCCAACTACAAGGTGCTGTTCATGCAGGGTGGCGCCATCGGCGAGAACGCCATCGTGCCGATGAACCTGATCGGTCGGACCGGCTCGGCCGACTACATCAGCACCGGCGACTGGTCCAAGAAGTCCATCAAGGAAGCGAAGACCTACGGCAAGATCAACGTTGCTGCCTCGGGTGAAGCCAGCAACTTCACCGCCATCCCGCCGCAGTCCGAATGGAAGCTGGACCCGGGCGCAGCCTACGTCCACATCTGCTCCAATGAAACGATTGGCGGCGTGGAATACCACTGGACACCCGACACCGGCAGCGTGCCGCTGGTGGCCGACATGTCGTCCAACATCCTGTCGCGCCGCATCGACGTCAGCAAGTACGGCCTGATCTATGCCGGGGCGCAGAAGAACATGGGCCCCTCGGGCCTGACCATCGTGATCGTGCGCGATGACCTGATTGGCCATGCGCTGCCGATCACCCCCTCGGCCTTTGACTACAAGCAGCAGGCCGACAACGACTCGATGTACAACACACCGCCCACCTACGCGATCTACATCGCCGGGCTCGTGCTCCAGCATGTGAAGTCGTTGGGCGGCGTTGCTGCCATGGAAGAGCACAACAAGGTCAAGGCTGCGGTGCTGTACGACTACCTGGACCAGAGCAGTTTCTACCGCAACCCTGTGGCGAGGGAGGCCCGCTCGCTGATGAACGTGCCCTTCAAGCTCAAGGACGACGCGCTGGATGACGCGTTCCTCAAGGGTGCCCAGGCCAGGGGCATGATCCAGCTCAAGGGCCACCGGTCGGTGGGCGGCATGCGGGCGTCCATCTACAACGCCATGCCCATCGAGGGCGTGAAGGCCCTGGTGGCGTACATGCAGGAATTCGAGAAGCAGCACGGCTGACCTGCGCGCATCCCATGGGGGCCGGGCCGCAAAGACGGCCCGCGCCCGGCACTCCAACAAACCACACGAGACAAAACAGGGGACAAAGGGCCACCATGAGCAAACCATTTGAAGTCCTGGTCCTGAACCAGATATCGGCCAACGGCCTGGCGCGGCTTCCGGCCGGGCGCTACACCACCGGCAAGTCAGTCGCCGCGCCTGACGCGGTGCTGGTGCGTTCGGCAGACATGCACGCCATGGACATTCCCGCCAGCGTGCAGGCCATTGGCCGGGCCGGTGCGGGCACCAACAACATTCCGGTCAAGGCGATGAGCGAGCGCGGCGTGCCGGTGTTCAACGCACCGGGCGCCAATGCAGGCGCCGTCAAGGAACTGGTGCTGGCCGGCATGCTGCTGGCCGCGCGCAACCTTGCGCCGGCGCTGCGCTTTGTCCAGGGGCTGGACCCGAAGTCGCCGGACCTCGACAAGACCGTTGAAGACGGCAAGAAAAACTTTGCGGGCTTCGAGCTGGCCGGCCATACGCTGGGCATCATCGGCCTGGGCAAGATCGGCTGCCTGGTGGCCGATGCAGCCATCAAGCTGGGCATGAACGTGCTGGGCTACGACCCGGAAATCACTGTTGATGCCGCCTGGAGCCTGCCGGCGCAGGTGAAGAAGGCGGCCAGCGTGAATGACGTGCTGAAGAATTCGCACTTCGTCACGCTGCATGTGCCGCTGGTGGCGGCCACGCGTGACCTGGTGAACGCCGAAAACATCAAGCTCATGCGCACCGGCGCGGTATTGCTGAATTTTTCGCGCGAGGGCGTTGTCAACGACGCGGCGACGCTGGCCGCGCTGGACGCCAGGCAACTGGCCTGGTACGTCTGCGACTTTCCTGGCCCGGCCATCCACGGCCATGCGAAGGTGATTGCGCTGCCCCACCTGGGTGCGTCCACCCGCGAGGCCGAGGAGAATTGCGCCATCATGGTGGCCGACCAGCTGCGCGACTACCTTGAAAACGGCAATGTGGCCAACGCGGTCAACTTCCCCAATGTGTCAATGGGCCGCGAGTCCGCCTTCCGCGTGGCCATTGCCAATGCCAACGTGCCCAACATGCTGGGGCAGATATCCACGGCCATGGCCAACGCCGGGTTGAATATCCACAACATGGTCAACAAGTCGCGCGGCGACATGGCCTACACGCTGGTGGATGTGGACAGCGCCGTGAGCGATGCGGTGCTGGACAGCCTGCGCGGCATCTCCGGTGTTCTGGCGGTGAGGTACCTTCCGGAATAGGTGAATTCAAGTTGGGCCACAATGTTCTTCAAGCAAGAACAAGGAGTTCCCATGGCCAAGTCCGCCCCGCACGCGTTTGCCTCCACACTCAAGCCGTTCAGGACGGCTTCGGGCAAGACCGGCAAGTTCTATTCCCTGCCGGCGCTTGCCAGGCAGTTCCCCAAGGTGCCCCGCCTGCCGGTGTCGATGCGCATCGTGCTGGAATCGGTGCTGCGCAACTGTGACGGCAAGAAGGTCACCGCCGAGCATGTGCGGCAGCTGGCCAACTGGTTCCCCAATGCGGATCGCAGCGACGAGATCCCGTTCGTCGTGTCCCGGGTGGTGTTGCAGGACTTCACCGGCGTGCCGCTGCTGGCGGACCTGGCCGCCATGCGCAGCGTCGCGGCAAAGCTGGGCAGGAAGGTCAGCGCCATTGAACCACTGGTGCCGGTGGACCTGGTGGTGGACCACTCGATCATGGTCGACCACTACGGCACGAAGAATTCGCTTGACCTCAACATGAAGCTTGAGTTCCAGCGCAACCGCGAGCGCTACGAATTCATGAAGTGGGGCATGCAGGCCTTCAGCACCTTTGGCGTTGTGCCGCCGGGCTTTGGCATCGTGCACCAGGTGAACCTGGAGTACCTGGCGCGCGGCGTGCACAAAACGGACGATGGGGTGTATTACCCCGACACGCTCGTCGGCACCGACAGCCACACCACGATGATCAACGGCATTGGCGTCGTGGGCTGGGGCGTGGGCGGCATCGAGGCGGAGGCGGGCATGCTGGGGCAGCCGGTGTACTTCCTGACGCCCGACGTGGTGGGCTTCGAGCTGACAGGCCGGCTTCGCGAGGGCGTCACAGCGACCGACCTTGTGCTCAGCGTGACTGAAATCCTGCGCCGCGAAAAGGTCGTGGGCAAGTTCGTCGAGTTCTTTGGCGAAGGCACCCGCACACTGGCATTGCCCGACCGCGCCACCATCGCCAACATGGCGCCCGAATACGGCGCAACGATGGGCTTCTTCCCGGTGGACGAGAAGACCATCGAATACTTCACCGGCACGGGCCGTACCAAGGCAGAGATCGAAGCCTTCGAGGCTTACTTCAGGGCCCAGGGCATGTTCGGCGTGCCGAAGGCCGGCGAGATCGACTATTCCCAGGTCGTCCGGCTGGACCTCGGCGCGGTGACGCCCAGCCTGGCCGGCCCTAAGCGGCCGCAGGACCGGATCGAACTGGGCAGTGTTGCGAACCAGTTTGCGTCGCTGTTCAGCAAGCCGTCGTCCGAGAACGGCTTCAACCGCCCGGCCGAGGTGCTGCAGACGCGGCACCTGGTCGGTGTTTCCGGTGAAGAGCCGGACCAGAAGGTGCCGGCGTCGCCGCCCACGCCCGCAGGTGCGCCGCGGCTGCTGGTGGAAATGGAGGGCAACAAGCCGACGCTCGCCACCGCGCAGGCCGGTGTGGCACCGCCCCCGAAAAAAGGCACGGACATCACCATCGGCAATGGCGACGTGCTGATTGCGGCCATCACCAGTTGCACCAATACCTCGAACCCGAGTGTGTTGCTTGCCGCCGGCCTGCTGGCCAAGAAGGCTGTCGAAGCCGGGCTGAAGGTCAAGCCGCACATCAAGACCTCGCTGGCCCCCGGCTCGCGCATCGTCACCGAGTACCTCACGCAGACCGGCCTGTTGCCGTACCTTGAGAAGCTCGGCTTCTCGCTGGCGGGTTATGGCTGCACCACCTGCATCGGCAATGCGGGTGACCTCACACCCGAGATCAACGAGGCCATCACCAAGAGCGACCTCGTCTGCGCTGCCGTGCTCAGCGGCAACCGCAATTTCGAGGCACGCATCCATCCCAACCTCAAGGCCAACTTCCTTGCCAGCCCGCCGCTGGTGGTGGCTTACGCGATTGCGGGCACCGTCATGCGCGACCTGATGACCGAACCTGTGGGCAAGGGCAAGAACGGCAAGGATGTGTACCTGGGCGACATCTGGCCCACCAGCGACGAAATCTACAAACTGCTGAAGTTTGCAATGAACGGCAAGGCGTTCCGCGAGAACTATGCCAAGGTCAAAACCGAGCCCGGCAAGCTCTGGGAAAAGATCAAGGGCGTCAAGGGTGAGGCCTATACCTGGCCCGCCAGCACCTACATCGCCGAGCCGCCATTCTTCAAGGACTTTGTGCTGGAAGGGCCGGCGCCTGTGGGGCACGGCGGCGGCGAAGATGTGTCGGTGCGCAACGCGCGCATCATGGCGCTGTTCGGTGACTCCATCACGACTGACCACATCTCACCGGCCGGATCCATCAAGGAAAGCTCTCCCGCAGGGCAATGGCTGCTTGCCAATGGCGTGATGAAGCAGGACTTCAACAGCTACGGGGCCCGGCGCGGCAACCATGACGTGATGATGCGCGGCACCTTCGCCAATGTGCGCATCAAGAACCTGATGATCC
>JAZKHY010000050.1:0-6882 GCA_040385105.1 Pseudomonadota bacterium
GAACCTGACCGACGGCCTGGACGGCCTGGCCATCATGCCGGTGGTGATGGTGGGCTCGGCGCTGGGCGTGTTTGCGTATGTGACCGGCAGCTCGGTGTATTCGAAGTACCTGTTCTTCCCCTACATCCCCGGCTCCGGCGAGCTGCTGATCTTCTGCTCGGCCATGGCGGGCGCGGGGCTGGCCTTCCTCTGGTTCAACACGCACCCGGCGCAGGTGTTCATGGGCGACGTCGGCGCGCTGGCGCTGGGCGCGGCGCTCGGGACCATCGCGGTCATTGTCCGGCAGGAAATCGTGCTGTCCATCATGGGCGGCATCTTCGTGGTGGAAGCGCTGTCGGTGATGATGCAGGTCGTGTACTTCAAGTACACCAAGCGCAAGTACGGCGAGGGCCGGCGCATCCTGAAGATGGCGCCGCTGCACCACCACTTCGAGAAAAGCGGCTGGAAGGAAACGCAGGTGGTCGTGCGCTTCTGGATCATCACCATGCTGCTGTGCCTGGTTGGCCTTTCAACCTTGAAGTTGAGGTAGCCGCGCTTGAAAAACCTCAAAGACCTCCACGTCCTCATCCTCGGCCTCGGCGCGTCCGGGCTGGCGATGGCGCGCTGGTGCGCGCGCTGCGGCGCGCATGTGACGGTGGCCGACACGCGGGAGGCGCCGCCCAACCTGGACGCGCTGCGCGCAGGCCTGCCTTCGGCCCGCTTCATCGGCGGGCCTTTCGGCGCCGCCCTGCTGGAAGGCACGGAAATCCGCGCGATGTTCGTGAGTCCCGGCCTCACGCCGGAGTCTGTGGCGCCCGTGACATCAGTCGCCACCTCGTTGGGGCTGTGGACGGGCGGCGAACTCAGCCTGTTCAGCCAGGCCCTGGCAGACCTGAAGGCCGTGCCGGTTGAGGCCGTGGCCGAAGCCGTTGAGGCACCTGAAGCCGCTGCGGCGATCGACGCCGGCGCAGAAGAAGATGCAGCCGAGGTCGAACCGGATGCGAGCGCTCATGCAGATGCAGATGCAGATGAGGAACCCGTGGATGCGCAACCCGCCGCCGCCAACGACGACAACGCCGACCTGCCGCCGGTTGTCCCGCCAGCTGCGCCCGCCGAGACCGGCTACGCGCCGAAAATCCTCGCCATCACCGGCACCAACGGCAAGACCACTGTGACTGCGCTTACCGGCCAGCTGGTCGAGCGCGCGGGCAAGTCCGTCGCAGTGGCCGGCAACATCGGCCCGACCCTGCTCGACACGCTCACGGAACGGCTGGACGCGAACAGCCTGCCGGAAGTCTGGGTGATCGAGCTGTCGAGCTTCCAGCTTCATGGCGTGAGCAACTTCGAGCCAACGGCTGCGACCGTGCTCAATCTGACGCAGGACCACCTGGACTGGCACGGCAGCATGGAAGCCTACGGCGCTGACAAGGCGCGCGTGTTCGGCGAGCGCTCGCTGATGCTGCTCAATCGTGAGGACCCGCTGGTCATGGCGATGCTGCCGGCACCTGTGCGAATCAAGGGCGGCAAGATGGTGCAGCGAGCCCACCAGACTTTCGGCGCCGACATGCCGCAGCGCCCCGGCGACTTCGGGATTGAAACCGTCAATGGCATGGCCTGGCTGGTGCGCGCCCTCGAAGCCGACGAAACCCGCAAGTTCAAGAAAGGCGAGGAAGAGGAAATCTTCTTCCAGCGCCTGATGCCCGCCGACGCACTGCGCATCCGTGGCCGGCACAACGCGGTGAATGCCCTCGCCGCGCTCGCGCTCGCCATCTCGGCCGGTTGCCCGCTGGGCCCGATGCTCTATGGGCTGCGCGAATACAAGGGCGAGCCGCACCGGGTGGAGCCGGTGGCCATCATCAACGAGGTGGAGTACTTTGACGACAGCAAGGGCACGAATGTGGGCGCGACGGTTGCGGCGCTCTATGGCCTGGGCGCAGAGCGCCGTGTGGTCGTCATCCTGGGCGGCGACGGCAAGGGCCAGGACTTCTCGCCGCTGGCCGTGCCGGTGCAGCGGCATGCGCGCGGCGCAGTGCTGATCGGGCGCGACGGGCCGCAGATCCGCGAGGCCCTGGCGGGCACCGGTGTGCCGCTTGAGAATGCGGCAACGATGGAAGAGGCGGTGGAGGTGGCCACCCGGCTGGCCCATGCGGGAGACGCGGTGCTGATGTCGCCGGCCTGCGCGAGCTTTGACATGTTCCGCAACTACCCGCACCGCGCCGAAGTGTTCGTGGCCGCGGTCCATGCCCTGGCCGACCGGCAGGGCATGATGACGGAGGGCTCCCAATGAGCGCCGCCCGGCCGCCCGAAGGCGCTCGCACCGCAGTGCGAAGCACGGAGGTTACGCAATGAGCGCAAGTGAGCGCATCGCGGGGCTGTGGACCGGCCTGTTCGGCGGCCTGTCGCGGGCAGCCGACGCCTTGCCGGTGCGCATCGGCGGCACCTCGTTCTCGCGCACCACGGCCGCGCCCGCGCGCGTGGCAGGCTATGACCAGGGGCTCGTCTGGGTGACGGTGGCGCTGCTGGCCTTTGGCCTGGTCATGGTGTATTCGGCGTCCATAGCCATGCCGGACAACCCGAAGTTCGCGCGCTATGCGCACACCCATTTCCTGATCCGCCATGTCATCTCGGTGCTGATTGCCTTCATGGCGGCGCTGGTGGCCTTCCAGATCCCGCTGTCCACCTGGGAGAAGGTCGCGCCGTGGCTGTTCGTGGCCTGCCTGATCCTGCTGGTGCTGGTGCTGGTGCCGCATATCGGCAAGGGCGTCAACGGGGCGCGGCGCTGGATCGCGCTGGGGGTGATGAACTTCCAGCCGTCGGAGCTGGCCAAGTTTGCGGTGCTGCTGTATGCGGCCGACTACATGGTGCGCAAGATGGATGTGAAGGAGCGCTTCTTCCGCGCCGTGCTGCCGATGGGCGTGGCGGTGGCGGTCGTCGGCTCGCTGCTGCTGGCCGAGCCCGACATGGGGGCCTTCATGGTGATTGCCGTGATTGCCATGGGCATCCTGTTCCTCGGCGGCGTCAATGCCCGCATGTTCTTCCTGATTGCCGCCGTGCTGGTGGTGGCCTTCATGCTGATGATCGCGCTGTCGGACTGGCGCCGCGAACGCATCTTTGCCTACCTGGACCCGTGGAGCGAGAAGCATGCGCTGGGCAAGGGCTACCAGCTGTCGCATTCGCTGATTGCCTTTGGCCGCGGTGAGGTCTTTGGCGTGGGCCTGGGCGGCAGCGTCGAGAAGCTGCACTGGCTGCCCGAGGCGCATACCGACTTCCTGCTGGCGGTGATCGGCGAGGAGTTCGGCCTCATCGGCGTGCTCACCGTGCTGTTCCTGTTCCTCTGGCTGACCCGCCGCATCATCCACATCGGCCGCCAGGCCATCGCGCTGGACCGGGTGTTTGCCGGGCTGGTGGCGCAAGGCGTGGGCATCTGGATGGGCTTCCAGGCCTTCATCAACATGGGCGTGAACCTGGGCGCGCTGCCGACCAAGGGGCTGACCCTGCCGCTCATGAGCTATGGCGGCTCCGCAATTCTCATGAACATGGTGGCGCTGGCTGTGGTGCTGCGCATAGATTTCGAGAACAGGCAACTCATGAGGGGAGGGCGCCCATGAGCAAGTGCGCTCTCGTGATGGCTGGCGGAACGGGGGGGCACATCTTCCCGGGACTGGCTGTGGCCGACGCCCTGCGCGACAAGGGATGGCGCGTGCACTGGCTCGGCGCGCCCGGCAGCATGGAGGCGCAGATCGTGCCGCCGCGCGGCTTTGCCTTCGAAACGATTGACTTCTCCGGCGTGCGCGGCAAGGGCCTCACAACGCTGGTGCTGCTGCCGCTGCGCCTGCTCAATGCCTTCTGGCAGGCCATCCAGGTGGTGCGCCGCGTCAAACCCGACGTGGTGGTGGGCCTGGGGGGCTACATCAGCTTCCCCGGCGGCATGATGAGCGTGCTGCTCGGCAAGCCGCTCGTGCTGCATGAGCAGAACTCGGTGGCCGGCATGGCCAACAAGGTGCTGGCCGGCGTGGCCGACCGCGTGTTCACGGCCTTCCCCAGGGTGTTCGGCAAGGGCCACTGGGTGGGCAACCCGCTGCGCACGGCGTTCACGCAGCAGCCTGACCCCGCCACGCGCTTTGCCGGCCGCAGCGGCCCGCTGCGGCTTCTTGTCGTGGGCGGCAGCCTGGGCGCCAAGGCGCTCAACGACATCGTGCCCCAGGCGCTTGCGCTGATTCCCGAAGCCGAGCGGCCCGCCGTCATTCACCAGAGCGGCGCGAAGCAGATTGACGAGCTGCGCGCCAACTATGCCAGGGCCGGCGTGGCGGCCGAGCTCACACCGTTCATTGACGACACGGCCAGCGCCTTCGCCAATGCCGACATCATCGTTTGCCGCGCAGGCGCCAGCACCGTGACCGAGATAGCCGCCGTCGGCGCTGCGGCCGTGTTCGTGCCGTTCCCGTTTGCGGTGGATGACCACCAGACCACCAATGCAAAGTTCCTGGTGGACCAGGGCGGCGGCTGGCTGCTGCCGCAGGCGGAACTGAGCGCGCAGGGCCTGGCCACGCTGCTGCAAGGCACAACCCGCGCCGCGCTGCTGGAGCGCGCGCAGAACGCAAAGAAAATGGAAAAGATTCACGCTACCCGCGAAGTCGTCGCTGCCTGCGAGGAGCTTGCCGCATCATGAAGCACGCGATAAAACACATTCATTTTGTCGGCGTTGGCGGCTCCGGCATGAGCGGCATTGCCGAAGTGCTGCTCAACCTCGGCTACACCATCTCGGGCTCCGACCTGTCCGACAGCGCGACGCTGCGGCGCCTGGCCAAGCTCGGCATCAAGACGCATGTGGGCCATGCGGCGTCGAATGTGCAGGGTGCCGATGCAGTCGTCACATCGACGGCCGTGCAGCCCGACAACCCCGAGGTGATCGTCGCGCGCGAGAAGCGTATTCCGGTGGTGCCGCGCGCCATGATGCTGGCCGAGCTGATGCGCCTGAAGCAGGGCATCGCGATTGCCGGGACCCATGGCAAGACCACCACGACCAGCCTCGTTGCCAGCGTGCTGGCCGAGGGCGGGCTGGACCCGACCTTCGTGATCGGCGGGCGCCTGAACAGCGCGGGCGCCAATGCCAAGCTGGGCAGCGGCGACTACATCGTGGTCGAGGCCGACGAGTCCGACGCGTCCTTCCTGAACCTGCTCCCGGTGATGGCCGTCGTGACCAACATCGATGCCGACCACATGGAGACCTACGGCCACGACTTCAGCCGGCTCAAGGGTGCCTTCATCGACTTCCTGCACAAGATGCCGTTCTACGGCACGGCCATCCTGTGCACCGACGACGCAGCGGTGCGCGAGATCATGAAGCAGGTCTCCTGCCCGGTGACAAGCTACGGCTTCAGCGACGACGCCCAGGTGCGTGCCGTGAATGTGCGGGCGGCCAACGGCCAGATGCACTTCACCGTGCAGCGGCGCAATGGCGTGACGCTGCCCGACATGGACGTGGTGCTGAACCTGGCCGGTGAGCATAACGTGCTCAATGCGCTCTCGGCGATTGCGGTTGCGGTGGAGCTGAATATCCCGGACGCATCGGTGCAGAAGGCGCTGGCCGAGTTCAAGGGCGTGGGCCGGCGCTTCCAGAGCTATGGCGACCTGCCTGCCAGGGACGGTGGCCACTTCACGGTGATTGACGACTACGGCCACCACCCGGTGGAAATGGCCGCGACGCTGGCGGCCGCCCGCGGCGCCTTCCCGGGCCGCCGCCTGGTGCTGGCATTCCAGCCGCACCGCTATACCCGCACGCGCGACTGCTTCGAGGATTTCGTCAAGGTCACCGGTGCCGCCGACGTGGTGCTGCTGGCCGAGGTCTATGCCGCCGGCGAGGCGCCCATTGTGGCGGCGGACGGCCGGTCCCTGGCGCGTGCCATCCGTGTTGCGGGCAAGGTCGAGCCGGTGTTCGTGGACGACATCGCCGGCATGCCGCAGGCCATCATCGACAACGCCAGGAATGGCGATGTGGTGCTGAGCATGGGCGCGGGCTCGATCGGGGCTGTGCCCGGCAAGCTGGTGGAAATGCTGGAGGTGGTGCGATGATGCTTCGACAAGCTCAGCATGAACGGTCCGGGTTCGGGAAAGTCGCGGTCCTGATGGGGGGAGAGTCGGCCGAGCGTGAGGTTTCTCTCATGTCGGGCACCGGTGTGCTCAAGGCCCTGCAGTCGCAGGGTGTGGATGCGCATGCCTTCGACCCGGCACAGCGCGGACTGCACGAGCTGAAGGCTTCCGGCTTTGCCCGCTGCTTCATCGCGCTGCATGGCCGCCATGGCGAAGACGGCACGGTGCAGGGCGCGCTTGAAATGCTTGGCATTCCGTACACCGGCTCGGGTGTGATGGCCTCCAGCGTGGCCATGGACAAGGTCATGACCAAGCGCGTCTGGACGGCCGATGGCCTGCCGACGCCGAAGTATGTGTGGCTGGCCCCGGGCCGGCAGAACCTTGAAGCGGTCCGCGCCGTGCCCGACACGCTGGGCCTGCCGCTGATCGTCAAGCCGCCGCGCGAAGGCTCATCGATCGGCGTGACCAAGGTCAAGGGTTATTCGGACATGCAGGAAGCCGTGCGCCTGTCGGCCAGCTACGACCCCGACGTGCTGTGCGAGGAATTCATCGAGGGCGAGGAAGTGACCTGCCCGGTGCTGGGCGAGGGCGCGGATGCGCAGGCGCTGCCGGTGATCCGCATCGTCGCGCCCGACGGTGCTTACGACTACCAGAACAAGTATTTCACCGACGAGGTCAAGTACCTGTGCCCGAGCGGCCTGCCGGCACATGAAGAAAAAGCCATCCAGGAGATCGTGCTGGCGGCCTACCGGTCCCTGGGCTGCCGCGGCTGGGGCCGCGCCGACCTGATGATCCGCGCCAGCGACCGCAAGC
>JAZKHY010000051.1:0-31576 GCA_040385105.1 Pseudomonadota bacterium
GGCCCAGGCGCTGCCTTACATCCGCAAGTTCCATGGCAAGACCATGGTCATCAAGTACGGCGGCAACGCCATGACCGACCCGGCCCTCCAGGCCGACTTTGCAGAAGACGTGGTGCTGCTCAAGCTGGTGGGCATCAACCCGGTGGTGGTGCATGGCGGCGGCCCGCAGATTGAAACCGCGCTGAACCGCCTGGGCAAGAAGGGCGAGTTCATCCAGGGCATGCGGGTGACCGATGCCGAAACCATGGAGGTGGTGGAGTGGGTGCTGGCCGGCGAGGTGCAGCAGGACATCGTGGGCCTGATCAACCAGGCCGGCGGCAAGGCAGTGGGCCTGACCGGCCGCGACGGCGGCCTGATGCGCGCCCAGAAGCTCAAGATGCTGGACAACAAGGACCCGAGCAAGGAGTACGACGTCGGCCAGGTGGGCGACATCGTCTCCATCGACCCGAGCGTGGTCAAGGCCCTGCAGGACGACGCTTTCATCCCGGTCATCAGTCCCATTGGCTTCGGCGAGCACAACGAGAGCTACAACATCAATGCCGACGTGGTGGCCGGCAAGCTGGCCACCGTGCTCAAGGCCGAGAAGCTGATCCTGCTGACCAACACCCCCGGCGTGCTGGACAAGTCCGGCAAGCTGCTGACCGACCTGACCGCCCGCGAGATCGACGAACTGTTTGCCGACGGCACCATCTCCGGCGGCATGCTGCCCAAGATCGCCGGCGCGCTGGACGCCGCGCGCAGCGGCGTCAACTCGGTCCACATCATCGACGGCCGGGTGCCGCATGCCATGCTGCTTGAAATCCTCACAGAGCAGGCCTACGGAACAATGATCAGGAGCCACTGAAATGACTTCGTGTGGTAGCCGCGGAACCGGCTTTGCCGGGCCGCTGGCTGCGCCGCCCTGGGGGGGAGGCGCCGAAGGCGCTTCGGGGGGGCTTCTCTAATGCGCCTGCTTCTCGTCGAGGATGACGTGATGGTCGCCAGCGGCATCAAGCTGGGCCTGACCGACGCCGGTTATGCGGTGGACTGGGTGGGCAGTGCGGAGCGGGCGGTGGAAGTCATGGCCACCGAGGCCTTTGACGCAGCCATCATCGACATCGGCCTGCCGCGCATGGACGGGCTGGCGCTGACCAACCAGCTGCGCCAGGGCGGCCATGCCATCCCGGTGCTCATCCTCACCGCGCGCGATGCGCTGCAGGACCGGGTCCAGGGGCTGGACCTGGGCGCCGACGACTACATGGTCAAGCCCTTTGAGCTGCCCGAGCTGCTGGCGCGCCTGCGCGCGCTGCTGCGGCGCTCGCAGGCGGCCACCTCGGCCGTGCTGAGCTTCGGGCCGCTGGAGCTGGACACCGCCAACCGGCGCGCCAGCATCCGCAAGCCTGGCGATACCGGGCCCGGGCAAGCCATCGAGCTGGGCCCGCGCGAGTGGACCGTCATGGAGTACCTGCTTATCAACGCGCCCAAGCCCGCCAGCAAGGAGAAGCTGCTGCAGGCCCTGACCGGCTGGGACAAGGAGATCACGCCCAACGCGGTGGAGGTGTATATCTCGCGCCTGCGCGGCAAGCTGGAGCCGCATGGTGTGGCCCTGCGCTCCATCCGCGGCTTCGGCTACCGGCTGGAGTTGCAGGAACAGGGGTGAGCGCGCCCACCACCGTCACCTCGGGGCTGCAGCGGCGCCTGCTGTTCATGCTGCTGCCGCCGCTGT
The DNA here is from genome assembly GCA_040385105.1 of Pseudomonadota bacterium. Taxonomy (GTDB): domain Bacteria; phylum Pseudomonadota; class Gammaproteobacteria; order Burkholderiales; family Burkholderiaceae_C; genus JACMQX01. The sequence continues at coordinate 1,706 of JAZKHY010000051.1, forward strand.
GCCTGCTGGTGCTGGTCAGCGCCTGGTTCGACTACCAGTCCGCCGACAACGCCGCGCTGCAGAAAGACCGGGAGCTGGTGCAGCTCATCCCGCTTCTGGCCGACTCCGTGCTGGCGCCGGCCATGGAGCCCGGCGGGCCGCCGCTGCTGCTGCTGGCGCCGCCGGTGGAGGAGTTCCTCAAATCCAACCCCGACTATGTGGGCTATGCCATCAACTCGCCCGACGGAACGCTGCTGTACGGCAGCCCCTGGCTGGCTGGCGCGCGCCCGGCCACGCGCGAGCCGGAGTTCCGCAGCGATGAGAACGAAGGCGTCGTTTACCGCATCGTCTCGCAGCTGGTGCAGACCTCCGCCGGCGACGTGGTGCTGGTGCTGGCCGACGGCTCCGACCCGCGCCAGCAATGGATGTATTCGGTGCTCTACAAGGTGCTGCTGCCCAACCTGGTGCTGATCCTGGCGGCCGCCTTCTCGGTCAACTGGGCGGTGCGCCGCGCGCTGCGCCCGCTGCTGGAGCTGCGCGATGCGGTGGAGCGCCGCTCGCCGCGCGACCTGAGTGCGCTGGACGAAGAGGCGCCGCCGGAGGAGGTGCGCCCGCTGGTGCAGTCGCTCAACCGGCTGTTCGGCACCGTGAATGCACAGGCCGAGAGCCAGCGCCGCTTTGTGGCGGACGCGGCACACCAGCTGCGCACCCCGCTGGCCGGGCTGCAGGCGCAGGTGGAGGCCTGGGCGCAGGCGGTCAACACCGCTCCCCAGGGGGTTACAACCGGCGCCGGGCCGGCTGCGCAGTCCGCCATCACCTTGCGGGCGGACGAGGTGAACCGCCTGCGCAACGCCACCCGGCGCACCTCGCAGCTGGCCAACCAGCTGCTGGCGCTGTCGCGGGTGGACACCCGCGCCATGGATGCACAGCCGCTGTCGCGGGTGGACCTGAAAGACATGTGCACCAACATGCTGGAGATCCACCTGGACGCCGCCCTCGCCAAGGGCATTGACCTGGGGCTGGAAGCAGCGCCGGCCCAGGTCATGGGCCATGAATGGCTGCTGCGCGAGATGCTGTCCAACCTGCTGGACAACGCCATCCGCTATACACCCGAGCACGGCACCGTCACCATCCGCTGCGGCCTGCGCGGCGGCGCGGCCTTCATGGAGGTGGAGGATGACGGCCCCGGCGTCGCGCCGGCCGAGCGGCCGCGTGTGCTGGAGCGCTTTTACCGCCTGCCGGGTACCCCGGGCGAAGGCAACGGCCTCGGGCTGGCGATAGCCAGCGAGATCGCGCACATGCACCGCAGCCACCTGGAGCTTGATGGCGGAGCAGGTGCGCAGGGATTGCGCGTAGGGCTTACATTTCCAGTTGCATAAATTCTGTCATGCCGGACTTGATAAGCCTGCCCCGGACTCGATCCGGGGGCATCCACTCTGGCAGGTAGAGCTCTCCCAAGCCTCCGGCAAAACCCTCCCCCCCGCTGTGCGAGAATCAATTTAATACAAGTTCCAGGCCACCATGTCCGACGTCGAACTCAGCCCTCTCTCGCCTAATCCCGGCAATGAGCCTGCCGTGCCGGTGCGCAAGCGGCCCAAGCCCGGCGAACGCAGGGTGCAGATCCTCGAAGCGCTGGCCACCATGCTGGAGCAGCCGGGCGCCGAGCGCATCACCACGGCGGCACTGGCCGCGAAACTTGAAGTCAGTGAAGCCGCGCTGTACCGCCACTTCGCCAGCAAGGCCCAGATGTTCGAGGGCCTGATCGAGTTCATCGAGCAGACGGTGTTCTCGCTGGTCAACCAGATCACCGAGCGCGAAGCCGCCGACGCCGCTGCGGGTGTGCGCCAGGCCGGCAAGATCGTCGCCATGCTGCTGCAGTTTGCCGAGAAAAACCCTGGCATGACGCGGGTGATGGTCGGCGACGCGCTGGTCTTCGAGAACGACCGCCTCCAGCAGCGCATGAACCAGTTCTTTGACAAGATCGAGGCCACGCTGCGCCAGTGCCTGCGCGGCGCCGCTGAAGCTGGCGGCTCGGCCACGCCGACGGTGGATGCGCAGGTGCGCGCGTCGGTGCTCACCGCCTTTGCCGTCGGCCGCCTGCAGCGCTTCGCGCGATCGGGCTTCAAGCGCCCGCCGTCCGAGCACCTGGAAGCCAGCCTGGCGCAGATGCTGTGATGTGAAGCGCCCGCCGTGCAGCTTTGCAGCCCGGCACCCAGGATCTCGCAGCGAACCTACCCATGTTGAATATCCGTCTGGCAGGCCAGACAGTTGGCCTGCACCCGAGCGGCGCGATGTTCCTGCCCGAGCACGGTGCCGTGCTTGTCGCTGACGCCCACTTCGGCAAGGCCGTGAGCTTCCGCAAGCTGGGCGTGCCGGTACCGCAGGGCACGACGACGGAAACCCTGGAGGGCCTGACGCGGCTGGTGCACGAAACCGCGGCGCGCCGCATTGTCTTCCTGGGCGACTTCCTGCATTCGGCGCGCTCACACGCGCCGGCCACACTGGCGGCCATTGCGCGCTGGCGCGAACTTCACACCTCGCTGGCATTGACCCTGGTGCGCGGCAACCATGACGACCGCGCCGGAGACCCGCCGCCGGTCCTGCGCATGGAGGTGCTGGACGAGCCACTGCCGCTCGGCCCGTTCGCGCTATGCCACTACCCCAGGGCCCGTGAGGGCGCCTACGTGCTGGCAGGCCACTGGCACCCCTGCATCAGCATCCGCGGCCGCAGCTTTGAGCGGCTGCGCCTGCCCTGCTTCTGGCTGGGTGACGATTCGGGCACCTTGCCCGGCCACGCGGTGGGCGTATTGCCTGCCTTTGGCAGCTTCACCGGCATGAGGCGCATCGAGCCGAGGGCGGGCGACCGGGTTTTTCCTGTGGCGGATGACGTGGTACGGGAAATTTAATTGGGGTCAGATTCCAATTAATTTGCATCAGGTCTTCCGCGCCAGGATCACGCTCGCGTACGCGTACTCGGCGCCTGCCCGTTCGCCCAGTACGCGCATGAGTTCCACTGTCTCCGCGTCGTCGTCGGTGATCTCGCGCACCACGCCGTCGATGCCCGGAACTCCCCAGTAGGGAAAGAGGAAGATCCCTGCGGTCCTGACGACTTCCATCCGGGCGTGCAGCAGCAGGTCAAGAGTCTCCCGGTAGGAAAACTCCTTCACATGCTGGTAGTTCGTGACGAATTCAGGGTATCCAAGTTTGCGCGTGATGAACTGGTTGAGGCTGTCCCGGTTGGCCACCGTCATCATCATCAGTCCGCCGGGGCGCAGCACGCGGCTGGCCTCGGCCAGTGTGGCATGGACGTCCAGCACATGTTCGACCGCATCGACAAAAAGCACGAGGTCGAAACTGGCATCAGGGAAGTCCAGTTGCCGGGCATCCATCTGCCGGAAGCTGAAATTCGCCAGGCCGGCGTGGCGCTGCTGTGCCATTTCAATGGCCACATCCGAAAGGTCGACGCCGACAATGTCGTCGCCCGGCAGCAAGTTGCGCAGCCGGCCCGTACCGCAGCAGAGGTCAAGCACCTTCCTGCCGCCAGAAGCCCCTGTCATGTCCGCGATGTGGCGATCGATCTCGTTGTAGTAGACGATGTCACGCTTCGTTCCGTAGACGTATCCACCGTTGGTCCAGAAGCTGTTCATGGCTTCGCGCAGGCCTGCCGCATCCAGCGAGCCGAACTGCACGATGCTTCCTTCATCGGGCAACACCGGCTCAGGCTCATCCAGCCGGATCGCCTCGGGGGCGTCGCGCAACGCCGCCAATTGCAGCTCAAGCGCCCGCACATGATCGGCCGCGCGGTCGACCTGTTCCACCGAGGTGTTGGCCGTGAGTACCACGAATACCTCGTTGGCAAACGCCACGCGCATCGTGTTGAAAAGCCCGGTCAGGCGACGCACGGGCAACTGGTCAAGCTCGCCTTTGTGAATCACGATCCAGTCGTAGTGCGCTTCGGGGTTGCGCCGCATGTCCGCGTAACGGAAGAGCCTGGGGAAGAGCCACCAGAAAAGGTCGCTGCCCAGCACCTTGTCATCCGGCCGGACATGCTTTTGCAGGAAGTCGGCCAGCGGAGCCCAGAAGCGGTCATGGTAGGGGAAAGACATCCTGGGCCCTTTCAGTTCATGGCGCCAGCCTGGCGGTAGGCCGCCAGCAGCTGGTCCCGGCACACCTGCGCCGTAAACCGGGACGACTGTACAAGGCCCCTTGCGGCGAGCTGCCGGCACAGCCCGTCGTCCTCGCACAGCTGGTCAATCGCGCGGCTGATCCCGGCGACGCTGTAGGGGTCGACCAGGAGCGCGGCGTCTCCGGCGATCTCGGGAATGGACGATGTGTTTGAAGCGATCACCGGGCAACCGAGCGCCATGGCTTCCAGCACCGGCAGGCCGAAGCCTTCGTAGAGCGAGGGGAACACCAGCGCCCGCGCATGCTGCAGCAGTACCGCCACGTCTTCCGGCGGAAGGTAGTCAAAGCGGATCACCTGCTTGCCACGCGCCTCGGTTTCAGCTGCTGTGCCGGCGGACTTCACCATCGGCTTGATGGCGCGGTGGATGTCTTCAAACATCCAGCCGTCCTTGCCGACGATGACCAGCGGCAGGCTGGTGCCCGCCTCGCTGTAGGCACGGACAAGCCGCACCAGGTTCTTGCGCGGCTCCAGCGAGCCCAGCGCCAGCAGGTAGCCGCCGGCGGCAAGCTTGTGGCGCGCCAGGCAGGCCTTCATCTCATGGGGGGCCAGGGTGCCAGCCGTTGCGGCGATGTCCGTGGGGACATGGGCGACAACGACCTTGCCGGGCAAAACGCCGAACTCCGCCAGCAGGTCACGCCGCGTGTGATCGCTGTCTGCGACGGCAAGATCGAATCCCTCCAGGACGGCGGCGCACATCCTGCGATGCTCCGGCAAATCGACATGCGTCACGCCGGGGAGCACAAGGGGGATGATGTCGTGGAAGGTGCACACATTGGGCTTGTTTGAAGCCATGAGCGGAAAGGGCAGCGTCGAGTGATAGACGTCCACATCCTCCGGCGCCTTGAACCGGAAAACCCGGCCCGTCAGGCGGAAATAGGCCTGGGCGCGCTCAAAGAGCATCGCGGAGTTCCAGGCAACCGCCGCCGGCGGCAGCAGGCGCCCATACTCGCGCCAGTCCATGGTTGCAGGCCGGGCCATGGTCTGCAGTCCGGGATACAGCCCCAGCCGTTGCGCAAGCAGGTCAATGCCTACCGCCCGTGCAAGCGTCCACAGCCGCTTGAGCCGGCCCCCGGGGTACAAGGATGGCATGCCGAGGGCGACACGCTGGAAAAATGCCAGCGGCGAAGGGCTGTGCGGCCAGAGCCGGTGCCAGGCCACTGAGCCCGCGCCATACAGCACATGGGTCTGGTGCCCGGAAGCTTCCAGAAACCCGAGCGTACCCCGCGCATAGGCTGAAATGCCTGTGCCTTCCTTGAGGCCCAACGTCAGGCTGTCGATCATGACTTTCACGAGAGGGGTTCCCTGCTTTTTTAGGTTCGGTATCACCGAAGGAAAGGCAAATTCTGCCTTGGGCGGCGATATGCAGATGCATGAACCCCGGCCAGCGTTACCGGGCATACGGTACCAGAGCAGGTTGAGGAGATGCGCAGACCTTGCCCGGTCTGGCATTTGGATGCCGCGATCTGCGACCTTAAAGCGTTGCGTTCACCTTCTCGCCCGCCGCCAGAATCTCACCCCAGGTCGCGTCATCCAGCCTGACGCCGTCGCGTTCCCGCTCCACCCGCGCCCTGCGCTCCGGCTCGCCGGCCACCTGCACTGCATCCACCCCCGGCGCGGCAGGCCCCTGGCGCAGCCATTCCACAAACGCATGCGCCTCGCTCTCAAAGCCGGCCTGCGTGCCGAGCTTTGCCGGGTCGATCAGGATGGTGAGCATCCCGTTATAGACAGCCTTCTTGAAGTCCGCCGCCCGGTGCCAGGTGCCGCCGCCGGTCAGCGCGCCGCCGAGCAGTTCGCAGGCCACGGCCATGCCGTAGCCTTTGTGTTCGCCAAAGGTCATGAGGGCGCCGAACAGGCCCGCGCCATCGGCGCCTCCTGGGCCCTGGGGCACCACCACCACGCCAGGGTCGGTGGTTGGCCGGCCTTGCTCGTCAATCAGCAGCCCCGGTTCCACCCGCTTGCCTTCGTTGTGCGCCACCCGCATCTTGCCCTGCGCCACACGGCTGGTGGCAAAGTCGAGGATGAAAGGCGCCTGGCCTTTCAGCGGTATGCCGATGCAGCACGGGTTGGTGCCAAAGCGCCCGTCGCCGCCGCCGAAGGGCGCAACGACCGGGCGGGAGAGCACGTTGACGAAGTGCATGGATACCAGGCCCTCCACCACCGCCATCTCGGCCCAGTGGCCGATGCGGCCCAGGTGGTGCGCCTGGGCCAGCGTCATGATGCAGCTGCCGTGCTGCCTTGCACGGTCAATGCCGAGCTTCATGGCCTGCTCGCCGACCACCTGGCCGTAGCCACGCTGGCCGTCGAGCGTGAGCATCGTGCCGATGTCCATGACGGTCTTCACGCCGGTGTTCGGCATCAGCCCGCCTTCCAGCACTGCGTCGATGTAGCGGGGCACCATGCCCACGCCGTGCGAGTCGTGGCCGCTCAGGTTGGCCATGACCAGGTTGCTGGCGACGGTCTGCGCTTCTGCCTCGCTGCTGCCGCCGGCCTTGACGATGGCGGCTGTCAGGTCGCGCAGTTTCTGCGCGGGGATATTCTGGGGCATGGTGTGCTGGGCCTGGTTACATCACCGCGCCAACCTGCCACGGCACAAATTCATTCTGCCCGTAGCCGTGCTTCTCGCTCTTGCTCAGCTCGCCAGACGCCGTGGCCAGCACCAGCTCGAAGATGCGCTGGCCCATCTCCTGGATGGAGGCCTTGCCGTCGATGATCTCGCCGCAGTTGATGTCCATGTCTTCTTCCTGCCGCTGCCACAGCGCCGAGTTGGTGGCGAGCTTGAGCGAGGGCGAGGGCGCGCAGCCGTAGGCGGAGCCGCGGCCGGTGGTGAAGCAGATCATGTTGGCACCGCCCGCCACCTGGCCCGTGGCGCTCACAGGGTCGTAGCCCGGCGTGTCCATGTAGACGAAGCCGTGTTCGGCCACCGGCTCGGCATACTCATACACCGCCTGCAGGTTGGTCGTGCCCCCTTTGGCCACCGCGCCCAATGACTTCTCCAGGATGGTGGTCAGGCCGCCGGCCTTATTGCCGGGCGAGGGGTTGTTGTTCATCTCGCCTTCGTTGATCTCGGTGTAGTGCTCCCACCATTTGATGCGCTGGACCAGCTTCTCGCCAACTTCCTTCTTCACCGAGCGGCGTGTCAGCAGGTGCTCGGCGCCGTAGATCTCGGGCGTTTCAGACAGGATGGCCGTGCCGCCATGCGCCACCAGCAGGTCCACCGCCGCGCCCAGCGCCGGGTTGGCGCTGATGCCTGAGTAGCCGTCAGACCCGCCGCACTGCAGGCCGATGGTGATGTGCGCCGCGCTGCAGGGCTCGCGCTTCACATCGTTGGCCTTCGGCAGCATTTCCTTGATGAGGGCAATGCCTTTTTCCACCGTCTTGCGGGTGCCGCCGGTGTCCTGGATGTTGAAGACCTTGAGCGTGTCGCCCTCGCGCAGGCTGCTGTGGACCAGCCAGGCGTTGATCTGGTTGGCCTCGCAGCCCAGGCCTACCACCAGCACGCCCCAGAAGTTGGCATGGGTGGCATAGCCGGCCAGCGTGCGCTCCAGGATCTGCATGCCCATGCCCTCGGTGTCCATGCCGCAGCCGGTGCCGTGCGTGAGCGCGACCACGCCGTCCACATGCGGGAAGGCCTCCAGCGCCGCCGGGTTGGTGAGGCGCGAGAAGTGGTCGGCGATCGCCCGCGCAGCCGTGGCCGAGCAGTTCACGCTGGACAGGATGCCGATGTAGTTGCGCGTGGCCACGCGCCCGTCGCCGCGCTTGATGCCCATGAAGGTCCGCTCCAGCTTCTGCGGCTCGGGCTTCACGTCGGCGCCGAAGGCGTAGTCGCGTTCGAAGTCGCCCTTGTTCGGGCCCATGTCGAGGTTGTGCGTGTGCACATGCTCGCCGGCCGCGATGGGCTTGCTCGCAAAGCCGATGATCTGGTTGTAGCGCCGCACCGGCTCGCCCTGCGCGATGGCGCGCGTGGCCACCTTGTGGCCCGGCGGGATCAGGCCCTTGATGGTGACGTTCTCGGCAGTGGAGCCGCCAACGAGTTGCGCACGGGCAATCAGCACGTCGTCGGAAGGATGAAGGCGGATGAAAGGGTTCATGAATAAAACTGTTTTGGAAGCCACAGCACAAGTTTCGGGAAGTACGTGATGATGACCAGCGAGCCCAGCAGCGGAACCAGCCACGGCAGTATGGCAATGGTTGTCCGCTCCACGGACAGCTTGGCCACCCGGGCCAGTACAAACAGCACCATGCCCATGGGCGGGTGAAGCAGGCCGATCATCAGGTTCAGCACCATCACCAGCCCGAAGTGGACCAGGTCAATGCCCAGTTGCTGGCAGATGGGCACAAGAATCGGCACCAGGATGGTGATGGCGGCCGTCGGCTCCAGGAAGCAGCCTACAAACAGCATCAGGGCATTGGCCAGCAGCAGGAAGACCCAGGGCTCCTTGGTGAAACCCAGCACCCAGGCCGCAATGGCCGAGGTCACGCCGGTGGCGGTGAGCATCCAGCCAAAAATGCTGGCTGCCGCCACAATGAACAGCACCGTGGCCGTGGTCTCCACCGTGTCCAGGCTGATCTTGACGAACATCTTCCAGTTGAGCGTGCGGTACCAGGCAAAGCCCAGCACCATGGCCCAGATGCAGGCGGCAATGGCGCCCTCGGTGGGCGTGAAGATGCCGGTGGTCATGCCGCCGATCAGCAGCACCGGTGTCATGATGGGCAGCGCCGCCTGGAAGTTGAAGAATTTGTCGGCGGCAAACAGGACCACCAGCGCGGCCACCACGGTGATCTGCGGCGGAAAGCCCAGCTTGGCGATGAGCAGCCATACAGCCACCGGCCAGATGACGACCACAGCCGTCTCGGCCAGCGCCTTGATGACGCGCGGCCACTGGAAGGTGATGTCGCCGCCCCAGCCGTTCCTGTGCGCAAAGTACGCCACCGTCAGCATCATCAGCACCGCCATCAGCACGCCCGGCAGGATCCCTGCGAGGAACAGTGCGCCCACGCTCACGTTGGCCATCATGCCGTAGATCACGAAAGGCAGGCTGGGCGGGATGATCGGGCCCAGCGTGGCGGAAGCCGCCGTCACGCCCACCGCAAACTCCTTGCTGTAGCCATGGTCCGTCATGGCCTTGATTTCGATGGTGCCCAGGCCCGCTGCATCGGCAATGGCGGTGCCGCTCATGCCGGCAAACACCACCGAGCCCACCACGTTGACGTGGCCCAGGCCGCCTTTGAGCCAGCCCACCAGCGCAAGCGCATAGTTGTAGATGCGGTTGGTGATGCCGGCGTTGTTCATCAGGTTGCCGGCCAGGATGAAGAAGGGCACGGCCAGCAGCGGGAAGCTGTCGATGCCGCTGACCATGCGGTGGATCACCACAAAGGGCGGCAGGTTGCCCGTCCACCAGATATACAGCAGGGCCGAGCCGGCCATGGCAATGGCCACGGGAATGCCGCCGGCCATGAGGAACAGGAAAATGATCTTGAGCATGAGGGCTTCCGGTCAGCGGTCGTCCATGGATGTTTCGGGTCTCTCAAGCACGCTGTAGCCGCGCTTGCGGTGGAACAGCGCCACCTGCACCGAGCGCACGGCCATCGCCGCGAAGCCCAGCAGGCAGATGCCGTAGATCCAGTTCATCGGCAGGTCCACCATGGTCATGCGCGAGTTGCTGCCCAGCTTGAGCATCATCATCACGGTGAGCACGGCGGCTGCGGCGTAGAAACCAGCGCGCAGCCAGTCCACCGCAGTGGCCATGCCGCGCGCCATGGCTGCGGGCATGAACTTGTAGAAGAAGTCCACCTGGATGTGATTGTTCTTGATGACGCCGATGGTCGCGCCGGTGAACACCACTGCAATCAGCAGGTAGCGCGCAATCTCTTCCGTCCATGCGGCGGAATCGTTGAGCACATAGCGGGTGAAGAACTGGTAGAACACGGTGAGCCCCAGCACCCAGAAAAAGCCCAGGGCGACCCAGGCCTCCGCCGGCGTGCCGGAGAGGTCCACCGCGTCGTCCTGCGCATGGAACTCACCGTCGGCCCCCATCACGGGGGCCATGTCGTCAATGGTCTCGATGGACATTTACTTGATCGCGATGATGCGGTCCCAGTCCTTCTTGTCGAGCTTCATCGACTCGAAGGTGATCGCCTGCAGCACGCGTTTCTGGAAGTCGGCGCGGTCCACCGTCACCACGTTGATGCCCTTTTTCTTGAACTCGTCCACCAGCTCGCCTTCGCGCTTGCGGATCTCGTTGGTGGCATTCACGGCGGCTTCCTGCGTGACGTCAGTCAGGACCTTCTGCTCGGCCGGTGTCAGCTTGCCCATCAGGCTTGGCGCCACCACGGTGAGCAGCGCGTCCGAGATATGGCCGGTGAGGATGATGTTCTTCTGCACTTCAAAGAACTTCTTGGCTTCGATGGTGGGCAGCGGGTTCTCCTGCGCATCCACCGTGCCGTTCTGCAGCGCCAGGTACACCTCGGCAAAGGCGATCGGCGTCGGGTTGGCGCCGCAGGCGCGCGGCAGCGCGGTGTAGGCAGGCGAGTCCGGTACCCGCATCTTGAGGCCCTTCATCTGGTCGCAGTTGGTGAACAGCTTGTTGCTGGTGGCATGGCGCGCGCCGTAGTAGGTGAGGGCGGTCACGGTGTTGCCGGTGGCCTTCTTGTAGCCTTCGGTGAGGTCCTTGAACACATCGCTCTTGCCGTACTTGATGACGTGGTCGGCATCGCGGAAGGTGAACGGGTAGTAGCTCACCGCCAGGCGCGGGAAGGAGTTGGAGGCAAACGATGCGCCGGTAAGGATGATGTCCACCGTGCCCAGCTGCAGGCCCTGGTTGATCTCGGTTTCCTTGCCCAGGCTGGAGGCCGGGAACACCTGGATTTCATACTTGCCGCTGGTGCGCTTCTTGAACTCGTCGGCGGCCCAGACCGACCACTTGTGGTACGGCTCCGACGTCTCGTACACATGGGCCCACTTGAGCTTGGTCTGCGCCTGTGCCAGGCCGGTGTAGCCAACAGTGGCGGCCAGCGCGGCAATGCCGGCTATCGCCTTGAGTGTGAATCGCTTGGTCATGATGTCTCCTTTTTTGGGGTATGAACAGGGGAATGGAAAAAGTGGTCGCTGGCCTTCAGGAACGCTTTGCGCGGCGCCAGCTCGCGCTGAAACGGGTGTGGGAGTTGTCCATGTGCGTGTGCATGGCGGTGCGCGCGGCATTGGCGTCCTTCGCGCGGATGGCCGCGAGGATGGCTTCATGCTCGTCAATCGCGGCGCGCCAGGATTCAACGGTTTCAAAGTAGTCGCCCAGCCGCTCGAACAGCGGGCCGCGGCGCGAGTCCCAGAAGGCGTGCACCGTCTCGGTCAGCACCACGTTGCCGCAGGCCTGGACGATGGCGGAGTGGAAGGCGCGGTCGCCCTCCAGCGGCATCACGCCGGCATCGGCGTCCGACTTCATGGCGGCCACTGCGGCCGCCATGGCATTGACCTGGGCGCGTTTGGCCTGCACGGCGGCCAGCGCGGCGATCTCGCCTTCAACCACGCGGCGCGCGCGGATCAGCTCCAGCGGCCCCCATTCGGTCGGCGCGATCGGCGTGCCGTTGCGGCTGGTCCGGTCCAGCACATACACGCCCGAGCCGGTACGCACCTCGACCCAGCCCTCGACTTCCAGCGCGATCAGCGCCTCGCGCACCGACGGCCGGCTCACGCCGAGCTGGCGGGCCAGGTCACGCTCGGCGGGCAGCCTTGTGCCAACCGGGAACTCACCCGAACCGATGAGCGTGCGCAACTGCCCGGCGATCTGCTGGTAGAGGCGCTGCGGTTCAAGGGTCTGCAGGGGCATGGGCGGTGCGCGGAGCTTCCGGGGGGTTAAGGGTTAGCCAGAATTGGCCAAGTGGTCAGACCAATTAATAATCGCACGAAAGATTTACCGCAACATCCGGCAAAACCCGAAGCCGGCATCTGGAGGCAGCATGAGACTCAAGGGAAAGACGGCGCTGGTGACGGCTGCCGGGCAAGGCATCGGGCGCGCCAGCGCGCTCGCCATGGCGGCGGAGGGCGCGCAGGTCTGGGCCACCGACGTGAATGCGAAGCTGCTGGAAGGCTACGCCGGCGTGGCCAACGTCAAGACGCTGCAGCTGGATGTGCTGGACAAGGCCGCCATCCACGCGGCAGTCAAGGGCCTGCCGCCGCTCAATGCGGTGTTCAATTGCGCGGGCTTCGTGCACAACGGCACCATCCTGCAGGCCACAGACGAGGAATGGGAGTTTGCCTTCAACCTCAATGTGCGTTCGCAATACTGGATGATCCAGGCGGTGCTTCCGGCCATGCTTGCCAATGGCGGCGGCAGCATCATCAACATGGCCAGTGTCTGCAGCAGCCTGAAGGGCCTGCCCAGCCGCTTCATCTACGGCACCTCCAAGGCAGCGGTGGTGGGGCTGACCAAGAGCGTGGCGGCCGACTATGTCGCCCAGGGCATCCGCTGCAATGCCATCGCGCCGGGCACGGTGGACACGCCCTCGCTGGGCGACCGCATCAACAGCTACGAAGACCCGGTGCAGGCCCGCAAGAACTTCATTGCGCGCCAGCCCATGGGGCGCCTGGCGCAGGCGCACGAGATGGCGCCGCTGGTGGTGTTCCTGGCCAGCGACGAGTCGGTGTTCGTTACCGGCCAGCTGTATGCGAACGACGGCGGCATGACGATATGAACCAGCTTGACTTCAAGGGCCGCCATGCGGTGGTCACCGGCGGCGCCACGGGACTGGGCTATGCCATTGCGCAGCGCCTGATTGCCTCAGGCGGCAGCGTCACGCTGTGGGACCGGGACGAGAAGGGCGCGGCGCAGGCGGCCGCAACGCTGGGCGCCAGTGCACATGCCGTGGCGGTGGATGTGTCCCAGCAGGAGTCGGTGGCGTCGGCCGTCAAGGCCACGCTGGCACATTCCGGCCGCATCGATGCGCTGGTCAACAGCGCCGGCATCACCGGACCGAACACCACGGTGTGGGACTACCCGGTGGAAGCCTGGCGCCAGGTGATGGACGTCAACCTGACAGGGCTGTTCCTCTGCTGCCGCGAGGTGGTGCCGCACATGCGCGAGGCCAACTACGGCCGCATCGTCAACATCGCCTCGGTGGCCGGCAAGGACGGCAACCCCAACGCCAGCGCCTACAGCGCCAGCAAGGCGGCCGTTGTGGCGCTGACCAAGTCGCTGGGCAAAGAACTTGCGTCCAGCGGCGTGCGGGTCAACTGCGTAACGCCAGCGGCGGTGAAGACCGCCATCTTCGACCAGATGACACCGGAGCACATCGCCTTCATGCTGTCCAAGATACCGATGGGCCGCTTCGGCACGCCGGAGGAAGTAGCATCGCTGGTGGGGTGGCTCTGCACCGAAGACTGCTCCTTTTCAACCGGCGCGGTATTCGACCTGTCGGGCGGCAGAAGCACTTACTGAATTCACAACATCACAGGAGAAGCACACAATGAAACTCGTACGCTATGGCAACCCCGGCAAGGAAAAGCCCGGCCTCATCGATGCCGAAGGCAAGCTGCGCGACCTGAGCGCCGTGGTCAAGGACATCGGGCCGGAGCAGCTGGGCGCTGCCTCGCTGGCCAAGCTCGGCAAGCTCAAGACCGACAAGCTGCCCCTGGTCAAGGGGTCGCCGCGCATGGGCTGCCCGGTGAACGGTATCGGCAAGTTCATCGCCATCGGCCTGAACTACTCCGACCATGCGGCCGAGACCGGCTCGCCCATCCCCAAGGAACCCATTGTCTTCATGAAGGCAACCAGCTGCATCCAGGGCCCGAACGACCCGGTGATGCTGCCCAAGGGCTCGGTCAAGAGCGACTGGGAAGTCGAGCTGGGCATCGTCATCGGCACGCGTGCGCGCTATGTGTCGCAAAAGAGCGCGCTGGACTATGTGGCCGGCTACGCCGTGATCAACGATGTGAGCGAGCGCGAGTTCCAGATCGAGCGCGGCCCGCAGTGGGACAAGGGCAAGGGCTGCGACACCTTCGGCCCGATCGGCCCCTGGATGGTCACGAAGGACGAGATTGCCAATGTGCAGAAGCTCTCGATGTACCTGGACCTGAACGGCAAGCGCGTGCAGAACGGCAGCACCAAGACCATGATCTTTGGCGTGGCCAAGCTGGTGAGCTATGTGAGCCAGTTCATGACGCTGCTGCCTGGGGATGTCATCACGACTGGCACCCCGCCCGGCGTCGGCCTGGGCATGAAGCCGCCGTTGTTCCTGAAGAAGGGCGATGTGATGGAGCTGGGCATCGAAGGCCTCGGGTCGCAGCGGCAGGTGGTCGTGCCGTTCAAGCTGTAGGTAGAACGCCCCGCCTGGACCCCAACGTCAGGCGTACGGATTCGAAAACCCGAGCCGGGCAAGAATCCCGATCTCAAGCGCCTCCATCGCGGCGGCATCACGCTCACCCGTCTCATGGTCATAACCCTGCGCATGCAGGGTGCCATGAACAACGAGATGGGCGTAGTGCGCCTGCAGGGTCTTGCCGTTCTCACGCGCTTCCTTTGCAATGACCGGCGCGCACAGCACCAGGTCTGCACAGACCACAGGCTCCTGCGTGTAGTCAAAGGTCAGCACATTCGTGGCGTAGTCCTTCTTGCGGTATTCGCGGTTCAGCGCGCGGCCTTCGTCGGCATCCACCACACGCACGGTGATCTCGCCGTCGCGCTGCAGCGCCGCGCGGATCCAGCGCGCGACCTTGTGGCGCGGCAGCGCAGCACGGTGCCGGGCGATGGGGTCGAACTTGCCGAACTGGAGCGACAGGGAGAGCTCAGGCTGTGCCATGTTGCGCACCTTCAGCGTACCCGCGCCACGCGGGCATCGTCAGCGTCTTCTTTCTTGCGCGCCGCATCGTAGGCGTCAACGATGCGCGCCACCAGCGGGTGGCGCACCACGTCGGCACTCGTGAAGCGCGTGTGGGCAATGCCCTTGACGCGCCGCAGGATGCGCTCGGCCTCGATCAGGCCGCTGAGCTGGCCCTTGGGCAGGTCGATCTGGCTCACGTCGCCCGTCACCACGGCCTTGGCGCCGAAGCCGATGCGCGTGAGGAACATCTTCATCTGCTCTGGCGTGGTGTTCTGGGCTTCGTCCAGGATCACAAAGGCATTGTTCAGCGTGCGCCCGCGCATGAAGGCCAGCGGCGCGATCTCCAGCGCCTGCCGCTCGAAGGCCTTGACCACCTTGTCAAAGCCCATCAGGTCGTACAGCGCGTCGTACAGCGGCCGCAGGTAAGGGTCCACCTTCTGTGACAGGTCGCCGGGCAGGAAGCCCAGCTTCTCGCCCGCTTCCACCGCCGGGCGTGTCAGCACGATGCGCTGCACCGCACTGCGCTCCAGCGCGTCCACCGCCATGGCCACGGCCAGGTAGGTCTTGCCGGTGCCGGCGGGGCCGATGCCGAAGGTGATGTCGTGGCTGGCAATGTTCTCCAGGTACACCGACTGGTTGGGCGTGCGCGCCCGAAGATCGGCGCGGCGGGTGTTCAGCACGATGGCGCCGTCCTCCGCCTCGGCAATGGCGCCGTCGCCGGCCAGCATAAGCTGCACCGTGTCGGGTGCGATGGGGCGCTGCGCGATCTCGTACATGGCCTGCAGCACCTCCAGCGCCCGGTTGGCCTTGGGCTTGGGGCCGTCGATCTTGAACTGCTCGTGGCGGTGGGCAATGCTCACCTGCAGGGCTGCCTCGACAGTGCGCAGGTGCGAATCCATCGGGCCGCAGAGGTTGGTCAGGCGGGTGTTGTTGGGCGGGGCAAAGGTGTGGCGGACAATCATGGGATGCGGTTTTTCCTGCGCTCCATTGTCCTCTGTCTGGCCGCGCTGCTGTTACAGGCGGCGCAGGCGGGCGTCCTGGTGCTGGACAAGGCAGAAGCTGCGCTGGTCCACAGCCCGCAGGATGCACCGCAGAAGTGGGTGCCGGTGGCGCTCCCGCACGACTGGGACAAGACCTTTCCGGGCCACAGCGGCAGCGTCTGGTACCGCCTGCGCTTCGACGCCCCGGCCAGTGGCGGCTTGCTGGGCGTCTACATCCAGCGCGCCTGTACCAACCTGGAAGTGTTCCTGAACGACGAGCTTGTCGGCAGCGGTGGACGGCTGGACGGGGCCATCACCCGCAGCTGCTACCACCCGCAGCTGTTCAGCCTGCCGCGTACCATCCTGCGGCCTACCGGCAATGAACTGCGCATCCGCGTCGTCGGCTTCGCAGCCACCGAGGTGTCGGCGCGCCAGCGTGCGGCCGGGATGTCGGTGGTGGAGGTCGGCCCGGTGAGCGCGCTGCAGCCGGCCTATGACCACCAGCTGTTCTGGAACGTGACGGTGGCGCAGATCATTGCCGCGACCATCGGCATGCTCGGTGCTTCGATGCTGGGGTTGGCGGCCGTGCGGCGGCGCGACACCTACCTGCTGTTCTTCGGCCTGTTTTCCATCGGCTGGGCGCTGATCAGCACGCGCCTGTTCGTGCAGGAGGTGCCGCTGTCGCACCTGGGCACCGAGATACTGATCTGCAGCGCCTTTCCCCCGGTGCTCGGCTGCGCCTACCTGTTCCTGCTGCGCTTTGTGAACCAGCGCCATGTGTGGGTGGACATGTTCTTCCTGGTCCAGGCGCTGGTGGTTCCGGTGATGCTGGCCATGGCCGGCCCGGGGCACCTGCTCTCCACCGCGAGTGCGGTGTACAACCTGGTGGCGGTGGAATTCCTGGTCTGCGTGGCGTACTTCTTCCGCACTGCCTGGCGCTCCTACCGGCGCGAATTCTGGCTCATGGGCTCGGTGCTGCTGGTGGCGGTGGCGCTCGCCGGCATCGAGATTGCGCTGCAGAACGACCTGCTGCCGCTGCCCAAGATCCACGTCATCCATTTTGCGATGCCGTTCCTGTTTGTGGTGATCGGCATCCGGCTGATCCAGATGTTCGTCCAGGCGCTGAGCCAGGCCGAGTCGGCCAACCAGGAACTGGAGCAGCGGGTGGCGCAGAAGTCGTCTGAAATCGAGCACAGCTATGCCCAGCTCACCGAGATGCGCACCGCGCAGGCCAAGCAGCAGGAGCGCCAGCGCATTGCTTCAGACCTGCATGACGACCTGGGCGCCAAGCTGCTGACCATTGCCCAGGCAACGGACTCCGACCGGGTGGCCGGCATGGCACGCCAGGCGCTGGACGAAATGCGCCTGTCGGTGCGCGGCCTCACCGGCGAGCCCGCAGGCGCCGAAGACGTGCTGGCCGACTGGCGCGCGGAAACCGTCACCCGCCTGGATGCCGCCGGTTTCGCGGCCTTCTGGGATGCCGCCGAGCCGCCGCCGGGCCTGGTGCTGCCCGCGCGCACCCATGTGCAGCTCACCCGGGTGCTGCGCGAGGCGGTGTCCAACGCCATCCGCCACAGCGGCGGCAGCCGTTGCAGGGTGCGGATTGCCTTTGGCGAGGGCAGCCTCAGCATGGAGGTGGAAGACGACGGCCGGGGCCTGAAGGACGCCAGGGCCAGCTCCGGCAGCGGCCATGGCCTGCCCAACATCGAACGCCGGGTGCGTAACCTGGCTGGGCGCCACAGTTTCAGCGCCGGGCCGCTGGGAGGCACCCTGCTGCAGCTGGCCGTGCCCCTGGAGGTGCTGCCCGAGACCACTCCCCCGCCCGGGACACTGCCCTGAGGGCAATCCGCTAATATCACCCGCATAATCGCCCGCATATGCAACACGCCCTGATCGTTGAAGACCTGCCCGAAATCCGCAACTGGCTTGGGCAGGTGGCGCGTGCGGCGTTTCCAGAGCTGCAGGTGGTGACGGCCGCCCGGCTGGACCAGGCGCTCGTGTGCGTGCAGCAGCAGAGTTTCGACCTGGCCCTGATTGACCTGGGCCTGCCGGACGGCAACGGCACCGACGTGATCACCGCGCTGCGGCGCCAGCAGCCGCAGGCGTTGCCGGTGGTGGTGACCATTTATGACGACGACGAGCACCTGTTCCCGGCGCTGCAGGCCGGCGCTTTCGGCTACCTGCTCAAGGAGCAGCCGCAGGATGCGCTGGTGGCCCAGCTGCTGCGCATGACCCAGGGCGAGCCGCCGCTGTCGCCGCCGATCGCGCGGCGGGTGCTGGCGCACTTTGCCAGCGCCACCCACCGCCGCGAATCGCTGATGCGCCATGTGGAAAACGAAGTCAGCCTGACCGATCGCGAAACCGAGGTGCTGCAGCGCGTGGCCAAGGGCTACACCCTGCCCGAGATCGCGCTGCAGTTCGGCCTGTCCAAGCACACGATCGCCGACCACATCAAGCAGGTGTACCGCAAGCTGAATGTGTCCTCGCGCGCGGAGGCGGCACTGGAGGCGGCACGGCGCGGTCTCGTCCAACCCTGATCCCAAAGCAGAAAGAAATACCTTGATCGGACGTTTGCAAGGGACGCTGGCAGAAAAAAATCCCCCGCAGGTTCTGCTGGACTGCAACGGCGTCGGCTATGAAGTCGATGTGCCGATGAGCACCTTCTACAACCTGCCGGGCCTGGGCGAGAAGATCACGCTGCTCACGCATTTCGTGGTGCGGGAGGACGCACAGATCCTCTACGGCTTTGCCAGTGCGCCCGAGCGCGAGGCCTTCCGCCAGCTCATCAAGATTTCGGGCGTCGGCCCGCGCACTGCCTTGAGCGTGCTGTCGGGCATGAGCGTGGGCGACATCGCCCAGGCCGTGACGGCGCAGGACGCCGGCCGCCTCGTCAAGGTGCCGGGCATCGGCAAGAAAACCGCCGAGCGGCTGCTGCTGGAGCTCAAGGGCAAGTTCGGGCCCGACCTGGGCGCGGGCACGGCCAGCGTGTCCACCGATGCGCAGGCCGACATCCTGCAGGCGCTGGTGGCGCTGGGCTACAGCGACCGCGAGGCCGCCGCATCACTGAAAGTGCTGCCCAAGGACGTGGGCGTGAGCGAAGGCATCAAGCTGGCGCTGAAATCGCTGAACAAGTAAGCCATGAGCATCCAGACCGACGACTTCGCCATGCCACCGTCAAAGCGCGTGGTCTCGGCCGCGCCGGCATCGCCCAATGAGGAGATGATCGAGCGGGCGCTGCGCCCGAAGCTGCTCGATGAATACGTAGGCCAGGCCAAGGTGCGTGAGCAGCTGGAGATTTTCATCGGCGCCGCGCGCAAGCGCGAGGAGGCGCTGGACCATGTGCTGCTGTTCGGCCCGCCGGGCCTGGGCAAGACGACGCTGAGCCACATCATTGCGCATGAGCTGGGTGTGAACCTGCGCCAGACCTCCGGCCCGGTGCTGGAAAAGCCCAAGGACCTGGCAGCACTGCTGACCAACCTCGAGAAGAACGACGTGCTCTTCATCGACGAGATCCACCGGCTCTCTCCGGTGGTGGAAGAAATTCTTTACCCCGCGCTGGAGGACTACCAGATCGACATCATGATCGGCGACGGCCCGGCCGCGCGCAGCATCAAGCTCGACCTGCAGCCCTTCACGCTGGTGGGCGCCACCACCCGTGCGGGCATGCTGACCAACCCGCTGCGCGACCGCTTCGGCATTGTGGCGCGGCTGGAGTTCTACACGCCCGAAGAGCTGGCACGCATCGTGAAACGCAGCGCCGGGCTGCTGAAGGTGGCGCTGGACGAAGAGGGCGGCTTCGAGATTGCCCGGCGCTCACGCGGCACGCCCCGCATCGCCAACCGGCTGCTGCGCCGGGTTCGCGACTATGCCGACGTCAAGGCCGACGGCCGTATCGACAAAAACATCGCGGGCAAGGCCCTGGCCATGCTCGACGTGGACCCGCAGGGCTTTGACATCATGGACCGCAAGCTGCTGGAGGCGGTGATCCACCGCTTCGACGGCGGCCCGGTGGGCCTGGACAACATTGCGGCCAGCATCGGCGAGGAGCGCGACACGATTGAAGACGTGATCGAGCCTTACCTGATCCAGCAGGGCTACCTGCAGCGCACGCCGCGCGGGCGCATTGCCACGCTGGCGGCCTACCGGCACCTGGGGGTGGCGGCGCCTGCCAGCCGGGGCGACGGCGCCGGCGACCTGTTCGCGCTGTAAGGCCGGCACCAGGCACATGGACCTCACACCCGATACGCCTGCCGCGCAGCCCGAACTGCCGGCGGAGCAGTTCCACGGGTCGTGGCGCAGCGGCCTGGGGGTTTTTGTCGGCTTTTTCTGGGCGCTCGCGGCCGGCACCGTCGCCGGTGCAGTGGCATTGGGCGGGGGCGGTGCGGCGGCGCTCGGCATTCTCGGCGCGCTGCTTGGGTGGCTTGCCTGGTGGATCAGCCAGCCGCTGCGGGGCAACAATGTGGTGATCGGTTTCGGGCCTGACGGCATTCGCGGCAGGAACCCGGGCGCATTCACCGTGCCGTGGCATGAGGTGGCCGATGTGCGGGTCGAGACAGTGCAGGGCAATGTGCAGATCGTCATCCGCGTGTTGCCGCCGCCGGGCCAGGCACCGAAGAAATCGTGGCTTGCCGCGGCCCGCAACGAGAAGCGGGTTGCGCTGACGGGCCTGAATGCAAAGCTTCACCCTGAAGTGATTGCGGCGGCCTACAGGCACTTTGACCGGCACGGCGGTGCGCGGGCGGTGCAGGCGGCCCAGCAGATGGAAGAAGAAGTCAGGGCCCATGCGGTCTTCGATGAAAAACTCGTGGCCCTGACGCCCCGCGTCTGGGCCATGCCGCTCATGATGCTGCTGTGCGCTGCGGTGTGGGTGGCCAATGTGGTCTCGGGCATGAGCATGATGCAGCCGCCGGCCGACGAGCTGTTCCGCTGGGGCGCCAACTCGGCTTCCGCCGTGCAGGCGGGTCAGTGGTGGCGCATGGTCACGGCCATGTTCCTGCACGGCGGCATCCTTCACCTGGCGCTCAACATGTATGCGTTGTGGGAGGCCGGGCTGATGGTCACGCGGCTGTTCGGCAACCGCGGCTTCCTGGTGGTGTATTTCGGCGCGGGGCTGGTAGGCAACGCGCTCAGCCTGCATTTTTCAGGGCAGACCGGCGTGTCCGTAGGTGCTTCGGGCGCGGTGTTCGGCGTGGCCGGCGCGCTGCTGGCGGCGGTCATCCAGCACCGCGGCAAGTTCCCGATGGGGCGGTCAAAGCAGATGCTGATGAGCCTGGGCCTGTTCATCTTTTATTCGCTGGCCTACGGCTTCTCGCGCCAGGGCATCGACAACGCAGCCCACGTGGGCGGCCTGCTGGCCGGGCTGGTGGCCGGCTGGCTGCTGGTGGAAAAGATTGACGACTCCGTCACGCCGCTGCGCCGGCAGGTGATGATGGCAGTGGCCGCCGCGCTGTGCGGCGCGGCCACGGTGGCGCTGGTGGTGTACACGCCGCCTGCGAAGCGGGATATTGCGGTTTACTTCTCGGACATCAAGCGCTGGAACGAACTGCAGAAGGAGTTGACCACCGCCATGCAGGCTGTGCGTGCCGACGCTGACCAGAGCAAGGCCGGCAAGATGGAAGGCGACGAACTTGTCCGCCGGTTCGGCAGTGTGCATGCGCCGGCGCTGCGGCGCATTGCATCAGCTTTTGATGGCCTGCGCCTGCCTGCGGATGAACTCACCGGCAAATATGCTGCCGCGCAGGGCCGCTATGCAGCTGCCGTCGCTGCATTGATAGAGGCGGATGCGCAGCGCATGAAAACGCCTTCCCCTGAAATATCGGAGAAGGTGGAGCGGCTCGCCGCCGGCGTGAAAGAGGCCAATGCGGCGATTGCCGCGTTGAACGCCGAAGCGGCTGAAAAGAAGAAATAGCTGTCATTGCGGGCTTGACCCGCAATCCATGTTGGCGTGGAAATCAGGCTTGCCCGCGCAGCGATGGATCCCGGATCAAGTCCGGGATGACAGACTTCTGCGCATTGCAGGCAATCAGTATCTGCGCCACATAGTAGGTTGACAGCACCCAGAACTGCGCGAGCGGCACCGGCATGGCGAAGCGGTTGGTGGCAAGGATCGAGTCGCTGAGCATGAAGAAGCAGGCACCTGCGGCCACACATGCGGAGGCCCTGTCGCGCAACACCATGGCACGGCCGATGGCCTGCGCCGCCATCAATGCAATCACCAGAACATAAGCCGCAACCGCAAGCTTGAGCACCGGGTTGAGGCCGCTCCACAAAAACGCGTACATCACCGCCCCGAGGCCCAGCGTCACCGGCAACGCCCACCGGGCAGGAAACCACGCCACGCCCTGGCGGAACAGCGCGATGTAGAACAGGTGCGCAACAAGGAAGGCCACCAGCCCCGGAATGAACAGGCCCGGCAGCATCAGGAGAACATCGCCCGCCATGGAGCCGGCGAGTGCGGCCATGAGCAGCATGTCGAAGCGCGTGACACCGCCCGCATGGCGCGCCTTGAGGCCGGCACAGGCGATGGCCAGCACCATGGCCAGCGGCTTGAACAGATGGTGCAGCTGCGTCAGCCCCGCCGCACTGCTGACGGTGGAAAGTGCGGCCGCTTCAACCAGCAGCACCTCCATCATTCCCAGCCGCCCCTGCAGGACAGCACCCACCGCCCACAGCCCCGCCGTCAGCGCTGCCAGCCACATGGCCGCCTGCGCCACCGGCATGGCTTCCGCAAACCACAGGAACACGGCCACGCCCTGCAACAGCAAGACAAACTGCACCGCGCCGAACCACAGCACTGCGCGGCTGACCGCTGGGTGGTAGCGCTCCACCGCCGCGATGTCGAAGGCCGGCCTGGGAAAGCGCGCCGCCACATCGGCGGGACGCCAGCCCGGCGGCTTGACCCAGACACGCAGCTTGTCGGCCCAGCTCCCCGCATGCCAGGAGTCTTTGAGCAGGCCCCAGTAAACCTCGGCATTCGCCCAGAGCGGGTCCCAGCTCCTGAGTTGCCCGCGCGTTCCGTAGACGCATTTCTCGTCCTCCTCCCTGAAGCTGCCGAAGATACGGTCCCAGATGATGAGGACGCCGCCATAGTTGCGGTCGAGGTAGCGGTCATTCACGGCATGGTGCACACGGTGGTTCGAGGGCGAGCAGAACCAGCGGTCAAACCAGCCGAGCTTTGGCACATGCTCGGTATGCACCCAGAACTGGTAGAGCAGGTCCACCAGCGCCACGATGCCGAACACCAGCGGCGGCACGCCGGCCAGCGCCATCGGCACATAGAACACCCAGCCCAGCAGCGCGCCGCTGGAGGTCTGCCGCAGCGCGGTGGACAGGTTGTAGTCCTGGCTCTGGTGGTGCACCACATGCGCGGCCCAGAGCACGGCCGACTCATGGCCGAGGCGGTGCAGCCAGTAGTAGCACAAGTCGTAGAACAGCAGCGCGAGGAGCCAGCCGTACCAGGTGCTCCAGAACGCCCTGGCCGCTTCAACCGGCACGAGCGACACATGGGTGTAAATGGCGGTGTAGATGCCAAAGCGCAGCAACCCGGTGAACACCGCGCTCACCTGGCTCAGCATGCCCAGGCTGATGCTGCTGACCGCGTCGTTCAGCCGGTAGGTGTTGCGCTTCCTGACGAGCCCCCAGACGAACTCGATGGCAATGAGCAGGAAGAAAACCGGTGTGGCGAGGACGATGATCTGGCTTTCGGTCATGGCGTCATTGTCTGCGTTGAACCCGACATGCGAGGCTGAGGTCAACCCTGAGGATCACCGCTTCAGACGAGGCACACCACGTCCTGCCGCTTCGCCCCCGGCGGCCAGTCGATGGCGCTGACTTGCCGGATGTCCCAGGTGAACTCGTCGCTGACCCGCTGGCATAGCATGGCCGCGATGCCGGCGCGCCGGCCGTCGGTCAGCAGGCCGTCCAGCACCAGTTCCACCTGGATGGTGTCGCGCGTCTGCTGCACCAGCCGGAACTCGCGCACCGGCGCCACATCCAGCCAGTCGCTCGCGCCCAGCCGCACAAACTTCGACTGGCCCGACGGCGTGCGCAGCAGCGCCCGCTTGCGGCCCAGCAGCTTGAACAGGGTGGGCGTCTGCGCGCCGCAGCGGCATCGGGGAGACAGGGACGCGACGTCGCCGATGTCATAGCGGATGGCGGGGCTGGCCCAGTGGTGCAGGCCGGTGACGAGCACGCGGCCGGTTTGCCCCTCTGCGCAGGGCAGGCCGGCGTCGTCCACCACCTCGACGACGGCATTGGCCACGCACACGTGGTAGCCGGGCTCGTCGCTGTCGTCGTTCGGGCATTGCAGGGCGATGGGGCCGACTTCCTCGCATGAATAGCGGTCGCGGATGCTGGCGCCGAGGATGCGCCTGGCGCGCCCGCGCAAGGCGGGCTCGACGGTGGCGCCGAAGGTCATGACCTGCTGCAGGCCCGCTGCCGGCTGCACGCCCGCCTCATAGGCTTCAAGAATGCCGGACAGCACCGTGGGGTTGGTGGCCAGGTACGCAGGTGCCAGCCTGGCCAGCCACAGCGCATGCTCCTTCATGCTGAAGTCGAGGTTGCGCCGGGTGTACAGGTGGCTGTCGCCGAGCCAGGGGTTGCCTTGCGCGAAGACATGCTCCCGCCCGGGGTGCGGGTCGGTGCGCGAGCCCAGCGCCGCGCGCCTGAGCATCTGGTTGCGGCCGTGGCGCCGGGCGTCGGCCATGTAGTGGTGGCGCACCAGGCGCAGCGAAAACTGCGACACATGGAACGCCACCGGCTGCCCGGTGGAGCCGGAGGTGGAATGGGGCGACACACTGCCATGCTCGCGCGGCACCGGCAGCGCCCCGCCGGCCTCGGCAAGTTCGCGGAACTTCGTGCGTTCCATGACGGGCAGGGACTGCATGGCGGCCGCGTCGAGCCTTGCACCGTCCACACCCGCCAGCCAATCGCGCCACAGCGGCGAGGCCTGCTGCGCAAACAGCACCAGCCGTTGCAGCAGACGGGCCTGGAACTCCAGCTGCAGCTCGCGCGGCGCCTGCTCCAGTGAGCAGATCATGGCCACATCGGCAATGCGCTGCACATCGGGTGCCGGGGCCTGGCGCGGCCATTGCCACAGGGGCGGAGCCTCCAGCGCAGGTGCTTCGTCAAACTGTTGCGGCTGCGCTGTCATACCAGGCTCACCACGTCCTGCCGTTTGGCGCCGGGCGTCCATGCGATGGCATCGACCTGGCGTATGTCATAGTCAAAATCCGCGTAGACCTGCTTTCGCAGCATGGCCAGCAGCGCCGCATGTTCATCCGGTGACAGCGCGCGCTCCAGCACCAGCTCGACCCGCATGGCCTGCGCCGTCAGCTGCGTGACGCGGAACTCGCGCACCGGCGCGATCCGCAGGAAGTCCTTGGCCACGATCTTCAGGAAGATGCGTTCGCCCGACGGCAGCCTGACCAGGAAGCGCTTGCGGCCCAGCAGCTTGAACAGCACCGGCACCTGCGCGCCGCAGGTGCACTGCGGCGCCATCGAAGCGATGTCGCCCAGGTCATAGCGCACAGCGGGGCTGGCCCAGTGCTGCAGGCCGGTAACCAGCACGCGGCCGGGCTGCCCGGCGGCCACCGCGTGGCCGGCGTCGTCCACGATTTCAACGATGTTGTTGCCCACGCAGACGTGGTAGCGGCTTTCGTCATGCGGGCATTGCAGCGCGACGGTGCCGACTTCCTCGCAGGTATAGCGGTCGCGGATGGAGGCGCCGAGCATGCGCAGCGTCCGCTCCCTCAATTCCGGCGTGACGGTTTCGCCCACGGTCATGACCTGCTGCAGGCCCGCAGGCGGCGGCTCGCCTTCTTCACAGGCGTCCACGATGCCGGCCAGCACGGCCGGTGCCGTGTTCAGGTAGGCCGGGTTGAGCCGCCGCAGCCACTGCGCATGCTCGCGCATGGATGCACCCATGCTGCGCCGCGCGGCCGTGGGTGCGATGCCCTGCCATGGGTCGCCGGGAAGCATCCGGTGCTCCGCGCCCGGGTGTTCCTCAAAGCGTGTCAGCAGGGCAGCCGTGGGCAGGCGCAGGTTGCGCCCGTGGCGGTGGTGGTCGGCCATGTAATGGCTGTCCACCACCCGGCCTGACAGTGCCGAGAGATGGAACTGCACCGGCACGCCCGACGAGCCGGAGGTGGACTTGGTTGCGGTGGGGCCGTGCCATGGCGGCATGCGCAGCGCGCCTTCGCTTTCAATCGCGGCGCGGAAGTCTTCACGCCGCAGCACGGGCAGCTGGCCCAGCGTCCGGTGCGTCAGCTGCCCGGGCGGCACGGTGAGCCAGCGCCGCCACCAGCCGGACACCTGCGCGGCATTGGCCGCCAGCTCGCGCAGTGCGCGCTGCTGCCAGGCCAGCCAGAAGGGCGGCGCCGACTGCTCCAGCGCGTCAATGGCCTGCATGTCGATCCAGCGCTGCACCACATGGGTGGGAACGGTGTTGGGCCAGTCCCAGCCGCCCGGGGCCTGCGCAGCCCCGCCCGGTTTCACGTCAGCGCGCCGCGCGCATCCACGCGGATGATGCGCTCCACCTGGCCGCGCGCCAGGCCGCCGCGCACGCCGACCATGAAGTCGTGCAGGTTGATGGTGGGGTCGCAGTGGCCCGGGATGAGCCAGAGGAACTGCCCCAGCGCCGGCAGGCGCCCGCCGCTGGGTGCGACCCGCAGCACGCCGTGCTCGTCGCCGCCGTTGAAGTATTCCAGCGCATGCTCTGCATTGGGGGCATGCACCAGCGGCATGCCGCTGTCGATGGCATGGCTCTTGTGGCCGGCGTCGCAGACGGCGTGTTCGGTCTGCACGCTGATGACCTGTGTCTTGATGAACAGCGCATGCTCGAACTTCGGGCTGGCCGGGTCACGCTCGTTCTTGCCGTAGTCGGCATCCATGAACAGGAAGGAGCCTGCCTGCAGCTCGCCATAGACGCCGCTGGCGGCCTCCAGCACCAGTGTGCCGGTGCCGGCGCCGGTGATCAGCTCCACCGGGATGCCGGCTTCCTCGATCAGCTTGCGGGTGTAGAGAACGTCTTCCACCGCGATGGCGATGGCGGCGCGGCGCTCCTGCGCAGTGCGAAAGTGCTGCGCCTTGCCGTGGTAGGCCTGCAGGCCGGCAAAGCGCAACTCGGCATGTTCGTTGATCTTCTGCGCCAGCGCCACGGCGGCAGCGCCCGGAATGACGCCGCAGCGGTGCTGGCCCACGTCAATCTCCACAAACACGTCAATGGACGCCGCGGTGCCGGCCATGGCCGCGGCCAGCCGGTTCACGCCTTCCAGGCTGTCCACCGCAATGGCCAGGCGCCCGCGCTCGGCCATCAGTGCCCTGGCCAATGCCGCCACCCGCGCGAGCTTGGCCGGCGCGATGACTTCATTGCTGATGTAGATGTCGGTCACGCCGCCGGCCGCCATGGCCTCGGCCTCGGCTGTCTTCTGCACGCAGACGCCAATGGCGCCGGCACGCATCTGCAGTTTGGCCAGTGCCGAGCTCTTGTGCATCTTGGCATGCGGCCGCCAGCGCACGTCGTGCTTTTTGGCGAACTCGGCCAGGCGCGTCAGGTTGCGCTCCATGGCGTCCAGGTCCACCACGAGCGACGGCGTGTCTATCGCATCCACCGGTTTGCCCACAAGCAGGCGCAGGTGTTCGGGCAGGGCGGGCCTGGCTGATGCTTCAGCTGCTGGTTTCGTCGATGGATTCATCGTCAAGGTGGGTAGTGTCTGACCAGCCGATGAGCGTAAATCCTTCAGGCGTCCACAGCAAGCGATTGATGGCGGCGTTGCCCAGAACCCACGTGCGGGGCGCCAGAAGGTCCTGTCCGGTGGCTGTGCGGTAAAGAATGTCCAGCACGCCGCCATGCGCCACCAGGGCAATGTGGCCGCCGGCATGGCGCGCCGCCAGCTCGGTGGCCGCGCCGACCACCCGCTCGCGCAGCTGGATCAGCGACTCGCCGCCCTCGGGCGCGAAATCCGGGTCGCGCTTGCGCCAGCGCAGGGACTGTTCAGGCAGTTCGACCTCGATGTCGGCAAAGGTGCGGCCCTCAAAGGCGCCGAACCTGCGTTCACGCAGGCGGGTCTCCAGGATCACCGGTGCGCCCGTGGCCTCGCCGGCCGCACGCGCGGTTTCATGGGCGCGCGACAGGTCGCTGGTGTAGATGGCATCCAGCGGCGGGCCGCTGGACAGCGCCAGGCCGAGCCTGCGTGCCTGCCGGCGGCCGGTGTCGTTGAGCGGAATGTCCAGGTGGCCCTGGATGCGGGTATCCACATTCCAGGCGGTTTCGCCGTGGCGGATGACGATGATGCGGGTGGCTTCCATGGGGAAGCCTGATTATGAACGCCCCCCGTCCGGCTTCCGGCCGCCGGTGCCGATTGCCAGAGGCAATGGCCCTTCAAGCCGTCCAAGCCTGCTCAAGCAGGCTCGGAGCCGCGGCTTTCAGCCCCCACTTGGGGGCATGCAGCGGCCCGGCGAAGCCGGTTCCGCGCATTCTTGAATTGAATCCTCAGCGCAATTGCACAGTCACTTCGACCTTTTTCACGCCCTGTGTCGGCTTGGGGAAGTCGCTCAGCGCGGAGTCAAACAGCGCGGGCAGGAGCACGTTGCTGTCGGCCCAGCGGCCCTCGTGCATGGCCTGGCTCTCATAGACCACCTGGTTGTTTGCGAGGTCGCGCATGATGACGCTGACCTCCCGGCGGAACCAGGGCAGTTCCGGCCGGGAGAACGGCTGGAGCCAGATGATCTGGCCATTGCCGGTGACGGTGTAGTCGCGCCCGGGCAGGCCGAAGCCGCCCCAGGTGTCTTCCCAGGGCGAGGCTTCGCGCTGGGCCCGTGCGCCGATCTGCACGCTGTACTTGGCGGCCGCGTCGTTGCGGCGCAGGCCCACCTTGGCCAGTGACTGCTCCACCACCGATTCGAGCCGGGCCTGCTGCTCGCCATGCGATTGCTGGGAAGGCAGGCGTTCAAACCGGTAGACCGCGCCGGCGGGAACGGCCGGCAGGCTGGAGAACGTCCGCACGTCGCTGTTGACCTGCCATGTGGATGCACAGCCTGCCAGCAATGCTGCGGCTGCAAGGAAAACCGAAAGTGTGAACCGTCTCATGGAAAAGCTCCCGTACCCTCTGGGCAAAACCAGGCGTCAGAGCTTGACGACCTGCAGGCCGGGCAACGAGGGGGCGGCGAACTCCTCGTGGTCAAACGCCTTGTCGCCGTCATCGCTGGCCTCGCCTGTGACTGTCAGACCCTTGAAATCGAACCGCGTTCCGTCCAGCAGGTGCGAAGGCACAACATTTTGTAACGCACCGAACATGCTCTCGATGCGCCCGGGGTGCTTCTTTTCCCATTCACGCAGCATCGCGCCCACCTGCTTGCGCTGCAGGTTCTCCTGGCTGCCGCACAGCGTGCAGGGGATGATCGGGAATGCCTTGTGTTCGGCCCAGCGCGTCAGGTCTTTCTCGGGCACATAGGCCATGGGGCGGATCACGATGTGCCTGCCGTCGTCGCTGACGAGCTTGGGCGGCATGCTCTTGAGCTTGCCGCCGAAAAACATGTTGAGGAAAAAAGTCTGGAGGATGTCGTCGCGGTGGTGGCCCAGCGCCACCTTGGTGGCGCCCAGTTCGTCCGCCACCCGGTAGAGGATGCCGCGCCGCAGCCGGCTGCACAGGCTGCACATCGTCTTGCCCTCGGGCACGACGCGCTTGACGATGGAATAGGTGTCCTGGTTCTCGATATGGAACGGCACGCCCAGCTGTTCCAGGTAAGCCGGCAGCACATGCTCCGGGAAGCCGGGCTGCTTCTGGTCGAGGTTGACGGCGATCAGGTCGAAATGGATGGGCGCGCGGGCCTTGAGCTTGAGCAGGATGTCCAGCATGCCGTAGCTGTCCTTGCCGCCCGAGACGCAGACCATGACCTTGTCGCCCTCCTCGATCATGT
>JAZKHY010000052.1:0-26012 GCA_040385105.1 Pseudomonadota bacterium
AACCCGGCCACCTACACCGGCCTGTTCACCCCCATCCGCGAGCTGATGGCCGAGGTGTCCACCGCCAAGGAGCGCGGCTACGGGCCCGGGCGCTTCAGCTTCAACGTGGCCGGCGGCCGCTGCGAGGCCTGCCAGGGCGACGGCGTGGTCAAGGTCGAGATGCACTTCCTGCCCGATGTCTATGTGCCCTGCGATGTCTGCAAGGGCCAGCGCTACAACCGCGAGACGCTGGAAGTGCAGTGGAAGGGCAAGAACATCGCCCAGATCCTGGACATGACGGTGGAAGACGCGCACAGGTTCCTGGAAGCCGTGCCCACCATCGCGCGCAAGCTGCATACCCTGCTGGACGTAGGCCTGAGCTACATCAAGCTGGGCCAGTCGGCGACCACGCTTTCGGGCGGCGAAGCGCAGCGGGTCAAGCTGGCGCTGGAACTGAGCAAGCGCGACACCGGCCGCACGCTCTACATCCTGGACGAGCCGACCACCGGCCTGCACTTTGCCGACATCGACCTGCTGCTGCGCGTGCTGCACCAGCTGCGCGATGCGGGCAACACCATCGTCATCATCGAGCACAACCTGGACGTCATCAAGACCGCCGACTGGCTGATCGACATGGGGCCCGAAGGCGGCGCGGGTGGCGGGCAGGTGGTGGGCATTGGCACACCTGAAGAGCTGGCGGCCAACCCGGCGAGCTACACGGGGCATTACCTCAGGCGGCTGCTGGGCTGATCAGAGGAAATATCGCATCGTGATAATTGGAATCTGACCCCAATTAAATGGAGCGGCTGGCGGCTCGCCTCAGCCCTTCGCGGCCTGCAGCACATCCCGCGTCTTCAAGGCCTCGCGCCGCGCCGCGAGTGCGAAGCCTTCGCCTTCCGACGCATACAGGATCGAGCGTGACGAGTTCACGATGATCGGGCCGTCTTCGCGCCAGCCGGCCTTGACGGTGGCCACCGCGTCGCCGCCCTGCGCGCCGACGCCGGGGATCAGCAGGGGCAAGGTGGGTGCGATGCTGCGCACGCGCTCGATCTCGGCCGGGTAGGTGGCGCCCACCACCAGGCCCAGCTGGCCGTTGAGGTTCCACGGCCCCTGCGCGAGCCGGGCCACGTGTTCGTACAGCAGCGGCTCGCCGGGCACGGACGACAGGCGCTGGTTCTGCAGGTCGTCGCCGCCGGGGTTGGAGGTGCGGCACAGCAGGAAGGCGCCCTTGCCCTCAAACTTCAGGTAGGGCTGCACCGAGTCGAAGCCCATGAAGGGCGACAGGGTCACGGCATCGGCGCCGTAGCGCTCAAAGGCTTCCCTGCCGTACTGCTCGGCCGTGGAGCCGATGTCGCCGCGCTTGGCGTCCAGGATGATCGGCACATTCGGCGCGGCGCGGCGGATGTGCTCCATCAGCCTTTCAAGCTGGCCTTCGGCGCGGTGGGCGGCAAAGTAGGCGATCTGCGGCTTGAAGGCAATAGCCAGGTCGGCCGTGGCATCGACGATCTGCGCGCAGAAGTCGTAGATCTTGTTGGCGTCGCCGCGCATGTGCAGCGGAAAGCGGGTGGGTTCAGGGTCCAGCCCGACGCAGAGCATGGAGCCGTTCTGGCGGCCTGCGGTGCGCAGCATTTCGAGGAAGGTCATACACTCGATTGTAGAGAGGGCATGAAGAAGGCGCGGTCAGGCGCTGCCGCCCGCCCCCATCCCATGCATTCCCTCACCCGCAAGCAGCTCATCCTCCTGGTTCTCCTCACCCTGGTGTGGGGCCTGAACTGGCCCGTCATGAAATTCGGCGTGACGGAGTTTCCGGCCCTGAGCTTCCGCGCCCTGTCGATGCTCATTGGCCTGCCGGTGCTGGGGCTGGCGCTCATTGTGTTCAAGGTGCCTTTCCGGGTCCCGCGCAGGCACTGGGCCGAGCTGCTGCTGCTGGCGGCACTGAACATGGTGGCGTGGCATGCGCTGATCATCATTGCGCTCAAGTCGCTGACCGGCGGCCGGGCGGCCATCCTTGGTTACACGATGCCCATTTTCTCGGCCGTGCTGGGCGCGCTGTTCTTTGGCAACAGGCTGTTGCCGCGCGGCTGGGGCGGTGTTGCGGCAGCGGCCATCGGTGTGCTGCTGCTGCTCTGGCACGAGCTCACCAACCTGGCCGGGCGGCCGGCAGGCGTGGTGCTGGCGCTCACCGCCGCAGCCATCTGGGCCGTGGGCACGCAGCTCCTGCGCCGCACCACCCTGACGGTGCCAACACTCACGATTACCTTCTGGATGACGGCGGCCACCACGGTGTCCATGTGCGCGCTGTCGCTGGTGTTCGAGCGCACGCAGTGGAATCCGCCCTCACCCGCCGTATGGGCCACCATCATCTACAACGCCTTGATGATCTTCGTCTTTGCGCAGGCCGCCTGGTTCTACCTGGCGCGCAGCCTGCCGCCGGTGGCGTCCACCCTGAGCGTGATGTTCATCCCGGTGCTGGGCGTGTTCAGCGGCGCGCTGTGGCTGGGCGAAGTCCTGCACTGGCAGGACTGGACGGCCGTGGCGCTGATGGCGGTGGCGATTGCGTCGGTGCTGCTCCCGGCGAAGGCCAGGAGCTGACCTATTTGCAGGACTGTTCCAGCACGATGTCGCTTTGCCCGCGCCGCCGCTGGGTTCGAAGTTCGTCGTAGTAGTTGTTCAGGAAGTCCGACATGAAGTTCTGGTCGGCCAGGAACTGCTGCGTCAGGGTGTCATAGGACACGATGATCGTGCCGAAGCCGGTGTCGGTCAGGCCGTTGGCGCGCGTGTCGCCGACGCCCAGGTAGCCCAGGGCGTACTGCCGGCTCAGCGCTTCGCCGTTGGCGGCCAGGATGACGGCGTCGGCATCGGCGCTGGTGCCGGCGAACATCTGCAGGCTGCCGACCGCAAGGTCCAGATTGCCGGTGCTGATGACCGCCGCATGGGCACCCGAGACGCTGCCGCCATGCAGTGTCAGTGCGACAGCACTGATGTACATGTCGTGCGCCTCCAGCGATACCGGTTCCGCGCCGGCCAGCAGGTAGATGCTGCCATCGCTGGTGAGCTTGAGCCGGCTCAAGCCGCCCAGCACGATGCCCCGGTAGCCCGGGTCCGCCGCGCCTGCGCTGACGGCCAGGCCCTGGTCCTGGCCGGTGTCCAGCGTCGTGAAGTAAAGCGCCTCGCCCAGGTGGTGCACGTCAGCCGGGCCGTCGGCGGTGCGTATGGCCAGCTCGTTGCCGGTGAAGTGGATGGGCTGGGCCAGCGTGCCGATGTTGCCGTTGGCACCATGCGTTTCCATGGCGAGCTTTTCCACATCCCAGACCGTGCCGGGCACCTGCACGATGCCCGCGTGGGCCGAGGTGGACAGGTTGCGCGCCAGCAGGCCGGTGCCGTGGTGGATGTTGCCAAGCTCGATGCTGCCCCCGGCCGCTCCAGCCACGCCGGTACCCACTTCGGCGATCATCGCGCCGCTGCCGCCCAGGTCAATCGAGGCGCCGCCTGCCATGACAATGCCGCCGGCCCCTGCGTCACGGTAGGCCGCATTGGCATTCGCCGAGTTGGCGAACAGCCCGAGGTCGCCGCCGCCGGTGCTGATGTTGGCATTCAGGTAGATGCTGCGGCCGGCCTCGAACACCAGGGTGCCGGGGTTGGCCGATGAAACGCTGATGGCCGAACGGATGTCGATGTCGTTGTTGGCCTGCAGGATGACGTCGGTGCCGGTGTTGACGATGCTGGTGATGCGGTCCGGCGCAATGGTGACGGTGGCATCGGGCACGTCGCCAAACAGCACGCCGCCTTGCCACGCGGAGCCCGCACCACCGCCGCTCATCTGCGACGTGGTCAGGTACACCTGGCCCGGGCCATCGGCGCCGGCGCCGGCACCGCCAAAGCGGAGCATGAAGACTTCGCCATCGACGTAAAGCCGCTGAGGCGTGTAGTCGTAGGAATAGCTGCCAAGCAAGCCGCCTGCATAGCTGCCAACAATGCTGTTGCTGTCGCTGACTGTTCCAGTCGCACCCTTCTGCATGAAGGTGTAGGCGCCGCGGTCACCGTCGTAGTTGCTGGTGACGAGGTAGTACCGGTCAGAGGTGCCCTGCAACAGGCCGACGGGCGACCCGCCCTCGCCGTACAGCCCGGTGCCCACGCGGTCACCATCGTGGCTGCCGACCATGCTGTTGGCCGAGCTGACAAAGCCCCGGGCCAGCGACGTGACGCCGGCCGTGGTTGTGCCCCAGGTGATCGCACCCTTTTCATTGCTCCAGTACTCGCTGGCCAGAATGAAGTTGCCGGTGCCAAGGCCGTTGGTGTAGCGGGTCTGCCCGACACGGTCGCCGGCGGTACTGCCCACCAGTGAATTGAGTTCGGAGATGGCGCCCACCGGGTTGCCGGCCGCCCCCTGGTTGAACACGGTGGCCATGCCACGATTGCCCATCCAGGTGTAGCTCGTCACCAGCCAGGCCTGGTAGCCATTGCCGCTGTACGGGCCCACACTGTAGAAGTTGAAATACCCGGTGTTGCCGGCGCCGCCGACCAGGCTGTTGCCCGCGCCGAGCACGCCCGTGTTGAGGGCCGGGTTGGCCTGCATGTAGGTGATGGCGCCCTGCCCGCCGCCGTAGTACCGGTTGGACAGAAGGTAGCTTCCGTCGCTGAACCTGTAAATCCAGCTGGAGAAATATTCGGACGACGAATTGGTGACGCCCCCGAAATCGTTGGCGGCTGTGCCCACAAGGCTGTTGCCGGACCCGAGCGTTCCCAGCGGAATGACGGACGACGCACCGGGGTTGAGGTTGAATTCGGTCACCGCGCCCTTGTTGCCGTCCCAGTACGGGCTGGCAACCAGGAAGCGGCCTGAAGTGATCGAGGCCGGGCTGTAGGGTTCGTAATTGAGGTAAGAATTGGAGAAGCCCGACCCGACCCTGTCGCCGGCGGTACTGCCCACCAGCGCGTTGGAGGCGCTCGTCAGGCCGGTGTTGGCCGTGGCGGTCAGCGTGGTGTCGCCGGCCTGCGTGGCGGCCGCGTCGACGACACGGATGGCACCCATGTTGCCGTTCCACTGGGGCAAAAGCAGCATCAGTCTGTTGCCGTGCAACACCGGGTTGTAGGCGGCATCCTCCAGCTCGCTCGTGCCGAACTGCATGCTGCTGGCGGCGTTGAGCGTGCCGGTGAATGTGGAGTCCGGCGTGAACACCGTCAGGTAGCTCTGGGAGTCGCTGGTGCGGTCGGTGCGCAGCATGATGGCGCCGTTGTCAAAGATGTCCAGTCTGTCCAGGCCGCATCCGTCGCAGCCCACGATGCCGCTGCCGACCTTGTCGCCTTCGCCGGTATCGATGGCACCGACAAAACTGTTGGCGCTGCTGAGCGTGCCGGTTTTGGGCGTGTCGGTCAGTAGCGTGATGGCGCCTTTCTGGTTACCCCATCCTGAAGACAGCGCAAGTGTGACGTTCAGGTAGTCACTGCCGGTGAATTCGCCATAGGCATAGTTGCGGGGCGTGCCGTAACCAATGATGCCGTCGCTGCCCACATGGTCAGACGAACTGCTGCCGACGAGGCTGTTGGTGGACGAGCTGACGGTGCCACCAGGGCTGGCCATGTTGATCCAGGTCAGCGCACCGTACCCGCCCTTCCATTCGGGCGACGCCAGCACGAGGTGGCTGCCGACGGTGGCTATATGCTTTGCCGTGGCGCCCTCGCCGAAGTAGTCGTTGTAGTTCTCGCCCACCATGCTGTTGCCGCCCGCACCCGATGTGACGGTGCCGGCGACGGCGTTGAGGTCCAGCACGGTGGCGGCGCCCCGGCCGCTGTCCCAGTTGGTCGAAACGATGAGCAGCTTGCCGTTGTCCAGGTCCTTGACCATGCCCCAGTTGCCGGAATCGGAGCTGCCGATCAGGTCGCCGCTGAACTCACCGGTGAAGGCCGTGGTGGCGCTGACCTGGCCGACATTGCCGAATGCGTACGGAGGGTTTCCCAGCTCCGACCAGTCCGTCACCGCAACAGCGCCCCGGTTGCTGTTCCAGTTGGAAGCGACCATGATCAGGCGGTCCTTGTCGTTGCTCCAGAAGGTCGATTCGCCGATGTGGTCGCCGGCTGCGGACTGCAGCGTGCCGCTGACGTAAGTGTCCGGCGTTGTACCCACAAGGCTGTTCGACGAGGACACCTCAACGGAACCGGTCATGCGGTTGAGGTCCAGCATGGTGATGGCGCCGCGCCCGTAGGCCCAGTCGCTGTTGACGACAGCGACCTGGCCCGAGCCGTCGCTGCTGGTGTTGTAGTAGTTCTGGCGCGGCATGACCTGCCCCGGCAAGCCGTACCGGTCGCCCGCGAAGTCGCCATCAATGCTGTGGCTGCCGACGAGGCTCAGGTTGGTGCCGGAGCCCGCGCCCAGCGTGCCGGTCGGCGTCCTGGCAGCAGCTGCATTGTCCGGGGTGCCGGAGCCCGCGTAGATGAAGGTAATGGCCCCGGTGCTGTTGCTCCAGTTGGGGTTGCCCACCGCCCACCAGTTGCCGCCGAGGTTCTGCGGGCTCACCAGTGTTCCGCCGGTGGGGCTGCATGCACTTGCACAGCCCAGGTAGTCACCGGCCACACTGCCGACCACACTGTTGGCGGCGCTGACCGCGCCCAGGCTCGCCGGGGCCTGCCGGTTGATGACCGTGAATGCGCCCTTGCCGTCGCCCCAGTTGGGTGCCAGCGCCAGGAACGTGTCTCCGTAATAGTTGCCGCTGATGTTGACCAGATTGGCTCCAAAACTGCTGAGCGTGGAACCGTACAGACTGTTGGAGGCATCGACATTGCCCTTGACGCCGGTGCCGGTGGCGCCCCAGGTGATGGCACCCTTGTCAACGTTCCAGGTGGGCGTGAACACCATGTAGGAGCCGTCGTAGTGGGTCGCCACGCGCGCGCCCAGCTTGTCGCCGGTATAACCCGCAACCGCGCCCGCGCTCATCGCGCCGACGAGTGCGAGGTTCGGCGCATTGGCCACGCTGAGTTCGCCCGCCACGCCCGTGCTGCCCGAGCCCCAGGCCACCAGGCCCCGCGCATTGTCCCAGTCGGGTGCGCGCACCAGGTAGTGGCCATTGCCGAGCAGTTCAACACCGGTGCCCGACTGCACGCCGGTGTAGGAATAGAAAGCCGTTGACTCATAGGCAATGCTGCCGCCGATATGGTCCAGCGTGGTGCCACCCACCAGGCTGTTGGCCGCGCTGACTTCACCCACCGCAGCCGCGCCGGACACGGGCATGAAGGTCACGGCGCCCTTGCCGCCGCCCCAGTTCGAAGCCACGGACAGCATGTAGCCATAGCCCAGGTTGCCGACGATGCGCGAGCCGACCTGGTCGGTGGACAAGGTCCCTACCAGGCTGTTGGTACTGCTGACTTCGCCCACCACGGGGCTGGCCAGGTCGACGCGGGTGATGGCGCCCTTGCCGCCGTCCCAGCCCGTGGCAGTGGACAGGATGAAACCGTAAGAGCCATAGTTGACGATGCTGTTGCCGATGAAGTCATTGGCATGGGTGCCCACCAGGCTGTTGCCGGCGCCGACGAATCCCGTCACATCGCTGTTGGCGATGAGTGTCAGCGCGCCGGCATTGCTGAGCAGTGAGCCACCGGCGTCGTAGCTCCAGTTGGGCGAGGTGACGACATAGTTGGCCGCGCTGCCGGATACCGTGGTGACGTTCAGCCCCACCTGGTCGCCGGCGGAAGCGCCCACCAGGCTGTTGCCGCTGCCGACAATGCCGGTCTTTGGCGCGGCCACGCTGTTCCAGGTCACGGCGCCGGCATTGCTGTTCCAGCCGGGTGCCACGACGAGGTAGTAGCTGTAAGTCGTCTGCAGCCAGATCTCGTCGCCGTAATAAGTTGCGCCATGGCTGCTCACCATGCTGTTGGCCTGGCTGACCACGCCGTTGCTGGCGCTGGCCATGTTGCCTGCATCGGCCGCCTTGATGAAGCTGACGGCACCGGCATCAACGTTGCCGGCATCAAAGTCCCAGTAAGGCGAGGCCACGATCCAGTCCGTCGAGGAGCCGTATTCGTTGGTCGGCCTCACGATGGAGCCGACACGGTCGCCGGCGGTTGATCCGCGCAGGCTCAGGTTCAGCGGCGCGCCGCCGCCATCCAGGCCGCCCACCTCGCCCACCAGCGGCAGGGTGATGTTGCCCAGCGTCACCGCGCCCCGGTCGCCGTCGAAATGCGAATAGGACAGCAGGAACTGGTCCTGCGTGCTGTAGTACGCCTTGTTCAGCCGGGTGTCGCCGGTGCCGCTGCCCCAGTCGCCCAGCCGGTCGGTCACCACCTTGCCCACCAGCGCCGTCTGCGCCGTCACTTCGCCGCTGCGCACCGTGTCGCCCGAGAACACCTTGAAGATCGCGCCCTTGCCGCCACCCCAGTCGGGCGTGCCGAACAGCAGCGCCTGGCCGCCGGGGCCGCTGACGATTTCCGGCGAGTAGTAACCCACCTTGTCGCCGGCCGTCACGCCGACGAAGCTGTTGGCACTGGAAACCACGGCCGAGCCGGTGTAGGTGCCGGGCGACAGGAAACTGACCGCGCCCTTGTTGCCGTCCCACGCCGGCGCACTGAACAGCAGTTGCGTGGCGTAGCCAAACGGGCTGTGCTGGTACGTCTCGCCGATGCGGTCGCCCGCATGGCTGCCCTTGAGCGAGCCCAGCAGGCTGCCGCTGACCGGGTCGAACACATAGATGGCCCCGGCATCGGTACCGCCCACGTCGTTGAGCGGGTCGGTGATGACGAGCTTGCCGTCCACCACGAAGGCATAGGCGCCGAAGTCGCCGGTGGAGCCCATCGGCTCCGGCTCCGGGTCCAGCCCGGTGGAGCCGCCCTGAACGATGATGTTCTTCGGGTCGAGCAGCAGGGTGCCATTGGCGCCATTGGGCGCACCGGCACTGGCCATGCCCCTGAATTCCAGGGTCTCCTTGCCGGACACCTCGATGAAGCCGCCGTCGCCCGCCTCGCTGCCGCCGCGCGCGAGCACGGTGCCCGAGAAGCGCGTGACGCCGTCGGCCCAGACAATGGCCGTGCCGCCCTTGCCGCTGCGCCGGCTGCTTGCATTGAGGATGGTGGCGTTGTTGATGAAGACGTACTGCGAGTTGGGCACATCCGGGTCGTTGCCCTGGCGCCCGCCGCCGATCTTGATCGAGCCGCCGTTGCCGTTGGCTGCAGCCAGGCCTTCGGCACTGACGATGGCCGCCTGCAGCCGGATGCTGGGGGCCGCCACAACGATGGAGCCGCCCTGCGCGCCGTCGGCCGTGATGGTGGCCGAGCTGAGCACCGCCCCCGTTTCACCCGTGGCCTGGACGCGTACGTTGCCGCCCGCGCCGCTGCCGCCGTCGGCACGCACCTGCGCGGTGGCCGTCTGCTCGACATAGTCGCGCGCAATGAGCTGGATGGCCCCGCCTGCTGCCGTGCCCGAGGCATCAAGCTGCCCGCCCTGCAGGATGTTCTGCGCTGCCACGGTGACCGCGCCGCCCGAGGCGCCGCGCACATCGATGCTGCCGTTCAGCGAGGCCACATGGCCGGCGCTGATTTCAACGCTGCCGCCCGAGGCCTGGCCGCCGATGGTGCGGCTGGCCTGGATGCTGCCGTTGACCTCGGCAAGCTCCGTGGCGCGCAACACGACGCGCCCGCCCTCGGTGGACACGCCATGCGCCCGGATGATGCCGCTGTGCCGCAGCTGCGCGGCGAAGATGCCAACGGCGTCGCCCTTGAGCGTGCCGAGATTGACCGCACGGTCCGTGGGCGCCTGGACCTGCAGCACGATGCCTTCAAGGCCCCGGCCGGTCACTTCCACCCGCTGGCCGGCTGCAAGGATGGCGGTGCCGTTTTCAGCCTCGACCACCGCTGTTTTCGCCACATGGATGTCCGGCGCGATCAGCACCACGTCGCCGCCGCGGGCGATGATGTTGCCCTCCACCCGCAAGGCACCGTTGGCCTGGCCCAGCCCGTCGGCATTGAAGCGGATGCGGCCGGCGGCGGCGTCGGCATCGCTCATGCCCAGCACGGAAGCGGTAAAGCCCGCGGTGTCCACCACGGCGCCGGCCCCCACGGTGATGCCCGACTGGTTGACCAGCACCAGCTTGCCGTTGGACGACAGGGTGCCGAATATCTGAGACGGCGCATTGCTGACCACGCGGTTGATCGACAGACTCGCGGCATTGGGCTGCTGAACCCGCGTGGCATTGCCGGCGCCGATGGAAAAGCTCTGCCAGTTGATGGCCGAATGGTTCACGCCCTGGCCGTTGGTGGTGGTCACCGTGAGCTGCGTGCCGGCGACGTTGTAGCTGCGCGCCGAAGTGCCGACCACGTCGGCCTTGTGCACAGGGAGCACGTTCTGCGACGCGATTGGCAGCGAGGTGAAGGCCGCCGCAATGGACAGTGCCAGCATGGCGGGGCGAAGGCGGTGCACCTGGCGCCTGGCAGGGCCGGGGCGGGTGTACACCGGCGGATAGACTGAAGGGCTGTGGGCGCGGCGCATGGACATCTCCCGGTGGCGGGTTGCCTGGGGGCAGGCTTTACAACAATGGGCAAGGCCATGCGGCGCGGGGCGCGCTACAAGTTCTTACCCGTCTTGCAAATTAGCACAGAGGGGTCTGTTACGCAATCGCTTGAACCGGGGGAGTCCGGTCTTTCGCCGAGGTATTTTTCACGCATGGCGGCAGGGATTGCCGGCACCCGCCATACGGGCGTTCAGGACGCGCGCTGCATCACATCCATGGCCAGGCACAGGTCGGCCCATGCCTTGGCCTTTTCAGGCAGGCTGCGCAGCAGGTATGCCGGGTGGTAGCTCACGATGACCGGCACGCCGTGGTATTCATGGACGCGGCCGCGCATCTTGCCGATGGGCTCGGTGCTTTGCAGCAGCGACTGCACCGCAAAGCGCCCCATGGCCAGGATGATCTTCGGCTGCAGCAGTTCCACCTGGCGGCGCAGGTAGGGCTCGCACTGCGCCACTTCCTCGGGCAGCGGGTTGCGGTTGGCCGGCGGGCGGCACTTGAGCACATTGGCAATGTAGGCGCCGCCTGCGCCGTCGGCCTGGCGGCTGAGGCCGATGGCCTTGAGCATGTTGTCCAGCAGCTTTCCGGCCTGGCCGACAAACGGTTCGCCCGCCAGGTCCTCGTTCTCGCCGGGCGCCTCGCCCACGATCAGCCAGTCGGCGCTGCGGCTGCCAACGCCGAACACGGTGTTCCGGCGGCTTTCGCAGAGCCGGCAGGCCTGGCAACCGGCAACGGCCTGCTCCAGCGCAGGCCAGTCCATGGTTTCGACACCGGAAGGGCGGGGTTGCAGCGTGACCGGGGCGCGCACCACCGGCATGGGAGCCGCGGCCTGGGGCGGCCGGGGTGCAGGTGCTGCCTGCGGCACGGACGGCGCTGAGCCGGCACCCACCGGCGCGGCCCTGGCCGCTGCGGGCCTGGCTGCCGCCGGGGCAGGCTCGGGCGCGGCTTCGCCAGGGCCGGTCCAGACCCTGACATTCATCTCCAGCAGCATCGCGCGGCGGCGCTCGTCGAGTTGCAGGCTCATGGCGCGCTCACAGCTTCAGGCTCATCACGATGGCGTCTTCACGCAGGCCGTCTGCCGCCGGGTAGTAGCTCCTGCGCTCGCCCACGCGGCGAAAGCCCTGGCGCTCGTAGATGCGCGCGGCCCGGTGGTTGCTCTGCCGCACTTCAAGCCACAGCCATTCCGCGCCCTGGCCGCGCGCCCAGAGCGCCAGTGCGTCGAGCATGACGCGGCCCCAGCCCTGGCTTTGCCAGGCCGGCGCAACGGTGATGTTGAGCAAGTGCACTTCATCCACGCCCTTCATGGCGACGAAATAGCCCAGCAGGGTGTCGTCGGCCAGCAGCATCTGGGCCTGGTAGCCGGACTTGAGCGAATCGGTGAAATTGCCGCGCGACCACGGGTGGGCATAGGCCGAGTGCTCGACGCGCAGGACTTCGTCCAGCTGCGCTTCGGTCAGCGGCTCGAACCGGGCTTCCGTTGTCTTGAGGACGGCACTCATGGCTGTGGCTGTGATTGCAGGGCGGCGCGCTCCGCAGCGCGTTCATCGGTGGTTTTGGCAACTTTATCGCGAATGTAGCGCGGCAGGGCCATCTCCGGCGCCACGGCATGGCCTGAGGCCAGCATCGCGGGTGCGACCAGGAGCATGGCCGCCGCCGTGGGGAGCGCTTCAATTTGCGGCACACCGGGAGCCAGGCCCGCTGTGGAGCCCGCGCCCAGCCGCCCACCATAGGCCTTGAACACATTGCCAGCCAGCGCCCAGCCCGGCGGCACCTCCAGTGCCTCGGGACGGACCAGCTCGGGCTCGGCATCCGGCGCGGCGCCCTGCGAGAAGTCATAGCGCGCCACATACATCTCGTCCATGCGGGCATCCAGCGCCGCCACGATGCGCTGCGCACCATGCGCCTGCCGGGCCTGCACAGCCACGGCCAGCAGGGTATCCATGGGCAGCACCTTCACACCCGCGCCAAAGGCCAGGCCCTGGGCCACCGAGCAGGCGGTTCGCAGCCCGGTGAACGAGCCCGGCCCCCTGCCGAAGGCAATCGCATCCAGCTCGGCCAGCGCCAGCCCCGCCTGCTGCAGCAGCGACAGGATGGCGGGGATCAACGTGGCCGATGCCTGGGCGCCGCCTGCGCCGGTGTGCTCCCACAGCCTGCCCCCATGGCCCACCGCAATGGACATGGTTTCGGTGCTGGTGTCAAAGGCGAGCAGCTTCATCTGGCGTTGATTGTCGGGCAACGTGGCGGGGCGCTGCGGCTCATGCGGCCGGGCCTGCAGCCGGCAGCGCCGCCGCAGGCGCCGTCTGGCGCACGCCAAACACGATGCCGACGGTCACCAGCGCCAGGCCCGCCAGCAGGTTCCAGCTCATGAGCTCGCCCAGGAAAACCACCGCACCCAGCGCCGACAGGCCGGGCACCAGCGCGGTAATCATGGTCGAGCGCACCGGGCCGAAGTACTGGATCATCCTGGTGAAGGTGATGCCCGAGATCACCACCGAACCGACGCCCTGGAAGATCATCTGGAAGGCGATCTCACCGGCCGGCGCGGCCGCCAGCCTGCTCGGCACCAGCTGCGCCAGCGCGAGCAGCGCATAGGCCGGCACATAGGCAAAGAACGAGAACACGGTGATCGCCACCGTGGCCTTGACCGGGTCCAGCCCGTGCTTGCGCACCAGCACGCTGTACACCGACCAGCAGAACGCCGCGCTCATGAACAGCAGGTCGCCCTTCCAGACCGAGCCGCCGTCAAAGGCCTTGAGCAGGCTGGCACCGCCCACCAGCAGGCCGCCGGCCACGATGAACAGCAGCCCGAGCGCCCGGGCCGGCGTGATGCGGGTGCCCAGGATGATCGCGGCCAGCAGCGTGGTCCACAGCGGCAGGCTGCCCGGCATCAGCACCGACGCATGGGCCGCCGGTGCGAGGAAGAAGCCGGCGTAAGCCAGCATGGCATAGAGCAGGCCGCCAAACAGGCCGGTCAGCGCCGTCATGCGCAGCGGCAGCGGCGACAGGCCCAGCCAGCCCTGCGCGCTGCCGCCCGCCGCCCGCTCGCGGCGCACCAGCCAGAAACCCAGCGGCAGCAGCACCAGCGACGCGCCCAGGATGCGGACGAATGCGATGTCAAACGGGTTGAGCGTATGCCCGGCCGAAGCCCGGGCAATGACAATGAAGGAGGTCCAGATCAGGACGGTGATGACGGCGGCGCCGATGCCGGCCGTCCTGGGGGAAAAGCGCATGCGCTGATTATCGGCGGGCAGGCGGCTGGGTGCCTGCAGGCGAAACGGTAGACTGCGGGCAGCTTCCTTTGCACATCCTCATGCCCACACTCCGCGCACCTTGCCTCCCCTGGCTGCGGGCGTGCGCGCTGGCCGTCACCATCGCCGGCAGCCTGGCCGGCCCGACCGGGGCCCATGCCCAGCTCCCGCCTGACGTGAGCGCGGCGCTGGCCAGGGCCAAACTCCCGCCCGATGCGGTGACGCTGGTGGTGGCCGATGTGGACGGCAAGGCCGCGCCCCGGCTGTCGCACCGGGCGGGCGTGGCCGTCAACCCGGCGTCGGTCATGAAGCTGGTCACCTCCTTTGCGGCGCTGGAGCAGCTCGGCCCGGCCTTCACCTGGAGCACGCCGGTCTTCATGGACGGCACGCTCCAGGCGGGCACGCTGCAGGGCAACCTGTACATCAAGGGCCAGGGCGACCCGAAGCTGGTGGTCGAGCGGCTGTGGCTGCTGCTGCGGCGGGTGCAGGGGCTCGGCATCAGCCAGATCACCGGCGACATCGTGCTGGACCACAGCGCCTTCGCCACCGTGCCCCAGGACCCTGCCAGCTTTGACGGCGAGCCGCTGCGCCCCTACAACGCGGCGCCCGATGCGCTGCTGGTCAACTACAAGTCGGTGGTGATGAGCTTCACGCCGGACCGCAGTGCCAACGTGGCGCAGGTGGCCTTCGAGCCGCCGCTG
Organism: Pseudomonadota bacterium; assembly: GCA_040385105.1. Classification (GTDB taxonomy): domain Bacteria; phylum Pseudomonadota; class Gammaproteobacteria; order Burkholderiales; family Burkholderiaceae_C; genus JACMQX01. The sequence goes on from JAZKHY010000052.1 coordinate 14,419, forward strand.
GCCGGGGTGCAGATGCAGGCCACCGTGCCGCTGGCCGCCGTGGACTGCGCCGACTACCGGGCCGCGCTCAAGGCCGACTTCAGCGACGCCACCCGCATCCGCTTCACCGGCAGTTACCCCGCCACCTGCGGCGAGCGCGTCTGGCCCGTGGCCTATGCAGACCCGGGCAGCTACGCCGCGCGCGCCATCGAGGGCATGTGGCGGCACCTGGGCGGCAAGCTCGGCGGCAAGGTGCGCGATGGCAGCGTTCCGGCGGGCCTCACCCCGGTACTGGAGGCGGTGTCACCCACACTGGCCGAAGTGGTGCGCGACATCAACAAGTACAGCAACAACGTGATGGCGCAGCAGATGTTCCTCACCCTGAGCCTGCAGCAAAAGGGCACGGGCACACCGGAGGGCTCGCGCGACGCCATCGGCCGCTGGTGGCAGGCGCGCATCGGCGGGGACGCGCCGGTGCTGGACAACGGCTCGGGCCTGTCGCGCAGCGAGCGCATCACTGCCGCCGCGCTGGCCAGGCTGCTGCAGGCGGCCTGGGCCTCGCCGCTGATGCCGGAGCTGGTGTCATCGCTGCCCATCACCGGCGTCGATGGCACACTGCGGCGCAGCCGGGCCAAAGCCGCCGGCGCCGCCCACCTCAAGACCGGAAGCCTGCGCGATGTGGCGGGCGTGGCCGGCTATGTGCATGGCGCCAGCGGCCGGCGCTATGTGCTGGTCGCGATTGCCAACCACCCGAATGCCGGCGCGGTGCGCCCGGCCATCGACGCGCTCATCGACTGGGCTGCGAAAGACAACTGATGAATGCGGACCTGATCGGCTATCTTGCCGCCAGCCTCACCACCTGCAGCTTCATACCGCAGGCATTGCACACTTTCCGCACCCGCGACGTGAGCGGCATCTCGCTGGGCATGTACAGCGTGTTCACCCTCGGCGTGTTTTTCTGGCTGATTTACGGGCTGCTGCTGGCCGCCTGGCCCGTGGTGGCGGCCAATGCCATCACGCTGGCGCTGGCCTGCGCCATCCTGGTGATGAAGCTGCGCTACGGCAGGCGCGACCCGGGCTGACCGCAGCCGGCCGGGCTGCAGGCGCCAGCGTGCTCAGAAGCGGTTGCGGATGCGCGAGTAGGCGTAGTCGCCGAACAGGCGCTGCATCTGCGGCGTGGAATACACGCCGTCGGCAAAGACAGCCTTGTTGTAGTCGGCGATGGTGATGGTGGAGGGTGTGCACAGCGAAGAATCCACCTTGCCCGCACCGGTGCCGATGCCGGGGCCCGGGTTGACCGAGTTGCAGGCCACATTGACGGCGCTGTCAAAGGAGTAGGTGGTCGGGCTGGACGTCACCAGGTTGAAGTAGAAAGCCGCATCCACGTACAGCACGTTCGCACCCAGGTCGACGATCGAGATCAGCAGTTCCTCATTGAACTTGCTGCTGGCCTGGAAGATCGTCGCGGCCTGGCCGCTGGCGGTGGACCAGGGTGTGCGGCTGAGGTCATAAGGACCGACCACCACCACGTATTTCGCGCCGGCCGTGACCAGGCGGCGCACCTGCGCGCCAAGCTCCTTGCCGGCCACACCGGCATTGGTCACTGCATCGGCGCCGGTCTGCGTCGCGGCGATGACGGCTGCCGTCTGCGCAATGATGTCGCTGGTGCCTGCATTGACGATGATCAGGTCGTTGGTGCCAACGGCGCCGGCCGCCAGGAAGTTGGTGATCTGCTGCGTCACCGGCGGGTTGGCGCCGCCTGCGGCATCGACCGCTGAGGTCACGCGGGCATTGGCGACGGCATGGCTCTGGCCGCCGTCGGCGGTACTGCCCAGCGGGCGCGCGAACTGCGCCGCCACCTGCAGCGTCCAGTTGTTGAGGCTGCCGTCGTTCACCGTGTACCGACTCCCACCACCCGTACCGAGCGCGGCTGTCGCGTCGCCGAACACAACGATGCGGGCCGGCGTGAGGGCCGACACCGTGCTGCTGGAGCCGCAGCCCGCCAGCAGGGCGGCTGAAACGCAAGCCGCCGCGGCAAAGGCACGGCGCAACCAAAGTCCTGTCATTGAAATCTCCAAAACGTGAGCGGCTAGTTTAACTACGCAGCCGATGCCCTTTGTAAACGGTCGCGAACGCCATCCCAGGCTGCTTCGGCAGGCGGGGTTTCGACCCATATCAGGCGCACGCCACGGGCATCGAAATCGCGCAGCACCGCGAACAGCTGCTGGGCGGTGGCAGCCGCGTCGTCCGGCATGCGCCGGCGCAGCACGTGGGGCGACGGCGTCTGGAGGATGGCGCGCGAATACACCGCAATGTTCGCCGCGTCGGCGCCCAGCAGGTTCAGGGCGGTCTGCAGTGCCGCCGCGTCCATCAGGCGCACCTTGGCATTGGGCGCATAGTGCGCCTCCAGGGTGCCGGAGGCGCGCGGCGCGCTGCCGGCCGCCTCTTCGGGCGACAGCAGGCGCAGGCCGCAGGCGGCCTCGATTTCGCTGCGGCCAATGCCGCCCGGCCGCAAAAGCACCGGCGAGCCCCGGGTGCAGTCAACAATGGTGGACTCGATGCCCACCTCACAGGGGCCGCCGTCCAGCACCGGCAGGCCTGCACCGAACTCGGCCTCCACATGCGCGGCCGTTGTGGGGCTGACGCGGCCGAACTTGTTGGCACTGGGCGCGGCCAGCCCCATGACCGGCCGGCCGGGCAGGCTGCGGCAGGCCTGGAGCAGGGCCCGGGCAACAGGGTGCGAAGGGCAGCGCAGGCCGATGGAGTCCTGCCCGCCGGCACTGGCCGCCGCCACGCCGCTGCGGCGCGGCAGGATCAGCGTCAGCGGCCCGGGCCAGAACGCGTCGATCAGCTTCTGTGCAAAGGCCGGCACGCCCTGCGCAAAATGAAGCACATCGGCGGCGCCCGCCACATGCACGATCAGCGGGTGGTTGCTGGGCCGGCCCTTGGCCGCGAATATTTTTGCAACGGCGGCGTCGCTGGAGGCATCGGCGCCCAGGCCGTAGACCGTCTCGGTTGGAAAGCCGGCCAGTTCACCCTCGCCCAGCACGCGGGCGGCCCTGTCGATCGCGGCGGGGTCGCGTCCGTCGAGGATCATGCGTCCTGCCAGGGCTCAATGCCAAGAATGGCCGCAGCCTGCGCAGCAACCGCCTGCACCGCCTCCACGCCCGCACCCGTCACATTCAGGTGCCCCATCTTGCGGCCATTGCGCGCCTCCAGCTTGCCGTACAGGTGAAGGTGGGTGCCCGGCAGTGCCAGCACTTCGGCCCAGCGCGGCGTCACCGCCGCATCACCGCCGGCATACCAGAGGTCGCCCAGCAGGTTGAGCATGACCACCGGGCTGTGCTGGCGCGGCTGCACCAGCGGCAGGCCGGCCATGGCGCGCACCTGCAGGTGAAACTGCGACTGGTCGCAGGCGTCCATGGTGTAGTGGCCGCTGTTGTGCGGGCGTGGCGCCATTTCGTTGACCACCCATGTGCCATCGCCCAGCAGGAAGAACTCGACGCAAAGCACGCCCACGTAGGCAAGCCCCTGGGCAATGGAGCGCGCGGCTGTCACCAGCTCTGCCGCCTTCGCCGCAGGCACATTGCCCACGAACACCTGCGTCACGGCCAGGATGCCGTCACGATGCAGGTTGAGCTGAACGGGGAAGTCGACGATCTGGCCGCCCTGGCCACGCGCCACGATGACCGAGCACTCGGCCGCCAGCGGCAGCATCTTCTCGAGCACGCAGGGCACTTTCTTCAGCTGCTGCCAGGCATCGGCCAGCTCTTGCGGGGTTTTCACCCGGATCTGGCCCTTGCCGTCATAGCCCATACGCGAGGTCTTGAGGATGCCGGGCAGCAAGTCTGCGCCCACGGCTTCCAGCTGCTGCTGCGTCTGAACCACCGCATAGGGTGCGCAGGGCACGCCACAGCGGCCGAAATGGGCCTTCTCCTGTACACGGTCCTGCGCAATCGCCACGGCTTGCGCGCCCGGTGCCACAGGCCGCTGTGCCGCCAGCGTTTCCAGCGCCGCAGCGGGCACGTTCTCGAATTCGGTGGTCACAGCCGCGCTGACCGAGGCCAGTTGCGCCAGTCCGGCGGCGTCCAGGTAGTCCGTCTTGATGTGGTGGTGGCTCACCAGCCCGGCCGGGCTCGATGCATCAGGGTCGAGCACGGCCGTAAAGTAGCCCATCTGCTGCGCGGCATGCACAAACATGCGGCCCAGCTGGCCGCCCCCCATCACACCCAGGGTTGCGCCGGGGAGGATCACTTCCACCTTATGATCTGGACTCATGCCGCCGGCAAGGTCATGTTGCGCGCCGCCTCGGTCTGCTCGCTGCGGAAGGCCTCCAGCCTGGCCCGCAGGCCGGCATCTTCATTGGCCAGCATTGCCACCGCAAACAGCGCGGCGTTGGACGCCCCTGCATTGCCGATGGCGAATGTGGCCACCGGAATGCCCTTGGGCATCTGCACGATGCTGTGCAATGAATCAACGCCCTGCAGGTGTTTTGATGCCACCGGCACGCCCAGCACCGGCACCGTGGTCTTGGCTGCCAGCATGCCCGGCAGGTGGGCGGCGCCGCCAGCACCTGCGATGATCGCCTTGAGGCCGCGGCCGGCTGCGGCTTCGGCATAGGCGAACATCTCGTCAGGCATCCTGTGGGCCGATACGACCCGGGCCTCATGCGCAATGCCGAACTGTTGGAGAATCTGGACTGCGTTCTGCATGGTGTCCCAGTCGGAGCTGGAACCCATGACGACGCCGATGAGGGCTTGAGTCATAAGTGGCTTTGATGGGGGCAGGCAGCCTGCCCGGAGCTTTCAGAGATTGAATTTTACGTTTACACCCCGAGTTACATCCCGGCCTACATCCCGAACCTACCGCCATGATCGACGTCACCACCGAAAACTTTGAAGCCGAGGTCATCACGGCCTCCATGACCACGCCCGTCCTGGTGGACTTCTGGGCGCCCTGGTGCGGCCCCTGCAAGACACTCGGCCCCATCCTGGAAAAGCTGGAAACCGCCTACGACGGCCGCTTCAAGCTGGTCAAGATCGACTCCGACCAGCAGCAGGAACTGGCAGGCGCCTTCGGCATCCGCAGCATCCCGACCTGCGTGCTGCTGATGGACGGCAAGCCGGTGGACGGCTTCATGGGCGCGTTGCCCGAGGGCAAGGTCAGGGAATTCCTGGACAAGCATGTGCCGCCGGCGGTGGAAGAAGAGCCGGAGCCCGAAGAAGAGTCGCTGGACGAACTGGCCGCCGCCGACCCCGACGCCGCGCTTGAAAAGCTCCAGCATGCCGTCGCCACCGACCCGGCCAACGACACTGCGCGCTTCGACTACATCCGCCTGCTGCTGCAGCTGGGCCGGGTGGACGATGCCAAGGTCGCCTTCGCGCCCGTCATCAGCAAGGTCTCGCTGGTGCGCCAGTTCGACAGCCTGCAGCGCTGGATGACCGCGCTGGACGCGGCATCGGGCCTCACCCCCGGTGCATCCTCCGCCGAAGCATTCGACGCCCGCATCGCCGCCAACAAGCGCGACTTCGAGGCCCGCTTCGGCCTGGCCCAGCACCTGATGGCGCAGCAGGAATGGACGCAGGCCATGGACGAGCTGCTGGAAATACTGATGCGCGACAAGGCCTGGAACGAAGACCTGGCGCGCAAGACCTACATCGCCATCCTCGACCTCATCGACAAGCCCAAGGTCAAGGTGGCGGACGGGCAGATTCCGCCGGATGATCCGGTGGTCGCGACGTACCGGCGGCGGTTGAGCAGCGTGGTTTTGAGCTGATCTCTACGGGTACTTCTGCTGCATCTCCAGCACCGACATCCCACGCAGGGCATCCCCGGTAAATGCCACGCCCTCGGGCGTTTCCAGCATGGATGCATGCCGGCGCTCGCCGTGGATGATGCGGGCCACGTCAATGGCGTGAGCCCAGCTCGCGTATTCGCTCCGCACATCCACAAAGCCCGCCTGGCCGACGCGTGCCAGGCCACCGGAGAACTCCTGGACTTTCGCCAGCACATCGTCCTGCGGCAGTGCGGTGGCCACCACGTCAAGGCACAAGTCGGCAATCGCCTGCGCCAGTTGCGGGTCGCGCGCGGTCCCGGCGAACAGGTCGCTGTCCAGGTCGGCTGCCAGCATGACCCAGCGGCGGAATACGTCTGATGCGCCCGCCATGGCGGGCAGGGTGTGGAGGCGCTTGAGCGCGCTGGCCAGCAGCTGGTTGCCCATGCTGGAGGCCAGCAGCGTGAGCGGAAGGCGCCCGGCCTTCAGGGCCTCGGGCACCTGGGCCAGGAAGGCGCCGATGAAGTCGCCCAGCTCGCGGCCGGCCTGCTGCGCATTGGCCAGCGTGTCGCCATACACATCCTGCAAATCGGTGGCGATCTGCACAGTCTTGATCGCAGGCCATGAAATGAACACCGGCACGCCCAGCTTGCGTGGCACGAAGATCTCGCCATGCACCACGCGGGCGAACTTGCCTGCCGTGTCCAGCCAGTCGTGCAGCGCGCCATGCGCATAGAAGCAAAGCTGGCCGCCTTCGCCCGCATCTTCGCTGCGCTCCAGGTGCTGCATCAGCGCAGCCATGAATTCGGCCTGCGGGACTTCCTTCCATTGGGCCATGTTGCGCCACTGGTTGGGCCTGGCCTCGGTGATCCAGCAAGTCAGCCCGTCGTTGGCGTCGCCAAAGCTGGCCTGCTGGCCGTCGCCCGTGGGCTGCACGATGCGGCGCGTATTGAGCATGAAGGCCGTGGTCTTGCGCTCGCGCGGCTCGCGCTGCCAGCCCGGCTGACCTGCCGGTACCTGGATGCCAGGCACGGGCTGGATCGCCGGCCCCGTCACGCCCTGCCCGAACAACGCCTCCCTGATCTTGACCTTGCCGCGCGCAAACAGGCTCACCTGGGCATTGCCGGCATCATCAATGTCCAGCAGGCCGAAGTGCCGCGCATTCAGGAACAGCGGGCCCTTGGGCGCGGCAGCACCGGCGCAGATGACTTCGGCCAGCCCCGGCGTCTCATGGACCAGCGCGACCTTGTGGCTGTCGCCGCCAATGAACACGATCCTGCGGTTCACTGCTGCGGCCAGGGCCACCAGCCTGTCGTACTCGCGGTAGGAGGAGAACTTCGCATACTTGCCCTGCTTCCAGCTCTGGTCGCTCAGCGTTGCCTCTGCAGTGAACGGGCTGCCCGAGCCAATGATGATGAGCTTCTGCGGGGCGTTCCTGATCTCGTTTTCCAGTTCGTCCCACTGCTTCTGGCCGAGCAGTTCGGGCTGCAGCGATGCGGGCGGGTTGTTGGCCGCGGGCGGCTGGCGAAAGGTGCGGGTGTCCAGCATCAGCACGCGCGCGCTGCCCAGGGTATGGCGGCTCTGCACACCGGTGTCATCCGGCAGTGTGATGTTCATCTCTTCATACGGGCCCGGGTGGGTGCCCGCGCGCAGCCGCTCAACGTTGAGGCGGAATTCCTCGAACAGGGCACGGGCGATCCGCTTTTTGGCCGGCGCAATGACATTGGCGCTGGAGCTGCCGGCGCGGCCGTAGGAGTTGTTGAATCCGAAATCATGGTCGTCCCAGACCATGGCCACCGTGCCCCCCGCGGCGCCCACCTGGCGCACCAGCGCATGGAATGACGGCACGGCAAACTGCAGCCGGTAGCGCAGGCGCATCTGCTGCGCGAATTCGGCATCGGGAATACCGGCCGGCTGGTCCAGCTCGTAGCCCTTGAGGCCCGGCGGAAAGTTCTTCTGCCGGTCGCGCCAGAAGTCCATGTAGATCTGGTCGCCCAGCAGCAGCAGGTGCTGCGGTTGCTGCGCCGCCATCTCCGTCCAGACCGGCTGCTGTTCGTCAAAGTTGATCTTGCTGCAGGCGGTGAAGCCGATGCGGGTGTTGGCCATGGGTCCGGCTCCTGTGGCGGTTTGAAGGTGCGTGCCGGGAGATCGTACACACCGGCCGCGCCCGGCACCTCACCAGAACGTGGGAGGCACTCCCTATAGACTCGCAGGCATACCGGAAGAAAACAGCCGATGACCCGCCTCCAACGCCTGCTTTCAGCGCTGCTGCTGTGCCTGCCCCTGTGGGCCGGCGCTACCGTGGAGCGCATCGACCAGGTGGAGGCGGTGGTGTCCATCGGCAGCCGTGCGGTCGAGAGCACGGCCACGCTGGCCCTGCCGCACCATTGGGACAGGAAATACCCCGGCCAGAGCGGGCAGGTCACGTATGCCTTCAGGCTGCCCGAACTCAACCCGGACGTGGCCAATGCACTGCTCATCCAGCGCATCGGCAACCGGTTTGAAGTGCGCATCAACGGCAGGCCCGTGTTGCAGCGCGGCGAGCCGGACAGCTGGGAGAACCACGGCAAGCAGCCCTTCATGATGACGCTGCCTCCGTCCGCCCAGAAGGCCGGCACACGGATCGAGCTCGTGGTCTGGGCCGACCCGCTGAGCCGCGCGGGCCTCACGCGCGTCTACGTGGGCCCGGAGCAGGAACTGCGGCCTCTCCATGAGAGCGGGCTGTGGGCGCGCACCACACTGTCGTACATCACCATCACGGCGCTGGGCATCATGGGCCTCATTGCTGCCGTGCTGTGGTGGCGCGAGCGGGACTCGCTCTACGGCTTCTTCGCGCTGGCCACGCTTCAGCGCGCGCTGCGTGTGGCCGACACGCTGATGACGGACCTGCCACTGCCGCCGCTGGTCTGGAGCGGGCTGCTGGGTGTCGCCTATATCGGCACACTGCTGTGCCTGTGCCTGTTCTGCCTGCGCCTGTTCGACGAGCTCAGCGCGCCCAGGCAACGTTTTTTTACCGCCGCGTATGTGCTGCTCGCAGGTGGCACGGCGCTTTCATTTGCACTGGGCCGCACGGACATCTACACGGCAGCCCTGTTTGCCACCATTCCCATCGGGCTGTACTCCCTGTACATCAGCGGCGCAGCATTCTGGCGCCACCGCAGCCTGCTGGGCGGCGTGCTGCTCACGGCTGCAGGCATTGTCGTGGCCGTCGGCGTGCGCGACTGGTGGATGGTGCGGCTGGATGAAGCAGGCATCGGCGTGACCTCCTGGTCGCGGCAGTCGCTCTTGCTGTTCGACCTGTCCATGGCATGGGTTGTGGTGGACCGGTTCATCAAGTCGCACCAGGCCTTCCGGTCGCTCAACGCCTCGCTCGCCTCCCGTATCGCCGAGCGCGAGGCCGAACTCGGCGCAGCCTTCGAGCGCGAGCAGCAGCGGCTGAAGGAAGCGGCCGTCCAGACCGAGCGCCACCGCATCATGCGCGACGTGCACGACGGCGTGGGCGCACGGCTGGCCGGCCTGCTCAACACGCTGCGCGGCGGCCGCGCGCAAGCTGCCGACATGGGCGACCTGGAAGAGCAGGTGCAGCAGTCGATTGACGAGCTGCGCCTGACCATCGACTCGATGGAGCCGATGGAAGGCGACCTGACCACGCTGCTGGGCAACCTGCGCTACCGGCTGGCGCGGCGCTTCGAGGCGGCGGGCATCACGCTGCACTGGCAGGTCGACCCGCTGCCACCGCTGCCGCACCTGACGCCGACCGACATCTCGCACATCCAGAAGCTGCTGCTGGAGGTGTTCACCAACATCATCAAGCACTCGAAGGCTGGCGAGATAGAAGTAAGCACGGCGCACGAAGGCGACCGCGTGAGCATCAGCATATCGGACAACGGGCGGGGTTTTGACCCGGCCACTGTGGCCGGGGGGCGCGGGCTGCAGAACATGCGGTTCCGTGCGAAGGCGCTTGGCGCTGATCTGGCGGTGTCCTCGCACCCCGGCCGCACAACGGTCACACTCGGCCTTGCGGCCGTGCCGTCAGGCAAATAGCCGGTCCAGCGCCTCGCGGTACTTCGCGGCGGTTTTCTCGATCACGTCCTGCGGCAGGCGCGGCGCGGGCGGGGTCTTGTCCCAGGGCTTGCCGTTGATGCGCACGGCTTCAAGCCAGTCGCGCACGAACTGCTTGTCGTAGCTCGGCGGGTTGATGCCTTCGGCATAGCCCTCGATGGGCCAGAAGCGCGAGGAGTCGGGCGTCAGCACCTCGTCCATCAGGATCAGCGTGCCGGCATCGTCCAGGCCGAACTCGAACTTGGTGTCGGCAATGATGATGCCCTTGGCCAGCGCGATCTTCGCGGCTTCGGTGTACAGCCGGATGCTGATGTCGCGGATCCGTGCGGCCAGGTCAGGCCCGATGAGTTCGACCACGCGTTCGAAGCTGATGTTCTCGTCGTGCTCGCCGGCCGCCGCCTTGGCCGCCGGCGTGAAGATGGGCTCAGGCAATTTGCTGGCGTTCTTCAGCCCCGCAGGCAGCGGCACGCCGCAGACCGACTGCGACTCCTGGTATTCCTTCCAGCCGCTGCCGGCCAGGTAGCCACGCACCACGGCCTCGACCATGATGGGCTTCAGGCGCCTGACCAGCATGGAGCGGTCGCGCACCTGCGAGGCCTCGTTCTCCGTCACCACGCTCTCGGGCGCCTCGCCCGTCAGGTGGTTGGGGCAGACATGGCCCAGCTTGCCGAACCAGAACAGCGCCATCTGCGTGAGCAGCGCGCCCTTGCCGGGAATCGGCTCGCCCATGATCACGTCGAACGCGCTCAGGCGGTCGCTTGCCACCATGAGGATGCGGTCATCGCCCACGGCATAGTTGTCGCGCACCTTGCCGCGCGCAAGCAGGGGCAGGCTTTTGATGGAGGAGGTGTGGACGGTGGAAGTCTGTGGATTCATGGCAGAAGTTTCAGTCGCGGTTCTATTTGGGCCATACCGGAGAAGTCCCTGTCGTTGGCCAGGAGCGGGACCTCGGCCTCCAGCGCACAGGCGGCGATCACGCAGTCCATCGGGCTGCGCGGCGTCAGCCCATGCCAGCGGCAACGGGCATACAGCATGGCGGCCTGCCGGTGAAGCTCGGTCACATCGGCGGGCTCGAACACCGGCAACATTTCCATTTCTGCCTGAAGTTTCAGGAAGTGGGCGGGGCTGCGGGCGCCCTGCAGTACTTCCTGGAGAACCACGGCCGGTATGCGGACAGGTTCTGCGCGTTGCAGCGCCCGGCGCAAGCGCAGATGCGTTGCCGATTGGGTACCTCGCAGCAGTTCGATCACTGCGGACGTGTCGACAATCATCTGGCAGCCGGCTTGGGCTTTTTGGCGGCAGCGCCACGCTTGAACGCCGGCCGGGGTTCCGCAGCAATCAACGGCTGACCCGGCTGCATGCGATAGCCCTCATCCGGGTCATAGTCATCGGCCAGTATGTTGCTGCCCTCAAGTGCCAGCAAGCCCGAGTAATCCGGCTTGCGCACATAAGCGCGCAAAGCCGCCTCAACGGCAGCCTTCTTGGTCGTCACGCCGGCACGTGCCATGGCCTTGGCGATCAGGACGTCATCGAGAACGATATTGGTACGGGTACTCATGCTTCATACACCTTTCATGTGTATGAAGCAATTATGCCGGAAATCAGTTCACAACCTGTGCCAGCTCACCCTTGGCGTACTTCGCCGCCACCACCTGCAGGTTGTTGCCCTTGATCTTCGGCGCCTGGCCTTCACAGCCGAACTCGATGTAGCGCTGCTTGCAGATGGCCTTGGCGGCTTCGCGCGCGGGCTTGAGCCATTCGCGGGCGTCGAACTTCTCGG
>JAZKHY010000053.1:0-67093 GCA_040385105.1 Pseudomonadota bacterium
GTTCTACGGCGGCCTGGTCCGCAGCAAGAACATGCTGTCGGTGCTGATGCAGGTCTTCGTTGTCAGCTGCATGATCTACATCCTGTGGGCGGTCTACGGCTACACGCTGGCCTTCGGCGGTGACGGGACCTTCTATGGAACCTTCGACAAGCTCTTCCTGAAAGGCATCACGCCCGACTCCGTCGCCGCGACCTTCAGCAAGGGTGTCGTGATCCCCGAGCTGTCGTTCGTTGCCTTCCAGGCCACGTTCGCTGCCATCACCTGCGCGCTGATCGTCGGTGCTTTCGCAGAGCGCATCAAGTTCTCCGCGGTACTGGCCTTCTGCGCCCTGTGGTTCACGTTTTCCTACCTGCCCATGGCCCACATGGTCTGGTACTGGGCGGGTCCGGACGCGATCACCGACGCAGCTTCGCTGGAGAAGGTCGTTGCCAACGCCGGCTGGCTCTGGGCCAAGGGCGCGCTGGACTTCGCAGGCGGCACCGTGGTTCACATCAACGCCGGTGTTGCCGGCCTGGTGGGTGCCTATGTGCTGGGCAAGCGCACCGGCTATGGCAAGGAATCGATGGCTCCCCACAGCCTGACGCTGACCATGGTCGGTGCCTCCATGCTGTGGTTCGGCTGGTTCGGCTTCAACGCCGGCTCCAACCTGGAAGCCAACGGCCTGACGGCTCTGGCCTTCGTCAACACCATCCTCGCTACCGCAGCGGCCACGCTCTCCTGGATCGCCGGTGAAGCGCTGTCCAAGGGCAAGGCCTCGATGCTGGGTGCCGCTTCGGGCGCCGTTGCCGGCCTCGTGGCCATCACCCCGGCCTGCGGCTTCGTCGGCCCGATGGGCGCGATCATCATCGGCCTGCTGGCTGGCGTGGTCTGCCTGTGGGGTGTCAACGGCCTCAAGCGCCTGCTCGGTGCTGACGACTCCCTGGACGTGTTCGGCGTCCACGGCGTCGGCGGCATCCTCGGTGCGCTGCTGACGGGTGTGTTCGCAGCCCCGTCGCTGGGCGGCACCGGCGTGTACGACTATGTGGCCAACAAGGTTGGCGAGGGTTACTCCATCGGCGGCCAGGTGTGGATCCAGGCGCAAGGCGTGCTCGTGACCATCGTCCTGTCGGGTGTGGTCTCCTTCATCGCCTACAAGCTGGTTGACCTGGTGATCGGCCTGCGTGTGACGGAAGAAGAAGAGCGCGAAGGCCTCGACATCTCCTCGCACGGCGAAACCGCCTACAACCGTTAATCAGGACATCCGCTGCGCGAGGGCACTGGCCCCGCGCAGCACCCAAGTTTCATCAAGCAAGAGTCTCCTTTGGATGTTTGGCCCCCGGTAACGGGGGCCATTTTTTTTGCTAGAGCGGGAAGCGCTGAACCGCCGGCATTGCGCCGAGCAGGCGAATGAGCTCCTGCTGACGCCGGGTGCCGGTCTTGGCGAAGATGGCCGACAGCTGTGTGCGCACGGTGCTGATCTTGACGTCCAGCCGCTGCGCCATGTGGGTCGGCGTCATGTTCTCGAACAGCAGGGGCAGCAGGCGTGCCTCGGCCTTGCTGAGGCCGAACGCGCGTACGACGAAATCGAGCGCGGCATCGGGCCGCTTCTGCGGCTCGACGAGCATCAGCATCACGGACGTGCTGGCGTCGCCGGCGACGGTCGGCATTGGCGCGGCCAGCGGGAGTGCCATGGCGAACAGGCCATTGCCCGGCGTACCCAGCGATAGTGCGCCGCCCTTGCCCTGGGCGCAGGCCTGGAGCAGCCGCGCCAGCTCGCCTTCGCGCGGAGCCTGGTCGGGCAGGCCGCCCAGCAGCGCAGTCCAGTCCGGCCGGGCGATCATCTCGCGGGCCGCAGCGTTGGCATGCCGCACCCGCGCCGTCGGGTCGATGAACAGCACCCCGAAGTCCAGGCCGTCCAGGCTCTGGTGAAACACGGCAAGCTGCTCCTGTGCCACGCGCTGCTGCCAGTGCAGCTCGAAGGCGCGGTGGATGTGCGGATACAGGTCGGCGAGCTCGTCGACATCGGCATTGCTGAAGTCGGCATCGCCGGGGGCGCGGAAAAAGCTCAGGTGCATCGGCGGCGCGAGTGACGTGTCACGGCCATCCGACAGGATGCAACCCATGAAGTGCTCAGCCGGCATCTTGACCATGAACTCCCGGTAGTAGCGCGATGCATGGAGTTCCGCGAGGTCGATGATGTCGCTGGCGCGGCCCACCATGCCCTTGACGAAGAGCCCGTTCTGCAACACGGCCTTCAGCATCACATCGTGCTCCCACCAGTAGTCCGAGTAGGCCCGCGCGGCTTCTTCGCGGTGGTTGAAGGCGGCGTAGAAGCTGCGGTCGCGCTGGCCCTGGCCGGCAACGACAAGCATGCTGATGTTGGACCTGAAATAGCCCGCGATCACGCGCAACACCCCGTTCCATGCGGAGTCGCTCCCGATGGCGCCGTACAGCGCGTGCAGCACGTCCTCACGCGAAGGCGTGGCGCTATGCGGAGGGACGCGTGGGGGAGCCGGAACCAGCCAGGGTCTGTGTTGCACTTTGTCTCACTTTAGGCTCATTCTAGGAATGCTTTTCCTTCATATGAAGGATGTGGCCGGCGCAGCGCTTCAACAAAATCCAGCTTCCAGACTTATTGCGCGGAAAGCGGCAAATGATGCAGATGAAAGCCTCGGCTCCAGGATTGCGGTTCACGGCGCCGCCGCTCGTCCTGCTCGCGGCGCTGGCCTGCGCGCCACAGGCTCAGGCGCAGAACGTTGCCCAGTGCATCAAGCAGTCGGCCAGTTGCGCCGGCAACATCGCCAAGACCTCGCTGGCCGCGCTCGAGGCCGGCGGCGAGATCCTGGAGTTCGCTGCGAAGAACCCCGAGTGCATTGCGGACATGATCTCCTACAACTTTGTGACGATCGGGATATCGACGTCCATGGTGGCGCTGGCCGCGACAGGGGTGATCCAGAAAGACGGCGGCAGCTACTACAAGGGCGTCTACGGCACGGCGGCCCGCCCCATCATCGAGAAGGTTTCGGCCATCGTCCCTGTGCCCGCGCTGGCCGACCTGCTGCGGGACACCCCGGAGGCCGATCTCGGCTTTGCATTCTCACAGGCCGCCGTCCTCATCCCCATGCCGTCTGTCAATGCCTACAACCTGGACATGCAGCTCAAGTGCGGCGGCGCCGTGGCCGGCGCGGGGATGCAGATGGTCGCCGACGTCAAGCGTGTCATTGGCCACGCCAAGGGCGCGGTGAAGTCCTGTTCGGCCGCTGCCGGCTGCTTCAAGGACGTGTTGGTGGGCATCGTCAAGGACCCGGTCGGCGCGGCCAGCAGCGCAGGTGAGTTCGTGCTGGACGGTGCGGATGCCGTGATCGATGCGATCAACCCCTACAGCTGCAAGAACCCGAGCGTGGAGAGCTACTTCGCGGCCAACTTCAAGCCGCAGGTCAACAGCATTGCCTGGGAGCTGGCCTGGGGCAACCAGGACGCTTACGGCCCGGCATCACGCGCACTCGTTGATGCCTGCGTGAAGTCTTTCGATTCGTGCAATTCCGACAAGGACACGGCCGAGCGCCAGTGCGTGGTCATGTCCTCTGGCGCCGTGCAGACCGATGGCAACGGCTGGATCGCCGGCAAGGGGCTGGAGCAGCTGGTGCGAACCCGCGAGCTGGAGCTCGCCATTCCCAAGATGCTGGCAGTCGAGGCCAAATGGGCCGACGCGCAGCAAAAGCCGCGCATCGACAAGACGGTGGCCGCGGTCTTCGGCGACATGCCGCCGGAAATGAAGGCATGGCTCAAGCCCCCGTCCGACCTGGTGAACGCGCAACCGGCGCATCGCGCGCAGGTGGTACGCAAGATCCTGGGCGTTACGCGTGCCGATGGCAAGTTCGGCGTGAACGAGAAGGTCGTACTGCCGAACGGCTCCATCGGCGCACTGATGCTCGGCTATGTCCCGGTCGAAGGCCCCAAGCAAGGTCGCGGCTATTTCAAGGCTGGTCAGCTCTACCGGCAGTACTACCCGGACACCGGCAACGAGAAGCTGCTGCGGCAGATCGACACCGAGGCGGAAAAGCCGCTTGCGGCCCGCAAGTCCCAGCTCATCTCGCTCAACGGCAACAACTGGAACCTGGAATACGCCAAGCTGCATGCCGACAGGATGCGCGCCCGCGCCGCGGCGTGCAAGAACGCCGACAGGAAGTGCGTGGACGACATCAATGCCGGTGCGACGCTGCGCGAGGTCTCGCTGCGCGGCATGGGCGCCGCCGAGAACTATGCCGGCCTCGGTGCCTGGGGCCTGCAGCACCCGGCCTACCTCAAGTATCTGGCCAATGTCGAGGAGGGCATGGGCGCCGCCAACAAGGCGGTGAACCAGTCGATGCTCGTGGTGATGCCCGATCCGGCCACCCAGTCGGCCGGTATCGTGATCACGCCGCCGGCGGGCGCGGGGCCCGGCTCGGCCGCCGCAATGACACCGCCCAAGCCGCTGATGTCGCAGCAGCAGCCAGGTTCGCCCGGTACGCCCGGCGTCCCCCTGCCGGCGCTGCCGCAGGCACTCCCGCCTTCCGGCAACCGCATCGGCATGCCGGCCGTGCCTGGCATGTTGCCCGGGGGCACCGCGAACGCACCACCGTCCGGCGGCAAGATGGGCATGCCGGCGCTGCCCGGCATGGTTGCGGGCAATGTGCCGCGGAGCGCGCCGGCGCTGAACCCTGGCGTGGCGGCGGCCGTTGCGCCGCCACCGCCACCCGTCACTGCGCCCGGCAACGCCAAGGCGCCCGGCGTTTCCCCCGGCGTGGCAGCTGCCCTGGCCCCGCCGCCTCCGCCGCCTGCGCCGGCTCCGCTGGTCGCTTTGGCGCCGCCGCCTCCGCCGTCGCCCCAGTTCAATCCGTCCGCCCAGGCCGCTACCGCAGCCTTGGCCGCTGCCGCCGCCAAGCCTTTCGATCTGGCGGCCTACAAGGCCGAGCGTGAGCCGCAGATCAACGCCAGGTGGTCGCCGCAATGCCCGGCCACCGGCAACTGCCGCATGGTGGTCACCGCCCTGGCAGGCCGGCAGGCCCATGCCGAGGCCCAGGCGCTGGCGGCAGGCAATCCGGACCCCAAGGTCAAGCCGGCGGTGCTGCTGATGCAGCAGCAGTCGGACGCGAAGTTCGAGGCGCAGTTCCGTGAGGCCATAGCGCCCCCGCCGCCCCCGCCGCCACCACCACCCAAGCCGCAGGCCATGACCGATCCGGCGGCGGATGCCGCCAAGCAGCCGGTCAAGCCACCCAACACCCTGAATCTGCCCAAGGGATTCGTCAAGTAAGCAGTCAATCGCGCGCGGGGAGCGTGCGACAGAACCAGCCGGCCCCCTGAAGGCCGGCGCAACGAGAGGAGTGCAAGTGCGCAAGAAACTGATGGACTGGAACAGGCTGCGCCCGGGCGTGCCGGCGGTGCTGGCGCTGGCGGCGAGCCAGGCGATGGCGCAGGTCGCGACGCCTCCGGCCGTGCTCGCGCCGGTGGAAGGGCAGGGCGTGCAGATCCGCGCCAGCGAGGCGCAGGATCCGCCGCCGATCCAGGCCACTCCGCCGGCGCCGCCCGGTCCCGGTGCCGAGGCCAACTCGCAGGTCCTGCAGACTTGGCAGGAGCAGACCGGCCAGGCGGTCTGGATCAAGGAAAACGGGACGGTCGAGTTCCATGGCGCCAGTTCGCTCGACATCTACAGCAACGATGTGAAGAACCCCGCAGGCAACCCCGCGCTGACAGGGGTGCGCGACGGGAACATGGCGCGCGGCGTGTTCCAGGGCGATATCCGCACCACTTCCCCTGAAGGCGACGTGACCTACGTGCAGGGCGTGCTCACCTCCACCAACGACCGCGGCGTCCAGTCGCGCTATGCCACGCAGGTCAACACCCTGCAGGTCGGCCGCGCCGGGCCGGGCTACCAGATCGCCTTTGGGGACGTGGTGGCGGGCTTTTCGGGGCTGAGCAGCAACCTGGGCTTGCGCGGCGCGCTGATCGCGAAGGAAATTGATGCCTTCACCGTCACAGCCTTCGCCGGCACTGTTGCCGACAGCTGGGAAGCGCTCGCCAACGCCAGCTCGCTGGACGGGCTGGCGCCGCGCACGCGCTACCTGCGCGACGTCCATGGCGCCAAGGCCGACTACCGGCTGAGTGCCCAGACGACGCTGTTTGCCACGCTGCAGGGATACAGCGATCGCATGGGCTCGGTCGTGCTTCCGGCCGGCACGCCGGCCTTCAGCGGCTCGGCGTTCACTGTCGGCGGCAGGCAGCAGGCGCTGCAGGGCCAGTGGGCGGCTGAGGCCGGTCACAGCAGGCGGCGTGACCTCAATGCCAACACCGACACCAGCGGCCATGCGTTCACGCTGGACGGCAGCTACCGCTGGACGGCCTGGGGCGTGCGTGCCGGCTTCCATGACCTGTCGCCGACCTGGGCGTCGCTCGCGCAGACGGTGGCGCCCGGCGTGCGCGAATACTATGCCGGCGCCGACTGGAGCGTGATGCCGCAACTCAACGTCGGCGTGGACCTGCGCCACTCGGTGTCGCGCATCCCGGGCGGGATCGGATTTGCTGCGCAAAGCAACGGGCTGGATACGCTGACCACGCGCCTGAGCTACAGCGTCGAGTCCCTGCCCGGCCTGATGCTGAGCCTGTCGGACACGCGCAACAAGGGCGATGACGCGGCCGGCAACACCACGCGCAACGACCAGTCACAGCTGTCGGTGGCGTACGGCATGGGTGCGTGGAGCGGCCAGGTCAGCATCGGCCGTGGCGAGTCATCCAACTCGCTTTCGCCCGCTGCCAGCAGCGAGTCGCGCACCTGGCAGGCCAACGTGGGCAGGGCCTTCAGCGCCGAAGCCCGCGAGACGCAGCCGGCCTGGACCCTGTTCACGCAGGTGTTCGCATCGGGCCAGGACCAGGACCTCACCGCGACGGGCCGGACCACCGGCAACCGCGTGGTGGGTGCCAACCTGTCGATGCAGTCGCAGAGGCTGGGTACCTTCTCGGCGGCGCTGCAGGCGCAGCGCACGACGCAGCCGCTGCCCGGCGCGCCCCGCCTCTCGACGCGCAGCCTGACCCTTGACTGGAACCGAGCAATCACGCAGCAGTGGAGTGCCAAGGCCTATGCCCGCGTGAACCGCCGCAACCATGGGGACCCGCTGCTCCAGGTCGACGAGCGCGTCATCGGCGTGCAGGGAGCCTACCAATGGTGACGCAGCGTGCCACCCGGTGCGCGGTGCGGCTGCTGCTGGCGGCATTGCTGCCGGCGCTCGCCGCGTGCGGCACGGGCAAGCCAATGCCGGCGCCTGCGACCGCCGTATCGGCAGCGGAGGCCCCCGCTGCGGCGGCCATCGAGGCTGCTGCCCAGGCCTTCGCACAGGAAAACCTGCAACCCCTGCAGGCAATGCTGCCCGCGCGCTTTATCGGCCGGGCCAGTGTGCTCGATGCCGCCGCCCGCACGCTGGCGGTGCAGAAGAAGATCGAATTGCGGCTCTCCGATTTCAGCGTGCAGCCCTCCCCGCCGCCCGGTGGCCCGGTGGCCGTCACGGCGCGCTGGGAAAAGCGCTTCCTCAAGCTTCCCGGCCTCACGCCCACGGTCGAGTCTGGCATGCTGGCCGCCGTGCTTGTGCGTTCCGAAGGCAGGTGGGTCTTCGACTCCCTGAATGCGGACAACCCCTTTATGCGCTGACAGGATGACCATGAAACTCAACAGACTTGTGATTGCGCTGGCGGTGGGTGTGGGCCATGGCGCCTGGGCCGCCGGCAATGTGGACTTCGTGGCCGGCGAGGCGGGCGTGATCAGCCGCGACGGTCAGCCCAGGGGCCTGGCGCGCGGCGACCGCATCGTCGAGGGCGACACGCTGGTCACAGGCGCGGGTGGCGAGATATTGCTCGCCACCGACGATTCAGGCGTGCTGGCACTGCGGCCCGGCTCGCGCCTGCTGATTGACCGCTTCCAGGCCACCGGCACAGACCGCGACGGCGCCGTGCTTAACCTGCTGCGCGGCGGCCTGCGTGCGGTTACCGGATGGATCGGCAAGACCGCGCCGAGCAACTGGCGGCTGGCGACGCCGACAGCCACCGTGGGCATCCGCGGCACCGAGATCGAGACTGCCATCGTCGAGGAAGGCGCCGAGCCCGGCACCTACCAGCAGGTGATCAGCGGCGAGGCCGTACTCGGCACGTCCGCCGGCAGCCTGCTGCTGGCCGCGGGCCAGGCCGGCCGCGCCGCCAGCGGCGACCAGGCGCCGCAGCTGTTACCCGCGGTGCCGGCCGGCATTTTTCCCGCACGCGCCAGCGATGCCCGCGTGGAGCTGCTTCGCCAGGATGCGCAGGGCAGTCAGGAGGAGCGGCTCAGGCAGCGGCAGGACCAGCTGCGCCGCTCGGGCGGACCCAGCCCCCAGGGCAACCCGAGGATTTCCGCACAATGCACGCCCGACGCGCCGGCGCAGCGGGCGCTTGACGACTTCCTGCGGGCCTACGAGCAGGGGAACACCGCCTTGCTGCAGCAGCGCCTGGACCCGGCGCTGATCGGCTACGGCATCCTCATCAACGACATCATGGGCGCCGCGGCCACGCAGCGGCAGACGCAGATCCGCATCCTGGACAGGCAGGCGCAATGCGGCCCCGACATCGCCGTGATCGACTTCGCGTTCGAAAAGCGCTTCCTCGACGTGGCGACCTTCCAGCCCGTGGTGCAGCGCGGCCGGGGCTCGGTGCTGGTCTCGGGCCTGGGCAGCGGCAACGAGGGACGCTGGATGATCAGCGGCTTCACTGGCGACAACCCGTTGCGCACGTCGCCGTCGGACCTGCCGGCCAACCTGCAGGTACTGCCGCAGGCCACGAGCTACGCGATGCTGCCGGGCTGCGCGACCTCCGGGCCGGTGGCGGGCGCCGCGCTGGTGTCCGCCAGCGCGACGGCGACCGTGCCGATGATGTCGGGCACCTGCACCGCCAGCGCGCCGTCGTGCTCCTTCAACAGCCCGCTGTTCGGCACCGTGCCCGGCACCGCCAGCGCCGTGGTGACGAGTTGCACGCAGCCCGTTGTCGGCGCCACGCAGGTGTTCCCGATCAATGGAACAGGCAGCGCGCCGTTCAGCGGACCCGGCGGCAGCGCGGTGACGCTGAGCGCCACAGTGGTGGCCAGCGGTTCCACCACGCCGCCCACGGTCAGCTTTCCTTTCACCTACTCGATGACGGCAAACGTCATGTGCACGGCCACGGTCACGCTGCCACCGGCGAGCTGCGCGCCGACGCCGGGCGCGGTGCCGGTGAATATCACCGTGCAGGATGCATCGCGCGCCGGCCAGCCGTCGGTGCCGCTGGAAGTGGCGGGCAACAACGGTGACCGCGAGACGCTGCTGCTGCCTGGGGGTGCCAACGGCACCTTCACGCTCACCTCGCTGCCTTTCACCAAGAGCGCGGCGCCGGTCGCGGGCAGCGGCCGCCTGGAGCTGAACGGGCCGGTCAGCTACACGCTCACTTACCGCAGGCCCGGCGCTGCGCCTGTGGTGCGGACCTTCACGGTGACACCCTGACCGGCAACGCCTGAAGCCTGCCCTCGCGCAGGTGCTGCGCGTCAGCCGGCGGCAGCCGGATGCTCCACCGGCCCTGCGCCAGCGGCGAGGTGTAGCTGCCCAGGATCTCTCCCGACGCGCGGTCGGCGAGTTCCCAGGCCACAGTGCCCGTCGCCTGTGCGAAGCCGGTCAACTCGAGCAGGGTTTCCAGCGAGGGTGCACTGCCCGCATGGCCGTCGTCATGCGCCAGCGCATCCGGGAAGTCCACCGCACCGCCCCAGCCGAAGCAGCGATCGTGCTGGAGCATGTCGCCGGCGATGCGCGGCCAGGCCCATTCGCGCAGGAAATGCTGGTCTGCATGGGTGCCATGGCGCGGCGTGGCGAACCAGGCCTCAAGTGCCGCGCCGATGCCGCGCAGCTTTTCTGCGCGGCAGCCCCAAAGGCCCGCCAGCACCAGCTCGCAATGCACCCAGTGGTCGCGCATCACATGGGCGGCTGCGCCGCTGTGGATCCACCGGGCCACGGCCGCAGCCTCGCGCGGGGTCGGCGGGCTGTCCACATCACGCAGCAGGACGCGGCCGGCCCGCGGGTCTTCAATGGCAGCAAAGCGCCACACGGTGCCAGGCAGGTGCTGCCAGCCGGGCGGCGGCTGTCGCAGCTGCGCGCCGGCCGCTTCAAGCCGGCGGCGCAGCGGTGCGCTCACCGCATCGTCCACATACACCGCGCAAACCCATCCAGGGTAGTGCTGGCGCACCTGCGCCACCGACTGTATGGCGGACTCGCCATACCACGCGTCGGCACCGAACAGGCTGTAGCTGACGGTGTCCTGCAGGCCTTGCGGAAGGTGCGCGCTGGCTGGCGGGGCGCCGGAGGCCGGCGCGCCAGCCAGCGCCGCCTTGGCATCCAGCGCGGCGCGTCCCCATTCCCTGGCGCCGGGCAGGTCGCCTTCGCGCCATGCCAGCTCGCACTGGCCCTCCAGCACCGCCAGCTCGCGCGGTCCGTTGGCATGGGCGGCAAGCAGCCAGTGGCGAGCCATCGCGAGGTGGCCGTTGCGCATCGCAAGGCAAGCCAGGTCGGCCCATGCCGCAGCCGTGTCGGCACGGCCCGACACATGCATGCCCGCCAGCGCCTGGGCCTGCGCCGCGTTGCCGGCGGCCAGCGACTGCAGGACGAATGCAAATGATGATGCAGTGGTCATGGTAGGCCCATTGTGCGGGCAATCCACTGGCAATCTGCGGGCAGACCGCGGGGAAAACCTGTGCCGCGCCGGACGCGGCAGGGCGCACAATGCGCACATGAGCGAGATCCTTTCACTGGCCTGCGAAGGCCTGCGCTGCGACATCCGCCCCGATGCGGGCGGCTGCATCGCCGGCCTGTACCTGGATGGCGTGCCCGTGCTGCGCTCCACACCCGCGGAGGTGCTGATGTCGGCGCGCCTGTCGGGTTGCTACCCGCTGGTGCCGTTCTCCAACCGCCTGGCCCATGCGGTGCTCCAGTGGAACGGCACCTCGCACCCGCTGGTCAGGAACAACGGCGACGAGCCGCATGCCATCCACGGTGTGGGCTGGCAGCGCCCCTGGGAAGTGCTGGAGAGCGATGCGCGCTTTGCGATGCTGGCCTATGAGCACAAGCCCGACGCCTCCTGGCCCTTTGCCTTCGATGCCTCGCAGACCTTCCGCCTGGGCACCCATACCCTGGAGATGACGCTGAGCATCACCAACCAGTCGGCTACCGCCGCGCCCGTGGGGCTGGGCTGGCACCCGTATTTCGTCAAGCGTGCCGGCAGCCGCATCAGCTTCCAGGCTGGTGGGCGCTGGGAAATGGGCGAAGACAAGCTGCCCACGCGGCGCCTGCCGTCGCATGGCCTGGACGCCGACTGCACCACGCTGGATGTGGACCACTGCTTTGACGGCTGGAGCGGCACGGTGCACCTGCGCGATGCGCAGCTGTACACCCAGGTCACCTCCAACCTCGGCCGCCTTGTCGTCTTCACCAACGCCACGCGCGACTTCGTGGCCGTCGAGCCAGTGAGCCATGTCAACAACGCCATCAACCTGGTGGCAACCACCGGCGCCGACCCCGAGGACCTGGGCCTGCAGATCCTGCAGCCCGGCGAATCGATGAGCGCGCAGATGAGCATCCAGACCGAAAGCATCCCATGAACTGGCAGACCCTCTCGCCGCAGGCGGACGGCCTCGGCGAATCGCCGTTCTGGCACCCCGATGAGCTTGCCCTGTACTGGGTGGACATTCCGGGCCGGCAGGTTCGCCGCGCCAACATCTTCATGGGCACGGTGGAGAGCTGGGCCATGCCGTCGGAACCCGGCTGCATCGCGCCGGCAGCCGGCGGCGGGCTGGTGCTGGCGCTGCGCGACGGCATGTACCGCGCCGCGCAATGGGGCGGCGAGCTGCAGCTGCTTGCACGCTTTGACCATGACACCGCCACCACCCGCTTCAACGACGGCAAGGCCGACCCTGCCGGCCGCTTCTGGGCCGGCACCATGTATGAGCCCCGCGACAAGGCGCTGGCTCAGCTGTGGTCGCTGGACCTGCGCAGCGGCAAATCCGTTGTCGAGCGCAAGGCGGGCGATGCCACCATTGCCAACGGGCTGGCCTGGTCGCCTGACGAAAAGACGGTTTACTGGACCGACACGCTCCAGCACACCATCCGGGCCTGGGACTGGGACAAGGCCGGCAATGCCATGACGCGCGAGCGTGTGTTTGCCGGCTTCAGGCGCAAGCCGGACGGCTGGCAATACGGCCTGCCGGGCTGCACGCCCGATACCTATGGCGGCCGCCCCGACGGTGCAGCGGTCGATGCCCAGGGCAATTACTGGGTGGCCATGTTTGAGGGCGGGCGCGTCCTCAAGCTGTCGCCAGCGGGCGAGCAACTGGCCGAGTACCGCCTGCCCGCGCAGTGCCCGACCATGCCCTGCTTTGGCGGCGTGGACCTGAAGACCCTGTACGTCACCACCGCCAGCCATGCCCGGCCTGCGGCGGAGCTGCGGGACATGCCGCAGTCAGGCTGCGTGTTCTCGATGCAGGTCGAGGTGCCCGGCCTGCCGGTGAACTTCTTTCAGGGCTGACGTTCAAAAAAATCAAAACCGCCGCAGGGCCGGGCGGCTACCATGCAGGCCATGGATTCAGCCCTTCAGGACATTGCCATGCGCATCCGCTCAGCCGCAGCCGGCGGCACGGCGCTGCGCATCCGCGGGGGAGGCACCAAGGATTTCCACGGCCAGGCCCTGAATGGCGAGTTGCTGGACACGCGGCACCTGGCCGGCGTCACGAGTTATGAACCCAGCGAACTGGTGGTGACAGTGCGCGCCGGCACGCCGCTGGCGGAGCTGGAAGCCCTGCTGGCGACGCAGGGCCAGTGCCTGCCTTTCGAGCCGCCGCATTTCAGCGCAGGCGCCAAAGTGGGCGATACAGTGGACGCCACAGTGGGCGCCACAGTGGGCGGCATGGTGGCAGCGGGGCTGTCTGGCCCGGCCCGCGCCAGTGCCGGCTCGGTGCGCGACTATGTGCTCGGCGCCACCCTGCTCAATGGCAGGGGCGAACTGCTCACCTTTGGCGGCCAGGTCATGAAGAATGTGGCGGGCTATGACGTGTCCCGGGTGCTGGCCGGCTCGTTCGGCACCCTGGGTGTCATCACCGAGGTCAGCCTCAAGGTGCTGCCGGTGGCGCCGGCTGAAGCCACCCTGCGTTTCGGCATGGGCCAGGGCGATGCGCTGCGTGCGCTCAACCGCTGGGGCGGCCAGCCGCTGCCGCTCAACGCAAGCTGCTGGCTCCAGGAAGCAGGCGAAGGCGCCTTGTATGTGCGGCTGCGCGGCGCCGTCGCGGCGGTCGAGGCCGCGCGGCACAAGATGGGTGGCGAGCCCGACGGGTCCTGCGACTGGCAGGCGCTGCGCAACCAGTCCCACAGCTTCTTCGCGCCCCGGCCCGGCCTGTGCCTCTGGCGCCTGTCACTCCCGCAAACCGCGCCTGTGCTCGAGCTGCCGCAACCGCAGCTCATCGAGTGGCACGGCGGCCTGCGCTGGCTGCATGCCCCTTCGGCAGACGCCGGCAGGCTGCGCGCGCTGGCGGCAGGGGCCGGTGGCCACGCCACGCTGTTCCGCGCGGCGAATGACGCCGACAGGGCCGGCCAGGTCTTCGCGCCGCTTGCCGCGCCACTGGACCGCATCCACCGCGAACTCAAGAAGCAGTTCGACCCGGCCGGCGTTTTCAACCCCGGCCGCCTGTACGCCGACATGTAAGCGGCACTCCTGATGCAAACCACCCTCGCCCCCGAATTCAAAGGCACGCCCGACGGCATGGAGGCGGAGGCAATCCTGCGCAAGTGCGTGCACTGCGGTTTCTGCACCGCCACCTGCCCGACCTACCAGCTGCTCGGCGACGAGCTGGACGGCCCGCGTGGCCGCATCTACCTGATCAAGCAGGTGCTTGAAGGCGAAACGCCCACGCGCAAGACGCAGATGCACCTGGACCGGTGCCTGACCTGCCGCAACTGCGAGAGCACCTGCCCGAGCGGTGTGCAGTACGGCCACCTGGTGGACATCGGCCGCAAGATCGTGGACGCCAGGGTGCCGCGCCCCGCGGGCGAAAGCGTGTTGCGCTGGGCACTGAAGGAAGGCCTGCCGTCGCCGCTGTTCGCGCCGGCCATGAAGATGGGCCAGGCGGTGCGCGGCCTGCTGCCTGCATCGCTGAAGGCCAAGGTGCCGCCAAGGCAGGAGGCCGGCACGAGGCCCCTGCGCGAACATGCGCGCAAGGTGCTGATGCTGGAGGGCTGTGTGCAGCCCGCGATGATGCCCAACATCAACAGCGCCACCACGCGCGTGCTTGACGCCGCCGGCATCCAGGTGGTGGCTGCGCCCACGGCCGGCTGCTGCGGCGCGGTGCGCTTCCACATGAACGACCACGAGGGCGGCAAGGCCCAGATGCGCAACAACATCGACGCCTGGTGGCCGCAGGTGGAGCCTGCGCAAGGCCCGGGCGTCGAGGCCATCGTCATGAACGCCTCGGGCTGCGGCGTGACGGTCAAGGACTACGGCCACCTGTTGCGCGACGACCCGGCCTATGCGGCAAAGGCGGCGCGCATCAGTGCGCTGACCCGGGACCTGAGCGAGCTGCTGCCCGCCATTGCACAGGCCCTGGCTACGGCAAGGCCCGGCTTTGCGCCCGGCGCCAACCGGCGCCTGGCCTTCCACCCGCCGTGCACATTGCAGCACGGCCAGCAGCTGCGCGGCGGCGTCGAGCAGCACATGAAAGCGCTGGGCTTTGATGTACGCATTGCCACGAACGAATCGCATCTGTGCTGCGGCTCGGCCGGCACGTATTCGGTCCTGAACCCCGGCATTGCATACCAGCTGCGCGACCGCAAGCTCGGCCACCTGGGCGCACTAGCGCCCGAGACCATCATCTCGGCCAACATCGGCTGCATCACCCACCTGCAAAGCGGCACCGGAACACCGGTGCGCCACTGGGTGGAGGTGCTGGACGAAGCACTGGCATCATCCGCCTGACGCTTCTGGCACCAAAACCCTACCCGTTGGTATAAGATTGGCCCGATGGGGCGAATGCCCCGGCAACCACGGAGAATGAGTCAATGGCGGTCGTCAAAACCAGGGCAAGCCGTGCCCCCGCGCGCCGGGCGCGCGATGTGTCCCATGAAGCCACCCCGGAGGGCGCGGAGCCGGTGCCGGACAAGCGCAGCGTCAAGTCGTTGCAGATCCTGAGCGCAGCCGCCAAGATCTTCAACGAGCGCGGCTACCACGGCACCTCGGTGGCCGACGTGGCGGAGGCGCTGGGCGTCAGCAAGCCCTTCCTCTACTACTACCTCAAGAACAAGGACGACATTCTCTTTGAATGCTCGCGCATCGCCACCGAGCAGCTGCATGCCATGCTGGACGAAGTCCGCAAGACGGACGTCCCGGGCTGGGAGCGGCTGGAGCTGGTGTTCCGCGGCTATGCACGGGTGATGACGACCGACTTCGGCATCTGCCTGATCCGCAATACCGCGCCCGGCACCATGCCCACCAACAGCCGCGAAAAGCTGTGGGTCGGTCGCCGCCGGCTGAACCGCGAGGTGGAGCAGATCATTGCACGCGGCATTGCCGACGGCTCGATCCGCCAGTGCGACCCGATCGCGCTGTCGTTCGCCATCTTCGGCGCCTTCAACTGGATCACCTACTGGTACCGCGACAACGGCCCGCTCTCGCCCGACGAAATCTCCGAGCGCTTCCTGGACCTGTTTGCCCATGGCGCCAGGCCGGTGGAGACGCCCGCCGGCCGCAAGAGCACCGGCAAATGAGCGCAGTGTCATGAGCGGCCTGCGCATCACCGACTGGTTTGAATACACCGCGACCACCAGGCCCTACCTTCCCTTCCTGTCGATGCAGGGCCGCACGCTGAGCTATGCCCAGGCGGACCTGCAAGCCAACCAGTGGGCCCATGCACTGATCGCACAGGGCCTGGCCATCGGCGACCGCCTTGGCTACCTGTCCACCAACTCGATGGACATGGGCGTGATGCTCATTGCCGCCGCCAAGGCCGGCGTGGCGCCCGTCATGCTCAACTACCGCCTCGCGCCGCCGGAGTGGCTGGCGATCCTGCGCGACAGCGCGCCCGGCGTGCTGTTTGTGCGCGGCGAGGCCTATGTCAGCGCCATTGACGCACTGGCCTTGCCGCAGGAGCTGCCGGGCATCCGCCTGGTGGCCATCGACTGCGAGGCGCCTGCCGGCTGGCAGACGCTGGCGCAGTACCTTGAGGGCCATGCGCGTACCCGCCCGGGCCGCCCGGTGTCGGCCGACGACATGCTCTACCTGATCTACACCAGCGGCACGACGGGCCTGCCCAAGGGCGTGATGATCAGCCACAACAACGTTCTGATGCACATCGAGCAGTCGATGATGGCCTCCAGCGCGAGCAAGGCGCCGGGTGAGCGGGCGCTCGTCACCACGCCGCTGTACCACGCGGCCGGCGTGCACCGCATCATGAATGCGGCGGTGACCAAGGGCACGGTGGTGCTGATGGAGCACTTTGACGGGCAGGAATTCGTGGACACGCTGGAGCGCGAGCGCATCAACACCTGCAACATGGTGCCGGCCATCATGCAGTCGCTGCTGGACGACATACCGGACATCGCGCAGCGCGACTTCAGCCGCCTGCGCGTCATCTACTACGGCGCTGCACCGGTCAGCGTCACGCTGCTGCAGCGCGCGATGCAGGTGTTCCGCTGTGACCTGATCCAGGGCTACGGCCTGACCGAATCGTCGGGCGGCTTTGTCTACCTGAACGAGGTGGACCATGCGCGGGCGCTGGCCGGCGATGAGCACCTGCTGCGCTCGACCGGGCGCCCGGTGCTGGCGGATGTGCGCATCGTCGACGCGGACGGCAAGGACGTGCCGCGCGGCGAGCCGGGCGAACTCATCGTGCGCGGCCCCAATGTCATGCTGGGCTACTGGCGCAACCCTGAAGCCACGGCGCAAGCCATCAAGGACGGCTGGCTCCATTCGGGCGACGTGGCCTCGATGGACGAGGAGGGCTACATCTACCTGCGCGACCGGCTGAAGGACATGATCGTCACCGGCGGCACCAATGTTTACCCGCGCGAGGTGGAGAACGTGCTGATGGCGCATGCCGGCATTGCCGACGTTGCCGTCATCGGCATCCCCGACGTCAAGTGGGGTGAGGCCATCATGGCCATCTGCGTCGCGCGCGGTGGCCAGCCGCCGGGCGACGACGAGCTGATCGCCTTCTGCCGCGAGCGTCTGGGCGGCTTCAAGGTGCCGCGGCGCTATGCCTTTGTGGATGCATTGCCGCGCAATGCCAGCGGCAAGGTGCTCAAGCGGGCACTGCGCGAGCCCTACTGGGCGGGCGCCGGGCGCGGCATCGCCTGAGCGGCGGCGCGCCGCCGCGCCGCTTTCTCCTGCCTTTCGTACCAATTGGTAGATTCGCGTGCGCCGGTGCTGGTGCAGGGCAAGCTTTACCATTTCTCTCAGTAAGGCCCCGCTTGACAAGCCCCTGAATGCTCTGTGTAATGACTGAATCCTACCAATGGGTAGTAAACACCGACACAGGAGACAAGACATGCAGATCACGCGCCGCACCTTCACCGCCGCCGCAGCCGGCACCGCGCTCACCGCCCTGGCCCCCTCGCTCCATGCGCAGGCCGCTTTCCCGACGCGCCCCGTCACCATCCTCGTCGGCTACGCGGCCGGCGGACCGACCGACATTTATGTGCGGTCGCTGGCCAAACACCTGTCCGACCTGTGGAAACAACCCGTCGTGGTCGAGAACCGCGCGGGCGCGTCCGGCTCGATCGCCGCGCAGGCCGTGCTCAAGGCACCGGCCGACGGCTACACGCTGCTGTTCACCAACAATGCCGCCAACGGCGCCTACGAGGTGCTCAGCCCCAAGACGGCGACCTACCGCACGCTGCGCGACTTCAAGGCCGTATCGCTGTTCGGCATCTCGCCCAGCATCATGGTCGTGCGCGCCGGCCTGCCGGTGAAGGACGCGAAGGAATTCGTTGCGCTGGCCAAGGCGAGCCCCGGCAAGCTCAGCTACGGCAGCTCGGCCATCGGCAGCGCGCCGCACCTGGCGTCGGAGCTGCTGCAGAGCGTCGCCGGCATCAAGCTGCTGCACGTGCCCTTCAACGGCGCGGCGCCGGTGATGCAGGCGTTGCTCAGCGACACGGTCGACATGTACATCGGCGGAGCCTCCACCGTCATGGGCCAGGTCAACAACGGCAAACTGCGCGCGATCGGCGCGGTGCACCCGACGCGGCTGCAGTCCGCGCCCGGCATCCCCAGCATGGCCGAGCAGGGCTTCAAGGGCGTGGAGTACGCGTCCTGGTTCGGCATGCTCGCTTCCAAGGATGTGCCCGACGCGCTGCTCGACCAGATCAACGCCGACTGCCGCAAGGTCATGGAGCTGCCTGAAATGAAGGCCCAGCTCACCACCTTCGGCATCGAGTACACCTCCTACACCCGCCCGCAGTTCCTGCAGGTGGTGAAGGAAGAAGTCGAGCGCTCCAGCAAGGTCGTGAGCGAGGGGAAGATCTCGCAGGAGTGAATGCGGCGGCACCGGCACGCAATCGCGTGCATGCCGGTGCCACCAGGCCCGGCGGCTTCAGACCACGCTGGGCCGCTCGTAAACCTCGCCACTTTCAGGCCACCACACAGTACGCAGCGCGCGCAAGGCATTGACCTTGTCCTGCGGCTTGTCCAGCACCGCACGCAGTACCTCCCGCGTATCCGCCCCCAGCCCCGGCAACGGCGTGAAGCGCGGCGCGGCAGCGCCCGCGAACCGCACCGGATTGCCCGCGACCTTCACATGGCGCGCGACGGGGTGCGACTCGTCGAAGCCCACCAGCATGTGCCGCAACGCCACATGCGGATGGCCAAACGCTTCCCTGATGTTCACCACCTTGGCGCCCGGGATGCCGAGCTTGACGAAGCGGCGCTGCCATTCGTCGGCGGTTTCCTTCGCCAGCGCGCCGGTCACCAGCTTGTTGAGGTACGGCTCGTTGGCGCGGCGCAGTGTTTCGTTGGCAATCAGCGGGTCGTTCGCCCATTCCGGGTGGCCGAAGGCCTCGCAGGCCTTGGCCCAGAACTGGCCCGTGATGCCGAGCACGAACCAGCGGCCGTCGCCCGCCAGGAACGGGCCATAGGGCATGGCGCCGTTGCCGCCGCGCCGCGGCGTGGCGGCGTAGCGCATGCCGCTCATCGCGGTGGGAACGCGGTAGCCCTGCATGGCCAGCTGCGCGTCGAAGAGGGCGATGTCCAATGTTGCGCCGGGGCCCGAACCTGCAGGTGCGCCTGTACGCGCGCGCCGGCGCAGCGCGGCCATGATGCCGATCACCGCATACAGTGCGCCACCGATGCCGCCGATGGGGTTGCCCCAGCGGACCGGCGGCGAGCCGGGTTCGCCGGTGCCGGTGATGCTCATGGCGCCGCCGATGGCCTGCACCGTGGCGTCGTATGCGGGCTGCGCAGACCACGGACCCTGCTGGCCGTAGCCCGACACCGAGCAATGCACCAGCGCGGGGTTGATCGCGCGCAGGCTGTCCGCATCCAGCCCCAGTCTGGCCATGACACCGGGTTTGTAGTTGTTGTAGACCACGTCGGCCACGCGCACCAGGTCCAGGACCAGCGCCCGGCCTTCGGGAGATTTCAGGTCCACGCACAGGCTGCGCTTGTTGCGGTTGAGGCCAAAGGCGTAGGCAATCGCGGGTGAGACCCGGCCGCCTTCGGGCTCCGCAATCGGGGCCGGCTCGCCTTGCGGCGGCCGCTCGATCTTGAGCACGGTGGCGCCCAGGTCGGCCAGGATCTGTGTGCCCAGCGTGCCACTGGGTTCGTCGCCGCAGAATTCGAGCACCAGGGTGCCGCGCAAAGGGCCTTCAACCGCTGCGAGCCGGGCGATGGCCTGGTGCGTGGCGGCGTTCGCGCCACCCCCGGCTTGCGCCGGCGTGGGCACGCGCGGCTGCGCCAGCTCCTGCATCACAGCCTGTGTGTCGGCGCCCGTTGCAACCGGTGCCCGTTGCGGCAGCGGCGCCTCACCCGCAAACCGCAGCGGGCTCGCTGCCGCATGGATCACGCGGCCATTGGCTTGCTCAAAGCGCACGAGCATGTCGCGCGCCCTGGCCTGCGGGTGTCCGAAAGCTTCGTGGATTTCGTTGACGCGTGCGGCCGGAACGCCGTGCGTCACCAGCCGATCGGCCCAACTCGCGGAGGTGTCGTCGCGAAAGCGCGCCTCGACAAGTTCTTCCAGCGCGCGCTGGTTGGCCTGGCGCAGTGCCAGCGTGGCAAAGCGCGCATCGTCAAGCCATTCGGGCCGCTCAACGGCTTCGCAGAATGCCTTCCAGAAATTGCTCGCCACGCCGATGACCACCCAGCCGCCGTCGCCGCACTGGAACGGGCCATAGGGCGTCGCGCCCGCGCCGCCGCGCCGGGGCGATGCGGCCTTGAAGTCCATGCCGCTGCCGAAGACCTGCGGCACGCGGTAAGTGTTCATGGCCAGCTGCACGTCGAGCAGCGAGATGTCCACGGCCTGGCCCGCGCCGGTGCGGTCACGCTCGGCCAGCGCGGCGAGCGTGCCGATCACCGCATAGAGCGCGCCGCCGATGTCGCCGATGGGCACGCCCAGGCGGCAGGGCAGGTCGTCGGGAATGCCGGTGCCGGTGATGCTCATCGAGCCGCCCAGCGCCTGCACCGCCACGTCGTAGGCGCCGACTTCGGCCCAGGGGCCTTCGGTGCCGAAGCCGGTGATGGAGCAGCACACGATGCGCGGGTTCACCGCGCGCAGCGAGACCGGGTCCAGGCCCAGGCGGCCGAGCACACCGGGGCGGAAGTTGTCGTACACCACGTCGCTGCGGCGCACGAGTTCAAGGAATGCGGCCTTGCCTTCGGCGCTCTTCAGGTCCAGGCAGATGCTGCGCTTGTTGCGCTGCAGCGCCCAGGTGAAGCCTTCGGCCTCGCCCACCGGCGTGCCTGCGGGCAATTCCGCCAGCGGCCCGGCGGCCGATGGCGAGTCCACGCGGATCACGTCGGCACCGAGGTAGCCCAGTATTTCCGAGCCGAACGGCCCGGCCACGACCGTAGACAGGTCGATGATGCGCAGGCCCGCCAAAGGCGCGTGGTCCGGGACAGCGCTCATGGTGAAACCTCCGTGCTGCGCACTGCGGTGCGAGCGCCTTCGGGCGGCCGGGCGGCGTTCATAGCGTTCGGGCAATCAGCATTTTCATCACTTCAGAGCTGCCGCCCGCGATGCGGCGCACCCGCGCATCCACATACATGCGCGAGATCGGCATTTCGGTCATGTAGCCCCAGCCGCCGTGCATCTGCAGGCAGTCGTCCACCATGCGGCATTGAAGCTCGGTGGTGAAGAGCTTGGCGCAGGCGGCTTCATCGGTGGTCAGTGTGCCGGCCATCTGCTTCAGGATGGACTGGTCCACCAGCGCCCAGGCGGCGGTGAGCTGCGTCTTGAGCTCGGCCAGCTTGAACTGCGTGTTCTGGAAGTCCATCAGCGGCTTGCCGAAAATCTGGCGCTCCTTGACGTAAGCCACCGTGATGTCGAAGGCCTTCTGCGCCGACGCGGTGGCAATCGTCGCGATGGACAACCGTTCGCGCGGGATCTCGTGCATCACCTGCGCAAAGCCGCGGTTCTCCTCGCCCAGCAGGTTGCTTGCCGGCACGCGAACGTCGTCGAAGAACAGCTCGGCCGTGTCCGACGCCTTCATGCCCATCTTGGACAGCCGTCGCCCGCGCCTGAAGCCCGCGCGGTCACCTTCAACCAGGATCAGGCTCACGCCCTTGGCGCCGAGCTCCGGTGCGGTCTTGCAGGCCACGATGATCAGGTCGGCATTGATGCCGTTGGTGATGAAGGTCTTGGAGCCGCTGATGACGTATTCATCTCCCTCGCGGCGTGCGGTGGTGCGCATGGCCTTGAGGTCGCTGCCCGCATGCGGCTCGGTGAGCGCGATGGCGCCGATGGTGATGCCCTGGACCATGCGCGGCAGCCATTGCTTCTTCTGCTCTTCGGTGCCCAGCGCTTCCAGGTAGGCCGAGATGATGTCGGTATGGGTCTGGATGGTGAAGCTCGACTGGCCGGTGTAACCCAGCTCTTCATCGACCACGCACATGTAGCGGAAGTCCGCGCCCGGCCCGCCGTAGGCTTCGGGTGTGCAGGGGCACAGCAGGCCTGCACTGCCGGCCTTTTGGTACAGCTCGCGCGGGATCACGCCTTCTTCTTCCCACTGCGCAATGTTCGGCATCAGCTCGGCCGCAAAGAAGCGTCGCACCTGCTCGCGATACAGCTGGTGCTCGGGCTCGTAGATGCCGCGGTCTTCCATCAGCGACACATAAGGCTTGGGCGCGCGCGAACTCATGACGCGCTTTCTTCCAGCTTGGGGGCAGGGTTGGTGTAGTTCTGCAGCAGCGTCTTGGGGACCAGCGTGGCGATCTCGTCGATGCTGAACACATGGTCTTCGTCGCTGGCCAGCGTTGCGCGCAGCTCCGGGTCGTTGTAGATGCCGATCAGGCCGCGCTCGATGCGGAAGGCCTGGCCGTTGATGTGGGCCGCATCCTCGCTGGCCAAGTAGCAGGCGAACGGCGCAATGTGCTCGGGCCCGCCCATGTTCATCACCGAGTCGTAGCGCGCCCTGGTGATCAGGCCGGCCTCGAGCCGCTTGCGGAAGCCGTCCTTCACCGCGTCGTCCATGGTCAGGCGCGTGGCCGCTGCCGGGCACATGGTGTTGACGGTGACGCCGTAGCGACCGAGCTCGCGCGCGATGCCGCGCGTCAGGCTGAACACACCGCCCTTGGCCGCGCCGTAGTTGATCTGGCCCACGGTGCCGCGCCAGGCTTCCGAGCCCATGTTGATGATGCGGCCCCAGCGCTTCTCGCGCATGTGCTTCGCCGCATGGTGGATCATGTTGTACTGGCCCTTGAGGTGCACAGCGACGACCACGTCCCAGTCTTCCTCGGGCATGTTCCAGATCATCTTGGGGCGCAGCACGCCGGCGTTGTTGACAACGATGTCCACCGAGCCGAATTCGTCCAACGCCTTCTGCACCGCGCGGCCGCAGGCCGCGAAGTCGCTCACCGACTCGTTCACCGCCACGGCCTTGCCGCCTTCGGCGCGGATCTGCGCTGCAGCTTCCTCGGCCGGCGACTTGTCGTCGGGCCGGCCGTCCTTGGCGCCGCCCGGGTCCAGCACGACGATGTTGGCGCCTTCCTTCGCCATGGCCTGGCCGATGGCAAAGCCGATGCCGCGTGCGCCGCCGGTGATGATGGCTGTCCTGTTTTCGAGTCTCATGGTGTTGCTTCCTGAAGTGATGGTTTGCCGAACGGGTTCAGCGTGTCTTGTGTGAAACGAGTTTGGTGCCGAGGTAGCCCTCAAAGCATTCCGCGCCGCCTTCGCGGCCGTAACCGCTGTCCTTGACGCCGCCGAACGGCGTGTCGTGGCCGGCGGCCTGGAAGTGGTTGACCGACACCACGCCGCATTCGAGGTCGGCGCCGATCTGGTTGGCCGCCGCCGCCGAATCGGTGAAGGCGTAGCCCGCCAGGCCGTAGGGCGTGCTGTTGGCGCGGGCGATGGCGTCGTCCAGGTTTGCGAAGGGTGCGATCAGCCCGACGGGGCCGAAGGGCTCGGTCTGCAGCACCTCGGCGGTGTCGGGAATGTCGGTGAGCACGGCGGGCGCGAAGAAGTAGCCCTTGCCCGGCAGGCGCGTGCCGCCGGTGCGCAGCTTCGCGCCGGCCTGCGTGGCCTGGCCGATGAGCTGCTCCATGGCGTCGCGCCGGCGCGCATTGGCCAGCGGCCCCATCTCCATGCCGGGCGTGAAGCCGTTGCCGACCTTGATGGCTTTGGCGGTGTCGATGAAAGCCTGGGTAAAGCGCTCCATGATGCTTTCGTGCACATAGAAGCGGGTGGGCGACATGCAGATCTGCCCGGCGTTGCGGTACTTGGTGCGGGCGCAGAATTCCGCTGTCTTCACCGGGTCGGCATCGGCGCAGACGATCACGGGCGAGTGCCCGCCCAGCTCCATGACGGCGGGCTTGAGGTATTGCGCGGCGAGTGTGGCCAGGTGCCGCCCGATCGGAACCGAGCCGGTGAAGGCGAAGGCGCGCACGATGGGCGATGCGATGAGCTGCGACGAGATGTCACCCGGGTTGCCGAAGACCATGTTCAGCACACCGGCCGGCACGCCTGCGTCCACCAGGCAATGCGCCAGCAGGATGGCGGTGCCCGGTGTTTCTTCCGCCGGCTTGATGACCACCGCGCAGCCTGCAGCGAGCGCGGCCGACATCTTGCGCGCGGGCGAGGCGCCCGGCCCGTTCCACGGCGTGAAGGCCGCGACCACGCCGACCGGTTCGCGGATGACCTTGTGCTCGATGCCGGTGGCTGCGGGCACGATGCGGCCATAGGCGCGCTGGGACTCGGCCGCATGCCACTCGAACACGACGGCCAGGCGCTCGACCTCGATGAAGGACTCTGCAAGCGGCTTGCCGAGCTCCAGCGTGATGGTGCGGGCAATGGCGTCGGCGCGCTCGCGCACCAGCGCCGCTGCCTTGACGATGACGGCTGCCCGCGCCGCGGGCGCGGTGCGCCGCCACTGCGTGAAGCCGCGTGCCGCGGCATCAAGTGCGCGTTGCACGTCTTCGGCTGTGGCGACCGGCAGGCGGCCGATCTCGTCCTCGGTGGAGGGGTCGATCACCGGGCGTGTCGCGCCGTCGGACGCAGCGGTCCAGCGGCCGTCGATCAGCAGCTGGAGGCGCGGGTAGAAGCTGTGGGGGCTGTCGGCCATGAAAGGTATGTCTCCGGGATGTTGTTGTGTTGTGCTGTCATGCCTGGTTCGTCATGATGACCGTGCCCGCCGCCGCGAACTGCCGGCCGGGGCCATGCGCGATGCTGGTGGCGATTCCTTGAACCTGGCGCGCACCGGCCTCACCACGCAACTGGTAGACCGATTCAAGCAGCGCGAACATGCCGTAGCGGCCGGTGTGGCAATACGACAGGCCGCCGCCATTGGTGTTCATCGGCAGGATGCCGCCGGGCCCGGTCGCGTAGCGCGGCAGGCCGTCGGCGCCGGTGACTTTCTGCGCCACGAAGGGGCCGGACTCGCCGCGCGGCACAAAGCCCAGGTCTTCCAGGAACATCATCGGCGTGAAGCTGAAGGCGTCGTAGAGCATCAGGTGGTCGATCTCGCCGGGGCCGATGCCCGCTTCGGCGAATGCCTGCTGCCCGGAGAGGACGCTGGAGTCCGACACGGTGAAGTCGCGCATCATGCCAACCTGCCGGTGCGCCGTGGCCTCGCCCGAGCCCACCACGTACACCGGCTTGTGCGGGAAGTCCTTTGCGCGCTCGGGCGCCACCAGCACCAGCGCGCCGCCGCCGTCGGCCACCAGGCAGCAGTCCAGCAGCGTGAAAGGCCAGCAGACCATGCGTGCGTCCAGCACGTCCTGCGGCGTGATCGCGCCCGCCTTGTGCATGATGGCCTTGGGGTTGAGCAAGGCCCAGTCGCGGGTAGCGGCCGGCACATGGGCCATCTGCCCGCGCGTGGTGCCGAATTCGTGGAAGTGCCGCGCGACAGGCATCGAGAAGGTGGTCGGGGCGCCGGCCACGCCGAAGGGCGCCTCGAACTGGCCTTGCGGGCTGGCGGGCGCGGCTTCAAGCTCGGTGTCGATGCGCGACTTGCCGCTCTCGCCGTGAACGATCAGCGCCACGTCGCACATGCCGGCGGCAATGGCGGCAGCCGCATGCCGCACCATGACCATGTAGGAGCAGCCGCCCACGCTGGTGCTGTCCACATAGCGCGGCACGAGGCCGAGGTATTCGGAGAGTTCGTTGGGGCCGGCGACGGTGGAGAAAATGCCGTCGACATCCGAGAGCTTCAGGCCCGCGTCGGCCACCGCGCGCCGCGCGGCGTCGGCATGCAGGCCCAGGCGCGACAGGTGGGCCAGGCGGCCGAGCGTTTCGCTTTCGGCGGCACCCACAATCGCGGCCTTGGGCTTGCGCATCGTGACGACGCCCGGTGCGCGGGCGGTCAATGCCGGGGCAGGGCGTGCCGGGTCGCGTGGCGCCGCATGCGCCGGCACCGGGCCCGCAGGACGGAACACCGGCAGCGTGACCTGTGGCGTGATGGCCTCATGCACCAGTGCCACCGGCATGCCGATGCCGGTGTTCTGCGGCGTCGGCAGCACGTCCATGGCCAGGTTGCTCAGCATGCGCGGGCCTTCTTCCAGCTCGATCACCGCAATCACATACGGCGCCTTGTGCTCGAAGCCCTTGGCCGCCTTGTGGTTGATGACAAAGGTGTGCACCGTGCCGCGGCCGCTGGCCGCGCGCCACACGATGCGCTCGCTGCCGCAGTGCGGGCAGATCATGCGCGGGTAGTAGTGGGCCTTGCCGCAGGCCTCGCACCAGGGCAGCTCGAAGCGGCCGGCCTGCAGTGCGTCCCAGAAGGGCTTTGTCTCGGGCGTGGGGCGGGGAACGGAGCCGGCGTATTTGGGCGCGGCGGCTGGTGCGGCCACGGCCTGCGCGGCCGGAGGTGTGGAGGGTGATGCCGGTGCGTTCATGCGATGCTTGCCTCGCCGAAGTCAAAGGCCGTGATGCCGCGCGCCTCGATGCGGGTGCGGAAGCGCACCCGGCCACCGGTTTCCTGCCAGATGTCGATGGTCTGCGTTTCGCCCGGGTAGACCGGCGCGCTGAAGCGGCCGTTCATCATCTTGAGCTTTGAGGGGTCGTTGCCGCAGACGGTGGCCAGCAGCGCGCGGCAGGCGATGCCGAAAGTGCACAGGCCATGCAGGATGGGCCGCTCGAAGCCGGCCTTGCGCGCGACGGCGGGGCTGGCATGCACGGGGTTCCAGTCGCCCGACAGCCGGTAGATGAGCGCCGCTTCAGGCCGGGTCTCGATGCGGTGTACCAGGTCTGGCGCGCGCGTGGGCACCGGCTCGGGCTTGTATTGCTCGCGGGCCGGCGCGCCGCAGCCGCCGTCGCCGCGCAGGAAGGACGACGAGGTGCGTGTGGCCAGCAGCTGGCCGGTGGCGGCGTCGACGATGTCGCGTTCCATCAGCAGCAGCGAGCCCTTGCCCGCTCCCTTGTCGATCACGCCGGTCACGCGGTTGCGGCCGATGACGGTGGCCTCGGGCGGCAGCGGCGCATGCACGACCAGACCCTGCTCGCCGTGCAGGCTCCTGACCCAGTCGATGCCGGTGCGCGCGTCGCGCATCCAGGCGCCGGGGCCGCCCATGACGACCGACAGGCTGGGCACCACCAGCTGGCCTTGCTCGTGCGCTTCGTAAAGGTAACGCAGCCCGGCCTCGTCCATCGGGTCGTGCCCATAGCCCAGGCCCAGTGCGTAAAGAATGGCGTCGCGCCGGGTGTAGCTTTGTTCAACGTCCTCGAACTTCCAGTCGAGGACTTCTTTCCAGTTCAGCATGCTGTCTCCAGGATTGAACGAAATCTACCGGACGGTAGACATTGTGTCAAGCAGCGCCGCCGCTGTGGATTCCGGGTTAGTACGGATGAAGGAAGGCGCAGCAACCGCCCCGGCTGGATTGCGGATTGACGATTCTTCTACCAAACGGTAGTATCCTGCTGCATGACTGACAACACGGGTAAACAGCCGCCGCACGGCCCGCTTGCGGGCGTGCGGGTGGTCGAGATGGAGGGGGTGGGGCCGGCGCCGTTCGCCGCGATGTGGCTGGCCGATATGGGTGCAAGCGTTGTGCGCATCAACCGCCCCGGCCAGCGTGACAACCAGACGCGCGGCGATGTGCTGAACCGGGGCCGCCAGTCGATTGCGGTAGACCTCAAGAAGCCCGGCGCCAGCGGCATCGTGCTGCGGCTGGTGGAGCAGGCCGACGTGCTGCTCGAAGGCTTTCGTCCGGGCGTGATGGAGCGCCTGGGCCTGGGGCCTGATGTGTGCCTGGCGCGCAAGCCCTCGCTGGTCTATGGCCGCGTGACCGGCTGGGGCCAGTCCGGGCCGCTCTCGCCGACGGCCGGGCATGACATCAACTACATCGCGCTGACCGGCGCGCTGCATGGCATGGGGCCCGCTGACGGCCGGCCGACGCCGCCGATGAACCTGCTGGGGGACTTTGGCGGCGGCGGCATGTTCCTGGTGGCGGGTGTGCTGGCGGCGTTGCTGGAGTGCGGCCGCTCGGGCCGCGGGCAGGTCGTCGATGCGGCCATGACCGACGGCGCATCGCTGCTGTCGTCCATGATCTGGGCCTACCGCGGCAAGGGCCGCTGGAAGGATGAGCGCGAGGCCAACCTGTTTGACGGCGGCGCGCCGTTCTACGGCACTTACCGCTGCGCCGACGGCCGTTACCTGGCGGTGGGCGCGATCGAGGGCGAGTTCTGGGGTTTGCTGGTGACGCGATGCGGCATTGACGAGCCGCTGCTGCGCGGCGAGCGCCATGACCGCTCCCGCTGGCCGCAGGTGCGTGCGCGCCTGGCGGAAATCTTTCTTACGCGAGCGCGCAACGAATGGTGCGACCTGCTGGAAAGCACCGATGCCTGCGTCACGCCGGTGCTCAACATGGGCGAGGCCGTGACGCATCCGCAGGCCGTGGCGCGCGGCGCCTTCATCGAAGTGGCAGGCGTGGTGCAGCCCGCGCCTGCGCCCCGGCTGGACCGCACGCCCGCTGCGGTGACTTCACCGCCGCCCCTGGTCGGCGAGCACAGCCAGGCCATCCTCCGGGCCCATGGCTTCAGCGAGGACGAGATTGCCCAGGCCCTGGCCGGCGGGGTGGTGCAGCAGGCCTGACCCGGCCTGCGCGTGCAAGGCTCAAGGCTGCGCAGTTGCACAGAGGCGCTGCCACTGCGCCAGCGCGTCAAAGCATGCGTCCAGGGAGCGGAACAGTGCCAGGCGCGGGTTCTTCTCGGCCTCCTCGGCGCCGGGGGCTTCATGCCGCTGGCTCATCCAGACAATGCAGACAGGCTTGCCATGCCTTGCCGACAGCTCGCCGAGTTGCGCCAGCAGGCGGACAGGCTGCGAGCGGCCCCAGGGAATGACGAGCGCGCCGTATTGCGCATCAGCCAGCATCGCATCGGCGCATTCAAGCAGCGACTCCGGGTTGCGTGTGGCCTGTGCCGTGGCATCGCACGGGTTGCGCGGCGAGCCGAACGGCGGGAGCGCGGCGCGCAGCCGCGCGGTGGTTTCCGCCGCGGGCTGCGGCACCGGCACGCCGTGGCGCGAGGCTGCGTCGGTGGCCAGGATGGCGGTGCCGCCCGAACCTGAGACGATGGCCGCACCGCTGGCGCCGCCTGCAGCGCAAGGGCGGGGCGCGGGTGCCTTGGCAAGGAACGCCGCCGTCTCCAGCAGCGTTTCGACGCGCGTCACCTGCACGATGCCGGCCTGCCTGAACAGGCCGGGCCATGCGCCGGTATCGCCTGTGGCGGTATGGGTGTGGTAGCGCGCCGCGGCCTGGCCCTCCCTGCTCATCCCGAGCTTGCAGGCGGCAATGCGCTTGCCGCGCGCGGCGGCCAGCCGGGCGGCGGCGGCTAGGCGGGCCGGGTCGGGCAGGCCTTCAAACACCAGTGCAATCACATCGCAGCTGGCGTCGTCCGCCAGGTACGCCACATAGTCGGCCACATCCACGTCGCAGGAGTTGCCGCAGGTCAGCACATGGCTGATCGACGAGCCAATCTCGGCCGCGTGGGACAGGCCCAGCCCGAGCGCCCCCGACTGCGCGACCAGGCCGATGCGCGTGCCGGGGATGAGGCCGCCGGGCGGGAATTCCGCAAATGCCGCAAGCAGCCCGTGCGCACGGTTGGCGACGCCAACGCAGTTGGGGCCGACCACGCGCATGCTGTGCGCCCGGCCAATGGCCAGCAGGCGCTGCTGCGCGGCAGCATCTTCCGGCAGGCCGGTTTCTGCATAGCCCGATGCCAGCACGATGACCGCGCCCGCGCCGCGTTGCGCACACTCGGTGACGACGGCCTCCACCGACTCCTGCGGTACGGCCAGCACCACGCAGTCGGGCGGCTCCGGCAAGGCGCTGATGGATGGGTAGCAGGTGCGGCCGCCCAGTGCCGCATGTTTTGAATTGACGGGAAAGAGCCGGCCGGGAAACGGCGCGAGGTTGGCCAGCGTCCGCCCGCCGAGCGAGGCCGCATTGGCCGAGGCGCCCACCAGCGCCACGCTGGCCGGCTGCAGCAGGCGCCGCAGGTCCGGGTGGCGATACACGTCACGGATGATGTCCGTTATGGGGATGTCCGTCATGGGCGCGTTGTCTCCTTGTGCGCTGGCTGCCTTTGCTTGACAGTGCCGCAGCGTTCTGGCTTACTTCGCCGAATTCTACCGAAAGGTAGGATTGTGGCAATCAACACCGGACGACCCGAACCCATGCGCGCCATCCAGATCACCGAATGGACTTCACCCGAGCGGCTGCAGGTCAGCGAGATTGCGCCGCCGGCTTGCGGCGGCGAAGAAGTGCTCATCCGCGTCCACGCAGCCGCGGTGAGCCATTCGCTGTCGCTGCTGATCGCGGGCAAATACCAGCGCAAGCCGGCGTTTCCCTTTGTGCCGGGCAACACGGTGGCGGGCACGGTCATCTCCACCGGCGCCCGCGCAGGCCGGTTCAGGGTGGGCGACAGGGTGCTCGCCTCGCTGGAATACGGCAGCCTGGCCGAGCAGGCCGTGGCCCATGAAGACAACACCTGGCCCATCCCGCCGGGCCTGCCGTTCCCGGAGGCCACGGCCTTCAACAGTTCCTACAACTCCGTCGCTGCGGCGCTGACCTGGCCCGGTCTGCTGGAGGCGGGGCCGGGCAAGACCTTGCTGGTCACCGGCGCGGCGGGCGGCGTGGGCACCGCCGCAGTGCAGATCGGCCGGCTGCTCGGCGCCCGCGTCATTGCGGCGGCCAGCAGCGAGGCGGGGCGCTGGCATGCGTTGCACAACGGCGCGCATGAAGCGGTCGATGCCGGCCCGGCCGTGTTGCGCGATGCGGTCAGGCAGCTCACCGCGGGCGAGGGTGTGCAGGCCGTGCTGGAGCCCGTCGGCGGGGCGGTGTTCGACGCAGCGCTGCGCTGCCTGGCGCCGGGCGGGCGCATCCTGCCGATCGGCTTTGCCGGCGGCGTCGTGCCGCAGATCCCGGCCAACCTGCTGCTGGTCAAGAACATCACCGTCTGCGGGCTGTACATGGGCTATTACAAGATCGACGCCCGGGCCCGGCATGCGGCGCGGATGCGCGAGCTGTTTGCATTGCTGGGCAGCTGGTGGGAGCAGGGCCTGATCAAGCCCCAGGTGGGCGCCTGCTTCAGCCTGGACGAGGTGCCGGCCGCTTTTGCACGGGTGCTGGACCGGGCGCACCGGGGGCATGTCGTGGTGACACCGAACGCCTGATGCAG
The DNA here is from genome assembly GCA_040385105.1 of Pseudomonadota bacterium. Classification (GTDB taxonomy): domain Bacteria; phylum Pseudomonadota; class Gammaproteobacteria; order Burkholderiales; family Burkholderiaceae_C; genus JACMQX01. The sequence goes on from JAZKHY010000053.1 coordinate 31,343, forward strand.
CGCTGAAGGAGCTCCTGACACGCCTGCTGACACATCAGTGTCAGCAGCCTCTGGCGGGTGCCCATGCTTTGCGCTGAGAATCTGGCCTCACCCACCCCCAGCCCTGCTGCCCTGTCTCCGGGCACGGCTGTCCTACCAAAGAGCCGTCATCATGCGCCGTGCCGACCGCCTGTTCCACATCATCCAGCTCATCCGGGGCCGCCGCCTCACCACGGCCGCCTTCCTAGCCGACCGGCTTGAGGTCTCGGAGCGCACCATTTACCGCGACGTGTCGGACTTGCAGACCCAGGGCGTGCCCATCGAGGGCGAGGCCGGCGTGGGCTACCGGCTCGGCGCGGGCTTTGACCTGCCGCCGATGATGTTCACCCAGGAGGAGGCCAAGGCGCTGGTGGCGTCGGTGCGCATCGCCCAGGCCTGGCTGGACCCGGTGCTGGCGCGCAATGCGCAGGACGCGCTGGGCAAGATCATGTCGGTGCTGCCGGTGGATGCGCGCGCGGCCGCCGAGAGCCTGGTGGTGTTTGCGCCGGCCTGGGGCCTGGAGGCACCGGCGCAGCGCACCCTGCAGACACTGCGCGAGGCGGCTCAGGACCGTTGCAAGCTCTTCATCAACTACCGCGACCTGACCGACAAGGCCAGCGAGCGAACCGTCCGCCCGCTGGGCTGCTTCTACTGGGGCAAGGTCTGGACGCTGGCCGCGTGGTGCGAACAGCGCCAGGACTTCCGCAGCTTCCGCGTGGACCGCGTCACCTATGTGCGGCGCCTTGACGAGCGCTTCCGCGACGAGCCCGGCAGGACACTGGCCGACCACCTGCGCATCGAGGAAGCCCGTATGCGGGAGCAGGGCTGGTGCTAAGGACGCCCCCCGTCCGCCCTTCGGGCGCTCCCCCCACTGGGGGGCGGAGCCAGTGGCCCGGCAGAGCCGGTTCCACGGCTCCCGCGAAACGGGAAGCGTCGCGTTATGCGGCCAGCGCAGCTTCGATGTCTTTCGCCAAGCCCTTCGGCGCCTCCTGCGGGCCGTAGCGCTTGATGACTTCACCGTCCTTGCCGACGAGGAACTTGGTGAAATTCCATTTGATGGCCTTGCTGCCGAGCAGGCCGGGCGCCTCGGCCGTCAGCCACTTGAACAGCGGGTCGGCATCGGCGCCGTTGACGTTAATCTTTTCCATCATCGGGAAAGTGACGCCGTAGTTGAGCTGGCAGAACCCGGCGATCTCCTCATTGCTGCCAGGGTCCTGCGCGCCGAACTGGTTGCACGGGAACCCCATGACCACCAGACCCTTGCCGCCGTAGTCCTTGTGCAGTTCCTCAAGCCCGCCAAACTGGGGTGTGAATCCGCACGCACTGGCAGTGTTGACAATCAGCAGCACCTTGCCTTTGTACTGATTCAGCGGTACGGTCTGGCCATTGATGGTCCTGGCTTCAAAGTCGTAAACAGAAGGCATGCGGCACTCCGGGAGTTGATCCGGTCATTGTGCCCGTGCCGGCCCGGCATTGCAGGAAACAGGTATTTCACGGAGACCCTGAACGCAACATCATGAGCAAGCCCCACGCAATTGCACTGGCCGGGTTCACCGCATTCGAACGCACGACGTTCGAGTCGTTCTTCCGCCTGGCCGCCCGGCGGGTGCAAGGCTATGCGCTTGTGGACGACATCCAGGCCTGCGACCTGATCGTCGCCAATGCCGACGATGGGGACACCATGGCCGCGCTGTTCGCACGGCCGCCCACGGTGCCCGTGCTGCTTGTGGGGCAGGATGATGCAGGCACGGGCTGGCCGATTGAGCCGCGGCCCATCAAGCTCATGAACGTGCTCACGGCGGTGGACCAGATGCTGGGCATGCAGCCGGCCGCAGCCGCGCCGCCGCCGGCGCCCCGCAACGGCACCCGGGCGTTTGCGCCGACAAGGCCCTTTGCCGGTGACCCGGCGCTGCAGCCGTCAGCGCCTGCGGCCCCGGCAGCCGACGACGGCATCCTGGTGGTGGACGGCAGTGACGCCACGCTTGCTGCCATGCGCAAACTGCTGCAGCGCGTCGGCTTCACGGCCGATGTGGCACGCTCGGCCGACGAGGCCTTCAGCCGGCTGCAGGCACGGCCTTACCGCCTCGTCTTTCTTGATGCCGGGCTGGAGGGCACGGACGGCTACCAGGCCTGCAAGCTCATCAAGCAGGGCAAGTATGGAAACGGCGGGCCGCCCATCGTGGTGATGCTGACCGGCAGGGCCGGCACCATCGACAAGATCAAGGGGTCGATGGCCGGCTGCGATGCCTGGCTGGCCAAGCCGCCGGAAGAGCGCGCCCTGCTCAAGCTGCTGGCCAAGTACGACGACCAGGTGCAGCGCAGCTTCCAGGCGACGCGCCTGGGCACGGACGCAGACAGGCCGCCGCGCGGCGATGCCTGACGCGCAGCCTGCTTCTCAATGCCTGGCGCGCGTGTCCGGCAGGGCAGACATTGCCGCCGCGAGAACAATCAGGACACCACCCACCACCGTCCGCCCCGTCAGCTCCGCCGCCCCCAGCGCCACCGACGACAGGCTCGCAAAAATGACCTCCGACAGCATGATCAGCGAGGTGCTGTGGGCGCTCAGCCTGGAGGCGCCGTATTGCAGGGCCAGGTTGCTTGCCATGAACCCGAGCCCCAGCAGGATGGCCAGCAACACCCAGCTGAACGCGGGCGCGGGCGGCGCGTTCACAAAGCCCTGGCCCATGCCGTAGAGCGCGGCAGCGATGGCCACCAGCGCGCCGCCGCCGAACATGGCCATCACGCGGGACTCCGTGGGCGCCCCTGAGAGCTTGAGCAGCAGGATGTTGGTCAGCGCAAAGCTGAAGCCGCCCGCAATCGCCAGCCAGTCCGCCAGGCCCGAAGGTACCGGCCAGGCCGAGCCCGGCGCCTTGAGCACGATGATGACGCCCGCCAGCGCCAGCGCCACGCGCAGCATGGAGGCGGGCGTGGGCTTCTCGCCCAGCAGCGGCCAGGCCAGCAGCACCGACCAGGCGGGCATCAGGTAGAACAGCAGCACGACCCGCACCACGTCGCCCACCGTCACGGCCCAATTGAAGCCCACATTGGTCACGCCCGTGGCCGCCACCAGCAGCCAGAGCATCGGGCGGCCGGCAAAACCGCGCCAGGCCCCGGGTTTCACCGCTAGCAGGCAGGCCAGCGAAAACAGGAACACCAGCGCCGTGGCCCATAGCGGATGCAGGCCCTGATCCTGCAGCGCGCGGAACGGCCACCATGAAATACCCCACACGAGGGCATTGAAAGCGAGGGCCAGGGCGGGCAGGACAGGGTTCACGGGCGCACAAAAAGAAAAAAGAGGAGCTGTCGCTATGGCAGGCAGGCAAGGCCGGTCAGGCAGCGGCGCGCACACGGCGCAGCGGTGTCAGCCGTGCGAGTTGTCGCTGCGGGCAATGGCCAGCAGGTGGTCCAGCTCTTCCTTGTGCTTGACGGTGTTGCTGGCATGCCAGCGCTTGATGACCCACATGACGCCCGCCACCACCACGCCGAATGCGGTGATGGCGCCGAAGGCCGACAGGCCCATGCCGGTGGACAGGCTGTAGAACGCGCCCAGGCCCAGGATGCAGGCCTGCTCGTTGAAGTTCTGCACGGCAATCGAGCGGCCGGCGCCCATGAGGTTGTGGCCGCGGTGCTGCAGCAGCGCGTTCATCGGCACCACCAGGAAGCCGCCCAGCGCACCGAGCAATATGAGGAACGGCGCAGCCAGCCAGACGTTGCTGATGAAGTTGAGCAGGATGACCAGCAGGCCCATCGCAATGCCCAGCGGCATCACGCTGGTGGCCTGGTCCAGCCGCATGCGCACCGAAGCCACGACGGCGCCCACCGCCGTGCCGATGGCGACCACGCCCACGAGCGTGGAGGCCTGCGTCACGCTGTAGCCCAGCGCCGCGGCGGCCCAGGCCAGCACGATGTAGCGCAGGTTGCCGCTCACGCCCCAGAACAGCGTGGTGGTGGCCAGCGAGATCTGGCCCAGCTTGTCGCTCCACAGGCGGCTGTTGCAGCTCCAGAAGTCAGGCAGCAGCGCCAGCAGGTTCTTCGGCATCGGGCGCATCTCCACGCCGGTGTGCGGGATGCGGGTGTTGAACCAGGCGGCGAGCGCATAGATGAAGATGAGCACGAAGATCGCGGCCTCGGGCGGCGTGTCGATGCTGGTGGTGAAGAAGGGGAAGTCCACCGACAGCAGCCTGGACGACACGGCGTTGCCCACCAGCTGCCCGCCCAGCAACACGCCCAGGATGATGGAGGCGATGGTCAGGCCCTCGATCCAGCCGTTGGCCTTGACGAGCTGGGACGACGGCAGCAGCTCGGTCAGGATGCCGTATTTGGCCGGCGAGTAGGCGGCCGCGCCCAGGCCCACAATGGCATAGGCCAGCAGCGGGTGTGAGCCGAACAGCATCATCAGGCAGCCGATGACCTTGATCGCATTGCTCAGGAACATCACCTTGCCCTTGGGCAGCGCATCGGCAAATGCACCAACGAACGGGGCCAGGATCACATAGAAAAGGGCGAACATGGGCACCAGCGCGGCCTGTTGCCACTCCGGCGCGCCCGCGCCCCTGAGCAGCTGGACGGCTCCCACGAAAAGCGCGTTGTCGGCCAGCGACGAGAAAAACTGGGCCGACATGATGGTGTAAAAACCGCGCTTCATTGATGGGCTATTTGTCGCATCAGTCTGGCTGATGTCAGTAAATTTTGGGAACGTCTCCGAACGTCGGACGGTTATATCACGCCCGGGAGTGCCAAAATCCCCCGGAAACCCTTCAGTTCACAAGCCATGCCACGCCCCATCCTTGCCAGCATCCACACGGGTGCGTTGCACCATAACCTGACGCGTGCGCGACAGTCGGCCCCCGACGCGAAGGTCTGGGCCGTGGTCAAGGCCAATGCCTACGGCCATGGCATCGAGCGTGTGTTCGAGGGCCTGCGCGGCGCCGACGGTTTCGCGCTGATTGACCTGGACGAGGCGCAGCGCGTGCGCAGCCTGGGCTGGCGCGGCCCCATCCTGCTGCTTGAAGGCGTGTTCGAGCCGCGCGACCTGGAGCTGTGTTCGCGGCTTCAGCTATGGCACACCATCCACTGCGACGAGCAGGTGGACATGCTGGCCACCCACAAGACGCACCAGCCGCACCGCGTCTTCCTCAAGATGAATTCAGGCATGAACCGGCTGGGCTACACGCCGCAGCGCTTTCGCGCAGCCTGGACGCGGCTGAATGCGCTGCCCCAGGTGGACGAGATTTCATTGATGACGCACTTCAGCGACGCCGACGGCGTGCGCGGGATTGCGCACCAGATGGCCGTGTTCAATGCCGTTACGCAGGACCTGCCCGGCGAGCGCACCGTAGCCAACAGCGCGGCCACGCTGCGCCACGCCGGCGACCTGGCGGTGCGGGCCGACTGGGTGCGGCCCGGCATTGCGGTCTATGGCAGCGCGCCCGACTTCCCGGAGCACGATGCGGCGCACTGGGGCCTGCAGCCGACCATGACGCTGTCTTCCAAGCTGCTGGCCGTGCAGGAACTGGCGGTGGGCGATACCGTGGGCTACGGCTCCAGCTTCACGGCAGACGCGCCGCTGCGCATCGGCGTCGTCGCCTGCGGCTATGCCGACGGCTACCCGCGCCACTGCACCACAGGCACGCCGGTGCTGGTCAATGGCATCCGCACACGCATGGTGGGCCGCGTCAGCATGGACATGATCACCGTGGACCTGACGCCCGTGCCCGGCGCCGGCTTCGGCACCGAAGTCACGCTGTGGGGCCGCGCCTCGAACGGAGCGGTGCTGCCTGTCGATGAAGTGGCCAGGGCAGGCGGCACGGTCAGCTATGAGCTGATGTGCGCACTGGCGTTGCGGGTGCCTGTGGAGGTTGCGTGAAACCTCAGCAGGCCGAGTAGCCGCCGTCCACCGGCAGGATGACGCCGGTCAGGTACTGCGCGAGCGGCGACGCCAGGAACACCACCGGGCCGGCCACGTCGTCGGGCTCGGCAATTCGCTTGAGCAGCGTGCGGTCGATAGTGCGCTCGATGCGCGCCGTGTTGGTCATAACGTCGGTGGTCAGCGGTGTGCGCACCAGGCCCGGCGCGACGGCATTGACGCGCACACCGTGCACGCCCAGGTCGCGGGCCAGGAACTTCGTCAGCTGGCCCACCGCGCCCTTGGACGTGCCGTACGGGATGCTTGCGTAGGTCGAGATGAGGGTGGTGATGGACGCCAGGTTCACCACTGCGCCCTTTTCCGCCTTGAGGTCTTCTGCGCAGGCAAGTGTCAGGTTGAGCAGGCCCTTGACGTTCACCTCCATCAGCCGGTCCAGCTCGGCGTTGAGGTTGCCGCTGTCGATCTTGGCGCGGCTGCTGATGCCGGCGTTGTTCACCAGCACGCCGATGCGCCCGAAGTCCCGGTTGACCTGCGCCACGACGGCGGCGCAGGCAGCCTCGTCGCGCACGTCCAGCGCATAGGCGCGGCAGCGGTCCGCGCCGGCGCCGGACTCCGCCACCGCCAGCTGCGCGTTGGCCTGCGTGGTGTCGGTGATGGCGACGCGGCATCCGGCATCCAGCAGCTTGAGGGCGATGGCCTTGCCCAGGCCCTGGCCCGCGCCGCTCACGAGGGCCAGGGTATTGTCGAACAGGGGTTTCATGGTGTGTCTCCTTGTGGGGGGGTGTGCGTGGCGTGGCGCATGGCGCGGTAAGCGAAGACCAGGCCCGGGCCCAGCGTGATGCCGGGGCCGGGGTAGGCACCGCGCATCACGGAGCCCATGTCGTTGCCGCAGGCGTAGAGGCCGACGATGGGCGTGCCGGAAGCGTCAAGCACGTTGGCGTTTTCGTCGGTGCGCAGGCCCAGGGCACTGCCGAGCGTGGCCGGGAACATGCGCAGCGCATAGAACGGCCCGCGGCGGATCGGCAGCAGGCAGGGGTTGGGCTGGCCGCGCGCGTCGCCGTTGTAGCGGTTGAAGGCAGTCTCGCCCTTGCCGAAGTCCAGGTCCTTGCCGGTGCGGGCGAATTCGTTGTGCCGCGCAACCTCGGCGGCCAGGCCCTGCGGGTCCACGCCGAGCCGCTGCGCGAGCGCTTCCAGCGTGCGGCCCTTCACCAGGTAGCCGCTGCGGATGTGCGGCCGGAGCGGGAAAGGCGCGGGCCGCACCAGGCCCAGCCCGTAGCGGCGGATGAAGTCGGTGTCGCACAGCAGGAAGGCGCCATCCGCAGGCGGCAGCGCGCCCGCCTTGAACATCGCGACCACCACCTCATGGTAGGACTCGGACTCGTTGACAAAGCGGCGGCCCGCCCTGTTCACGAGGATGGCGCCGGGCTTGCCGCGGTCCATGTGGCCGTACGGGAAGGGCACCTCGCGGCCCTGCGCGTTGCGCGCCAGGGACGCGGGCGTCCAGAACGACGGGGTCTGCATCTGCGTGTCGATGGTGCCGCCGACCTGCAGGGCGGCCTGCGCGCCCTCGCCCACATTGCTCTCGTTGGCAATTGAATGGCGGTGCGGGTGGGCGGGCATGTAGCGCTCGCGCAGCGCTGCCGCATGCGGCATGCCGCCCGTGGCCAGGACCACCGCGCAGGCGGCATGAACGGTCTGCTCCACGCCGTCATGGCGGAACACCGCGCCAGTGACGCGCCCGCCCGCGCGCAGCAGCCGCACGAGCGGCGCGCCGGTGACGAAACGCACATCGCGCTGGAGCGCGCTGTACACGGCGCGGGCCACCAGCGCATTGCCCATCAGCAGGCGCGTGCCGCGCGCGTGCGTCAGCCTGTCGCGCGCGTGGCGCGCCAGCAGGCCGCAGACGAACGTGAAGTTGCCCCAGGACGAGAACGGGCGCATCAGCAGCGGGATCTCGCGGCGGCCGACCATGAGCCCGCCGAGCACCATGAAGGCCGGCTTGGGCGGGCGCACCAGGGCCAGCTTTGCACCCAGCAGGCGGCCGTCGAAGTTGGGCGTGGAGAGCGCCCGGCCTGTGGTGGTGCCGCCATCGGCGTCGCTCAGGTAGTCGGGTGCGGCAACGAGGTCGAACTTCAGTTCGGTGCGTTCGGCGAGGTAGTCAAGGGCCTCGCGGCCGGAGGCCAGGTAGGCCTCCACCAGCTCGGGGCGGATGGCGGCACCGATCTGGCCGGCGAGGAAGCGCCGGGCATCCTCCAGCGGGTCGTCAATGCCGGCGGCCTCCGCCTGGCGGTTGCCGGGCACCCACAGCACGCCGCCGGAGGTAGCGGTGGTGCCGCCCAACTGTGCGTCCTTCTCGAACACGATGACCTTGCGGCCTTCGCAGGCAGCAACGAGTGCTGCCGCGAGACCGGCGATGCCGCTGCCGAAGATGGCGACGTCGCATTGCAGGGCATTGACGGGTGGCTGTGTCATCACCCCTCCAGCAGCGGCCGCATATAGGCCGGCTCCAGCGCGCTGCGCGGGATGTGCATGCCGCCGTCGATGTGCAGCGCCTCGCCGGTGCAGAACGGGATGGCGCCGCCTGCCAGGCTTGCGACCGCCTCGCCGATGTCGCGCGGCTGGCCCCAGCGGCTGATGGGGCTGAGGCCACCTTCCACCAGCTTGTCGAGCATGCCGCGCCGGCCCGCCGTCATGTCGGTCTCGACCAGGCCGGGCAGCACCTCGAAGCAGGCGATGCCCTCGCGCGCCAGGCGTACCGCGAAGATTTTGTTGAGCATCGACAGGCCGCTCTTGGAGATGCAGTACTCCGGCGTCTTCGTGCGCGCCTGTTCGGCATTGATGGACGAGATGGTGATGATGGAGCGCAGGTGGGCGTCCTGCGCGCCCTGCTTCACCATGCGCCGTGCGAACGCCTGCGTCACAAAGAAGGTGCCGCGCAGGTTGATGCCGAGCACGCGGTCAAAACTCTCCAGCGTGGTGTCCAGCACGTCGGCGGACTTGTTCAGCGCCTGTACACCGGCGTTGTTGACAAGGCAGTGAATGTTGCCGAAGGCGTCGAAGGCCTGGCGCGCGAGCGCATCGGCGTCTTCGGCGCGGGCTATGTCGGCGGCGATGAACGCGGCGCGCGCGCCAAGCGCTGAAAGCTCCTGCAGCGTGCGGCGGGCCGTGTCGTCCTCGGCGATGTCGATGAGCACGAGGTCGTAACCCCGGGCCGCCAGCGCCAGGGCAATGCCCCGGCCGATGCCCTGCCTGCTGCCGGTGACGGCCGCGACGGGCCGGGCGGAGGCAACGCCTGAAGTGGAGTCTGTCATGTTGTTCAGAGTTTCACGGGTGTCAGCAGTGAGGCCTTGAGGCCCCTGAGCAGGGGGCGGATCGAGGCGCGATAGATGCTCCAGCCCTCGTCCTTCATCGCGCCGTCGCGCGCGGCCATGCGCTGGGCGAGGCTCTCGTAAGTCCACAGGTGATAGACAAGGTCCACACCGCGCTCGCGCGTGGTCCAGACGCCGGCGTTCAGCGAATACTTCTCGCGGTGCGGCAGCGCGGTGAGCAGCGCATTGACGAAGGTCTCGCACCGGCCCTCATGCATGGCGTAGGTGCGCAGTTCAAGGATGGGCGCGGCCAGCTGGTCCATGCGCACCGGCCGGCGCGGCACGAGCACGTGCGAGGTGCTGGCGCTGGACATCCAGTCCGTGTCCGGGTCGGCGCCCGCGCCCGGCGGCAGCGCGTCTGCATCGCCCTCCCACAGCGTGGTGAGTCGGTTGAGCAGCCCGTACTCGGGCGTCCATGCCGCGATCAGCTTTTGCCGGCGCGTCGCCTGCGCGGCCTTGAGCCGCTCGACGGCTCCGGCCTGGCCGCCGGCCTCGAAGAAGTCGGCCACCAGTTCATGCACCATCGCGCCCATCAGTTGCCTGCCGTGATGTTGTTGTCGGCGATGACCTTTTTCATGGCGGCGCTCTCGTCGGCGACATGCTTGCGGAATTCGGCGGGCGAGCGGTACCGGCCCGTGAAGCCGCGTTCGGCAAAGGCGTCCTTGAGCTCCTTGCTGCCGACGGCCTTGCGCACCGCTTCGGAGAATTGCGCCACGATGGCCGGCGGCGTGCCCCTGGGGGCGACAAAGGCCTGGAAGGTAGCGAAGTCGCCGGCGCTGGTTCCGATTTCCGCCAGGGTCATCACATCCGGCATGTCTGCATAGCGCTGCGCGCCCATGACGGCAATGGCCTTGACCTGGCCGCTCTTGATGAGCGGCAGCGAGTTGGTGCGGCTGTCCACCAGGATGTCAACCTGGCCGCCCGCGATGTCCTGCAACGCCGGGGCCGAGCCCTTGTACGGCACATGGTTGAGCTTGATGCCCAGCTTGCCGAGCAGCAGTTCCATGCGGATCTGGCTGACCGAGCCGGTGCCGTGCGAGGCGTAGTTGACCTTGGCGGCATTCTTGCGCAGGTATTCCATGGCCTGCTTCGCGTCGTTGGCCGGGAAGTCCTTCTTCGCCACCAGCAGCGCCGGCGCGAACTCGCCCCACTGGCAGGCGTACTCGAAGCTTTGTTCCGGGTCCGGCGCATTCCTGAACAGGTGCGGATTGATGGTCATGGTGTCGTTGGCAGCCACCATGAAGGTGTGGCCGTCCGGCTTCGCCTGCAACAGGGCCTGCACGGCGATGTTCGTATTGCCGCCGGCGCGGTTTTCCACGATCACCGGCTGGCCGATGTTCTTCTCGACCTCGCGTGCGAGCATGCGGGTGAGCACGTCGGTTGCGCCGCCGGCCGGGAACGGGATGATCCAGCGCACAGGCTGGGCCGGCCAGGCCTGAGCGCTCGCGGAGGCACCGCCGGTGGCCAGTGCAAGGGCCAGTGCGGCCTGGGAAAGGAGTACGGTGCGGCGGGAAAGGTTCTTGTGCATGGTTGGGTTCCTTCGGGTGAGTGTCTCGTTGTTGTCGCAAGGCGCGCGCTGTCAGGCCACCACGCCGCGCGCCTTCAGCTCGCCGATGCGCGCGGCGTCCAGGCCCAGCAGTCCGGTCAGCACCGCCTGCGTGTGCTGTCCCAGCACCGGCGGCGCGCTTGCATAGGCCACCGGCGTTCCGGACATCCTGATCGGGTTGCCCACGAGCGGGATGGCCCCGGCGCTAGGGTGCTGCATTTCCACCTGCATGCCGCGTGCCTGCACATGCGGGTCGGCGAAGGCGTCGGCAATGGTGTTGATCGGCCCGCAGGGCACGCCTTCGCGCTCAAGCAGCCCGATCCACTGCGCGGTTGTGCGCGTCACGGTCGCGCCGCGGATCAGCGCCACCAGCGCATCGCGGTTTGCCAGGCGTTGCGCATTGCCGGTGAAGCGCGCATCCCCGGCCCATTCCTGGTGGCCGGCCGCCGCGCAAAAGCGCGCGAACTGCCGGTCGTTGCCGACGGCAAGGATCATGTGGCCGTCGGCTGTCGGGAAGTCCTGGTAGGGGATGGTGTTGGGGTGGGCATTGCCCATGCGGCCCGGCGACACGCCGCTGTAGAGGTAGTTCATCGACTGGTTGGCCAGGCACGCGACACCGACGTCGAGCAGCGCCAGGTCGATGTGCTGGCCTTCGCCGGTGCGGTGGCGGGCCTGGACAGCCGCCAGGATGGCCGTGGTGGCGTAGAGGCCGGTCAGCACGTCGGTCAGCGCCACGCCAACCTTCATCGGGCCGGCGCCAGGCTCGCCATCGGGCCGGCCGGTGATGCTCATGAGCCCGCCCATGCCCTGGATCAGGAAGTCATAGCCGGGGCGCGCTGCATAGGGGCCTGTCTGGCCGAAGCCGGTGATGGAGCAGTAGATCAACCGCGGGTTGAGTTTGCGCAGCGACTCGTAGTCCAGGCCGTATTGCGCAAGGCCGCCCAGCTTGAAGTTCTCCACCAGCACGTCGCTTCTCTTCGCCAGCTCCCGTACCAGCGCCTGGCCGTCCGGCTGGGTGAGGTCGATGGCGACCGACTGCTTGTTGCGGTTGGCGCACAGGTAGTAGGCGGAGTCGTGTGTGGGTTCGCCCGCCGTGTCGTGCAGGAAGGGCGGGCCCCAGGCACGCGTGTCGTCGCCCACGTCGGGCCGCTCCACCTTGATGACGTCCGCGCCCAGGTCGCCCAGGGCCTGGGTGGCCCAGGGGCCTGCCAGGATGCGCGAGAGGTCGAGGACGCGGATGCCCGCGAGGGCGCCTTCTGCGGGGGGCACGCTGCTCAGTTCCCTGCCGTGATGTTGTTGTCGGTGATGACTTTCTTCATCATGTCGCTGCCTTCATAGACCAGCGCCTGGAACTCGGCCGGGCCGCGGTATACAGGCTTGAGGCCGCGGCTGCCCAGCGCCTCGCGCAGGACCGGGTCAGACACCGCCTTGCTCACGGCGTCAGAGAAGGCCTTGATCACGGCGGGGGGCGTTCCTTTGGGGGCCATGATGCCCTGAAAGGTCACGAAGTCGCCCGCGCCCGCGCCGGCTTCGGCCAGCGTCATCACGTTGGGCAGGTCAAAGTAGCGTTCCTTGCCCATGGCGGCCACGGCCTTGATGCGGCCGGCCTTCACAAGCGGCATCGACGACACCGGGCTGTCCACCAGGAAGTCCACTTGCCCGCCCGACAGGTCCTGCAGCGCCGGGGCGCCGCCCTTGTAGGGAATGTGGTTCTGCTTGACCCCCAGCTTGGCCAGCAGCAGTTCCATGCGGATGTGGCTGGTCGAGCCGGTGCCGTGCGAGGCGTAGTTCACCTTCCCGGGGTTCTTTTTCAGGTACTCGATGGCCTCTTTTGCATCGTTGACGGGCAGGGTGGTGCGGGCGACCAGCACGGCAGGGGCGTACTCGCCGAAGATGGCAACGTAGTCAAAGCTCTGGCGGATGTCGTAGGGCGCCTTGAACAGGTGGGGGTTGACCATCAGGGTGTCGTTGGACACGACCATCATGGTGTAGCCATCGGGCTTTGACGCGGTCAGCGCCTGTGTGGCTATGAAGGTCGAGCCGCCAGGCTTGTTGTCGACGACAACGGGCTGGCCCAGCGTCTTTTCCATTTCCTTGGCGGTCAGGCGCGTCACCGTATCGGCAGCGCCGCCCGGTGCGAAGGCCACGATGAGCTTGATGGGCTGGGTGGGCCAGGCCTGGGCATGAACGGCTGGTGCGGTCAGTGCAGCCAGGGCCAGCGCGAGCAGCAGCGGGCGCCGTGCAAACGTGCGGGGATTGAACGTGCTTTTCATGGTGCTTGTCTCCTTGTGATTTTCGGGGGTGTGCGTCGTGCGGCGGCCGGGCCATGCGCCTCAGGCCATGGCTGCACTTGTTGAAAACTTTGTGGCCTGTTCTGTGCACCAGGCGTTCACCAGCGGTGCAAAAACCTCGGTGTGGTAGGTCATCAGCTGGTGGCCGCCGCCGGGAATCACTTCCAGGCGCTTGGGGCCGCCAATCGCGTCGAAGCACTGCTTCACATAGACGGGCCGCATCAGCGGGTCCAGCTCGCCCACGGCCACCAGCACCGGCTTGCGGTTGGCGCTGGCGGGGGCGGGCGGTTCGTAGTTCATGTAGCTGTATTCGCTGGCATAGCCCCAGCTCCAGGTGCGCAGCGGGTCGGTCTTCTTCTTCTCCAGCACGTTGGCCTCGTTCAGGGCGTAGCTCTTGTTCCAGTCGAACAGCGTCTCGATCGGGATGCGCAGCGTGTCGCCCTGGGTGCGCGCGGTCTCGGCCGCCTGCGGTGTGCGGAACTCGCGGTAGCGCTTGCCGATGCCGTCCGACTCCGGCGGCGGCACCTCGGTGAGGAACAGGCCCATGGTGACAGCGCCGTCCACCGAGGGCGAGTGGGCCAGGCTGTGAAAGGCCACTGCGGCGCCCTTGCTCGAGCCGAGCACGAACACCGGCAGGCCGGTGCGCGCCTTGATCTCGCGCGCGGTCAGGTCGACCTCATCCAGCCACTCGGTGAAGCGCCAGTTGCCGCTTTCGTTGCGCGCCTTGCCGTGACCCGGCAGGTCGATGGAATAGATGTCCGCGCCCATGCCCGTCATCGGCACGGCGAACTTGTCGTAGGTGCCGCCGTGGCCGCCCGTGCCGTGGGCAATGATGAGCGCATACCGTGGCGCCGGGGCGGCGTAGTGGTAGCCGTGGACCTGGCCGAACCAGAATTCCGCGCGCGGCCCGGCTGGCGCCGCTGCCGTGCTCATGCCTTCACCTCGGGGAAGAGCTGGGACTGAGGCGCGTGCGCCTTCTTCCACACCATCACCGAGCGGGCGTAGTCGATCACGACCTTGCCGTCCTGGTTGATGCCGCGTGTGCGCACCTTCACCACGCCCTGGGTCGGGCGCGACTTGCTCTCGCGTATCTCCAGCACCTCGGTCTCGGCGTAGATGGTGTCGCCCGGATACACCGGGTTGGGCAAGGTGATGCCGTCCCAGCCGAGCGCGAAGCCGTGCTCGCTGACGTCGATCACGGCCAGGCCGGCGACGACCGACAGTGTCAGCGCACTGTTGACCAGCGGCCTCTTGAACTCGGTGCGCGCCGCATAGTGCGTGTTGAAGTGGATCTGGTTGGTGTTGTTGGTGATCATGGTGAACTGGATGTTGTCCGTCTCCGTGATCGTGCGGCCGAGGCGGCTGCGGTAGATGTCGCCCACCGTGAAGTCCTCGAAGTAGCGGCCTTGCCAGCCGGGCTGAATCTGTCCCATCGTCGTTGCTCCTTAGTTGACACCGGCCTGGCCCATCGCGCTCACCACGCGCTGCGCGCGCATGAGGATGGGCAGGTCCACGAGTTGGCCCCGGACGGCCACCGACGCGTCGCCGCGTGCCTTGGCCTCCTCGAATGCCTTGACCACCACGCGGGCGTAGTCGATCTCCGCCGCCGTCGGCGCGAAGACTTCGTTGATCATGTCCACCTGGCGCGGGTTGAAGGTGGACTTGGCAGTGAAGCCGAGCTCGCGCGCCAGCTTCATGTCGGCGGCGCAGCCCTCGGGGTTCTCGAGGTCGGGGAACACGCCGTCGATCGACAGGATGCGCGCGGCGGCGGCCGCATTCACGATGACCGAGCGCGCATGGATGAGCCGCAGCGCCTCGCCTTCGCGGAAAGCGGGCAGGCCGACGTCCAGCGCATAGTCCTCGGCGCCGAAGATCAGGCCGACGAGGCGTGCATCGGCGCGGGCGATGTCAGGCGCGGCGATCAGCGAGCGGGCGCTCTCGATGGCGGCCACAATGCGCACCGTCCCTTCGGCCATGCCGGCGCGGCGCTCCAGCGCGGTCAGCCGCTCGGAGGCCATCTGCACGTCGCGCGGGGATTCGACCTTGGTCAGGCAGATGCCTTCCAGGCCCGGCCGGACGATGGCTTCCAGGTCCTCGATGAACCAGGGCGTGGTGACGGCATTGACCCGCACATAGCGCGCGGCCCGGCCCTGCCAGGGCTGCGACAGCAGCTGCGCCACCATGGCGCGCGCGGCGGCCTTCTCGGACGGCAGCACGCCGTCTTCCAGGTCGAACAGTGCGGCGTCCAGCGGCAGCGATTCGGTTTTCTGCAGGAAGCGTCCCTTGTTGCCGGGAACGAACATCCACGAGCGCAGGATCTTGGGTTGGGGTGAGGTCATGGCAGTGGCGGGCACGCGCGCCCGTGGAATCCTTTGGGTGGTGGTTTCAGAACTTGCCCCGTTTGGGCGGGTTGGCGGGTGCATGCGCGCGCAGCTCGGGCGAGCGGTGCAGGCGCTTGAAGGTGTCCAGGCTCAGCGCGACGAAATCGCGTTCCATGCCCAGCTTGCGGATGGCCTCGAAGGCGTGGCGGCTTTCCTCCGTCGGGCCGTGCGTCACGCCCTGGGGCATGTGCATCAGCGTGCCCTCGGCGCGGCGGCCGGTGCGGTGTACGAAGAGCGCTTCCTCGGTGTCGATGTTGCGGTGGTAGTCGGGCAACTCTTCTGCCAGCGGGTCCGCCACGATGGACATCGGCAGGAAGGCCACCAGCATGAAGGCATCGGTCTCGTACACCGACCAGGACGAGGGCGCGACGTGGATCCGCTCGGACGTGATGGGGCGGATGTCCTCGATGTTCAGGCGGTGGGGGAACAGGTCGCCCTTCCAGCCGGCCAGGTCCATCGGGCAGTGCGCGTAGAAGATCGAGGTGTGCTCGGCGCCATGTTTCATTCGCAGCTCCCACTCGGGCTGCGCCGGCCAGCCGTAGTCGGCCACCTGCGGGATCTCGACGACGGTGGGGTCGAACGGCGCATGGCGGCCCACCTGCGCATGCTCGGTGAAGCGGATCGGCTGGGCCGACTCATAGACGATGAAGTAGCCGTCGTTGCCGCCTTCGGCATCCGGCATCTGGCGCCAGGTGATGCCCTTGGGAATGTGGATGAAGTCGCCCGGGCGGTAGGCCAGCGGCCCGAACTCGGTGGCGAATACACCCGTGCCCCGGTGCACGAAGTACAGCGTGTCGGCGTCCAGGTTGCGCAGGCAGAACGGCATCGCCGCGGCGCGCCGGCTGATCGAGACCGTCACGTCGTCGTTGGACAGCATCTGCAGCGGCCCGCCGTACGCATCCAGCAGGTCGGCCGGCTGCAGCCCGGCCACATCGCAGGCCAGCGGTACCAGCGGCCCCTCGGCCCGCAGCGCCTTTGTCGGCGGGTTGCGGTGGTAGAGCATCGCCGTCTGGCCGGCAAAGCCCTGTCGGCTCACATGCTCCTCGCGCAGGCCATAGGGCACGGCCACGCGCGCCTGACGCGGGACGCTGCCGCTTTGAATGTGGATCCAGGAATTTTTCATGTTCTTTGCTCGCCCAAAAAGAATGCAGCCTACTCTGCTGCGGCGCTGGCAGCCTTGTCTGCGGGCTGCCTGGAGGCGGCCTCATCGGCCTTGCCGGGGCGCCCGGCGCGGCCGCTCCAGCCCACCAGCAGGTCCGACAGCTCGGTGACGAGCTCGGGCCGGTCGTCCGCGTAGTGCGGCGCGCCTTTGAGCGCATACAGCTCGCCCCGCTTGCCGGCAGCGGCCATCCAGGCGGCGATATGGCTGGGGAAGGTGGTCTGGTCGGCCGTGTGGTCCACCACCAGCACCGGCAACCGGGTATTGGCCAGGCAGCGCGGCCCGTCGGCGCGGGAAAAGCGCGGGCTCCACTGGCTCAGGAACGAGCGCAGTGTGCAGAAGCGTGCCAGGCCGTTGGCGGCGAAGTTGGCCTGCTTCGCGTCGCCCTGGATCGTGCCGGGCTTGCGGTCGTTGGCATCAAGCGTGAGGTCCAGCAGGCGCGGGTCGGCCTGCGTACGCTGGATGACAAAGGCTTCGTCGGCGGCGGCCATGTCGCGGCTGGCGTCCAGCGCCTGGATGCGGCCCAGCACCCAGTCCTCGATGGCTGCCAGGCGGCGTGCCTGCGCCTCGCGGTAGCGGCGCAGCCAGCCGGCCTCATAGGCGGGGCCGTTGGCGGGGTTGAACATGTCCAGCGCCGGGTCCTCGCGCCAGGGGTCGGCACGGTCGTCTGCATTGGGGTCGATCTTGGCCAGCAGCTGGCCGGCGCGGCCGGGGTGGGCGCACACGAGCGCCAGCCGGTCGGCGGGCGGCAGGTCAGTGGCGGCGAGGTCGATGGGCCGGCCGTCGGGCGTATCGTGCACCGTGAGGCGCTCGGCCTGCTCCTGGTAGAAGGCGGCCAGCGAGCCGCCGCCGGAGTTGCCGATCAGCGTGATGCGGCTGTAGCCCTGCTCGCGCAGCCAGCGGATCGCCGCGCCCAGATCCTGGATGGCGCGCTCCATGAACAGCATCGAGTCGTTGCCGATGTAACGGGTGTTGACCAGCAGCACCGTGGCGCCGCGCTGCGCCAGCGGTTCGGCCAGGTAGTGGTGGTGGAAGTTGCTTGTGGGGTGGACCAGCACGAATACCTCGCCGTGCTTGCGGCCCGAGCCGACGAGGCGGCAGAAGATCTTCGGGTTGCGCCGCTGGATGCCGCTCTGGCTCTCCATGAAGCCGCCGGGCTTGACGCCGACCTGGATCGTGCGGTCGATGGCGTGGGCGGTGCTGCTCATAGCGGGCGTTCGAGTTCGACGTCGGTCACAGGCTGGCGCGTTTCGGCCCAACGCGCCAGGATGCGGTGCGCGTCGCGCTCGCTGCGCTCGTCGGGCACGACCTTGCGGTTGGTGAGTTCCAGGCGGTGGCCGCTCGGGTCGAAGAAGTAGATCGACACGCACATGTGGCCGTCCTTGGGGCCGATCACGCTGACACCGGCGGCTTCAAGCCGCGCCTTGGCGGCCATCAGCGTCTCGCGGTCCTTGACCTGCAGCGCCAGGTGCTGGACCCAGGCGGGCGTGTTCGGGTCGCGGCCCATCGGCTTTTCCTCGGGCGTCTCGAAGAAGGCCACGCAGCTGCCGTCCTGCATCGCAAAGAACACGTGGATGTGCGGGCAGCGCTCCTTGGTGGACTGCACGATGGCGTCCGTCACGGCGGCCACCAGCTTCATGCCGAGCAGGCCGGTGTAGAAGTCTGCGGTTTCCTTGGCGTCCTTGCAGCGGTAGGCTACGTGGTCGAGCATCAGCGGGGGAGCGACAGGGTTCATGGCAGTCTCGCAACGGGTTTGGCGAATCAAATCTAATGTACATATTAGTTTAGATGATTTGCTTCGACGAAGCAAGCAGTCTGTGGCAACATCCTTCCCATGGAAAAAATCAAGGAAGAAGCACGTGAGGTGCACGAGGTGCTCCATGCCGACGTGCCGCTGTACCACCAGATCTACCTGCACATGCGGGCAGAAATCGTGGACGGGGTCTGGATCGGGCGCGACGACTTCCCCGGCGAGATCGACCTGGCGCGGCAGTTCGGCGTCAGCGTCATCACCTCGCGCAAGGCGCTGGACCGCCTTGCGGCCGAGGGTTTCATCGAGCGCTCGCGCGGCAAGCGCACGCGCGTGCTGCGCCAGCCCGAACTCGACCGGCAGGGTGGCGCGCCGGCCATCATCCAGACGACAGTCGGCGCACCGCGCGACTTCACCTATCGCGTGCTCACCCGCGGGGTGGAGGTGGCGCCGGGCGAGGCCTGCCGGGCATTCGGCGTGGCGGCGGGCTCCAAGCTGTGGCTGTGCAGCCGGCTGCGCACCTTCAAGGGCCGGCCGCACAGCGTGACGCTGAACGTGCAGTCGGTCGAGCTCGGCCAGCGGCTGCCGGTGGCCAAGCTCCAGAAATACCCGATGACCCAGTTGCTGCGCGAGGAAGGCGTGAAGTTCGCGCAGTTGACCCGCCGCGTCAGCGCCAGCCTGGCGCCGCCGCAGGTCGCCCGCCACCTCGGGCTCACGCTGAACGAGCCGACGCTGGTCTACACCTTCACCCACCATGGCACTGAAGGCGACGTGGTGCAGTGGGTCCGCATCTGGGCCCGGCAGGACGAGCCGAGCCCGGAGGAAGTCTTCAGCTACGAGACAGGTACATGGTCCATGAGCACGACGATGTGAGGGGCCGGGCTCTTCACTCGATGCTCACGTTCAGCTTCTGCACCACCGGCCGGTAGGCATCCTGGCCGCGCCGGATCTGGGCCAGCGTCTCGGCCGGCCTCTGGATGAACGGCTCGTGCGCAACGGGTTTCAGGCGCGCCGCATATTCGGGCGTTGCAGCGCCCCTGGCAATGGCTGCGCTGATCTTCTCCAGTATCTCGGGCGGTGTTCCCTTTGGCGCGGCAACGCCGTAGAACACCGGGCCGAACAGCAAATCGCCCATGCCGAGCTCTGCCAGTGTCGGAATGGCGGGGAAGTCGGGCGAACGGTCCCGGCCGCCGATGGCGAGCGGGCGCAGGCGGCCGCCCTTGAGCAGCTCGACAAAGCTCGTCCCGGCGACGATGTCCACCTCGCCGGCCATTGCCGCCTGGTAGCTGGGGCCGCCGCCCTTGTACGGGATGTGCTGCATCTTCGAGCCCCACCGCTCATTGAGGATCTCAAAGCCCAGGTGGACCGAGCTGCCAATGCCGTAGGTGCCGTAGTTCAGCGGTTTGCCGCTCCTGGCAAGCGCCTCGAACTCCGCCCAGGTCTTTGCCGGCGATGACGGTGGCACGGCAAGGATGAAGCCACCGCTCTTGACGGTCGTGATGATATGGGCGTAGTCGTTGATGGGGTCGTACGGGCGGTCCTTCAGTACCAGTGGCAGGACGAGCATCTGGTCGCTGTAGTAGTTCAGCAGCGTGTAGCCGTCCGGGCGTGCGCGCGCAACGGCGCGCGCAGCAATGGATGCATTGGCGCCGGGCATGTTCTCGACAACGGTGGTACCCAGGTTTCGGCCCAGCACTTCAGCGGCGAGTCGTGCGCTCGTGTCGGTCATTGCGCCAGGGGGCGAGCCCAATATGATCTTGATGGGCCGGGCCGGATACGGCTCGGCCTGCGCCATGGCCAGATGCGGCAGGCCAGCAACGCCCGCCGCCATGCCTGCGGCTTGCGTGAGGAATTTCCTTCTTGTCATGTCGTCTCCTTCGTTGGGGTTGGATCGGGATCGGGATCGGGATTGGGGCTGGGGCAATCAGGAGCACTCAAATTTCGTGAGATAGCCATGGTTTCCCTGCTTTCACGCTGCGCGGTGCGCAGCGGCGGTCAGGGCCCTGATCGCCACATCTCGTGAATGCTTCACGAACTTCGGGTCGGGCCGTGTGTAGCCGCCCTTGCGGGCGTTGCGCAGGCCGGTGGTGCGGTGCAGGCGCACCAGCATCTCGGCGGTGGCCATGACGGCGCCGAAGGAGTCGAACACGGGCACGCCGTCCACATTGGTCACGCCGTTCTTCACCAGCAGGGCGTTGAGAACGCCCTCGGCGGGAATGACCATGTCGGCGCCTGCAGCGCCCATGCGCCGGATATTGGCGACGAGCTTTTCCACCATGTCGCCGCCCCCTTCGAAGCCATGCTCCATGTCGTATTCGGTCAGCTGCGGCTCGCAGGCCGAGACCAGCGCCACGCGGTGGTCGAAGCCGTAGTTCTTGACGCGCTTGCGGGAGTTCCGGACGGCCGAATCGGTGGGCACCAGCAGGCCGAAGGCGCGCGCCGAGGTCGAGGCGACCAGCAGCGAGGTCTCGAATGCAGACACTACCGGAATGTCCACGAGGCTGCGGCAGATATCGAGTTGCGGGTCGGAAAAGCAGCTCATGGCCACGGCGTCATAGCCTTCGTCCTGCGCGCGGATCACGTTCTCCACGATCTGCAGCGAATTCATCTCGGCCAGCCAGGCCAGGCCTGCTGACTGGATCGGTGCGAGATCGGGCGCATGCGTGCCCGGCATCACGCCATGCAGGTCGACCACGGTGTCCGGCCCGCAGACCTTCTGCGCATGCGCCTGCATCAGCTTCGCATACCCCGGCTGCTCTTCCAGCGTGGTCATGCTCTGGTGCCAGATTCTGATCATTTCGTGTCAGCCCAGCCGCTGCCTGAGCTTGTGCATGGAAGCGAGCAGGTCGCCGATGACCTTTTTTGTGGGCTCATCTGTCAGTTCGCCGTCTGCATTGAACTTGCCGGCCGCCTCACGGATGAAGACCTCCGGCTTGTTGACCACGAAGGCATTGAGAAAGACCATCATCTTGCGCAGGTCGTATTGCGCGCGCGCCGTGCCCAGCGGCCCCGGGCTGGCGCCGATGATGCCGACCACCTTGCCGTCGAACACCGCGCCGGGCGGGCGGGACACCCAGTCGATGGCGTTCTTCAGCACGCCGGGGATGGAGAAGTTGTATTCGGGCGTGACGATCAGCACCGCATCCGATGCGGCGATCTGCGCCTTGAGCATTGCAACGGCCGGCGGCTCGCCACTTGCGGCGCGCAGGTCCTCGTCATAAAGCGGGATGTCGCGGATGTCCGCCATCTCGATGGTCATGCCCTCTGGGGCAAGCCCTGCGGCAGCGCGCAGCGCCATGGTGTTGAACGAGGCCTTGCGCAGGCTGCCGGAAATACCCAGGATATTCATCTTGCTTTCTCTGTTGCGGCGCAACTGCATTGCACGGGGATGGGGTCGGAATCACATCTTATGTTCATATAAGTTTATGTGAATTGATCGGGGATTGCAAGCTGACGCGGGCAGGCGGTGTTCGCAGCGGGCGCACCCGCGCGACTGCGCCTGCACGGAACCGGGCAAAGCGTGCGGCAGCCGGCTGCCGCACGCGGTCAGGAGGGTTTGGGGATCAGTACAGCCCGCGGACGCGGGCATGCAGCCGGGCCAGGCCCAGCAGGGTGTCGGTATTCGGCGTGGGCACGCCGGTGATCTGGCCGAGTTCGCGCACGACGGTCACCAGTGCATCCAGCTCGACGGCGCGGCCGGCATCCACGTCCTGCAGCATCGAGGTGCGGAACGCGCCCAGCTTCATGGTGACGGCATGGCGGTCTTCCGGCTGCTGGTCAATGGGGATGCCGATGCGCGCGCCGATCTCCTTCGCTTCCAGCATCACGCTGGAGATGAAGCCCCGCACCAGGTCGTCGCCGAGGATGAGGTCGGTGGTGGCGCCGGTCATCGCGCTGACGGGGTTGACCGTCATGTTGCCCCAGAGCTTGTACCAGGCGTCTTTCTGGATCTGCTCTGAAACGGCGGTCTCGATGCCCGCCGCTGCCAGCATGTCTGCAATGGCCTGCAGCCGCTGCGTCTTGCGGCCCGAGGGCTCGCCGATGATGAGCTTGTTGCCGAAATTGTGTTTGACGAAACCGGGGCCGTTCAGGGAGAAGCTTGCATGGACCACGCCGCCGACGATGTGCTTGCCCGCAATGGCCTGCGCAATCGCGCCGCCCGGGTCCACGGCTGCCAGGCGCCGGCCCGCATAGCTTCCGCCAAAGCCTTCAAAGAACCACCACGGCACGCCGTTCATGGCGGTGAGGACGACGGTGTCCGGGCCGATCAGCGGTGCAATGGCTTTCGCGACATCCGCCATGGCCGGCGCCTTGACGGCGACGACCACCAGATCCTGTACGCCCAGATCAGCCGGCTTGGCGCTGGCGCGCACCGCAGCGGCATGCACCTGCCCGCCCATTTCGAGCCGCAGCCCGTGCGCCTTCAGTGCTTCCAGCGTGGCACCACGCGCCACAACGCACACCTCGTTGCCCGCGAGCGCGAGCTTCGCGCCGATCCAGCCGCCGATGGCGCCGGCGCCGTAGATGCAGACTTTCATTCAGTGCCAGTCAATTTTTATAGCTGGTATCAATGCGGTCCACCTGCCGGACCAGCGCGTCGAACACATCCTGCCCGGCGCCGAATTTAGCGTCGAACTGGAAGGAGTCGTGCGTCGTCTTGACGGCCACGGCCTCCGGCACTGCAATGGCAGCGCCGAGCGCCGCCTGCGCCATCTGGATCTCGCAGGCGCGCTGCAGCGTCCACAGCCGCACAAAAGTCAGCGGCAGCGTCGTGCCCCAGGCCAGAAGGCCATGGTTGCGCAGGATCACCAGCGGCTTGTCGCCGATGTTGGCCAGCAGGCGCGGCGCCTCTCCGGCATGGATGGTGATGCCTTCAAAGTCATGGTAGGCCACCATGCCGTGCAGCTGCGCCGAATAGAAATTGTTCTGCGCCATGCCGCCTTGCGTGCAGGCCACGGCGACGCCGGCCGTGGTGTGCGTGTGCATGACGCAATGCGCATCAAGCAGGCCGTCATGGATGGCGGCATGCACGGTGAAGCCGGCCGGGTTCACCGGCCAGGGGTTGTCGTCCAGCTTGTTGCCCTTGAGGTCGATCTTGAGCAGGTTGCTCGCGGTGACCTCGGAGTAATGCAGGCCGAACGGGTTGATCAAGAACTGCTTCTGCCCGCCCGTGACGCTGTCCGGCAACCGCACCGTGATGTGGTTGTAGATCATCTCCGTCCAGCCCAGCATCGCAAACACACGGTAGCAGGCGGCCAGCTGCACGCGCTCCTTCCATTCGTCAGGATGCATGGCAACGGGGGACTCGAGAACAGCATTCACGGTAATGGCCTTTCAATTGCAAGCCCACCTTCGGGAATGCGCGGAACCGGCTTTGCCGGTCCGCTGCATTGCCCCCCAGTGGGGGGAGCCGCCGAAGGCGGGACGGGGGGCGTCAGTTATGCGTCTGCGGTGAAACCGACAGCCTTGACGATGGGCGCCCATTTCGCCGTATCTTTTTTCAGCAGGTCGGTCAGCTCGGCAGGCGACGAAGACATCGCTTCCAGCCCGAAGCCCGACAGGCCGTCGATCACGTCCTTCTGGGCCAGTGCGGTCTTGAGCGAGGCATTCATGCGGGCCACGATCTCCGCCGGCGTTTTGGCCGGCAGGAAGAAGGCGAACCACTCGCTGTGCGTCACGTTCTTCACGCCCTGTTCGTCATACGTCGGCACGTCGGGTGCGAAGCGGCTGCGCTTGGTGCCCGAGACACCGAGGATGCGGACCTTGCCGGTAGGCAGGTGCTGCGTCAGGTCGCCGATGGGGCCGGACACGGCCGAGATGTTGCCGCCCAGCAGGTCCAGCATGGCCGGCTGCGTGCCGCGGTAGGCGGCATGCTTCATGTCGATGCCGGCGCCCTTGCCCAGCAGCGCGCCGATGAAGTGGGGTGTGGAGCCTGCGGCGGGCGAGCCGAAGTTGGCGCCGGTCGGGTTGGCCTTGGCCCAGGCCAGGAACTCGGGCACGGTCTTGACCGTCAGCGGTACGGCCGGGCCGACCGCCAGGCCGAAGTCGAACACGCAGGCAATCGACGCCGGCAGCAGGTCGGCCATCGGGTCATACGGCAGCTTCTTGTAGATGTGCGGGTAGATGGTCAGGATGGAGGTGGGCGTCTGCAGCAGGGTCGAGCCGTCGGGCTTGGCGTCCTTGACGGTCTGCACGGCGATCTGGCCGCCGGCGCCGGTCTTGTTCTCGACGACGGCCGTTGTTGCGTAGCCCGGTGCCATGCGCGTCGCAACGCGGCGGCACAGGGTGTCCGACGTGCCGCCGGCGGCGAAGCCGGTGACGATCTTGAGGTTGTCGATGGCTTGCGCGAAAGCGGTCTGGCCCAGTGTGCCGAGGAAGGCCGAGGCGCCTGCGGACTGGATGACCTGGCGGCGGGTGATGCTCATGGAATTGTCTCCGTGGATAAAAAAATGGTTCTGAAAGATAACGGTTTAGGACGCATCGCGCAACCAGATAACCCCTCCCGAATGGGTCACCGCGCCCTGGTGGCTGGGGCGTACCGTCAGCGCATACTTTTCCAGCAAACCGCCCCTGTGCACGGCCGGGGCCTCCCCCGCTTCGGCAAGCCTTTGGACGATTTGCGCGCCGGTGAGTTCCACCGAGATGCTGCGCGCCGAAGCCCGCGCGTCAATATGGATGAGGTCGCCGTCCCGCAGCGCGGCAATCGGGCCGCCGTCGGCTGCTTCCGGCCCGGCATAGCCGATGCACAGGCCGCGCGTCGCGCCTGAAAAGCGCCCGTCAGTCAAAAGCGCTACCTTGTCGCCCATGCCCTGGCCGTAGAGCAGGGCGGTGATGCCGAGCATCTCGCGCATGCCCGGGCTGCCCTTGGGGCCTTCGTTGCGGATGACGATGACATCGCCCGGCTGGTACTGGCGGTTCTGCACCGCAGCCTGGGCTTCTTCCTCGGAATTGAAAACCCGTGCCGGCCCCGTGTGCACCAGCGTGGCCAGGCCCGCCGTCTTGAGCAGCGCACCATCCGGGCAGAGGTTGCCCTTGAGCACCGCCAGCCCGCCGTCGCGCGACAGGGCGTCTTCCACCGTGCGCACCACCTTGCCGTCAGGCGCGCCGGCCGATTCAAGCTCCTGGGCGAGCGTGCGGCCGGTGAAGGTCAGCGCGTCGCCGTGGATGAAGCCCTTTTGCAGCAGCTCGCGCAGGATTACGCCTGCGCCGCCGATGTAATACACGTCGCGCGCCAGGTACTTGCCGCCGGGGCGCAAGTCACCGATCAGCGGCGTGCGGGCAAAGATTTCCGCCACGTCGTCCAGGTGGAATTTGATGCCGGCCTCATGCGCAATCGCCGGCAGGTGCAGGGCGGCGTTGGTGGAGCCGCCGGTGGCAGACACCAGCGCGCAGGCGTTCTCCAGCGACTTGCGGGTCACGATGTCGCGCGGCAGCGGGGCATCGCCCATCACGGCCTGCATCAGCGTCTTCGCCGCGCGGCGAAGCAGCGGCGCGCGTTCGCTGAAAACCGCCGGCACCATGCTGGAGCCGATCGGCGCCAGGCCGATCGCCTCCGACACCATGCCCATGGTGTTGGCGGTGAACTGGCCTGCGCAGGCGCCGGCCGTGGGCAGGCAGGCGGCGCTCATGGCGTCCAGTTCTTCCATGGTGGCGGTGTTGGCCAGCACCTTGCCGATGGTCTCGTAGGTATCCACCACATTCAGGTCGCGGCCTTCAGGCCCGTAAGCCTGGCCCGGCAGCGCGGAGCCGCCGTGCACGAACACGCTGGGCACATTGCAGCGCACCATGCCCATCATCAGGCCGGGCAGGTTCTTGTCGCAGGCGCCGATGCCGAAGATGCCGTCCCACTGGTGGCCGCGGGTGGAGGCTTCCACGCTGTCGGCGATCAGCTCGCGCGAAATGAGCGAGAAGCGCATGCCCGAATGCGCCATGGTCAACCCGTCGCTGACCGACACCACCGGGCATTCGTGCGGCGTGCCGCCTGCGGCATAGATGCCGGTCTTGGCATGCTGGGCCTGGTCACGCAGGTTCAGGTTGCAGGGGCTCATCTCGCCGCCGGTGTGGAACACGCCGATGTGCGGGCGGGCGATGTCCTCGTCGTCCTGGCCGAGCGCATAGAGGAAGCTGCGCGTCGTGGCACGGATGGTGCCTTCGCGGATCGTCGCCGAGCGGAACTTCGGTGGCTTGTTGTCTGGCAAGGTCATGGGTGAGCTGTGGATGGGCTGTGGGTAGCGGCTTGCAGGGCAGCTTGCGTTCAGTAAACCTTGCCGCGGGTAGATTCGGGTACGGACGCGGGCGACTTGAACCGCGCCGCCAGCGCGCTGGTGTGGCGCACCAGCAGGCTGGTGTCCAGGCCGACAGCCACAAAGGTCACGCCGAGGCTGAGGTAATGGCGGGCCAGCGTTTCGTCAGGCGTCAGGATGCCGGCGGCTTTCCCGGCCTTGATGATCCGCCTGATGGCGTCCTCAATCGCGGCCTGCACCTGCGGATGGCCCGGGTTGCCAACATGGCCCATGGAGGCAGAGAGATCGGCCGGGCCAATGAACACGCCGTCCACGCCTTCGGTGGCGGCGATTGCGTCCAGGTTGTCCAGTGCGGTCTGGGTCTCGGCCTGCACCAGCAGGCAGACCTGCGCATTGGCTTCCTTTGCATAGTTCGGGTAGCGGCCCCAGCGCGAGGCGCGCGCGCCGGCCATGCCCCGGATGCCGCCTGAACTCGCGCCGCCTGACCCTGCGTCCACCGGGTAGCGCGTGGCGCGCACCAGCGTGGCGACCTGCTCCGGTGTGTCCACCATCGGCACCAGCAGGGTCTGCACGCCGACGTCCAGGTACTGCTTGATCAGCATCTCGCCGATGTGCCCGTGACCCATGGGTACGCGCGCAATCGGGTGGGAAGGGTAGGGCGCGATGGCCTGCAGCTGCGCCAGCAGGCTGCGCACATCGTTGGGGGCATGTTCGCCGTCCACCAGCAGCCAGTCGAAGCCGGCGCCGGCGCAGATCTCGGTGGAATACGGGTCGGCCAGGCTGAGCCACAGGCCGATCTGCGCCTCTTTGTTGGCGAGGGCCTGCTTGAAGGTGTTGATGGGGGTTTGCATGGAATTCTTTCAGGCGGGCAGACTAGACAAAGCGGAACTCGAAGCGCCCGAGCGCACCGTAGTCGGCATCGAACACATCGCCGGCCTTTGCGCCCACCGGCCGTGTGAAGGAGCCGGCCAGGACGACCTCGCCGGCTTCCAGGAACTCGCCCCAGGGCGCGAGCTTCATCGCGAGCCATGCGACGCCGACGGCAGGGTGGCCCTGCACGCCGGCCGCCAGCCCGGTCTCTTCCACCGCGCCGTTCTGCCGCAGGATGGCGCCGCACCAGGGCAGGTCCACCTCGCGCGGCAGCACCTTGCGGCCGCCGAGCACGATGCCCGCGTTGGCCGCGTTGTCGCTGATGGTGTCCTGCACCTTGCGCATCTTCTTCGTGTGGCGGTCGAACTGCTCGATGCGCGCGTCGATGATCTCGATGGCGGGTGTCACGTAGTCGGTGGCATCCAGCACATCGTCCACCGTGATGTTGCCGCCCTCCAGGCGGCGCTTGAGCACAAAGGCCAGCTCCACCTCCACGCGGGGGGCAATGAAGCGCCCGGCGGGAATGTCGCCGGGGGTGAAGAACATGTCATCCAGCAGCGTGCCGTAGTCCGGCTCGTCGATCTGGCTGGAGATCTGCATCGCGCGCGAAGTCAGGCCGATCTTGTGGCCCAGCGCCTTGCGCCCGCCCGCGATCTTCATGCGCACCCATTCGCGCGAGATGGCATAGCCGTCTTCGACCGTCATCTCCGGGTAGCGTTTGGAGAAATGCTCGACCTGCACGCGCGAGGTTTCGCTGTGCTGCAGTTCGGCGGCAAGCTGGCTGATGAGTTGCGGCGCGATCATTGGTTGAACAAGGGGTGGATGTTGCTGTGTTTGGCGTCGTACACCTGCCCCGGCGACTCGTCCACCTGCACCGTGATGCCGATGAGCCGCTTGGCCATCAAGGGGTTGAAGTGCCTCTCCGCGCACGCCGCTATGGCGTCGCCTGCCTTCTTCTGCGTTTCGGCGCTGCGGCCCCTGCCCATGCGCAGGTTCATGTAGACGAAAGCGTAGTCGCGCTTGCCGTCCGCGATGGCATGGTGGGCCGAGGGGAAGGCCAGCACGCGGGTTCCCCCGGTGGGAAAGACCTGCTTGCCTTCCTCGTCCCACACCTCCAGCAGCGTGTCGGCAAGCGCCCGGCACAGGCGCGTCATGTTGCCGTCGGGGTCGAGGTTGCCGCTGTAGAGAATGACAAGGTGGGGCATGTTCAGATGACTTCCATGAGGGCCACGGTGCAACTCACCGCGAAAATCGGGATCGGCTTGAAGTGTCGCACCACGCCCTGGCCCCGCGCGGCGGCAGCCACCGCGATGAAGTTGCGGATTTCAAACCCGCCCTGGCCCGCATCGCGGTAGGTGGCCTCGTCGGTATAGGACAGCAGCGCTTCCCTGTCGTTGCGGCACCAGCGGTCCAGGAACTCGCGGTCCCAGTCTTCATTGACCTTGCCGGAGTCGGGTGTGGCCGGCCAGTGCGAGATGCCGCCCGTACCGACCAGCGCAATGCGCTCGGGCTGCGCGTCGCAGGCGGCGCGCAATGCCTCGCCAAAGGCCCAGGCGCGCGTGAGCGGCGTGAGCGGCGGCCCCTGGCAGTTGATGTTGACCGGGATGATGGCCTTGTCGTACCGGGGCGTGAGGAAGTTCAGCGGCACCATGATGCCGTGGTCGAACCTCCATTCTTCCGCATAGGCCACATCCACATCCTGCATCACGCGCTTGATGATGCGCTGTGACAGCGCGGCGTTGCCGGGCACCTTCGTCTTTGCAATGCCGAGCCAGGCCGGATCTTCGATCGGCCCTTCATATTGGTCGGCCATGCCGATGGCATAGGCCGGCATGTTGTTCATGAAGAAGTTGGCGAAGTGCTCGGCCGCGACGACGATGACGGCGTCGGGCCTTGCGGCTTCGAGCGCCTCGCCCATGCGGTGGAACTCGGCATGGAAGGCGTCCTTGACCGCAGGGTCGGCCAGGTGGGCCCGGCCGGTGATGCCCGGCGCGTGGCTGCAGATGCCGGCAAATACAAGTGCCATGTCAGACCCCCGCGACTTTCTCGTCGGCCGACGTGGTCATGGCATAGATGCCCGCGCGCACCGGCCCGTACTTGCGCACGCCCTCGCGCATGGCAGCAATATAGTCGGCCCAGGCCACGCCGAGCAGCGGCGCAAAGTGCATCAGCAGCTGGCCGTTGCAGCCCAGCACATAGAGCTTGCCGATGTCGCCCTGCCCGATCGCCTCGCGCTCCTCGTCCGTGAGCTCATAGCCGTCCAGCAGGGCCGCGCGGTCCTCGCGGTAACGCCTCTGCACCTCCGGGTCGCGGTTGAGGTTGTAGAGGAATTTCTGCGTGGCGTAGAGACTCATGCTCAGATGCCCCAATGGGGGATGTGATGGGAGCCGAGCGACACCGCGACGTTTTTCGGTTCGCAGAACACTTCATAGCTCCAGGTGCCGCCCTCGCGCCCCGTGCCTGACGCCTTGGTGCCGCCAAAGGGCTGGCGCAGGTCGCGCACGTTCTGGCTGTTGACGAAGCACATGCCGGCTTCCACGGCCGCCGCCACGCGGTGCGCGCGGCCGATGTTCTCGGTCCAGAGGTAGCTGGAGAGGCCGTACTGGATGTCGTTGGCCTTGGCAATTGCGTCAGCCTCGTCGGTGAACGGGATCAGGCAGGCGACGGGCCCGAAGATTTCTTCCTGCGCAATGCGCATGCGGTTGTCCACATCGGCAAACACGGTGGGCATCACATAGTTGCCCTTCTTCACCCTGCCAGGCAGCACGGGCGCATCCAGGCCGCCGCACAGCAGCGTCGCGCCTTCCCTGGGGCCGAGCTCGATGTAGCTGCGCACCTTGGCCAGGTGGGCCTGCGAGATCATCGGGCCGACGATGGTTTGCTCGTCCAGCGGATCGCCCACGGTGATGCGCTTTGCGCGCGCCACGAACTTCTGTACAAAGTCCGCATAGATGGACTGCTGCACCAGGATGCGCGAGCCCGCCGTGCAGCGCTCACCGTTGTTGGAGAAGATCATGAACACGGCAGCATCCAGCGCGCGTTCGAGGTTGGCATCGTCAAAGATGATGAAGGGGCTCTTGCCGCCCAGCTCCATGCTGAACTTCTTGAGGCCCGCCTGCTGCACGATGCGGTTGCCGGTGGCTGTCGAGCCGGTAAACGAAATCGCTCGCACGTCGGGGTGCTTGACCAGCGGCTCACCGGCATCCTTGCCGTAGCCGTGCACCAGGTTCAGCACGCCGGGCGGAACGCCTGCCTCTAGTGCCAGCTCGCCCAGCCGTGCGGCGGTGAGCGGCGAGAGTTCGCTCATCTTGAGCACGGCCGTGTTGCCGAAGGCCAGGCAGGGCGCGACCTTCCAGGTGGCGGTCATGAACGGCACGTTCCAGGGGCTGATCAGCGCGCAGACGCCGGTGGGGTGGAACAGCGTGTAGTTCAGGTGCGTTTCGGTGGGGTAGGTATGCCCGTCCACGCGGGTGCACATCTCGGCGAAGTAGTAGAAGTTGTCGGCAGCGCGGGGGATGAGCTGCTTGCCGGTCTGGGCGATCACCTGGCCGGTGTCGTTGGTTTCGGTCTGCGCGATGTCCGGCACATTGGCAGCGATCAGGTCACCGAGCTTGCGGATGATTTTGGCGCGCTGCGGTGCGGGCATGCCTGCCCACTTTGGAAAGGCGGCCTTGGCGGCGGCGACAGCGGCGTTGACTTCCGCCTCGCCACCCGAGGCAACTTCGGCCAGCACTTCCTGCGTTGCCGGGTTGACGGTTTCAAGATAGCGGGTGCCGGGGACGGACTTGCCGTCGATGAGGTGGTTGATCTGCTTCATGATGTGATGGGTTTCAGTTCGCTGCTTCAGTCTCTGGTTCTTCTGTCGGCAGTTCCAGCGCGATCACGCAGTCCAGCAGCGCATACAGCTGGGCCAGGCGCTCGGTGCCCAGGGCCTGCTCCATCGAGGCGTAGTGCGCCTCGATCGTGCCCGAGAGCTTGCGCGCCAGCCGCTTGCCGCGTGCCGTGGCGCTGACGACGGTACGGCGCTGGTCCTGCGGGTCCCGCTCGCGGCGGATCAGGTCGTCACGCTCCATGCGGGTGAGTACGCCGGTGAGGCTGGGGCCGAGGATGAAGGCCTCGCGCGCTACCCGGCCCGTCTCCACAGTACCGTGCTCGCCCAGCACCCGAAGGACCCGCCACTGCTGGTCCGACAGGCCGTGCGCGCGCAGGCCCGGGCGGGTGTGCGCCATGACGGCTTCACGCGCCTGCAGCAGCAGGCGCGGAAGATTGCGGTGTTTGAACGGCAGGTTCATGGCAGAATATTATTTAACAGGTTAAATGATTTTTGGACAGCAACGCTGCAAGACCCATCAGGGTATTCCCTGAGTCGCGCAGGCGCAGGATGGCTGTCCGGCATCCAGGATCAACAAGGAGACTCCTCATGGACCTACACATCGCCGGCCGCAAGGCCATCGTCTGCGCATCGTCATCGGGGCTGGGCAAGGCCTGCGCGCTGGCCCTGTCACGCGAAGGCGTCCGGGTGTTCATCAACAGCCGGCACCTGGACAGCCTGCAGGCGGCGGCGGATGACATCACGCGCGAGACGGGTCATGAGGTCGTCGCGGTCGAGGCGGACATCACCACCGAAGCAGGCCGCGCCAGGCTCGTCGCCGCCTGCCCTGACGCCGACATCCTCGTCAACAACAATGCCGGTCCCGCGCCCGGCAAGTTCCAGGACTGGGGACGCGAGCAGTACCTGGAAGCCTTCGAGTCCAACATGCTCGCGCCGGTGCTGATGATCCGCGCGCTGCTGCCCGGCATGCGTGAGCGCAGGTTCGGCCGCATCGTCAACATCACCTCGGCCATGGTCAAGTCGCCACGGGCGCACCAGGGGCTGTCCACCTCGGCGCGCACGGCGCTCACGGCCGTCTGCAAGGCCATTTCGTCGGAAACCGTGGTGGACAACGTGACCATCAACAACCTGCTGCCCGAGCGCATCGACACGCCGCGCCAGCAGTTCCTCACCGAGCGGCAGGCGAAGATGGACGGCTTGAGCTACGACGCAGCGCGAAAGAAGATTGCAGACACGGTTGCGGCCAAGCGCTTCGGCACAACCGAGGAGTTTGCCGACATGTGCGCCTTTCTCTGCAGCACGCAGGCGGCCTTCATCTGCGGCCAGAACATCCAGATTGACGGGGGTTCGTACAAGGGGCTTGTCTAGCCCTGCCGCCAGTTCTGGTGCAGCCGGACCCTACACTCGGTCCATGGCCAAAGACAAAACCATCTTCAGCTGCACCGAATGCGGCGGCACGAATGCCAAATGGCTGGGCAAGTGCCCGCACTGCGGCGCCTGGAACACGTTGATCGAATCCGTGGCGGAGAGCGCGGCACCGGCGAAGAACCGCTTCGCATCCCTGGCCAAAACCGCCGAAGTCGCGACGCTGGGCGACATCGAGGTCACCGACATGGAGCGCACGCCTACCGGTATCGACGAGCTGGACCGCGTATTGGGCGGCGGCATCGTGGAGGGCGGCGTGGTGCTGATCGGCGGCGACCCGGGCATCGGCAAGTCGACCTTGCTGCTGCAGGCGCTGGACGGCTTGCAGCGCCGCGGGATTCCGACGCTCTATGTGACGGGTGAAGAGTCCGGCGCGCAGGTGGCGCTGCGTTCACGGCGCCTGGGCCTGGACAATTCGCAAGTGAAGGTGCTGGCCGAGATCCAGCTCGACAAGATCATTGCCACGCTGGACAACACCAAGCCCGCGATTGCGGTGATCGACTCGATCCAGACGGTGTACTCCGACCAGCTCACCTCCGCACCGGGCTCGGTGGCCCAGGTGCGCGAGTGCGCGGCGCACCTGACGCGCGCGGCCAAGGCCAGCGGCGTGTGCATCGTGCTGGTGGGCCATGTGACCAAGGAAGGGGCCCTTGCCGGCCCGCGTGTGCTGGAGCACATGGTGGACACGGTGCTGTACTTCGAGGGCGACACGCATTCGAGCTTCCGGCTGGTGCGCGCCATCAAGAACCGGTTTGGCGCAGTCAACGAGATCGGCGTATTTGCCATGACGGAAAAGGGCCTCAAGGGCGTGAGCAACCCGAGCGCCATCTTCCTGAGCCAGCATGCCGAGCCCGTGCCCGGCAGCTGCGTCATGGTGACG
Source organism: Pseudomonadota bacterium (assembly GCA_040385105.1). GTDB lineage: Bacteria > Pseudomonadota > Gammaproteobacteria > Burkholderiales > Burkholderiaceae_C > JACMQX01. The sequence continues at coordinate 64,972 of JAZKHY010000053.1, forward strand.
CTGGAGGGCACCCGGCCGATGCTGGTGGAAATCCAGGCGCTGGTGGACAGCGGCGGCTCCAGCCCGCGCCGCCTGTCGGTGGGCCTGGACCGCGACCGCCTGGCGATGCTGCTGGCCGTGCTGCACCGGCATGCAGGCGTGGCCTGCATGGACCAGGACGTGTTCGTCAATGCGGTGGGCGGCGTGCGCATCACCGAGCCGGCGGCCGACCTGGCGGTGATGCTGGCCATCACCTCCAGCCTGCGCGGCAAGCCGCTGCCCAAAGGTTTCATTGCTTTCGGCGAAGTCGGCCTGGCCGGCGAGGTCCGCCCCGCGCCGCGCGGCCAGGAGCGCCTCAGGGAGGCCGCCAAGCTGGGCTTTTCAGTGGCCATTGTTCCCAAGGCCAATGCCCCCAAGCGCGGCAGCAAGGACATCGAAGGCCTGACGATTCACGCGGTGGAGCGGATCGACGAGGCCATGAACATCGTGCGCGGGCTTTAGTTGCCGAAGTGCATGCTGAACCTCGGGCCGTTGTTCAGCACGCAGGCGCCGGTCCCCAGCGTTGCGTTGTTCATGACGTAGCGGCAGTTCAGCATGCCGCCCCGGTTGCCGGCGGCGTTGGCAAAGCCTTCGCGTGACGAACCGGCGACGCGCGTGGCTTCCCCCTGGAACTGCTCACCCCGGATGTTCACGCTGAAGTGCCCGCGGCCGTTCAGGTCGTTGGTCACCACCGCCTGCTGCATGCCGTATTCGGCGGCGGCATCGTTGGCCGGGTACAGCCGCGCAGCAAAGGTAACCGGTGCGGGCGGCGCCGACGGGCTGACCATCACAGGCTGCGGTTGCTGTTGCTGGATGGGCACCACATAGCAGCCCGTCAGCGCCAGCGCCGTGGCGCAGGTTGCAAGGCCCAGGCCCATGCGGGCATACAGGGAGCGGCGGTTCAGGAGGCTGTTCATTTCATCTTTCAAGGCCCGGGCACATGCCCGTGAGCGCAATGTCTGCGCAATGGCGCCGCCGGATGCGGGATCGATCAAAGTTGCCGCCGGTGACGCCGCCGGTACAGCCGGGTGCCACCCGGAGGCGGGGTTTACCTGGCAGTGGCAAATGAAAAGCGACAATACCGGCCATGAATTTCCAGAAAATACTTGTGCCCATCGGGGGCGTGATCATTGTTGTCATTGCCTACAGGGCGTACGGATGGGGCGGCGTCGCCCTGGCTGCAGGCGGCATCGTGATGTGGGTGCTGCTCAACTTCGTGCGCATGATGAAGGTGCTGGAGCGTGCCGGGCAGCGGCCCATCGGCTATGTGGACAGCGCGGTGATGCTCAATGCAAAGCTCGCGCCGCGCATGACCCTGCTGCATGTGGTGGCCATGACGCGGGCGCTTGGCGCGCAGCTTTCAGACAAGGGTGCCCAGCCGGAAATCTTCCGCTGGACCGACACGACCGAGTCCCACGTTACCGCCGAATTCCTGAACGGCAAGCTGGTGAAGTGGGAACTGCACCGCCCGCCGCAGGCGGAAGCCCCCGCGTCACCGGCACCGGACGCTTCTGCCGCGCCCGAGCCGGCCCCGCCCGCCGCCCCCTAAAATCACCCTTTTGCCTGCAACAGCGAGATCGCCCCGCGATCCAAAGGACACAACCCCATGAGCCCAACAGTTCCCTCGATGGCCGACCGCGACGGCAAGATCTGGATGGACGGCCAGATGGTCGACTGGCGCGATGCCAAGATCCATGTGCTGACCCATACGCTGCACTACGGCTGCGGCGCCTTTGAAGGCGTGCGTGCCTACAACACCGTCAACGGCACGGCGATTTTCCGGCTCGAAGAGCACACCGAGCGCCTGTTCAACAGCGCCAAGATCCTGCGCATGAACATTCCCTTCAGCAAGGAGGAAGTCAACGAGGCGCAGAAAGCGGTGGTGCGCGAGAACAAGCTGGAGTCCTGCTACCTGCGCCCGCTGACCTGGATCGGCTCGCAGAAGCTGGGCGTGAGCCCCAGGGGCAACACCATCCACCTGATGGTCGCTGCCTGGCCCTGGGGCGCCTACCTGGGCGAGGACGGCATGAAGCGCGGCATCCGCGTCAGGACCTCCAGCTACACCCGCCACCACGTCAACATCACCATGACGCAGGCCAAGGCG
>JAZKHY010000054.1:0-12314 GCA_040385105.1 Pseudomonadota bacterium
TGATTTAAGTCTTCAACTGCAGCAGGCCGCAAGCCAACTACCAGTTTCAAGCTATTTCGATGAAGCGCTGTTCCGGCGCGAAATGAAGTCCATCTTCCAGGACGGGCCCCGCTATGTGGGGCATGAACTGGCGGTGCCCCATGTGGGCGACTACCAGGCCCTGCCCCAGGAGGGCGAAGGCCGTGCCCTGGTGCGCACGCCGGGCGGCGTGGAGCTCATCTCCAACGTCTGCCGGCACCGCCAGGCGGTCATGCTCAAGGGCAGCGGCTCGCTGCAGGGCGCCGCTGCGTCGGCCGGCAATATCGTCTGCCCGCTGCACCGCTGGACGTACAACACCAGCGGCAAGCTGCTGGGCGCGCCGCATTTCGCGCAGGACCCCTGCCTGAACCTCAACAACTACCCGCTGCAGTCGTGGAACGGCCTGCTGTTCGAGGCGCCGCGCAACGGCCAGGGGCGGGACGTTGCCGCCGACCTGGCCCACATGGGCCCGCGCGCCGACCTGGACTTCACCGGCTATGTGCGCGACCGGGTCGAGATGCACGAGTGCAACTACAACTGGAAGACCTTCATCGAGGTTTACCTGGAGGACTACCACGTCGGCCCGTTCCATCCGGGGCTTGGCAGCTTTGTCGCATGCGAGGACCTGCGCTGGGAGTTCAAGGAGAACTATTCGGTGCAAACCGTCGGCGTGGCCAACCGCCTGGGCAAGGCCGGCAGCCCGGTCTACGAGCGCTGGCAGGATGCGCTGCTGAGCTACCGCAACGGCGAGCCGCCGAAATATGGCGCGATCTGGCTGACCTACTACCCGCACATCATGGTCGAGTGGTATCCGCATGTGCTCACCGTCTCCACGCTGCACCCGATGGGGCCGCAGAAAACGATGAACATGGTGGAGTTCTTCTACCCCGAAGACATTGCGGCCTTCGAGCGCGAGTTCGTCGAGTCCCAGCAGGCCGCCTACATGGAGACCTGCGTGGAAGACGACGAGATCGCGCTGCGCATGGACGCCGGCCGCAAGGCCCTGATGGAGCGCGGCGACAACGAGTACGGCCCTTACCAGAGCCCGATGGAAGACGGCATGCAGCACTTCCACGAGTGGTACCGGCAGACCCTCGGCCCCTGATGCCGCAACGCCCGGCCCGCACGGGTCCGGCCGGGCCGGTGAATACCCTGGAGTTCTGATGCAAGCCTTGTGGATGGTCGTGGCCTCGCTGTTCTTTGCCACGATGGGTGTGTGCGTGAAGATCGGCTCGGAGTATTTCAACAGCGCCGAGCTGGTGTTCTGGCGGGGCCTGATCGGCGTGGTGTTCATGTGGGGCTTTGCCCGCTCGCGCGGCGTCAGCCTGGCAACCGCGGTGCCAGGCATGCATGCCTGGCGCAGCCTCATTGGCGTGCTGTCGCTGGGCGCCTGGTTCTACGCCATCGCCCACCTGCCGCTGGCCTCGGCCATGACGCTGAATTACATGAGCAGTGTCTGGATCGCCGCCTTCCTGGTGGGCGGTGCGCTGCTGGCCTGGAACCCCCTGAAGCCCGGTAGCGCGCCGATGTTCCAGGGGCCGCTGGTGCTCACGGTGATCGCCGGATTTGCCGGCGTGGTCCTGATGCTGCGGCCCAGCTTTGACCAGAACCAGGGCTTCGCCGCACTCGTCGGCCTGCTGTCGGGCATCGGCGCGGCCTTCGCGTACATGCAGGTCATGGCATTGGCCAAGGCCGGCGAGCCCGAGGCCCGTACCGTGTTCTATTTTGCGGTGGGCACTGCGGTCGCGGGGGCGCTGGGCATTGCGGCCGCGGGCCTCTCGCCCTGGCAATGGAAGGGCGCCCTGTGGCTGCTGCCCATGGCGGTGCTGGCTTCGCTGGGCCAGCTGTGCATGACGCGGGCCTACACCCACGGCGCCACGCTGGTCGTCGCCAATTTGCAATACTCCGGCATTGTGTTTGCCGCGATCTTCAGCATCATCCTTTTTGGCGATGAACTGCCCCTCACCGGCTGGGCCGGCATGGGCCTGATTGTGGCCAGCGGCATTGCCGCCACCGTGCTGCGCTCGCGCGCGGCCCCCGATTCACCCGCAGAGGAGCACTGACATGACAACCAGCCCAAGCTTTACAACCCTGATCTCCGCCGGTCAGCTGAAGGCGCTGCGCGCCTCCGGCGCCCGCCACATGGTCTTTGACTGCAGCTTCGACCTGATGGCGCCGGGCGCGGGCGAGCAGCAGTTCCGCCACAGCCATATCCCCGGCGCCGTGTATGCCAACCTGGACACCGCGCTCAGCGACAAGGGCATGCCGGATGCCGCAGGCAAATACCACACGCCCACCGATGCCGCCTCGGGCGGGCGGCACCCGCTGCCCAGCATGGAGAAGTTCGCGTTCTGGCTTTCCAAGGTCGGCTTTGCGAACGACATGCAGGCCGTTGTCTATGACCGCCAGGGCGCCAACTACTGCGGCCGCCTGTGGTGGATGCTCAAGTGGGCCGGCCACGCCAACGTGGCCGTGCTTGACGGCGGCCTGCAGGCCTGGGAAGCAGCCGGCGGCGAGACAACGGACCGCGAGGAGCCGGCCCACTTCCAGGCCAACTTCGCGCCCGGCAAGCCACTGGTCAAGCTCGCCACGGCCCGGGAGGTCCTGGAAGGCCTGCAAGGCGGGCAGACCCTCATCGACGCACGCGCCGCGCCGCGCTTCCGGGGGGAGGTTGAGCCCATGGACCCGGTCGCGGGCCACATTCCCGGCGCACTGAACCGCCCGTTCGGCCAGAACCTCGGCCCGGACGGCAAGTTCAAGCCTGCTGACGTCCTCAGGGCAGAGTTCGAGGCGCTGCTGGCAGGGCGCGACCCTGCCGGTGTGGTTCACCACTGCGGCAGCGGCGTGAGTGCGGTGCCGAACGTGCTGGCCATGGAGATTGCCGGCCTGGGCACCGCGCCACTGTTTGCCGGCAGCTGGAGCGAATGGGTCGGCGACCCATCGCGGCCCGTCGCCAGGGGCTGAGCACCGCGCTACCATGGCGCATGCGCTCCCACCCGACCTGCCTGCAGACATGAGCACGGTGCCATGACAGGGTCCCCCGACACCCGGCCGCTCGCATCGGTGCCGGACACCATGCCCATGTCGTTCACCGAGGCGCGGATGGAGGGCCGCTTCGTCCAGGTCCTCAAGCCGCTGCTGCTGATGCTGCTGGCCGGGTTGCCTGTGCTGCTGATCCTGTCGGTCCTGGCCGGTGACTCGATCAGGGAAAGCGGCGCCCTGGCAGTGATGATTGGCCTCATTGCACTGATGTACTGGCTGCTGGACCGGGGCCGGGTGTACCTTGTCAGCCACCTGCTTGTCTTCTCGCTCATTGCCTACACGGCCACCGGCATATGGGCCTTTGGCTCGGTACGCAGCGCCGGTGCCATCGGCTTCGCGGGTGCGATCGTCGCGGCCGGCATGATGCTGCGGCGGACTGCGCTCGCCATGGCCGTGCTTGCCAGCGCTGCGGCGCTCGGCGTGCTGACCTGGGCCGAGCACGCGGGCCGGATGCGGGCGCCTGACTTCAGCGTGGGCCTGAAATTCTGGGCCACCCACGTCATCGTGCTGGTGGCCGTGGCCATTGCGGTGCGTTCGGCCCGGCGCATGGTGCGCCAGGCGCTTGTCGAACAGCGCATCGAACTGGGCCGCCGCGAACGTGCGGAGCAGGACCTGCGGCTGTCTGAAGACCGCTTCTCGCGCATCTTCCGCAACAGCCCGGTCGCCATCATCGTGCAGGCTGTCGGCGACGGGACGGTGCTGGACATCAACCCGGCATTCGAGCGCCTGTACGGCTATTCCCGCGCCGAGTTCGTAGGCTCCACCAACGACGTGGTGTTGTGGGCCAGCCAGGACGAGCGCACGGCGTTCATCAAGTCGCTCGAGAATTCCCGCCGCATCACCAACTTCCTCTGCAAGGGCCTGAAGAAGGACGGCGGCCTTTTTGACGCGATGGTCTCCTGTGAGCTGGAGGGCGCAGGCCCCGGACGCATTGTCGTGTCCAACATCGCGGATGTCAGCGTGTCCGTCCAGGCCCAGGAGGCAGCGCGGCAGTCGCAGGAACTGTTCACCAAGGCGTTTGACTACAGCCCGGTGCACATGTCGATCTCGCGCGTGTCTGACGGCACATTCCTCGCCGTCAATGCCACGGAAACATCGGTGCAGGGCTACTCACCCGCCGAAATGGTGGGCCGCAACTCGCTGGACACCGGCACCTGGCTGAACCCGGGCGACCGCGACGACTTCATCGCCGCGCTGCGCGCCGAAGGCAAGCTCATGGGGTACGGGACGCAGATGCGCCACAAGGACGGGCATCTGGTGGACACCCAGATCTGGGCCGTGATTGTCGAGATCGGCGGCGAATCCTGCGTACTGGCCTCCACCATCAACATCTCGGACCAGAAGCGGCGCGAGCAGCAGTTGCTGGAGCTGGCGCGCGGCGTTGCCGGCGAGACCGGCGAACGCTTCTTCAAGCTGCTGGCGCAGCACCTGGCCAACGCGCTGGAAGCCGACATGGCCATCGTCGGCGAGATCCAGGATGGCGAGTCGATACGCTCACTGGCGCTGGTTGCGGACGGCGGGCTGCAGCCGCCGATGTCCTACCCCCTCACCGGCACGCCCTGCGCGGATGCGCTTTCCGCCAGCGGGCCCTGCTTCTGGCGCGACGACATCTCCAGCCGGTTTCCAGACGACCCGCTGCTCGGCGGCAACCGGTACCGCGCCTACATCGGCATTGCGCTGCGCGATGCTGACGGCACGCCCATCGGCATCCTCAACGCCGTCTGGCGCCAGGCCCAGCCGGACTCGGCCGACCGCGATGCGCTGTTCAGCATCTTTGCCAGCCGCGCCAATGCCGAGCTGATCAGGCTGCGCCGCGACCGGGAAATCCAGCATCTGAACGAAACTCTGGAGCAGCGTGTAAAGGACCGCACCGGCGAGCTGCAGGCCAGCAATGCCGAGCTCGAGTCGTTCTCCTACTCCGTCTCGCATGACCTGAAAGCGCCGCTGTCCAGCATCGACGGCTTTACCGCGCTGCTGCTGCGCCGCATGGGCCCGCGGATGGACGCGGAGGAGCAGCGCATGTTCGAGCGCATCCGCACCAATGTCGGCCGCATGCATGAGCTGATCACCGCCCTGCTCTCGCTGGCCCAGGTCAGCCGCTACCGGCTGGAGTTGCAGGAGGTCGACCTGAGCGCGATGGCGCAGGAGTGCTTCGATGCCGAGCGGGCCCTTGAGCCTCAGCGCGAGGTCCAGACCGTGGTGCAGCCCGGCCTGACGGCGCGCTGTGACCGCCGCATGGCCAGGATCGTGCTCGAGAACCTGCTGGGCAACGCCTGGAAGTACACCCGAAAGAACCCGCAGGCCCGGATTGAATTCGGGGTGGCGGGCACCGGCACGGCCGCCGAGATCCTGGTCCGGGACAACGGTGTGGGCTTTGACATGGCGCATGCGGGCCACCTGTTCAAGCCGTTTCACCGGCTGCACAACGTCAGCGAATATGACGGCAGCGGCATCGGCCTGGCCACGGTGCACCGCATCCTGGAACGGCATGGCGGCCACATCCGCGCCGAGTCAACGGTCGGCCAGGGCGCGAGCTTTCTCTTCTCGTTTGAACCGCAGCGCGACGTGCGCTGAACTGCCCGGCAATCAGGCCGCGGGTTCCAGGTACAGCTCGCGCAGGCGTTCCCGCTCCGCAGGACCGACGCCGAGCGCCTGTTGCATGTAGTTTTCAAGACTGCCATGCACCTGCTGCACCGCATCGAAGGCGGCTGCAAGAAACGGCTCCTGTACCCGGAACAGCACCGCCGCCATCTCCGGCGGCAGCGCCCGGCTGCCGCCGCCGGGCTTCAGGTGGGCGTTGGTCAGCAGGTAGTCCTCAAGGATCGTGTCCTGCGCCACACCGAGGCTCGACAGCAGCAGCGCAGCCGCAAAACCCGTGCGGTCCTTGCCGGCGGTGCAGTGAAAGACCAGCGGCTCGCCAGGCTCCAGCAGGTGCCCGAACAGCGCGGCAAAGCGCGCTGCGTTGTTCTGCACGAAGCCGCGGTAGGTCTGCTGCATCAGCGCAACGGTCTCGGCCTCGCCCGGAGACTCGCCGGCCGCCAGCAGCGCGCCGAGCCGCTGCACGATGGTGGGCTCGATCGGCAGCGAATGCACCGTGGCGCCGTCAATGAGGCAGGCCGCGCCCTCGCGCTCGCTCACGCCACGCAAGTCACACACCCGCGCGACACGCAGCGCGCGCAATGCATCAACATCCTGCGGCGTTAGGCTTCCCAGGTGGTCGGACCGGTACAGCCGGCGCCAGCGCACGGTGCGCCCGCCGGCCCCTGTATAGCCGCCGAGGTCGCGGAAATTGCTCGCGCCTTCCAGCGGCACGGAACGGGAGGGAAAGATGCTGGTGTTTTCTGTGTCCAAGCCAACAGTTTATCGGGCGATTTGTCCTCCGGTGGCATGGGCCGGTGTAAGACAAAACGCCTGATACACAGCTTCACAAGAGTTATCGCAAGCTGCACGAAAGCCTTACATCCGGTGGGCATGATGAAAGCTCACTTCACTCACACCCAAGGAGAAAGTCATGCTCAAAACCACTTTTGTGGCAGCCTCTATGGCCATCGCATCGCTCGGCGCCGCGGTTTCCACCCAGGCCGCCGCGCAATCCTCCATCTATGTGCAGGTGGCGCCCCCGGCGCCCCGCGTGGAATATGTGCCTGCCCCGCGCCGCAACCAGGTCTGGGTACCGGGCCATTGGGACTGGCGAGGCCGCCAGTACGTCTGGATGCAGGGCCACTGGGTACGTGACCGGCCCGGTTATGTGTACCAGCAACCGGTCTGGGTCCAGCGCGGCGACCGCTGGGTGCGCTCGGGCGGCGACTGGAGGCGCGGCAACCGCGACCGCGACCGTGACGGCATCCCGAACCGTTATGACCGCGACCGCGACAACGACGGCGTGCCGAACCGGTATGACAACAACCCCAACAACCCCAACAGGCGTTAAGCCTTCCAGCCGCCTGTAAAGGCGCACGGGACTGGCCCAGTTAGACTGCGCCAGTCCCTGTCATTTGTTATGCCGAAAGTCTGCATGAAGTCCAAGCTCCTGAAAATCTCCCGAACCGCCCGGCTTGCCGCGGCACTCTTCCTGGCCACCGGCGCCAGCCTTGCGTCAGCACAGGCGCCCGCCGCGCCGGCCTCCGCAGCGGCCGTGACCCTCAATGAACAGCAGGCCGCTGCGGCCGACGCCGCCGGCAAGCTCGCAGCCACCGCCTGGCTGAACCAGCTGGATGCCGCCATGTGGGGCGAAGCCTGGGACCAGGCCAGCCAGGTCTTCAAGACCAATGTGCCCATCGGCACCTGGATGGACAACATGCCCAAGGAACGCGGCCCGCTCGGCCGGGCCACCGACAGGCAGGTCAGCGACTCCATCGTCAACACCCAGATGGCAAACCAGCCCGCCGGCGTCTATGTGTCGGTGCTTTTCACCACCACCTTCCCGGGCAAGCCGCCCATGGAAGAAATCGTCACCACCCGGCGCGAGCCCGACGGCCGGTTCCGTGTGATGGGCTACTCAAGGCGCTGATATCCGGGCGCATACCCGGGCGCCCATGGGCACGGCTCAGTGGCTGTGCGCCAGGGCGCTGACCAGCGTGACCATGCCGATGCCCACCATCAGCCAGGCGATCTGCGCCGCCGTTTCGCGCAGCGTCAGGCGCTTTTGCAGCTGCGGGATCAGGTCGGCCAGCGCCACATAGACGAAGCTGCTGGATGCCACCACGAGGAAGTACGGCAGCAGGTCCTGCAGCTGCGCGACCAGCCAGTAGCCCACCATGCCGCCCAGCGCGGTCACCGCGCCAGCCAGCGACACCTTGACCAGCGCGGCGCGCCGGTCGCCCGAGACCTGCCTCAGCACGACAAGATCGCCCATGTGGTGGGGAATTTCGTGTGCCAGCACGGCCAGTGCAGCCACCACACCCAGGCGCATGTCCGCCATGAACGCCGAGGCGATCAGGATGCCGTCGCCAAAGCAGTGGACGCTGTCGCCGGTGAGGACGGCCCAGCTCCCGGAACGCGCCGGTGCGTGATGGTGATGATGCTGGTGCGCCTCATGGCCATGTCCATGTCCATGTCCATGTCCATGGCCATGCCCGTGCTCATGCCCGTGCTGATGCCCGGCGCCTTCCCCGTCGTGGTGGTGCTCATGCCCGTGGTGCCACAGCTCGGCCTTGTCCAGCAGGAAAAAGAACACCAACCCGACCAGCAGGGTTGCAAACAGTGCCTTGGGGCTGGCTGCGCTTTCAAACGCCTCGGGCAGCAGGTGCATGAAGGCCGTGGCCAGCAAGGCGCCAGCCGCCAGGCTGAGCAGGTGCTGCGTAAAGCGCGCCAGCATGGCAAAGCCAAGCAGCGCGGCAAGCCAGACGCTGCCGATGCCGGCAGCCAGGGTGGCAATGATGATGGCAATCAGGGTCATAGGTCTCGAAGGCCCGCAGCAAATGGCCGGGCCGGGTATTTTCTCTCGTGCAGCAAAAAGCCGCCTCACGGCGGCCTTTGGTAACGGGCCGGAGCGGACTGTGGATTAAGCCACAAGCCCGTCCCTCAGGCGTCGTCAGGCAACGCCATGGGTCTTGAACCAGGCCAGGGCCTTGCTCCATCCGTCCTGCGCCGGGCCGGCGCGGAAGCTGGGCCGGTAGTCGGCATGGAATGCGTGAGGTGCCTCGGGGTAGACAACGAACTCCGATGCCTTGGCCGCCTTCGTCCCGGTAGCCAGCGCATCCTTCATCTGGTTGACCGTGGTCAGCGGAATGCCGCCGTCCTGCCCGCCATACAACCCCAGCACCGGGCTGTTGACCTGCGCGGCAACGTCCACCGGGTGCTTCGGCGTGAGCGCCGTGCTCTGCCCCACGAGGCGGCCATACCAGGCCACACCTGCCTTGACCGACTTGCTGTGGGCCGCATACAGCCAGGTGATGCGCCCGCCCCAGCAGAAGCCGGTAATGCCCACCTTCTTCAGGTTGCCGCCATTGGCGCCGGCCCATTTGACGGCTGCGTCCAGGTCGCCCATGACCTGGGCATCCGGCACCTTGGAGACGACTTCCGCCATCAGTTTTGCCATCTCGTTGTAGCTGGTCGGGTCGCCCTGGCGGGCGTAGAGTTCCGGTGCGATCGCAAGGTAGCCGGCCTTGGCAAAGCGCCGGGCGGTGTCGGCGATGTATTCATGCACGCCGAAGATTTCCTGGATCACCAGGATCACAGGCAGGTTGGTCTTGCCCGCCGGCGCCGCGCGATAAGCCGGCATTTTGAAGCCGTTGACGTCAATGGTGATCTCGCCGGCGGTCAGGCCTTCAGACGAGGTCTTGACTGCGGTCTGCGCCATGATGGGCATTGCGGTGGCCGCATAGCCCACACCCAGCGCGGCCTTGAGGGCATTGCGGCGGGTCGCGCCGCCGTCCGTGGACTGGCCGGGCAGCAGTGCGTCGAAATCGGTCTTGAGGTCTTCACGAAGCATGGGTTTCTCTCCTTGGGTTTAATGGTTGGCAAGCTAACTGGGGATGGAGTTGCAACCGAAGCATTTAGTTCTGCCGATGGCTCGACTATTGCTTGGGACAAACCCGGAATATGCTTTGATTTTTCAACCCCGGTTTGCCATGTCCGCCAAAGACCTGCCTGCATCTGTGCCCATCGGAACATCCCGCACAAGCCCGCGTACCGAGCAGTGCGTCCTGGTGCTCCAGGGCGGTGGCGCCCTCGGCGCCTACCAGGCCGGCGTCTATGAAGCGCTTGACGCGCACGGGCTGCAACCCGAATGGGTGGCAGGCATCTCCATCGGTGCCATCAATGCGGCCATCATTGCCGGCAACCCGCCCGAAAAGCGGGTCGCGCAGTTGCGCGAGTTCTGGGAGGGCGTGTCCTCACAGCTGGTTGCGCCTGCCGTGCCGGCGGTCTATGGCGAGCGGGCGCGCGAAGTGTTCAACGAATCCAGCGCAGCCCTGGTGGCGGCCATTGGCGTGCCGGGCTTCTTCCGGCCACGCTACCCGCCTGCGCCGTTCCAGCCCTCCGGCACGCCCGGGGCCCTGAGCTACTACGACACGGCACCGCTTGAAAAGACGCTGGAGCGCCTGGTTGACTTTGACCTGATCAACACCGCCAACCCGCGCCACCGGGTGCGCCTGTCGGTCGGCGCCGTCAATGTGCGCACCGGCAATTTCGTGTACTTCGACTCCGACCCCAAAAGCCCGCCCGACAGCAAGCGCCCTGAGCGGGCCCGCCTCATCACGCCCAGGCACATCATGGCCAGCGGCGCCCTGCCGCCGGGCTTTGCGCCGGTGGAGATCGAGGGCGAGTGGTACTGGGACGGCGGCCTGGTGTCCAACACGCCGCTTCAGTATGTGCTGGACCAGCCCTGCCTGCAGGACATGCTGGTGATGCAGGTGGACCTGTTCAGCGCACGTGGCCCCATGCCCCTGAACCTGAGCGAAGTGGCCGGCCGCGAAAAGGACATCCGCTTTGCCAGCCGCACCCGCCTGAACACCGACGTGATGGCCCGGCAGCAGAAGATCATGCATGCGGCGCAGAGCCTGGCGGCGAAGCTGCCGGCAAAGTATGCCAATGACCCCGACCTCAAGCTGCTGCTGGAAACCGGCTCACCGGCTGCCATCACCGTGATGCATTTGATCCACCGCAGCAAGGAATACGAGACGCAATCGAAGGACTATGAGTTCTCCCGCGCCGCGGTGCTTGAGCATTGGGTTGCGGGACAGGCCGACGTCAATGCGAGCCTGAAAGACCCGAGGTGGACGTCGCGCGGGCGGCCTGAGGCGGGGATACGGGTTTTTGACCTGACAAGGGTGTAGGCGCCGCCTGCTCAATGCGCCTTGTCCCAGTTCGGCCCTACGCCGATCTCGGCCAGCAACGGGACCTTCAGATCGGCCACCCCCGCCATCAGGCGCGGTATCTCCGCCTTCACCCAGTCCACTTCATCTTCGGGCACCTCGAACACCAGTTCATCATGCACCTGCATGATCATCAGCGTGCTGCGCTTTTCGGCATCCAGCACGTCCTGCACCTTGTTCATGCTGAGCTTGATCAGGTCCGCCGCAGTGCCCTGCATCGGCGCGTTGATGGCCTGGCGCTCGGCGCCGCCGCGGCGCGGGCCGTTGGGTGAATTGATCTCGGGCAGGAACAGGCGGCGGCCGAACACGGTTTCAACATAGCCCTTCTCCTTGGCCGAGGCGCGCGTCTCGTCCATGTAATTCTTCACGCCCGGGTAGCGCTGGAAGTAACGGTCAATATAAGCCGCAGCGGCCTTGGTCTCGATGCCAAGGTTGCGCGCCAGGCCGAAGCTGCTCATGCCATAGATCAGCCCGAAGTTGATGACCTTGGCATAGCGGCGCTGCTCGCTGCTGACCTCGCCCGGTTCGACGCCAAAGACCTCGGCGGCCGTGGCCCGGTGCACATCCATGCCGTCCCTGAAAGCCCGCAGCAGGGCTTCGTCTTCGCTCAGGTGCGCCATGATGCGCAGCTCGATCTGGCTGTAGTCGGCACTCGCGATCACGCGGCCGGGCGGCGCGACGAAGGCCTCGCGCACGCGGCGGCCTTCGGCGGTCTTCACCGGGATGTTCTGCAGGTTCGGGTCGTTGCTGGACAGCCGGCCCGTGACGGCCACCGCCTGGGCATAGTGCGTATGCACCCGCCCCGTCTTCGGGCTGGCCATCAAGGCCAGCTTGTCGGTGTAGGTTCCCTTGAGCTTGGACAGGCCCCGGTGCTCCAGGATCTTGGCCGGCAGCGGGAAGTCTTCAGCGAGTTTCTCCAGTACCTCTTCGTCGGTGCTGGGGGCGCCGCTGGGCGTCTTCTTGACCACCGGCAGGCCGAGCTTGGTGAAGAAAATCTCGCCGATCTGCTTGGGGCTGCCAAGGTTGAAGGGCTGGCCCGCCAGGTCATGCGCCTCTTTCTCCAGCTGCAGGATGCGCAGGCCAAGTTCGGCACTCTGTTTTGCGAGCGTCGGCGCATCGATCAGCACGCCGTTGCGCTCGACGCGGTACAGCGCCTCGCTGCTCTTCATCTCGAGTTCGTAGATGAAGCGGAGCTTGTCGTCGCGCTCCAGCTGCGGCCACAGCGCCAGGTGCACGTCGAGCGTCTGGTCGGAGTCCTCGCAGGAGTATTCGGCCGCCTTGTCCACCGCCACCTGCGCAAACGGGATCTGGTGCGCGCCCTTGCCGGCCACTGCCTCATAGTCGATGCCACTGCGGCCCAGGTGCCGCTCGGCCAGGCTGGCCAGGCCGTGCGGCTTGTGCACTTCCAGCACATAGCTTTGCAGCATGGTGTCGTGC
>JAZKHY010000055.1:0-7073 GCA_040385105.1 Pseudomonadota bacterium
CTGGTCGTTGCGGCTGCGGCCGGTGTGCAGGCGCTTGCCGGCGTCGCCCACCAGCGTGGTGAGGTGCGCTTCGATATTCAGGTGCACGTCTTCCAGGTCGAGCTTCCATTCAAAGGCGCCGGACTCGATCTCGCCCGAGATCTGCGCCAGGCCCGCCTGGATCGACGCATGGTCGGCCGCGGAGATGATGCCCTGCGCGGCCAGCATCTCTGCATGGGCCAGCGAGCCGGCGATGTCGGCCTGCCACAGGCGCTTGTCAAAGAACACGCTGGAGGTGTAGCGCTTGACCAGCTCGCTCATGGGCTCCGAGAACAGGGCCGACCACGCTTCGGATTTCTTGTCGAGTTGGTTTTGGGACATATGAGGGCAATAATCGGGTTCTGACCGCCATTGTGGGCCACACCCGTCCGGATGAAAGATTCGCAAATTTTATCGACCTTCCTGGAAGCGCCATTGCCCGGGCAGCCACGCCAGGCCGGCAGCGTGCTGGTGTTTGACGCCTGCAGCATCGGCGTGGTGCTGCGCGCAGTGCTGTTTGTGGAGACGGTCGTTTGTGTGGGCGCCATGTTCGGCGCTGCAAGCGTGGCAGACTGGCTCAGCCGCACTGCCATCCTTACCGGCGGCGCGCTCCCGGCCACGCTGCTCTGGCTGGTGGTGGCCTGCTCGATGAAGAAGCTGCTGGCACGCCTGCCGCAGCGCGCGCAGCATGCGGCGGGTGTTGCGCTGGGCGCCCTGGCCGGCCTGTACGGCTGCGGCCTGCTGTGGCTTGTGGGCTTCGCCGACTCCGCACCATGGGTCGCCAGCGCATTTGGCGGCGCGCTGCTCTCGGCATTGCTCGTGGCGGCACTCGTCCTGCGCACGCGCGGCCGCACGCCTGCGGCGACGGCCGCGCGCCTCTCGGAGCTGCAGTCGCGCATCCGGCCGCACTTCCTGTTCAACACGCTCAACAGCGCCATCGCGCTGGTACGCGCCGAGCCGGCCAAGGCGGAGGCACTGCTGGAGGACCTGAGCGACCTGTTCCGCCATGCGCTGGTAGACCAGGGCGAGTCGGTGACGCTGGCGCAGGAGATCACCCTGGCCCAACGATATCTGGCCATCGAGCAGGTCCGCTTCGGCGAGCGCCTGCAGGTGGAATGGGTGCTTGACCCTGACGCGGATGGCGCCAGGCTGCCGCCGCTCCTGTTGCAGCCGCTGGTGGAAAATGCGGTCAAGCATGGCGTGGAACCCAGCGATGCCGGAGCGCAGGTCAAAATCAGCACCCAGCGCCGTGGCGCCGTGGTGGTGGTGAAGGTGACCAACACGGTGCCTGCGGGGCAGGGCCGGCGCGGCCATGGTGTGGCGCTGGACAATGTGCGAGCCCGCCTGCGCCTGCTGCATGATGTGCAGGGCCAGTGCCAGACGGCGCTGAAAGATGGTGTGTTCCAGGTGCGCATGGAGATACCGGTATGAACCCGCTCAGGGTATTGATCGTGGACGATGAGGCGCTGGCCCGCGCGCGGCTGCGCACCCTGCTGGGCGACTGCAGCCAGCCGGCGGTGACGGTGGGCGGTGAGGCCGCCAATGCGATGCAGGCGATTGAACTGCTGACCCGGGAAAGCTTCGACGCAGCGCTGCTGGACGTCCGCATGCCCGGCCCTGACGGCCTGAGCCTGGCGCAGACCCTGCGCGGCCTGCCCAATGCGCCCGCGGTGGTGTTTGTGACGGCGCATGCCGAGCATGCGGTCACTGCTTTCGAGCTGGAGGCCGTTGACTACCTGACCAAACCCGTGCGCCTTGAACGGCTGCAGGCGGCGCTCCAGAAAGTGGAGCGGAATATCCAGGCCGGCCGGTCCTCTCCTGCAGACCAGCCGCAGGACATGCTGATCATCCAGGACCGCGGCCGTACCGAGCGTGTGCCGCTGAACGAGGTGCTTTACCTGAAGGCAGAGCTCAAGTACATCACGGTGCGGACGTCAGGCAAGAGCTACATCCTGGACGGCTCCCTCAGTGAACTGGAAGAAAAATACGCGGCGCAGTTCGTCCGGGTCCACCGCAATGCCCTGGTGGCCCGGCGCGCGGTACGCGCGCTGGAGAAGCACTTTGACCCGGAGGAGGGTGAAGGCTGGGCAGTGCGGCTCAACGGCATCGACGAATTGCTGGCGGTGTCGCGGCGGCAACTGGCGGCGGTGCGGGAAGCGATCGCGGGCTGAGCTGCTCCCGCCCCCGGGCAAGCAGGCCTGGGCGGCCCGCGCTATGCTTGGGGCGCCCATGCCTGATTCCAGCAGCGCCGCTGCGCGTTCCCACAACTTCTCCGACCTTCTCCGCCTGCACGCATTCATGCGTTTCTGGTACGCGCGGCTGGCCGCCGTTATGGGCGGGCAGATGATGATGGTAGCCGTGGGCTGGCAGATGTACGACCTGACCGGCAGCGCCTGGGACCTGGGCCTGGTGGGCCTGTTCCAGTTCGTGCCGGCGCTGGTGCTGACGCTGCCTGCGGGCCACCTGGCTGACCGCGTGCACCGCGGCCGGATCTTCGCCGTCACCACGGCCATCCATGCGGCGGTGGGCATGCTGCTCGCGCTGGCTGCATATGAGCACTGGGCCACGCGCACGCTGCTGCTGGCGGTGTCGGTCGTGCTGGGCTGCCTGCGCGCCTTCCAGATGCCGGCCCAGCAGGCCCTCACGCCGCTGCTGGTGCCGCCGGCCATGCTGCCGCGGGCGATGGCATTCAGCTCGGCCGGCTTGCAGGCGTCGGTGATCGCAGGGCCTGCTCTCGGCGGCGTGATCTTCGTGGCCGGTGCACCTGCCGTCTATGCCACCTGCGCAGCCCTGTTTGCACTGGCCTGCGGCTGGCTCATGGTATTGCGCTACGACCATGTGCCGGCGCCGCATGAGCCAGTGTCCTGGAGCACGGTGCTGGCCGGGGTGATGTTCATCTGGCGGCGCAAGGCGTTGCTGGGTGCCGTGTCGCTGGACCTGTTTGCCGTGCTGCTGGGCGGCGCCGTGGCCCTGCTGCCGATGTTCGCCAAGGACGTCCTGCATGTCGGGCCCTGGGGCCTGGGCCTGCTCCGCGCATCACCAGCAGTGGGGGCGCTCATCATGTCGGTGGTGCTTACCCGCTGGCCGGTGGAGCGGCGCATCGGAACGAAGCTGCTCTCGGCCGTGGCGGTGTTCGGCCTGGCAACCATCATCTTCGGGCTGTCCACGAGTTTCCTGCTGTCGCTGTTCGCCCTGGCAGTGAGCGGCGCGGCCGACATGGTCAATGTGGTGATCCGCCAGACGCTGGTGCAGATGGAGACGCCCGACGCAATGCGCGGCCGGGTGAGCGCCGTCAACTCCATCTTCATCGGCGGCAGCAACCAGCTGGGCGAGTTCGAGTCGGGCGCCACGGCAGCGCTGCTCGGGCCGGTCGGCTCGGTGGTGCTGGGAGGCGTGGGGACGATATTGATAGCACTGGCCTGGGCCCGGCTGTTCCCGACGCTGGCCCGGCGTGACCGGATGGGCCCTGAGCCCTGAGCTTTTCCGCACTGGCATCTGAAAGGCGGCAGATGTCAGGTCAGCCTGAATCCTGCGCCGGGGTGCCCGCCAGCCGGCGCTTGAGCGAGCCGAAACGCCGCCGGTACTGCGCCGGCGTCAGTGCCACCTGGCGCCGGAAAAGGCGGCTGAAGAAGCTCGTGTCCTGGTAGCCGACCTCCTGCGCAATGGCCTCGATCGGTTCGTCGCCGGTTTCCAGCATCTGCTTGGCTTCCTCCAGCCGCAGACGGTGGACGTACTCCAGCGGGCTCATGCCGGTGGCCTGGGTGAAGCGGCGCTTGAAGGTGCGCTCGGCCAGGCCCGACAGCTCCACCATGCGCGCCACCGGCGCTTCCTCGTGGTAGTTGGATGCGGCCCAGTGCTGGCACCGCTCGACCAGCGGGTCTGAAGCCCGGCTGCCGCAAGTGAGCGACGCATACGCCATCGGGCTCGTGGTGTTGACTTCCAGCAGGTTGATGCGTGCCACCTGCATGGCCTCCTCGGGTCCGCAGAACCGCGCGATCAGCGCCAGCACCAGCGTGTGCCAGACGGCGCCACTGCCCGCCATGAGGATGCGCTGGTCGGCGCCGGCGACCACAAAGCCGCGCTCGGGCTGCCAGCGCGTGCCGGGGTGGTTGCGGCGCAGCTGGTCGCAATAGGCCCAGTGCGAGGTTGCGTCCTGGCCGTCGAGCAGGCCGGTCTGCGCCAGCAGCACCGCGCCGGAGCATGCAGCGGCCACCATGGCGCCGGCTTCATGGCAATCACGGACCCACGCCACCTCCGCGGCGTAGGCGTCGCCGACGGGTTCATCAGGCGCGATGGCCAGGTCGGTGATGCAGACGACGTCGGGCTGGCCGCATTGCACAAAGCTTGCATCGGGCGTGATGACGATGCCGTTGTGCCCCGTGAAAGGCAGGCCGTCGCGGCTCACCACCAGGGGACGCAGGGGGGACGGCGCCGGATCCTGGCCATGCAGAATCTGCCAGTCGCGCCGCGTTCCGGCCAGCGCATCGTAGAAGCCGTACAGCGTTGACGCTGTCACGCCGGGGGCGGCGAGCAGCGCGACGGTAACGGGTGTGTTGCGGGAGGCCATGGCACGTTTGACCGGATTCTTGCATGAATGGCTCTGGTTGAATCCAGCCCCCGGCCCGAAACTTCCGGCCATCCGCCAGCCGGACCGACTTGTTGACTTACCGATATTCAAGGATCACTGACATGAAAGACTGCATGGGCCTCGCACTCACGGGCGCCACCACCTCCAGCCTCATCGCCTTCGAGGGCGCCCGGGACGAATTCCGCTGCTTCATCGGCGATCCGGTCGCCAGCCTGGATGCGGCGCTTGCCGCCAGCCCCGGCATGACGATGGCGCACCTGTTCAAGGCCTGGCTCAACCTGCTGGGTACTGAACCGGGCGGCCTTGCCGTTGCGCGGGAATGCATTGCCCAGGCGGGCAAGCTTTCCGCCAACGACCGCGAGCGGCGCCACCTGCATGCGCTGCGCCTGCTGGCGGCGGGCCAGTGGCAGGACGCCGGCCGCGCGCTGGAAGACCTGAGCCTGCTGTACCCGCATGACCTTCTTGCGCTGCAGGCCGGCCACCAGATCGACTTCTTCACCGGTGACGCGCGCATGCTGCGCGACCGTGCCGCCCGCGCCCTGCCGGCCTGGAGCCGGAGCATGCCGGGCTACCACGCAGTGCTGAGCATGAATGCGTTCGGCCTTGAGGAGACGGGCGACTATGCCCAGGCCGAGAGCCTGGGCCGCCAGAGCCTGGAGATCGAGCCGCGCGACGGCTGGGCCTGGCATGCGGTGGCGCATGTGCTTGAGATGAAGAACCAGGCCCGCCGCGGTGTGGAATGGCTCGAGCCCAATGCAGCGGTCTGGTCCGAGGGCAGCTTCTTTGCAGTGCACAACTGGTGGCACCTGGCATTGTTCCAGCTGGAGCTGGGCAACACGGGCGAAGTGCTGCGCCTGTATGACGAAGCCATTGGCGGGCCCGGGTCTTCGGTGGTGCTGGACATGATCGACCAGAGCGCCATGCTCTGGCGCCTGCAGTTGCGCGGCATCGACGTGGGCGAACGCTGGGACGCGCTGGCCATCCGCTGGGCCGCCGTGGCCGAGCCGGGCCTGTATGCGTTCAACGACATGCACGCCATGATGGCCTTTGCCGCAGCAGGGCGCCTGGCGCAGCAGCAGGACCTGATGGAGAAGCTGACCGATGCCATGGAGCGGGGAGACAGCAATGCGCGATTCACGCATGACGTTGGCTACGCCGCAGCGCGCGCGATGCAATGCTTTGTTGCGGGCGACTACGGCCGCTGCACCGACTTGCTGCGCGGCGTGCGCAACATCGCAAGCCGCTTTGGCGGCAGCCATGCCCAGCGCGACGTGCTGGACATCACGCTGCTGGAGGCGGCGCGCCGCGCGGGCAACGAGCCGCTTGCCGCCGCGCTGGCCGGTGAGCGCGCCCGCGCAAGGCCGTACACGGCGCCAAAGCTGGCGCTTGCCGCCTGATCGCGCGAGTGAGTAGGGGGCGGCGCTGTCAGCCGGTGTTGCGCAGCCCCGCCGCGATGCCGTTGATCGAGATGTGGATGCCGGTCTGCACCCGCTCGTCGGTCTGCCCGCCGCGGTAGCGCCGCACCAGCTCGACCTGCAGGTGGTGCAGCGGGTCGATGTAGGGGAAGCGGTGGCGGATGGAGCGCTGCAGCGCGGCGTTGCCGGCCAGGCGCTGTTTCTCGCCGGTGATCGCGCCCAGCGCATCGGCCGTGCGGTGCCATTCGGCCTCGATGGCGGCAAACACTTTCTTGCGCATGCGGGCATCGCCCACCAGCTCGGCATAGCGGGAGGCCAGCGCCAGGTCGCTCTTGGCCAGCACCATGTCCATGTTGCTCAGCAGGGTGCGGAAGAACGGCCACTGGCGGTACATCTTCTGCAGCAGCGCGAGCGCCTCCTTGCGCTCCGCAGGCGTGCCCTTGTCCAGAAAGGCGTTGACGGCCGAGCCGAAGCCGTACCAGCCGGGCAGCGTGAGGCGGCACTGGCCCCAGCTGAAACCCCATGGAATGGCGCGCAGGTCTTCAATGCGTTGCGAGGGCTTGCGTGAGGCGGGCCGCGAGCCGATGTTGAGCTCGGCAATCTCGCGGATGGGCGTTGAGCTGAAGAAATAGTCGGTGAAGCCGGGGGTCTCGTACACCAGCGCGCGGTAGGCGGCCATGCTGGCAGCCGACAGCTCGCTGGCGGCCTGGAGGTAGGCACGGGTGGCGGGCTTGGTCGGCTGCAGCAGCGTCGCCTCCAGCGTCGCTGCGACGAGGGTCTCCAGGTTGCGCCGGCCGATCTCCGGGTTGGCGTACTTGGAGCCGATGACTTCGCCCTGCTCGGTCAGGCGGATCTGCCCGCGCACCGTGCCCGGGGGCTGGGCCAGGATGGCCTGGTAGCTGGGGCCGCCGCCGCGGCCCACCGTGCCGCCGCGGCCATGGAACATGCGCAGCTGGATGTTGTGCGAGTTGGCGAGTTCGTCGAACAGGTCAACCAGCGCGATCTCGGCGCGGTACAGCTCCCAGTTGCTGGTGAAGATGCCGCCGTCCTTG
>JAZKHY010000056.1:0-14443 GCA_040385105.1 Pseudomonadota bacterium
CCCGAGATCAACCTGATCCCGTTCATCGACGTGCTGCTGGTGGTGCTGATCTTCCTGATGCTGTCCACCACCTACAGCAAGTTCACCGAGCTGCAGCTTCGCCTGCCGGTCGCAGACACCGACGCGCAACGCGACTACCCCAAGGAAGTCATCGTGTCCGTGAGCAGTGACGGCCGCTACTCGGTCAACAAGTCGCCGGTCAACGGCCGCAGCATCGAGGCACTGTCCATCGCGCTCGTCGAATCCGCGCGCGCGGGCAAGGACACCGTCGTCATCATCAGCGCCGATGCGAGCGCTGCGCACCAGGCGGTGATCACCGTCATGGAGGCGGCGCGCCGCTCCGGGTTGACGCAGATCACCTTTGCCACGCAGTCTTCGGCCCAGGCCGGGGCGAAGTAGCGGATGGCCGCAGTGCTGCGTCAGGCCCTGACGCAAGCCTGGACGCGGCGCGGCGGGCTGGCCCTGGCGCTGTGGCCCGTGTCGCTGGTTTACCGGCTGCTGGTGATGCTGAGGCAAGGCCTCTACCAGCTGCGCATCCTGAGCGCACACCGGGTGCATGTTCCGGTGATCGTCGTGGGCAACGTCGTGGCCGGCGGCGCCGGCAAGACACCCGTGGTGATGGCCCTTGTGGAGCACCTGAAGGCGCGCGGCCTCCATCCGGGTGTGGTCTCACGCGGTTATGGCCGCGGCACGCATGACTGCCGGGAAGTCGGGCCGCACAGCACGGCAGCCGAAGCCGGCGACGAGCCGGTGCTGATCGCCCGAAGCTGCGGGGTGCCGGTGTTCGTGGCCCGCCGCCGCATCGAGGCCGCGCAGGCCCTGCTGGCAGCCCACCCGCAAACCAGCGTGATCGTCTGCGACGACGGCCTGCAGCACCATGCGCTGGCGCGCGACATCGAGATCTGTGTTTTTGACGAGCGCGGCACCGGCAACGGCTTCCTGTTGCCGGCCGGCCCCCTGCGCGAACCGTGGCCGCGCAGCGTGGACCTGGTGCTGCACAGCGGGACAACGCAGGCGTTTGCCGGCTATGCCGCCACCCGGCAGCTGGCAGACCATGCGGTGCGTGCCGACGGAAGCACGGTCGCGCTGGAAGACCTGCACGGCCAGCCTCTGGTGGCCGTTGCGGGCATTGCGCGGCCGGATGCCTTTTTTGAGATGCTGCGCGCGCGCGGGCTTCATCTTGCGCGGGCCATTGCGCTGCCTGACCACTTTGACTTTGCTGGCTGGACGCTGCAGGAGGTGGCGGGCGGCTCCCGCGCGCAGCTGCTGTGTACCGCCAAAGACGCTGTCAAGCTGTGGCAGGCACAGCCGGGTGCCCTGGCGGTGCCGCTGTTGTTCCGGCCAGAACCCGCGCTGCTGTCCGCACTGGATGCACTGCTCGATGCAAAGCTATCATCGGCCATGCCCCTATCCGAGAACGCCTGATGGACTCCAAACTGCTTGAACTGCTGGTATGCCCCGTGACCAAGGGCCCCCTGGACTTCGACCGTGAAAAGCAGGAACTGCTCTCGCGCAGCGCGCGGCTGGCCTATCCGGTGCGCGACGGCATTCCCATCCTGCTGGAGAACGAGGCCCGTACGCTCGGCGATGAGGAGCTTGAAAAGCTGCCGGCGCGGACGCCGCTCGTCTGACATGGGCTACACGGTCCTCATTCCCGCACGGCTGGCCTCGACACGCCTGCCAGACAAGCCGCTTGCCGACCTCGGCGGCACGCCCATGGTGGTGCGGGTCGCATACCGCGCGCAGCAATCCGCTGCATCACGCGTCGTGGTTGCGGCTGACAGCGAATCCATCATTGACGCCTGCAAGGCGCACGGCATTGAAGGTGTCCTCACACGGACCGACCATCCTTCAGGCAGCGACCGTCTGGCGGAGGCCTGCATGCTGCTGGGCCTCGACGGCCAGGACATCGTGGTCAATGTCCAGGGCGATGAGCCGCTCATCGAGCCTTCGCTGATCGACGCCGTCGCGCAACTGCTGCGCGACCGGCCGGAAGCCAGCATGAGCACAGCGGCCCATACGATTGACAGCGTTGAAGACTTCCGCAACCCCAACGTGGTGAAGACCGTGATTGATGCCAACGGCATGGCGCTGTACTTCAGCCGCGCCCCGATTGCCTGGTGGCGGGACGGCTTCGCCGATGGCATTCACACCCTGCCTGCTGCGCTGATGCCGCTGCGCCACGTCGGCATCTACGGCTATCGTGCCGGCTTCCTGCGCGCCTTCCCGGCAATGCCGCAGGCGCCGGTGGAGATCGTCGAGGCGCTGGAGCAGCTGCGGGCCCTCTGGCATGGCCACCGGATCGCGGTGCATGTCACGGCGCATGCACCAGGCCCCGGCGTCGACACGCCGCAGGACCTTGAGAGGGTGCGCAAGCTGTTCTGACGCGTAAGGCTGACGGTAGCCTTGCATGCTATCCTCATGGCAAGAATGCGCAAAGGCTGCCGGCTGCCAGGCCCGGCCCCGGAAGCGCTCGCCGATTTCACAAGCTTCGAGGACATCCATGAGACTCATTCTGTTGGGCGCGCCAGGCGCGGGCAAAGGCACGCAGGCCGCTTTCATCTGCCAGAAATACGGCATTCCCCAGATCTCCACCGGCGACATGCTGCGCGCCGCCGTCAAGGCCGGCACTCCGCTGGGCCTGCAGGCCAAGGCCGTCATGGAGTCCGGTGCGCTCGTGAGCGACGACCTCATCATCAACCTCGTCAAGGAACGCATTGCGCAGCCGGACTGCGCCAAAGGATTCCTGTTCGATGGCTTCCCGCGCACCATCCCCCAGGCCGACGCGATGAAATCAGCCGGCGTCAAGCTTGACCATGTGCTTGAGATCGACGTTCCGTTCGAGGCCATCATCGAGCGCATGAGCGGCCGCCGCTCGCACCCGGCGTCGGGCCGCATCTACCACGTGAAGTTCAATCCGCCCAAGGTGGAAGGCAAGGACGACGCGACGGGAGAGGCCCTGATCCAGCGCGAAGACGACAAGGAAGAAACCGTGCGCAAGCGGCTTGACGTGTACAGCGCCCAGACGCGGCCGCTGGTCGAGTATTACTCCAGCTGGGCCAAAGCCGACCCGGCCGGCGCGCCCAAATACCATGCCATCAGCGGCATCGGAACTGTGGACGAGATCACCAGCCGCGCGCTGGCCGCATTGTCCAGCTGAAAGCCGGCGACGCCTCTGGCGGGGGCGCCTCAGGCCGGGCTTGATCGCAGCGCGTAGGCCTTGCCATCCACATACAGGTATTCGACGCGCACCACGGCGTCGCCCTTTTCTTCCTTGAGCGTAAAGCCCACCAGGGACACCAGGGTGCCGGGCTTGATCTCGGCCACCTTCCAGGCCTCCATGCGGGTGAGTGGCGCGAGCTCGACCTCCCACTTGCGGTCCCTGCGCGTGGGTACCACGGCTTTGGACAAAAGGGCCTTGCCGTCCACCGGCGCCGTCTGCGCGGGAACCTGCCGCGCGGCGAGGTCGGCGGGCACTTTCAGGCCGGCCGGCACTTCGAGCTCGAGTTCGGCATGCGGATTGCGCCATTTGGAACTGATGACCTTGCCCTCAAGGTAGATGGGCCGGTCCTGATCAAAGCTGCTCCAGCCGTGGTGTGCATGGGCAAGGGTCCAGCTGCCGGCCACAGGCAGCGCAAGTGAAGCCATCAGCCAATCGCGTCGTTTCATGGGTTTCTCCTTTGGGGAAGTTTCATTGGTAGGCGATCCAGCGTCCACAGGCAATCACGGCCACCCAGACCAGGGTTGACACGACCATCATGATGCGGGCCGTGCCGTCCAGCTTTTCAAGCGAGCCCCGCCCATGGAACAAGGCTGCATTACAGCCTGCAGCAAATAACAGCAGCATCTTGAGGGTGAATGCACGGTTGGACAGCAACTCGCCAGGCTGGGTGGCGAACATCACCACACCCGACAGCGCCGCCAGCGCAAAACCGGTCCCGGCAAGGCCCAGGCTCAGCCTGGCGAGCGCGGGCACAGGAAGTGCCGCACCCTTGCCGAACACGCGCAGCTCCAGCAGCACGAGGTTGCCGAGCAGCAGCGCAATGCCGACGATATGGACGATCTCAAGGGCTGGATAGAGCCAGGCGCTGGAGGTGATGGCGCCGGACATGTCAGGCCATCAGCTCAAGCATGAGCGCAATGCGCGCCTTGACCGGCGAAAGGCCGCGCGAATCGGCTATCGCGTCGCCGCCTGCGGGCAACACGCGGCCTTCCTCGCAACGCGTGGCGCGGACAATCCGCACGCCTGCGGCCTGAGCCTGCAGCAATGCCGACTCCAGGTCGCGATGGATGGTGCCATTACCCGTGGCGGCAACAACGATCCCCTGCGCGCCCTGCGCCACCAGGGCCTGCGCCAGGCCGCCGTTCGCGCCCGCATGGCTCATGATGATTTCAACCCGTGGCCATTCGCCGGCCAGAGCAGCCGGGCCCGGCCTGCGATGCCATCCGCCTGCAGCCGCATCCGGCCAGGCCCGGACTTGCCGTACGGCCCCCTCCTCCACATAGCCCACGGCACCGGCATCGCCAGAGCTGAAAGCATCAAGCCGGTAGGAGTGAGTCTTGCGGACATCGAACGCGCTGTGGACCACGCCAGCACAGACTGCAACAACACCGCGCGCGCCGGGAGTGGAGGCCACCGCCACCGCATCCAGCATGTTCTGCGGCCCGTCCGGCGCAAGCGCAGTGGCCGGCCGCATCGCGCAGGCCATGACCACGGGTTTGCGCGGATCCAGCACCCGCTGCAGGAAATAAGCCGTTTCTTCCAGCGTGTCGGTCCCGTGGGTGATGACGATGCCCTGAACATCGTCGCTGGCGAGCCAGTGTGCGCAACGTGCAGCGAGCTGCCGCCAGGTAGCGAAGTCCATGTCCTTGCTGTCCAGCTGCGCTACCTGCTCGGCATGAATGGACAGCGCCCGCAACTGCGGGACTGCGGCAACCAGCTCGCCGATGCCCACCTGCGCGGCGGTGTAGCCGATGTTGTCGCCGGCGCTGGCCGCCGTACCGGCTATCGTCCCGCCAGTACCCAGGATCACTAATTTTGGCGCGTTCACTTGCAAACTTTCAAAAACTGGTTAAAAATACAGTTACTGGATATTAAGACAGTGGCAACAAAGCCGCTGCCCTAGTCCCCAGAGCAGTAACCAGGAGTCGCCATGATCGACATGCAGCAGTATCCCGTGAAGCTCACCGCGCGCCAGCAGCAAATTCTTGAGCTGATCCAGAGCGCCATTGCCCGCACCGGGGCGCCGCCCACCCGGGCGGAGATTGCCGCCGAGTTGGGCTTCAAGTCCGCCAACGCCGCCGAGGAACATCTCCAGGCCCTGGCACGCAAGGGCGTCATCGAGCTGGTCAGCGGCACATCGCGCGGCATCCGGCTCAAAAGCGACACCCTGCGGTCCATCAATGAATCCCGTATCAAGCAGTTCTCCTTGCCGTTGCAAAGCCTGGCCCAACTCGCCCTGCCTCTGGTGGGGCGGGTTGCAGCCGGTTCACCCATTCTCGCGCAGGAGCATGTTGACCAGACCTACTATGTCGAGAGCAGCCTGTTCCAGCGCAAGCCCGATTACCTGCTGAAGGTGCGCGGCATGTCGATGCGCGATGCCGGCATCATGGACGGCGACCTGCTGGCGGTGCAAGCCACCAAGGACGCCAAGAACGGCCAGATCGTCGTGGCCCGCCTGGGCGAGGAAGTTACCGTCAAGCGCTTCCGCCGCAACCGGGACGTCATCGAGCTGCATGCCGAAAACCCCGACTACCAGACCATCATCGTCGAGCCGGGCGAGCCTTTTGAAATCGAGGGCCTGGCCGTCGGCCTGATCCGCAACACCATGCTGATGTAAGCCTTCTCTTCACGAATGCCGCGACAGGTGGCGGGCGTATGACGGCAGTCATCACCCTGTTGCGGCCCCCGAGTCATTGAAATCCTGCCTGTGTTCAATCTCTGTCATTCAGGAGTTTCACATGGGAATCGCTCTCTTCACCGTCTCCAGCCTGTTTGCCCCATTGCAGGGCCTGGTCAGCTGGTTCATGCCTGCGGCACCGCAAGCCGTGCGCCCATGCCAGCGCCCGGCTTTCAGGCCACAGTCCCTGCGCGCCGGGACTGAACCGGGGCGTGCCGTGGCAAGAACCCATGCGTCACGCCCCCTGCGCGTACTGCGGGTGATTGAAGCCAACCACGCACCCGCCTCCGCCGGCCGCATGGTCATTTCCGGCCGCATGGCCGATGTCTGCGCCGAGCTTGACCGCCTGGCCGCACTCGAAGCCACGCGGCACTGAGCTGCCTCGCCCTCAGGTCCGGGCGCCCATCAGGTAGTCACTCTTTCCAAGATCCACGCCGTTGTGGCGCAGCAGCGCGTACGCTGTGGTCACATGGAAGAAGAAGTTCGGCAGCATGTTGTGCTTCAGGTAGGTCTCGCCCTTGAGCGTGCGCGTGGCATCCCGGCCCACCGGAAACGTGATGTCCTTGTCTTCGGTACCGTCAAGCTTGTCTGAGGGCACTGTTGCCAGATAGTCAAGCGTCTTCTGGATACGGGCCTTCAACTCCGGGATGCTGGCCTCGGTGTCGTCGAATTTCGGGGCTTCCACGCCCGAAAGCCGGGCCACGCCGTTCTTGGCGGCGTCGCAGGCAATCAGCACCTGCCGCGTGAAAGGCAGCATGTCGGGTGCAAGACGCGCCTGCAGCAACACCACGGGGTCGAACTTCTTTGCGTCCGCATGGGCCTGGGCCTTGTCCAGGAAATGGCTCAGGTTGGCAAGCATCAGCTTGAGGATCGGCAGGCTGGCGGATGACATGGAAATAGACACGGAAGTCTCCTGGAAGTTCTTGGGGAAAAAGTGGATGCAGGCCGCGATACTAGCCTCGTTGCAGAAAATCTGCAGGGGCCAAGGCACAATCGGGGCATGAACATTGTGATCCTTGATGACTACCAGGATGCGGTGCGCAAGCTCCAGTGCGCCTCGAAACTTGATGCGTTTCCCGCCAAGGTCTATACCAACACGGTCAAGGGCACCGGGCAGCTGACGATCCGCCTGAAGGATGCGGATGTGATCGTGCTCATCCGCGAACGCACGCCCATCAGCCGCGTGCTGGTTGAAAAACTCCCCAAACTCAAGCTGATTGCCCAGACCGGCCGCGTCGGCAGCCACATTGACGTAGCCGCCTGCACCGAGCGCGGCATCGCAGTGGCTGAAGGCGTTGGCTCGCCCGTCGCACCTGCAGAACTTGCGTGGGCACTGATCATGACGGCGATGCGCCGGCTGCCCCACTACATCGGCACGCTCAAGCATGGCGGCTGGCAACAGTCCGGGCTCAAGGCCGCCTCGATGCCACCCAACTTTGGCGTAGGCATGGTGCTCAAGGGCAAGACCCTGGGCATCTGGGGCTACGGCAAGATCGGCCAGCTGCTGGCTGGCTACGGCAAGGCATTCGGCATGAACGTCCTGGTGTGGGGCCGGGAAGCTTCCCGCGCCAGGGCGGCGGCGGACGGCCTCGCAGTGGCGGCAAGCCGCGAAGAATTCTTCACCGTGAGCGACGTGCTCTCGCTGCACCTGCGGCTGACGGACGAGACCCGCGGCATCGTGAAACTTGAAGACCTCTCACGGATGAAGCCGACGTCGCTGTTCATCAATACCTCCCGCGCCGAGCTGATCGAACCGGAGGCGCTGATCGCCGCCCTCAACCGGGGCAGGCCCGGCATGGCAGCGGTTGACGTGTTCGAGAGCGAGCCCATCCTGCAGGGCCACGCGCTGCTGCGCCTGGAGAACTGCATCTGCACGCCGCACATCGGCTATGTCGAGCAGGACAGCTACGAAATGTATTTCGGCTCGGCCTTTGACAACGTCGTCAACTTCATCAAGGGCACGCCCACCAACATCGTCAACCCGGGCGCCCTGCAGGTTCGCCGATGACTACGGCGCAGAAGGCAACGCCGGGTGCCGCCACGCCCCAGGAGGTGCCGGCCACCATGCCCGGCGTGTTGTGGGCCCTGCTCTTCGGCAATTTTGTCATTGCTTCCGGTGTGATGGTCGTGCCGGGCACGCTGAACGACCTGAGCAGTTCACTCCATGTGACCGTTGCGGCAGCCGGACAGCTGATCACGGTTGGCGCAGTCATGATGTGCCTTGGTGCACCGCTTTGCGCGGCGGTGGTGGCCGGCTGGGACCGCAGGCGGCTGCTGGCGCTGTCGATGCTCTGGTACGCCGTGCTCCACCTGCTCTGCGCGCTGATGCCAACATTCGCCGCCCTGCTCCCGGTGCGTGCGCTGGCCGTGCTGTCCGCCGCCATATTCACGCCGCAGGCGGCGGCTTGCGTGGGGCTGCTGGTGCCTGTGGAACAACGGGGCCGGGCGATCACCTTCGTCTTTCTCGGCTGGTCGGTGGCGTCGGTGCTGGGCATGCCGATGGGCGCCTTCATTGGCGGAACGCTGGGCTGGCGTAGTGCCTTTGGGGCAGTGGCGCTGCTCAGCCTCATCAGCGCCTTCTGGGTCTGGCGCGCAATGCCTGACGGCGTCAGGCCGCCGGCACTCACGCTGGCCGCCTGGCGTGAAACGCTGCAGTCGCCTGCGCTGATGCTCTGCGTCGCTGTCACCGTGCTGTACTCGGCCGGCCAGTTCGTGCTGTTCTCGTACTTCGCCCCTTATTACAAGCTCACGCTGGGCGCCACGCCGGGCCAGCTGAGCCTGCTGTTCGCATGGTTCGGTGCCTTTGGCCTGCTGGGCAATGTGCTGATGTCCCGCAATATCGACCGCATCGGGGCCGCCAACTCGGTGCAGATCGGTATTGCCTGCATGGCGTTGAGCCTGCTGGCCTGGCCGCTGGGCACGAGCATGGTGCTGGCAGCGCTGGTTTCCGTTCCGTGGGCGTTGGGCTGTTTTGCCTCCAACTCAGCGCAACAGGCACGGCTTGCCGGTATCGCGCCGGCGCTTGCTGCGGGCTCCATCGCGCTTAACACTTCGGCCATGTATGCCGGCCAGGCCATCGGCGCGGCAAGCGGCGGCTGGCTGATCGGGCAGGGCCAGATGGCGTCCTTGCACTGGGCCGGTTTCGCAGGGCTGCTGCTGGCCCTGCTGGTGAGCTGGCGCGCCATGAAGGCCCGCACCCACGGCGCCTGAAGCCTTGCCGCAGCGGCAGGTCAGCGCTTGGAAGGCCTGGCGGGCTTGGGCGCGATCTCGGCCTCGGTCGCCGCGTCGAACAGGTCGAAGTCAATCATCCCGCTGTTGGGCGGTGCTTCCGGCTCGGGCTCTTCACGGCGGCTTTCGCCCATGGAGTCGATGTCTTCCATGATGGACTCCGAATGGAAATCGCCCATGTCGAAGTCGGTCTTTTCGTGGTCACCGAGCATGGGCGCCTCCGGCCCGGGCTCGTCAAGGTCGATGTCCAGCCCCAGCCTGGGCGAGGGCTTCGGCAGCGGGATCTCGGGCAGCAACGCGGCTGGTCCGCTCTCCGCATAGTTGGTGGCCGAGAGTGGCTGGATGGAGGTGGCGGAGAAGCGGGTATTGCGGCCGGGCCGGGAATCACCCGCGTCGGGCGGCATGGACGGCGGGCCTGATGCCTCGAAATCCATGGAGTCATCGCGCCGGTCGACCACGTCCTTGGCCATGGCGTACAGCAACAACAGCTCGCGGTAGGCCTCCAGGTCAAAGGCCTCGCCGTCACCTGTGCCCGGCTTGCGGAAAATCGACTCCTCGATGATCTCCAGCACCTTGGCCGAGGGCCAGAGCGCCTCGATGCGGGACATGGCCATCTGGTAGGACTCGAGCCCGTTGCTCTCGTCGGAGTAGGAGTCGAACACTGGCACCTGCGCATTGAAGACGCGGTTGAAGTCATCGCGCAGCAGGTTGTAGTCGTCCCGGCGTTCCAGTGAATGGTAGATCTTGAGCAGGTCCAGGTAGGCCAGCGCACTGGTCTCGACGTTGTCGCTGATGTGGTTCTTCAGGACTTCAATGGCCTGCTCGTGCTGGCCCAGGGAGACGAAGAAATCGGCCTGCTGCTGGATGTCGAAAAGCTCTTCGGCGTTGACCGCCCGGCTCATGCCCGGCAGGCTGTTGCCGAAGTCTGAATGCTCGTGCGCACGCTGGACGGCGGCTGGTCGTGCAGGAGCGTGAACAGGCGCCGGCGGCGGCGGCGTGACGCGCTGCGGGGAGGGAACGCTGCCGGTCACCGTGCGCGACTTGAGGCTGGCAAAGAGGTTTTCATCCATGCCCAGGTCAACATCCACCTCGGTCAATGGCTTCGAAGGGGCGGCCGAGGCGCGCGGGCCGGACTCGCCACCCTTGCTGTCCCGTGCCTCGTCGCCACCCTGCCACCATGCATCGCGCCCGCGCGCAGCTTCACGTGCGCGGTACCACAGGAAGGCCGCAAGGGCCAGTGCCGCAAGCAGCAGCCCGGCCAGCGAATACACGAGCAGGTTGGCATAGCGCTCGCCTTGCGCCTTCTGCAACTGGACCTGCAATTCGGCAAGACTTGCCTGGTTCTTCGTCGTCACGTCGCGCAGCGACTTGACGTCAGCCTCGAGCCCCTGCAGGCGCTGGGTGTCGCGCAGGATGTCCAGGGGCTGCGCATTGAGCGCGCGCCACAGCGCAGCCGCCTCGGCGCGTACCTGCGGGCTGTCGCTCGGCGGGGTGAGCATCTCACTGGAGCTCTTGAGCACCGGGTCAACCTCAACCAGGAGGTCAAGCGGGTCCAGCTTGAGGCGCGAACGGGCAGACTGTGCCTCGGGCTTGCGTCTGACGACGGACTCCCTTGCCGCGACGGGCGCGGACGCAGCCGCAGCTAAACGCGCAGGTGCAGGTGCCGCCGCGCCGGGCTGCGCAGGCGATGCAGCCTGGGCATCAGCGCGGCGCTGGCGCCTGCGCTCGGCAGCAACGTTGGTTGGCGCCGTGCCGGGCTCCCGCGCCGCCGGGCCGGCAGGAGCACCACCGGCCTGCTGTGGCGTAGCGGACGCCGTGCCAGGCGCAGAGGGTGCGCGCTGCGGCACCGGCGGCCTTGCGCCGCCCGGCGGGGCAAGCGGCTGCAGCGGGGTGGCTGACGCCACGTCGGGCCTTGGTGCCTGCGGGCGGGGAATGGATGGCAGGGCAAACGGCGCGGCCACATCGCTGGCCACGTCGGCCAGCAGCACATAACGCCGGGTCGAACGCTGCACGCAACCCGCGCGCAGGTAGATGGAAAGAATGGGTTCGTCAACCACGGCCGCAGAGCGGACGCGAACGATCATGTCCTGCGCCGTCGCACCCGGCTCCACCGTGACGCTGACCCGTCCGCCATCGATGCGGGAGTCGGCATGGAAGACGTCGGCTTCATAGCACTGGGCGGAGGAGTCTTCCCCGGCCTCGATGCGCACCGGGATCGTCACATCCAGCGGCTGGCCGATGATGACTGCGCCACGCGGACGGCCGAGCGTGAGCGCCGAGCTGCCGAGGGCGGCCAGCAGCAAGGTTCCTCCGATGACGGTGTGACGCAGCTTCAGTTTTTGTTTCATGGAACTTCTTGATTTTGGCACAGGCACCGGACCGGCGGAGCCCCGTGGATAATCGATTTCCTTATGAATCCCATCTACACAACCGTTGGAATCGTCGGCACCGGGGCCATGGGCCGCGGCATTGCGCAGATTGCCGCCCAGGCCGGCAGTACTGTGAGCCTTTTTGATACACAGCCCGGCGCCAGCACCAAGGCGCTTGAAGCCATCCACGCACAGTGGAACAGAATGGAAGAAAAGGGTAAGTTGGATCCCGCACAGACGGCCGCCTGCAAGGCCCGCCTGAAGGTAGCCAGTTCGCTGGCGGAGCTTGCCGGCTGCAAGCTCGTCGTCGAGGCCGTGGTCGAGCGGCTGGACGTCAAGCAGAAGCTCTTCGCCGAGCTGGAAGGCCTGGTCGCACCCGACGCGGTGCTGGCCACGAATACGTCTTCGCTGTCGGTGACCCTCATCGCCTCCGTGCTCAAGCGGCCGCAGCAGTTCGCGGGCTATCACTTCTTCAACCCGGTTCCGTTGATGAAGCTGGTGGAAGTCATCGGCGGCCTCAAGACAGCGCCCGCCGTCTGCACCGGCCTCACGGCCTACGCCAGGCAGATGGGCCACACACCGGTGACTGCATCGGACACCCCCGGCTTCATCGTGAACCATGCCGGGCGCGGCTACGGCACCGAGGCCCTGCGCATTGCCGGCGAAGGCGTGGCCGACTTTGCCACCATCGACCGCATCCTCAAGGACCAGGTGGGCTTCAAGCTCGGCCCGTTCGAGCTGATGGACCTGACTGGGCTGGACGTCTCCCACCCGGTCATGGAGTCCGTCTACCGCCAGTACTACGAGGAACCGCGCTACCGGCCGAGCGTCATCGCGGCGCAGCGCGTGGCCGGTGGCGTCCTGGGCCGCAAGACCGGCGAGGGGTTCTACAGCTATGCCGAAGGCGCCACACAGCCAGCCGAGGCTGCGGTGCCGGTGGTCGCGGAGATGCCTTCGGTGTGGGTGTCGCCGCGCGCCGCACGCCGGGCCGAACTTCTGCAGCTGCTCAAGGACCTGGGCGCCAAGATCGAAACCGGCGCGTCGCCTTCGCCCAACGCGCTGACGCTGGTCGCACCGCTGGGCTTTGACATCACGACGGTGGCGGTGGTGGAGCGCCTCGACCCCGCCCGCACCGTCGGCATCGACATGCTGATCGACGACGCGGCCACCAAACGCCGCGTTCTGGCCACCAACCCCGCAACACGGGCCGACATGCGCGACGCCGCCCATGCGCTGTTCGCCCGCGACGGCAAGGCCGTGAGCGTGATCCGCGACAGCGGCGGCTTTGTGACCCAGCGCGTGGTTGCGACCATCGTCAACATCGCTGCAGACATTTGCCAGCAGCGCATCTGCTCGCCCGCCGACCTGGAAACCGCCGTGACGCTGGGCCTGGGCTACCCGCTCGGGCCACTGGCCATGGGCAACCGCTTCGGCCCGACGAATGTGCTTGAAGTCCTGTTCAACCTGCAGACGGTCTATGGCGACCCGCGCTACCGCCCCAGCCCCTGGCTGCGCCGCCGCGGCGCGATCGGACTGAGCCTGATGCACGAGGAAGAATAAGCGCCATGTCCGCAGCACTCAAGAGCACCAGCCAGGGCCAGACCATGGTCCTGACACTGAGCAACCCCGAGTACCGCAATGCGCTCGGGCCTGAAATCTATGCTGCGGGCGTGGAAGCGCTCAATGTGGCTGAAAGCAGCCCCGAGGTGCGCAGTGTGGTCATCACCGGTGAAGGCAGCGTCTTCTCCGCCGGTGGCAACCTGCAGCGCCTGACCGCCAACCGGCAGCAGCCGCCCGAAGTCCAGGCGCAGAGTATCGAGGGCCTGCACAGCCTGGTCGAATCGATCCGCACCTTTCCCAAGCCCGTGATCGCCGCTGTCGAAGGCGCGGCCGCCGGCGCCGGCTTCTCGCTGGCCCTGGCCTGCGACTTCATCGTCTCGGCGGGCAATGCGGTCTTTGTCATGGCCTACAGCAACGTGGGCCTGTCGCCGGACGGCGGCGCCAGCTGGAGCCTGCTGCACAGCATGCCGCGCCAGCTCGCCACCGAGCTGCTGATGTGCGGCGAGCGGATCGACCCGCAGCGCCTGCATGCGCTGGGCATCGTCAACCGCATCGCCGAGCCGGGCACCGCACTGGCCGAGGCGCTCGCGCTTGCCGCGAAGCTCAACGGCCGCCCACCCAACACGCTGGCCAGCATCAAGGAACTGCTGGGCGACGCGGCCCATGCAACGCTGAACACCCAGCTGGCGTCAGAGCGCGACCATTTCGTGAGGAACCTGCACCATGCCAATGCAGGCATCGGCATTGCCGCGTTCCTGGAAAAAAAGCCGCCGAGCTACGAGTAATCTGCGGCCCATGTGCTTCAGGTGACAACCCTGAGCGGGCATGGACGTCCCCGGGGCGACAATGCGTGAGTCATCAAGTCACGCACAAGACAGGCCATGGACGATCCCATTCTTACCATCGACGAACGCGAGGCGATCAATACCGGTCGCTGGTTCTCCTCACTCTCACCATCGCTCAGACACGACATCCTCCGATGCGCCTACGTCAAACGTTACAGGGACGGCGAGCTGATTGCCGCCCGGGGCGACCCGCCGGAGCAGTGGATTGCCTGCGCGCGCGGCGCGGTGCGGGTGAGTTCGACGTCGATCTCGGGCAAGCAGATCACGCTGACCTATGTGGAGCCCGGCATCTGGTTTGGCGACGTGGCCATCTTCGACGGCGACCGGCGCACCCACGATGCCTATGCGCATGGCGAGACCACCATCCTCTGCGTGGCCAAGGCCGACTTCCGCAAGATCCTGTCCAACCACGTCGAGCTGTACGAAGCCATGCTGC
The DNA here is from genome assembly GCA_040385105.1 of Pseudomonadota bacterium. Classification (GTDB taxonomy): domain Bacteria; phylum Pseudomonadota; class Gammaproteobacteria; order Burkholderiales; family Burkholderiaceae_C; genus JACMQX01. Next base: position 14,339 of record JAZKHY010000056.1, read on the forward strand.
GCCTGCACGCCCGGCGCATCCGCCAGCTGTTCGGCCTGGTGGAAGACCTCAACACCCTGCCCCTGCGCGCGCGGCTGGCCAAGCAGCTGCTGCACCTGGTGCGCA
>JAZKHY010000057.1:0-55978 GCA_040385105.1 Pseudomonadota bacterium
GCCAGCGGTTGCGGGATAGACCGCCAGACCGGCCAGCGAGCCGGTGAAGGCCTGCTGGATAAAGGGCGGGGTGGGGTGGCGCGGCTCGCCGATGCCCAGGCTGATGGGGCGATAGGCGGGGTTGGGCGTGACGCCCGCGAACAATTGCCGCAGCCGCTCGAACGGGTAGGGCTGCAGTTTCGCGAGAAGGGGATTCATGGGCGCGATTATCCCCGGGGACAAGCGCCACCCCGCCAAGCGTGCCCCGTCATTCCCGCGAAGGCAGGAATCCACAAGCGAGGCTGGCCCGGCGCGCCCGCACTCGATAATGCGTCCATGAGTGCCTCAGCCTCCCGTGCGTCCGCCCCTCGTGCTTCGACCCTTCGTGTCTCCGACCTGCGCTACCTCGGCGCCTTGAGCCCGTCCGTGTTCATGCTGCTGATCCTCCTGCTCGTCCCGGGCTGGGCGGCGCTGGCCGCGCTGGTGACCTGGGTGGTGATTGTCGGCGTCGAGGCGTTCTGGGCCCCGGCGCGCCGCTCGCCTCGCGCCCGGCCCGCTCACCCGGCCCTGAGCTGGATCCTGCGCCTGTACGTGCCGCTGCAGTTGGCCGTCCTGGCCGCCGCCTTCTGGGCCGCCCGCGGCAGCGACTGGCTCACGGTGCTCGGGCTGGCCTACGGCGTCGGCTTCATCACCGGGGCCCAGGGCATCACCTTCGCTCACGAACTGGGCCACAGCCCGCGCCGCGCCGACCGGGCGATGGCCTGGGTGCTCATGGCCTGCGTCGCCTATCCGCAGTTCATGGTGGAGCACTACCGTGGCCACCACGTCCGGGCCGCGACCCACGACGACCCGGCCAGCGGGCGCCCTGGCGAAAGCCTGTGGCGGTTCCTGCCGCGGACCATCGTCGGCAGCGCCCTGAGCGCCGCGCGGCTGGAAGCCCAGCGCCTGCGGCGGCAGGGGCGCGGCTGGGTGGCCAGCCCGCTGGCCTGGTGCTGGGCCTTGAACGCGGCGGTGGCCCTGGCCTTGCTGGCGCTGGGCGCCACCCAGATGCTGACGTTCTGGCTGGCGCAGTCGGCGTTCGCCGTCTGGCTGCTGGAGACGGTGAACTACATCGAGCACTACGGCCTGCAGCGCCGCACCGGCCCCAACGGCCGGCCCGAGCCGTTCGGCGCGCACCATGCGTGGAACGCCGACCACTTCATCTCCAACAGCCTGCTGGCCAACCTGCAGCGCCACTCAGACCACCATCTGCATGCCGGCAAGCGTTACCCGGAGCTGGTGGCGCTGGCGAATGCGCCCCAGCTGCCCGCGAGCTACTCGGTCTGTCTGCTGCTGGCCGCCATTCCGCCCTGGTGGTTTGCCTTGATGGAGCCCCGGCTTCGGGCGAACGCCTCGCCCGGACCGGTTTCACCCTGAGTTCACGGGCGGGGCCGCTTGTGCCCCACGGTATCATCCCAGTCACTTGCGCCGGCCCAGCCGGCGCTCTCATTCCAGACTGTCCATCGGGCTTTCGCCGTGCGCCTCAATTCCATCAAGCTCTCGGGATTCAAGTCTTTCTCGGAACCGACCAATTTCATGCTCCCCGGCCAGCTGGTCGGGGTGGTCGGCCCCAACGGGTGCGGCAAGTCCAACATCATGGATGCGGTGCGCTGGGTGCTGGGCGAGAGCCGGGCCAGCGAGCTGCGCGGCGAGTCGATGCAGGACGTGATCTTCAATGGCACCAACCTGCGCAAGCCGGCCAGCCGCTCCAGCGTCGAGCTGATCTTTGACAATGCCGATCACCGCGCCGGTGGCCAGTGGGCCCAGTTCGCCGAGATCGCCGTCAAGCGCGTGCTCACGCGCGACGGCACCAGCAGCTACTACATCAACAACCAGCCGGTGCGCCGCCGCGACGTGCAGGACGTGTTCCTGGGCACCGGCCTGGGCCCGCGCGCCTACGCCATCATCGGCCAGGGCACGATCAGCCGGATCATCGAGTCCAAGCCCGAAGAACTGCGCCTGTTCCTTGAAGAGGCCGCCGGCGTGTCCAAATACAAGGAACGCCGCCGCGAGACCGAGAACCGCCTGTCGGACACCCGCGAGAACCTGACCCGGGTTGAAGACATCCTGCGCGAGCTCAACGCCAACCTCGAAAAGCTCGAGAAGCAGGCCGAAGTCGCGCAGAAGTACAACGCGCTGCAAGGCGACGTGACGCTCAAGCAGCACCAGCTGTGGTTCCTCAAGCGTGCCGAGGCCGAGGCTGACCAGGCCAGGGTCAAGGCCGATGCAGAGCAGGCCGTCAACAACCTTGAAAGCCGCGTGGCCGACCTGCGCCGCATCGAGGCCGACCTGGAAACCATCCGCCAGGCGCACTATGCCGCGGGAGACCAGGTCAACCAGGCGCAGGGCCTGCTGTACGAAGCCAGCGCCGAAGTCGGCCGGCTTGAAGCCGAGATCCGCTTTGTCGTCGAAGGCCGCCAGCGGGTGGAGCAGCGGCTGGCACAGCTCAAAGAGCAGACGGTGCAATGGGCCGCCCGCAAGGACGACGCCCTGGCTGAAACCGAAACCCTGGCCGCCCAGGGCGTGGAAGCCGAGGAAAAGGCCATGCTGCTGGCCGCCCAGGTCGAGGAGCAGGCCACCGCCTTGCCCGACCTTGAGGAGGCCCTGCGCCAGGCGCAGTCCAAGGCCAACGAACAGCGCACCGGCGTGGGCCAGGTGCAGCAGCAGATCCAGGTGCTGGCCGCCGACCAGCGCAATATCGAGGAACAGTCGCGCGCGCTCAACCTGCGCCGCGAGAAGCTCGCCGCTGACCGCAACGCCCTGGCCGCACCTGACGAACAGCGGCTGGCCAACCTGCAATCCCAGCTGTCTGCTGCCCAGGAGGCTGCCAGCATCGCCGATGCACAGCTGCACGAGTTGCAGGACCAGGTGCCGCAGCTCGACGAAGACCGCCGCTCAAAGCAGCAGTCCTCCAATGCCGAGAGCCACAGGCAGGCCGACCTGTCCGCCCGCATGGAAGCCCTCAAGGCGCTGCAGGAAAAGGTCAAGACCGACGGCAAGCTCACGCCCTGGCTGGCCAAGCACGGGCTGGAAGGCCTGCAAGGGCTGTGGAGCCGCATCCACATCGAACAAGGCTGGGAAAACGCCCTCGAAGCAGCGCTGCGCGAGCGCATGAACTCGCTGGAAGTCAGCCGGCTGGAAATGGTGCGTGCCTTTGGCAACGACGCACCGCCCGCCAAGCTGGCTTTCTACAGCCCGCCCCAGGCCGGCGTGCCCGAGCCCGCCGCCGCCATGCCGCGCCTGGCCGACCTGCTGCGCCTGAACGATGCAGGGCAGAAGGCTTTGCTCACCGACTGGCTGCACGGCTGCTTCACCGCGCCCGGCTTTGAGGAGGCGCTGGCCCTGCGCGACAAGCTGGCGCCGGGCGAAGTCATTTACGTCAAGACCGGCCACGCGATCACGGCGCACAGCGTCAGCTTCTACGCGCAGGACTCCGAGCAGGCCGGCCTGCTGGCCCGCGCCCAGGAAATCGAGAACCTGGACAAGCAGCTCAAGGCGCAGGCCTTCATCACTGAAGAGGCGCGTTCGTCCCTGATCCGGGCCGAGGCGGCGTACTCGGACGCATCGCAACGCCTGGTGGGCATCCGCCGCGAGGCCGCTGAGAGCCAGGGCCGCGCGCATGAGCTGCAGGTCGAGTTCCTGCGCCTCACGCAGCTTGCCGAGCAGACCCGTGCCCGCAGCGAGCAGATCAATGCTGACCTGGCGGAAGTCGATGGCCAGCTGGAGGAGCTTCAGGAGCGCCGGGTGGCCGCCGAGGGCCGCTTTGAAGAACTCGACATGCAGCTGGCCGACAGCCAGGAGCGCCATGCGCAGCTGGACGAGCGGGTGATCGAGTCCGAGCGGCGCCTCGCCCAGTGCCGCGAGCAGCAGCGCAGCCTGGAGCGGCAGGCCCAGGAGGCGGTGTTTGCGCAACGCAGCCTGGAAGCACGCAAGGGCGAACTGGCCCGCGCCATTGAAACCGCTGCACAGCAGGCCGACTCGCTGGTCGCCGAGGAGCAGCGCGCCCATGACGAGCTGACCCGCTTGACGGATGCCGCGGCCCAGGCCGGCCTGCAGAGCGCGCTGTCGCTCAAGGCCGAGCGCGAAGCCACGCTCGGCGCCAGGCGCAGCGAGTACGACGACCTCACCGCCAAGCTGCGGGCCAGCGACGAGCGCCGCCTGCAGCTGGAGCGCGAGATGGACCCGCTGCGCCAGCGCATCACCGAATTCCAGCTCAAGGAGCAGGCCGCGCGCCTGGGCTTTGAGCAGTACGAGCAGCTTCTCACCGATGCCCAGGCCGACCTGGAGGCCGTGGCAAAGTCGATTGAGGAGGGCAAGGTCCGGCTCGGCGGCATGCAGGGCGAGATCGACCGGCTGCACCGTGAGATCGCAGCGCTCGGCGCGGTCAACCTGGCCGCGCTGGAAGAGCTGGCGACCGCCAGCGAGCGCAAGCAGTTCCTTGATGCCCAGTCGGCCGACCTGAACGAGGCCATGACCACGCTGGAAGACGCCATCAGGAAGATCGACGGCGAAACACGCGAACTGCTGGCCGGCACCTTCAAGGTGGTCAACGAGCACTTCGGCAAGATGTTCCCCGAGCTGTTCGGCGGTGGCCAGGCCAAACTGGTCATGACGGGAGACGAAATCCTCGACTCCGGCGTGCAGGTCATGGCCCAGCCGCCGGGCAAGAAGAACCAGACGATCCACCTGCTGTCAGGCGGCGAGAAGGCCCTCACCGCGATTGCGCTGGTGTTCGCGATTTTCCAGCTCAATCCCGCGCCGTTCTGCCTGCTGGACGAAGTGGACGCGCCGCTGGACGACGCCAACACCGAGCGCTACGCCAAACTGGTGACGGCCATGAGCCGCGGCACGCAGTTCCTTTTCATCAGCCACAACAAGATCGCCATGGAAATGGCCGAGCAGCTGATTGGCGTGACGATGCAGGAGCAGGGCGTTTCGCGCATCGTGGCGGTGGACATGGAGTCGGCCGTGTCAATGGCTGAAGCAGCTTGAGCGGCGCCATGAGCACCCTGCAGATCAGCCTTGCCGTTGCCGGCGGCCTGGTCCTGGCCGGCGTGGTGGCCTACAACACCTGGACTTCCCGCCGCAATGCGCCCAAGCAGGCGCTGCCGGAGCCGGTGGCCCCGCAGGCCGACGGTGCAGAGCCGGGGGTGGCGGCGCGCCAGGAGCCGGTGTTTGACTCCGGGCTCACGCCGCTGCATGTGCCCGAGAAAAAGGCGGGCCTGGATGCGCTGATCGACGTGATCGCGCCCATTGTGGTGGATGCCCAGGTGTCCGGCGACGCCGCCCTGGCGGCCATGCCCCCGACGCGCCGCGCGGGCAGCAAGCCGTTTGCGGTGGAAGGCCTGAACGAGCTGACGCAGCACTGGGAAACGCCGGTTGCCGGCCAGCGCTACGGCAGCTTCCAGGCGGGCGTGCAGCTGGCCAACCGGACCGGCGCGCTCAACGAGATCGAATACTCCGAGTTTGTGATGAAGGCCCAGGCCTTTGCCGATGCCATCAACGGCTCGCCCGAATTCCCCGAGATGCTCGATGAGGTCGCGCGTGCCCGGGAGCTGGACCAGTTCGCCAGCGGGCATGACGCCCAGCTTTCGTTCACGCTGCGGGCCCGCCATGCGGCCTGGAGCCCCGGCTACGTGCAGCAGCATGCGGCAAGGCAGGGCTTCCTGAGCGGCGTGATCCCCGGGCGCATGGTGTTGCCGGCAACCGCGCCGCATGCCCCTGCGGTGCTGGGCCTGTCTTTTGACACGCAGGCCGCGATGGCGGAAGACCCGGCCCAGTCGGCCATCCGGGACGTCACGCTGAGCCTTGACGTGCCGCAGGTGCACCGCAGCGAACAGCCCTTCGTGCGCATGCGCGACGCCGCCATCGCGCTGGCGGCAGCCATGGACGGCATCATCACCGACGACAACGGCCAGGTGCTGCGCCCTGACGCCATGGACCTGATCGGCTCCGAGCTGGAGCAGCTGTACGACACGCTGGATGCGCGCGACCTGTCGGCGGGCTCGGGGCTGGCCCGGCGGCTGTTTTCCTGATTCATTCTCCGTCTTCTCCCGCCATGGCTAATACCGACATTTCGGCCCGCGTCGAAGAACTGCGCCGCCTGCTTCACCACTATGGCCACCAGTACTATGTGCTGGACGAGCCCTCGGTCCCGGACGCCGAATACGACCGCCTGTTCCGCGAACTGCAGGCGCTGGAAGAGGCACACCCCGAGCAGCAAAGCCCCGATTCACCCACGCTGCGTGTCGGCGGCAAGGTGCTGGACGGGTTCATCAAGGTCCGCCACAAGGTGCCGATGCTGTCGATCCGCACCGAGACCGACATCGAGGCCACCGGCGCGCAGAACTTCGACACGCGGGTGCGGCGTGAACTGGGCATCGCGCTGGAGCCGACCGTTGAGTCGCCGGCGGTCGAGTATGTGGCTGAACTCAAATTCGACGGCCTGGCCATCAACCTGCGCTACGAGGGCGGCGTGCTGGTGCAGGCCGCGACGCGCGGCGACGGGGAAATCGGCGAGGACGTCACGCAGAACATCCGGGGTATCAACCAGATTCCGCTACGGCTTCCTGAAGACGCTCCCCCGGTGCTCGAGGTGCGCGGCGAGGTTTACATGCGGCGCGACGACTTCGAGGCGCTCAACGAGCGCCAGCGCGAGAAGATTGCCCAGGGCATGAAGAACGAGAAGACCTACGTCAACCCGCGCAATGCCGCGGCGGGCGCGGTGCGGCAGCTGGACCCGGCCATTTCAAGGCAGCGCCCGCTGAGCTTTTTTGCCTACGGCTGGGGCGAGATGACGCCGCCCGAACAGGGCGGCCCGATCTTCGAAACGCAGTACCAGACACTGCTTACCCTGAAGTCCTGGGGCTTCCCGGTGTCCGGCCACACCACGCTGGCCACCGGCGCGGCGGAGCTCATCGCCTTTCACCAGCGCATCGGCGGGGAACGCGACAAGCTGCCCTATGACATCGACGGCGTGGTCTACAAGGTCAACAGCCTGGCGCTGCAGAAACAGCTGGGCTTTGTGACCCGCGAGCCGCGCTGGGCCGTGGCGCACAAATACCCTGCGCAGGAGCAGCTCACGACGGTGCTGGCCATTGATGTCCAGGTCGGCCGCACCGGCAAGCTCACGCCGGTGGCCAAGCTCGCGCCCGTGTTCGTGGGTGGCGTGACGGTGACCAATGCCACGCTGCACAACGAGGACGAAGCCCGGCGCAAGGACGTGCGCATCGGCGATACCGTGGTCGTGCGCCGCGCCGGGGATGTGATCCCGGAGGTCGTCTCTGTCCTGCCGGACAAGCGGGTCGCCGATGCGCAGGTGTTCACCATGCCGCGCCAATGCCCTGTCTGCGGATCGGACGCCGTACGGGAAGAGGGCGAAGCCGACTACCGCTGCACCGGTGGCCTGTTCTGCAAGGCCCAGCGCAAGGAGGCCATCCTGCACTTCGCACAGCGCCGCGCGGTGGAAATCGAAGGCCTGGGCGACAAGCTGGTGGAGCAGATGGTGGACGGCAACATCATCCAGACCCTGCCGGACATCTACAAGCTCGGCCTCACCGCACTGGCAGGGCTCGACCGCATGGCCGAGAAGTCGGCGCAGAACATCATCCTCGCGCTGGAGAAGTCCAAGCAGACCACGCTGCCACGCTTCCTGTTCGGGCTGGGCATCCGCCATGTGGGCGAGGCCACGGCCAAGGAACTGGCCCGGCATTTCGGCAAGCTGGACGGCATCATGGGCGTGACGGCAGAAACCGCTGCCACAGTGGAGCAGTTGCTCGAAGTACCCGACGTGGGCCCCATCGTCGCCGAAAGCATCCACACGTTCTTCCAGCAGCCGCACAATCGCGAGGTGGTGGAGCAGCTTCGTGCCTGCGGCGTGACCTGGGAAGAGGGCGAGCCTGCTGCCCAGGCCCCGAAGCCCCTGGCCGGCAAGACCTTCGTCATCACGGGTACCTTGCCGAGCCTCAGCCGCGACGATGCCAAAGACATGCTGGAGGCTGCCGGCGCGAAGGTTGCAGGTTCCGTCAGCAAGAAGACCGATTACGTCGTTGCCGGCGCCGAGGCAGGCAGCAAGCTCGCCAAGGCGCAGGAACTGGGCGTGGCCGTGATTGACGAGGCCCAAATGCTGGAATTGCTCAAATGACCGTTCATCAAATCCTCAAAATGGGCGACCCGCGCCTGCTGCGCGTCGCCCAGCCGGTGACGGAGTTCGACACCGACGAATTGCACATGCTGGTGTCCGACATGTTCGACACCATGCGGGCCGTCAACGGCGCGGGGTTGGCGGCGCCGCAGATCGGGGTGGACCTGCAGCTGGTGATCTTCGGCTCCGACGCGGTCAATCCGCGCTACCCGGATGCCCCCATCGTGCCGCGGACCGTGCTGCTGAACCCGGTGATCACGCCGATCGGGGTGGACGAAGAGGAAGGCTGGGAAGGCTGCCTGTCGGTGCCGGGGCTGCGCGGCATCGTGCCGCGCTGGGCGAAGATCCGCTATGCCGGGTTCGATCAATACGGCGACCCGATCGACCGCACGGTGGACGGCTTCCATGCACGGGTGGTCCAGCACGAGTGCGATCACCTCATCGGCAAGCTCTACCCGATGCGGGTGCGCGACTTCACGAAGTTCGGCTACACCGAGGTGTTGTTCCCGGGCCTGGACGCTGCCGAAGACGATTGAGCGTTGTGCGGCGGCGGGTGGCCAGGAAGCCGGTGTATCGGCCCTGCGCCCAGCACGGCACGCCACCAGACGGGTGAGCCCGGCGCGGGAATCCGCTCCAGGTCTTCCGCGCCCGCCTGGACATAGTCAATGGTCACGCGGCGGCGGTAGCGGCCCAGCTCCTGCCCACCAAGCTCGATCGAGGGGCGCGCCTCGCCCACGCTTTGCACACGCAGCTGGCGGGCTGGAACTCCCGAACGCACCAATGCGTGTCGCACGGCATGAGCCCGCCGGTCACCCATGAGCCAGAAAAAGCGCTGGCTCCCGGTGCCGTAGCTGTGGCCCGAAAGCAGGGCGACCAGTCCCGGATGCTCCAAGAGATAGTGGGCGTGGCATTTGAGGAAGCTGGTGAAATCGTCCGGGACTTCCCAGCAGTCAGCGTCAAAAAAAACCTGGTGGGCCAATGGCCGGCCGTCGTCTGCGCAGGCTCCGGACAGGCGCAGAAGCTGCTCATTGGTGAGGATGTCGAGGATGCGGGTCTGCACGGCGAACTCCTTGTCGAGAGCTCATTCTGAGCCGGTTTCCGCCGCCTGTGGTGCCCTTTACACGGCTATTTTGTAACTTGAAGAAAGCCTTATAAATATATGATTTATAAGGATATTGTCAAAAATTCTTCACATGGCCGGTCAGGCTGCCAGCGCTTCCAGCAGCTCGGTCTCGATGGCAATCTGGGCCTTGTTCTGCTGCAACTCGGGGCCGTCGATCAGGAAGGTGTCTTCCACCCGCTCACCCAGGGTCGTGACCTTGGCCAGTTGCAGGTTCAGCTTGTGGTTGGCCAGGACCCTGGCCACTGAATACAGCAGGCCGACCCGGTCGCTGGCCGAAATGTTGAGCAGCCAGCGCTGGGCCTTCTCGTCGGGCCGCAGCTCCACCCGCGGCGCGATAGGGAAGCTCCGGACCCGGCGCGACACCCGGCCCTTGCTGGGCTGGGGCAGGGCGCGGCGTTCCTCGATGGTGGTGTCAAGCTCGGCTTCGACCATGCCGATCAGGTCGCGGTAGTGCTCCGGCAGCATGGCCGTGACCACCTGGAAGGTATCCAGCGCATAGCCGTTGTTGGCGGTATGAACCTTGGCGTCCAGGATGCTGAAGCCCGACTGGTCGAAGTAGCCGCAGATGCGGGCGAACAGGTCGGGCTGGTCGGGCGTGTAAACCAGCACCTGCAGACCTTCGCCGATGGGCGAGAGGCGGGCCCGCACGATGGCGTTGGCCTTGCCCACAAAGCGCGACAGCATGCGGGTGTGCCAGGCGATCTCGCCCGGGTCGTGGCGCATGAAGTAGCCCACGTCGAGCGTGTTCCAGAGCTCCTTCTGGGATTCATGCGGCATGGCGTGCAGCGCCAGCATGGCCAGGGCCTCGCGCTTGCGGGACTCGATCTCGGCGTCCGGGTCGGGCGCACGGCCGCCGAGCACCCGCAGGGTGTAGCGGTAGAGGTCTTCCAGCAGCTTGCCTTTCCAGGCATTCCAGACCTTGGGGCTGGTGCCGCGGATGTCGGCCACCGTCAGCAGGTACAGCGCGGTGAGGTAGCGCTCGTTGCCCACGCGGCGTGCGAAGGCGCTGATGACGCCGGGGTCGCTCAGGTCTTCCTTCTGGGCGATGCGGCTCATCGTCAGGTGCTCGTGCACGATGAACTCGACCAGCTCGCAGTCCTCGCGGGCAATCTCATGCTGCTTGCAGAAGCGCCGGACTTCCATGGCGCCCAGCTCGGAATGGTCGCCGCCGCGGCCCTTGGCGATGTCGTGGAAGAGCGCGGCCACATAGAGGATCCAGGGCTTGTCCCAGCCGGCGGCCAGCTGCGAGCAGAACGGGTATTCATGCGCATGCTCGGCAATGAAAAAGCGCCGCACATTGCGCAGCACCATCAGGATGTGCTGGTCCACGGTGTACACATGGAACAGGTCGTGCTGCATCTGGCCGACGATCTTGCGGAACACCCAGAGGTAGCGGCCCAGCACCGAAGTCTGGTTCATCAGCCGCATCACATGGGTGATGCCGGCCGGCGGCTCCTGCAGGATGCGCATGAAGGTGCGGTGGTTGACCGGGTCGGCGCGGAACTTCGCGTCCATCACGTCGCGGGCGTTGTACAGCGCCCGCAGGGTGCGTGCCGACAGGCCCTTGATGCCGACCGTCTCCTGGTAGAGCAGGAAGGTCTCGAGGATGGCATGCGGGTTCTTCACATAGAGGTCATCGCTGGCCACCTCGATCATCCCGGCCTTGTCCAGGAAGCGCTCGTTGATGGGGCGCGGCTCGTGCGTGTTCGGATTGAGCCGCTCCTCGATGTTCAGCAACAGGATCTGGTTGAGCTGGGTGACGGCCTTGGCGGCCCAGTAGTAGCGGCGCATCAGCGCCTCACTGGCGCGCTCGGGCAGCTTGGAGTCGTCGGTATGGTGGGACCTGTAGCCGAACGATTCCGCCACGGCCGTCTGAAGGTCAAACACCAGCCGGTCCTCGCGCCGGTGGGCGATGAGGTGCAGGCGGGCGCGGATGAGGCTCAGCAAGGCTTCGTTGCGCTTGATCTGGCGCGCCTCGAACGGCGTGGCAAAGCCCTTGCGGGCCAGCTCGTCCCAGCTGCCGCCAAAGCCTGCGGCCTTGGCCACCCACAGGATGACCTGCAGGTCGCGCAGGCCGCCGGGCGACTCCTTGCAGTTGGGCTCCAGGGAGTAGGGCGTGTTCTCGAACTTGGTATGGCGCTGGCGCAGCTCCAGCGTCTTGGCCACAAAGAAGGCCTGCGGGTCCATCTGCTCGGTGAAGCGCTCGCGGAACCCGTCGTACAGGCTGACACTGCCGGTGATCAGCCGCGACTCCAACAGCGAGGTCTGGACCGTCACATCCTTGGCCGATTCGGCAATGCAGTCGGCCACGGTGCGCACGCTGGAGCCGATCTCCAGACCGGTGTCCCAGCAACTGCCGATGAAATCCTCGATCTTCCGCTTGAGCTCCGGGTCGTCGTCGGCCGCCACATCATCGGGCAGCAGCATCAGCACATCGACGTCTGAATGCGGGAACAGCTCGCCGCGCCCGAAGCCGCCCACCGCCGCCAGCGCAAAAGTCTCCGGGAAGCCGCTCCTGTCCCACAGGGCGCGCAGGGTGCTGTCCGCCTGCCGTGCCAGCTTCTGCAGCATGGCATGAATGCCCCGTGTGGACCTGCCGCTGTTGCGTACCGACGTAAGCAATGCCTCCTTCTTGAGGCGGTAATCGTCGCGCAGCGCTTGGAGGTCTGTCATAAATTAATTGGGGTCAGACCCCAATTTCCCGTCAGGCGTTGACGAAGGGCGGTGGCGGGGGGCTGCCTGCCGACAGGGTCATGACTTCATAGCCGGTTTCGGTCACAAGGATGGTGTGCTCCCATTGCGCAGAAAGCGAATGGTCCTTGGTGACGATGGTCCAGCCGTCATTGCCGAACTCCTTGATCTCGCGGCGGCCGGCGTTGATCATGGGCTCGATGGTGAAGGTCATGCCGGGCTTGAGTTCTTCCAGGGTACCGGGCTTGCCGTAGTGCAGCACCTGCGGCTCTTCATGGAAGGTCTGGCCGATGCCGTGGCCGCAAAACTCGCGCACCACCGAGAAGCCGTTGCCCTCGGCAAAACGCTGGATGGCAAAGCCGATGTCGCCCAGCCTCACCCCCGGCTTGACGCGCACGATGCCGTGCCACATGGCTTCATAGGTCAGCGCGCACAGGCGCTTGGCGGCAATGGAAACTTCGCCCACCATGAACATGCGGCTGGTGTCGCCGTACCAGCCGTCCTTGATGACGGTCACGTCGACATTGACGATGTCGCCCTTTTTGAGCGGCTTTTCGTTGGGGATGCCGTGGCAGACCACATGGTTGACGGAGGTGCACAGCGAGGCCGGGTAGGCGGGGTAGCCCGGGGGCTGGTAGCCCAGCGTGGCCGACTTCGTGCCCTGGACTTTCATGAATTCGGCGGCCAGGCGGTCGATTTCCTTCGTCGTGATGCCCGGGACGATATGCGGCGTGAGGTAGTCCAGCACCTCGGAGGCCAGTTTGCCGGCCACGCGCATGCCCTGGATGCCCTCTGCGTCTTTGTACGTAATGCTCATGCCCCGATTATCCACCGGCAGGCAATTTCAGCGATGGCAGCGCAGGTAAAATACGCGCTCCAGGCAACCGGTCCCAGTCAGCGACCACCCAACCAGCCCGACCATGCACATCACCCAGTTTGACGGCGGCAACGCCCTCAGCGACTTTCGCGTCCAGCAACTCATTCCCCGCCTCAAGGCCATTTCAGACAGTATCAGCGGCATATCGGCCCGCTTTGTCCATCTTGTGGCCTCCGATTCGGAGCCAGGTACCGAAGAGAAATCCCGCCTGGACGCCTTGCTGACCTATGGTGACCCTTACCAGGGCCCGTCTGACGGCGTGCTGATCGTCGTGTCCCCCCGCTTCGGCACCGTGTCGCCCTGGGCGTCCAAGGCCACGGACATTGCCCACAACTGCGGCCTGGCGGTAAGGCGCGTCGAGCGCATTGCCGAATACCGCCTCACGCTCAAGTCCGGCCTCTTCAGCAAGGCCGCGCTGACGGAACAGCAACTCGCCCAGGCCGCCGGCTTGCTGCATGACCGCATGACCGAATCGGTGATGCTGGACCGGGGGCAGGCCGCAGGCCTGTTCACCGAATTGCAGGCCGCGCCGATGGAGCATGTCGATGTGCTGGCCGGCGGCCGCGCCGCGCTGGAAGCCGCCAACAGCAAGTTCGGCCTGGCGCTGGCCGACGACGAAATCGACTACCTTGTGACGGCCTTCAATGGCCTGAAGCGCAACCCGACCGACGTCGAACTCATGATGTTCGCCCAGGCCAACAGCGAGCACTGCCGCCACAAGATCTTCAACGCCAGCTTCACCATCGACGGCGTGCCGCAGGACAGCAGCATGTTCGGCATGATCCGCAACACGCACAAGCTCGCACCGCAGCACACCGTGATTGCCTATTCGGACAATGCCTCGGTCATGGAAGGCTCGACCGTCGAACGCTTCCTGGCGAAAAGCGGCGCTGCGGGCGTGGCACGTTATGAGAAGCAGTCTGCCCTGAGCCATGTGCTGATGAAGGTCGAGACACACAACCACCCGACCGCGATTTCCCCGTTCCCTGGCGCGTCCACCGGTGCCGGAGGCGAGATCCGCGACGAAGGCGCCACAGGCCGGGGCTCGAAGCCCAAGGCGGGTTTGACGGGCTTCACCGTGTCAAAGCTCTGGCCCGACCTTCGACTGGCTCAAGGTGAACAGGAGTATGGCAAGCCGGAGCACATTGCCAGCCCCCTGCAGATCATGACCGAAGGCCCGCTGGGCGGCGCGGCCTTCAACAACGAATTCGGCCGGCCCAACCTGCTGGGTTACTTCCGCGAATACGAGCAGACCGTCGGCAATGTTCGCCGCGGCTACCACAAGCCGATCATGATCGCGGGCGGCCTGGGCAGCATCGACGCCGGCCAGACCGCCAAAGTCCAGTTCCCGGCCGGTGCACTGCTGATCCAGCTGGGCGGGCCCGGCATGCGCATCGGCATGGGTGGCAGCGCGGCCAGCTCCATGGCCACGGGCGCGAACGCGGCCGAGCTCGACTTTGACTCGGTGCAGCGCGGCAACCCCGAGATCGAGCGACGGGCACAGGAAGTCATTAACCATTGCTGGGCCCTGGGCGATGCCAACCCCATCCTCGCCATTCATGACGTCGGCGCGGGCGGCCTGTCCAATGCGTTCCCTGAACTGACCAACGACGCCGGGCGCGGTGCCCGCTTCGACCTCAGCAAGGTGCCGCTGGAAGAGTCTGGCCTGGCGCCCAAGGAAATCTGGTGCAACGAGAGCCAGGAGCGCTATGTGATGGCCATTGCGCCGGATTCGCTGGCGCAGTTCCGGGCGTTTTGCGAGCGCGAGCGCTGCCCGTTCTCGGTGGTCGGCGTCGCGACCGAGGAGCGCCAGCTTGTCGTGGCCGATAGCAATACGCGCCGCGCCGGGCCGCCCCAAGCAAGCGCGGCCCCCTTGGGGGGCAGCGAACCACACGAAGTGGGGAGCGTGGGGGCGCCAGTAGACATGCCGATGAACGTGCTGCTGGGCAAGCCGCCCAAGATGCACCGTGACGTGAAGACGATCGCTTTCACCGCCCAGCCTGTCAACCTGACGGGCGTGGAGCTGCAGAAAGCGGCGATTGACGTCCTGTCCCATCCGACGGTGGCCTCCAAGCGCTTCCTCATCACCATTGGCGACCGTACGGTGGGCGGGCTGTCGCACCGCGACCAGATGGTCGGCCCCTGGCAGGTGCCGGTGGCCGACTGCGCCGTGACGCTGGCTGACTACAAGGGCTTTGCGGGTGAGGCCATGAGCATGGGCGAGCGCACGCCGCTGGCCTCCACCAATGCGCCGGCCTCCGGCCGCATGGCGGTGGCAGAAGCCATTACCAACCTGCTGGCCGCGCCCATCGAGCTGCCGCGCGTCAAGCTCTCCGCCAACTGGATGGCCGCCTGCGGCGAGCCCGGTGAAGATGCCGCGCTGTATGAAACGGTGAAGGCGGTGGGCATGGAACTCTGCCCGGCACTGGGCATCTCCATCCCGGTTGGCAAGGACAGCCTGTCGATGCGCACGCAGTGGGCAGACGGAAATGACAAAAAGAAAGTCACATCCCCCGTCAGCCTGATCGTCAGTGCCTTCGCCACGCTGGCCGACGTGCGCGGCACGCTCACTCCGCAGCTCGACGCAACGGAAGACACAACCCTTGTCCTGGTGGACCTGGGCCGCGGCCGCAACCGCATGGGCGGCAGCATCCTGGCGCAGGTTCTGGGCCAGGTGGGCAATGAAGTTCCGGACCTGGACGACCCGCAGGACCTCATCAACCTCGTCAATGCCGTGAATGCCTTGCGTGCGCAGGGCAGGCTGCTGGCCTACCATGACCGCAGCGACGGCGGCCTGTTTGCGGCCGTGTGCGAGATGGCCTTTGCCGGCCATGTGGGCGTGGCCCTGAATGTGGACATGCTGGTCATTGAAGGCGACGGCATCTCCGACAGCCGCATGGACACGGGCGACGCCAAGAACTGGGCCGGCCAGGTCGGCCCGCGCCGCGAAGAGCGCACGCTCAAGGCACTGTTCAATGAGGAACTGGGCGTGGTGCTGCAGGTGCGCACGGCCGAGCGCGACGCCGTCATCCAGGTGCTGCGCGAGCATTCGCTCAGCAAGCACAGCCATATCGTCGGCAAGACCCGGCCACTGTCATCCCCCATAGCCGCCGGCAAGGGCGAGGTGCAGGTCTGGCGCGACACCAAGGCGGTTTTCAGCGCGAAGCTTCACGACCTGCACCAGGTCTGGGACAGCGTCAGCTGGAAAATCTGCCAGCAGCGCGACAACCCCGCCGGCGCCGATGCGGAGCACGCAGCGGCGGGCGACCAGGCCGACCCGGGCCTCCACGTGAAGCTCACATTCGACCCTGCAGCCATGCAGGCACCGGCGCTCAAGCTCGCCCGGCCCAGGGTCGCCATCCTGCGCGAGCAGGGCGTCAACTCCCATGTGGAGATGGCCTGGACCTTCACCGAAGCGGGCTTTGAGGCCTACGACGTCCACATGACCGACCTGCAGGCGGGCAGGGCGGACCTCAAGGACTTCGCGGGCGTCGTGGCCTGCGGCGGCTTCAGCTACGGCGACACGCTGGGCGCCGGCATCGGCTGGGCCCGCAGCATCATGTTCAACGATGCGCTGGCCGGGCAGTTCAAGGCTTTCTTCGCGCGGCAGGACACCTTTGGCCTGGGCGTATGCAACGGCTGCCAGATGTTCGCCGAGCTGGCCGACATCATTCCGGGCGCGCAGGACTGGCCCCGCTTCACCACCAACCGCAGCGAGCGCTTCGAGGCGCGGCTGTCGCTGGTGGAGGTGCTGGAGTCGCCCAGCATCTTCTTCAAGGGCATGGCCGGCAGCCGCCTGCCGATTGCCGTGGCCCACGGCGAGGGCTATGCCAACTTCGCGTACCGCGGCAACGCTGGCAAGGCCATTGCCGCAATGCGCTTCGTGGACAACCACGGTGCGGCCACCGAGGCCTATCCGTACAACCCCAACGGCAGCGCCGGCGGCCTCACGGCCGTCACAACACCGGATGGGCGCTTCACGGCCCTGATGCCGCACCCCGAGCGGGTTTTCCGCAACGTGCAGATGAGCTGGACCAGCGGCGACAAGGGCGAGCACAGTCCCTGGATGCAGATCTGGCGCAACGCGCGCGCCTGGGTCGGCTGAGCGGGCGGGCCACCGGCGCCGGCGTGGACCCGGTTGAACCCCGGCTCCTTTTTCGTGCCCATAATGCAAATCCGCAAGGCATGCCAGCCTGCGGATTTGCAACAAAGGAGTCAGCCATGTTCTCCCCCGACGAACTGGAAAAACTGATACCCGCCGAGTCGGCCGTGTTCCGCTCGCCGATTCCCACCCAGTCAGTGGCCAGCGACGAGTTCATGCCGGCGCCGCAGACGGCGAAGCAGCGCGAGTTCGAGGCGCGCTGCAAGCAGCTGGGCAGCGAGCTGGCGAAGAAGATGGGCGTGTCGCGCCGCACCTTCTTCAAGGGCGCGGCCGGCATGGCGGCCGCCTTCGTTGCGATGAATGACACCTTCGGCCCGCTCTACATGGTGAGCCGCGCCGAAGCCGCGACACCCGAGATGGCCAATGAGCGCGCGAAGGCGCTGCAGGGCCAGTTCATCATGGACATGCACACGCATTTTCTGCGCGATGACACGCGGCTGGAGGGGTTTGTGCGCGGGCGCGAGGCCGTCGGCAAGGCCGGCTGGAACCCGGCGCTTGCGGGCAAGCCGCAGACGCTGGAAGACCTGAAGTTCGCCAACTACTTCAAGGAAATCTACCTGGACAGCGACACCAAGGTGGCGCTGATCTCCGGCTCGGGCTCCGAAGACCCGCGCGACTGGTTCCTCACCAACGAGATGAAGGCCGACGCGCGCATGCAGGTCAACAGCAAGGCCGGTGCGAAGCGCATGTTCTCGCACGCCATCTTCATGCCCGGCATGCCGGGCTGGCTGGACGATGTGGACAAGGCCATCGCCACGCTCAAGCCCGATTCGTTCAAGGGCTACACCGTCGGCGACAACACCAACAAGCACCTGTCCAACCACCCCTGGCGGCTGGACGACGAGAAGCTGCTCTACCCGTTCTACGAGAAGCTGGTCAAGGCCGGCCTCGTCAACGTCTGCGTACACAAGGGCCTGTTCCCGCCGTCTGTCACCGCACGGTTCCCGAAACTCGCGGAATATGCCGATGTCCGCGATGTGGGCAAGGCCGCGAAGGACTGGCCGCAGCTCAACTTCATCATTTACCACTCGGCCTTCCGCTTCACCGGCGCGCAGGGCGAGGCCTGGGCCCAGTTCGAGAAGACGGGGCGCATCGACTGGGTGACCGACCTTGCAGAGATTCCGCAGAAGTTCGGCGTGAACAACGTGTATGGCGACCTGGGCCAGATCTTTGCCCAGAGCACTGTGGCCGAGCCACGGCTGTGCGCGGCCATGATGGGCCAGCTGGTCAAGGGCCTGGGCGCCGACCATGTGGTCTGGGGCACGGACGCGGTCTGGACCGGCGCGCCGCAATGGCAGATCGAGGCCCTGAGGCGGCTGGAAATTCCGGAGGAGATGCAGCGCCGCTATGGCTTTGCGCCGCTGGGGGCAGCGGACGGCGCGGTCAAGCAGGCCATCTTTGGCGACAACTCGGCAAGACTGTACCGGTTCACCCGCGAGCAGCGCCTGGCGCTGGCCCATGACCCGGTCACCCTGGCAAAGGCCGAATACGACAAGTATGGCGACGGTCGGACCAACCTGCGTTACGGCTTTGTGCGCCGGGCCTGATGCCCGTCATATAACCCTGCCATTTCCGGGTGGCCGGTACTGAAAGCCCGCGATTGCCCATAACATAGGGTTTTCACCCAATTTCCAAGGAGCTGTCATGTCCGAACTGTCCACGTCCCCCAAAGAAAAGCTGATGGCCGACCTGAAGGTAGTGATTGCCGACGCTGAAGAGCTGCTCAAGATGACAGCGGGCCAGGCTGGCGAAAAAGCGGCCGAGCTGCGCACCCGCATGCAGGCCCGCCTGGAGCAGGCCAAAGCCGAGCTGACGCGCCTGCAGGGCCTGGCCGTCGAACGGGCCAAGGACGCCGGCAAGGCTGCCGATACCTATGTGCACGAGAACCCCTGGAAGGCCGTCGGCATTGCCGCGGGCGCGGGCCTCGTTATCGGCATGCTGATCAGCCGGCGCTGAAATCCGGGCCATGAGTGCCACCCCTTCTGCAGGGCTGTTCGCCTCGGTTCGCCAGATGCTGGCGACGGCCCTTGAAATGGCCGAAGTCCGCCTGGCGCTTTTCGCCAGCGAGTTCGAGGAAGAAAAGCTGCGCATCTTCCAGGCGCTGGTGCTGGCCGTGCTGGGGCTGCTGATGCTGACCGTGGGCGCCGTGCTGCTCTGCGGTTTTGTGCTGATGCTGTTCTGGGAAGGGTACCGGCTGGCCGCGCTCGGCGTGATGACGGCCGTTTTCGTGGCCGGCGGCGGCTTGATGGTGCGCTCGGGCATCCGGCGCATCAGCGGCGCGGGCGGGGCGTTCCGCGCATCGCTGGGCGAGCTTTCACGGGACCGGGCCGGCCTGGCGCCGCACGACTGAGCGGGCGGGACGCGGCATGTGGCAAGACCAGGAAAAGGACATCCAGCTGCGCCGCGCGCTCCTGCTGGCCAGGAGCGGCGCGCTGCGCCAGCGCTTCGGCGAAGAGGCGCAGGCCCTGCAGCGCCCCGCAGCCCTGGCCGACGCGGTCCGTGACCAGGTTCACTGGTGGGCGTCACGGCCACTGCTGCTGGCCGCACTGGCCGCCGTACCGGTCGTCATGCGGCCACGGCGGCTGGTCAACTGGTCGCTCAAGCTCTGGAGCGGTTGGCGCCTGTGGCGGCGGGTGCAGCGCTTCCTGCCGCATTAGGCCGCAGGCCATCCCGGATGCAAAGCCTCAGGCGCCCGGCGCCTTGAGCTGGTCCATCGCAGCCAGCACCTCCGTCGCGGACGCATAGCGGTCTTCCGGCTTCTTGGCCATGAGCCGGTTGACCAGCGGCTGGAATGCCGCCTGTTTTGCGGGCAGGGCGGGCACTTCTGCGCGCATGTGCAGGGACAGCAGCGAGAGCACGTTGTCAGCCGCAAAAGGCCGGCGGCCCGACAGCATTTCAAACAGCATGACACCCAGGCTGTACAGGTCGGACTGGGGCGTGACGGGCTTGCCCGCCACCTGCTCCGGGCTCATGTAGGAGGGCGAGCCGAGGAGTTCATCCTTCATGGTCAGCTCCCGCGGGTTGACGTTGTGGCCCAGCGCCTTGGCAATGCCGAAGTCGGCGAGCGCCACCGAATCGTCAATCCGGATCATGACGTTCTCCGGCTTGAGGTCCCGGTGGACGATGCCGCGCCCATGGATGGCCTCCAGTGCACCGGCCACCTGCCGCGCGACCGCAATCGCATTGTGCGGATTGAGCCCCGAGGTGATCCGCGCGCGCAGGTCGCCGCGTTCGAAATACTCCATTGCGATATAGGCATGGGCGTCGCTGAAGCCCTGGTTGTGGATGCGCACGATGTTCGGGTGCACGATCTGCGAGACCAGCGAGTATTCGCGCACGAAGCGCGTCATCATCTCCGGTGTCTGGCCGCGTGCATTCATGACCTTCAGTGCGATCATCCCGCCGTCATCGCGTTCGGCCAGGTAGACCTCCGACATGCCGCCGGAGCCGATGCGCTTGAGGAGCTTGTAGCCGGCAAGCCGGACCGGCTCTCCGCCCTGCGTGAAAGCATGGTCCTTGAGGCCCGACAGGCGGGACTCCAGCGCGTCCTTGACGGCGCGCACCGTCATGTCCACATTGCGTTGCAGCGCCTCGCGGTTGATGCGCAGCGTCGCCTGGGTTGCTGCCTGCGGCGGGTGCACGCCCGCCATGGCTTCCGGGTCCAGGCCCAGAACCTCGGCCGCTTCGACCGGCTCGGCCTGCCCATCCACCGCCACAAGCCGGGACCAGCCCGCGCGCACGCCGTTGCCGGCCTCGCGCAGCAAAGCCGTGCTGGCCACCAGGGCCCAGCCCTCGATCCGCCCCTGCTGCTCCAGCACGCAGGCGATGCGGGGCAGCGGCCCGGCGATCACGGGGTTGTCGCTCGTCCTGTCGCCGCCCAGCGCTACGTGGCCGGAATGCAGGCCCACCCCCACGGCCAGCTGCGCCAGCCCGCGGTCAGGGAAGTGCTGTTGCAGCCACCGGTCCAGGATGCCGGCGGACCGCAGCATGGCCAGCGCCGCCAGCAGCGCATGCCGCGCAGGAGGGAGCGGGTCGCCGTTGTCGCAGAACACCGCCACCATGCCGTTGCCCACCAGCTTGATGTGGCTCGCGCCGTGTTCCAGCGCTGCCTCTTCCATATGCTGGAAGTACAGGTTGAGGAAGCGGGTCATCTCGGGGGCTGTGAGCTTTTCGGCCAGGCCGACGAATTGCCGCAGGTCGCAGAACAGCACCGGCGCGCGGGTGTTGGTCAGCGTCATGCCCGCCGGCGGCTCGTCGTCCAGCCGGCCCTCAAAGCTGGCACCGCTGAGGTTGTGGCTGAAGATGCGGCGCAGGTGCGCCTCGCGCGCCATGATGGCGTTCTTCACCGCCTCATCGAGCCGGCCGCGCTTGCGCAGCAGGCCCTCGACCGCGTCGAGCAGCTCCTGCGGCGTGAAGGGCTTGGTGAGGTAGTCGTCCGCGCCGAGCGTCATGCCCACGCGCATGGCGTCGCGCGAGGATTCGGCGGTCAGCAGCATCACCAGCACCGAGGCAAGGCTGCGGTCGTCACGCAGCGCCGCCAGCAGCTCGAAGCCGTCCATGCCCGGCATGTTGACGTCCGAGATCACCAGGTCCGGGTGCGCCTCGCGTGCGAGCCTGAGGCCGATGCGGCCATCCGCTGCAGTCAGCAGCGTGAAGCCCGGCCGGCTCAGCGTGCTCACGATGCCCGCGAGGATGTCCTCGCTGTCCTCAACGATCAGGATGGTGACAGCGCTGTAGGGGCCCGTCATGCCGCCGCCACCGGCAAGGTGAAGCTGAAGACGGAGCCTTCGCCCGCACGGCTGTCGGCCCAGACGCGGCCACCTTGGCAAGTGATGGCCTGCCGGACCGTCGCAAGCCCCAGCCCGGAGCCTTCGAAGTCGTCGCTGTCGTGAAGCCGCTGGAAGGCCTCGAACAGCTTGCCCGCGTGCGCCATGTCAAAGCCCGCGCCGTTGTCGCGCACGCTGTAGATGTTGAAGCCACCTTCGGTGTGTGCGCTGATCTCCACTACGGGTGCCGGCTGCCTGCCACTGAACTTGAAGGCGTTGGAGACAAGGTGGATCCAGACCTGGCGCATCAGGGCGGCGTCGGCGCGCGCCGGCGGCAAGGCGCCCAGGCTTGTTGAAGGTGGCAACTGGTCATCGGGCAAGGCGCGGACCGCGTCGTCCACCACGGCGCGTACCAGTGCGTCCATGTCCACCGGCACGGCCTCAGGCGTCTTGCGCATCCAGCGCGAGAAGGCATGCAGGTCGTTCACCAGCGCGCCCGTTTGCCGGACGTTCCTGCGGATGGTCTTGAGGTAGCTGGCGCCGCGCGCGTCCAGCGCATCGCCATAGTGCTTTTCGAGAAGGCCGGCGTAGGCGCCGATCACGGAGAGGCGCGAGCGCAGGTCATGCGCCGCTGTGGATGCGAGGCCTTCCAGCACCTTGTTGGCTGACTCCAGGAGGTCGTTGCGTTCCTGCAGTTGCCTGTTGAGCCGGAGGATTTCCTTCTGCATCGCAGCCTGCTCTGTCGCGTCGCCTGCTGTCCCGGGCAGGTGTTGGGCGTTGTGGATACTCATGATTTCCCTGTGTTGCCTGATTTTGCCTGCCTTTTTGCCGGGGCCGCATTGTGGTGATCCATGACCCCGGTGCGCGCTGCATTTCGGGTCGGCAGGGCCGGATGTCCTTAAACTCGCGGCATGCCAAATGCCCAACGCCATGCCTGTGTGGATGCCCTGCGCGGGCTGGCCATCGTGTGGATGACGCTGTTCCACTTCTGTTTTGACCTCAACCACTTTGGCTGGCTCAGGCAGAACTTCTACACCGATCCGTTCTGGACCGGCCAGCGCACCCTGATCGTCAGCCTGTTCCTCTTCTGCGCCGGCCTGGGCCAGGCCATTGCAGTGCAGCAGGGCCAGGGCTGGCCTCGCTTCTGGCGCCGCTGGGCGCAGGTGGCGGGTTGCGCGGTGCTGGTGACGGCAGGGTCGATCGTCATGTTCCCGAACAGCTTCATTTACTTCGGGGTGCTGCACGGCATTGCGGTGATGCTGCTCATTGCCCGGCTCACGGCGGGCTGGGGGCAATGGCTCTGGCTCGCGGGCGCACTGGCCATCGGCCTGCAATTCGTGGCAGAACACCTGCTGTCCGTCGGCGGCATGCTGGCGCCGCATGCGGATGCATTCAACGCCCGCACACTGAACTGGCTGGGCTTCGTTACCCGCAAACCGGTCACCGAAGACTATGTGCCGCTGGTTCCATGGCTGGGCGTGATGTGGTGGGGCATGGCGGCCGGCCAGTGGCTGCTGCAGCACAGGCCCGGCGTCATCGCGGCGCCGCTGCCAGGCCCGGCCGCGCCGCTTGCATGGCTCGGCCGCTGGAGCCTCTCGTGGTACATGTTGCACCAGCCGGTGCTGATCGGCCTGGTTGCCGCCATGACGGCGCTGAAATAAAAAACGCGGCCGAAGCCGCGTTTGTTTTTACTCTACCTTTGCCTTGTCCCGCAGGTCCTTCTGGAAGGCCCCCAGGCGTGCCTGGGTCATCTGCTGGACGATCTGCGGCTTGACTTCCTCGATCTTGGGCAACTGCGCTTCACGGATGTCGTCCACCCGGATCACGTGGAAGCCGAACTGCGACTTGATCGGGGCTTCGGTGGTCTGGCCCTTGGCGAGCTTGATCATGCCGTCGGAGAATTCCTTGACGTAGCTGCCCGGGTTGGCCCAGTCCAGGTCGCCGCCGTTGGCGCCGGAGCCCGGGTCCTTGGACTGCTTCTTGGCGATTTCGTCGAACTTGCCGCCCTTCTTGAGGCTGGCGATGATGTCCTTTGCTTCCTTCTCGCTCTCCACCAGGATGTGGCGGGCGCGGTATTCCTTGCCGCCGTTGGCCGCGGCAAACTTGTCGTACTCGGCCTTGACGTCGGCATCGGTCACCGGGTTCTTCTTCTGGAAGTCGGCAAACAGCTCGCGGATCAGGATGGTCTGGCGCGCCAGCTCAAGCTGGATCCTGTAGTCGTCCGTCGCGTCCAGGCCGCGCTTTTGCGCCTCCTGCATAAAGACCTCGCGGGCGATGACTTCATCCTTGAGCTGGGCCTGCATTTCAGGCGTGATCGGACGGCCAGACTTGGCCACCTGCTGGGCCAGCGAATCGACACGGGCGGTGGGCACGGGCTTGCCGTTGACGATGGCGACGTTCTGCGCGGCGGCGGGCAGGGCGAGTGCGCCCAGAACGGCAGCGGCGGCCACGGCAGTCAGAAGATGCTTTTTCATGCGAATAACCTCAAAAGAGTCCTGAAAAAAATGGGGAGGGATTGCGGCCAGCCGGCCTGGCAAAAGGGTTTTCTAAAGGGTTTCAATTGCAATGGCGTGGACGCCCTGGTCAATGAAATCTTGCAGCGCATCATACACAAGCCGGTGCCGCGCAACACGGGTCCTGCCGGTAAACAAAGGTGAAGCAACCCGGACGCGGAAATGGGTACCGGAGCCTGTCCCGTCGGCGCCGGCGTGGCCCGCATGGGCTGCGCTTTCATCCAGCACCTCAAGTTGCCCCGGCTCGAGCCGCTCGCGCAGGCGCTGCTCCAGCTGGTGTGCGGTGAACTGGCCCATGTCAGCCCGCCGGCTCGTCGTTCTTGAGGTACCTGGCGATGTACAGGCCCTGGCCCACCAGGAATACGAGGGGAAAGGCGTATCCCCACAGCTTGAAATTCACCCAGGCTTCGGTGCTGTAGAACGCGGCCACATAGGCATTGACGGCCGACATGAAGACGCAGTAGCCGACCCAGGCGAGATTCAGCCGCATCCAGACGGCATCCGGCAGTTCCATCTGGCTGCCCAGCAGGATCTTCAGGAAGTTCTTCTTCATGATCCACATGGCAACAGCCAGCGCAATGGCCATGGCCGCATACAGCACGGTCGGCTTCCACTTGATGAACCTGTCGTCATGCAGCACCAGCGTGAGGGTGCCGAACAGCAGGATCAGCGCCAGCGTGACCTTCTGCATGGTCTCCAGGCGCCGGTGCATGGCATAGAGCACCGCCATCTGCACGGTTGTCGCGGCCATCAGCACGCCCGTTGCGACGTAGATGTCGTAGTACTTGAAGGCGCCGAAGAACAGCAGGATGGGGAGGAAGTCGAGAACAAGTTTCATGCGGGCACGGGCGGGGAGGGGATCAGCGGGGAGTGAAATCAAGCGATGCGGAGTTCATGCAGTAGCGCAGTCCGGTATCGGTCGGGCCATCGGGGAACACATGGCCCAGGTGGGCGCCGCATTGGGCGCAGACGGTTTCGGTGCGCGTCATGCCGTGGCTGCGGTCAACGATGTCCTTGATGGCGCCCGGCACGGCCAGCGAAAAGCTGGGCCAGCCGCAGCCGGCGTCAAACTTGGTGCCGGCGTCAAACAGCTTGTTGCCGCAGCAGATGCAGTGGTAGCTGCCGTCCGCCCAGACGGTTTCGTACTTTCCGGTGAAAGGCCGCTCTGTGGCGGCATGGCGTGTCACTTCAAAAGCGCCGCGCTCTGCACCTTTTTCGGCGAGCAGGGCTTTCCATTCGGCATCGGTTTTCTGTACGGGGTAGCTCATGATGTCCTCGGTTTCAGGATGAACAGCTTATTTCAATGGTGGAGGCCCAGTCCGGCGGGAAATCCGCCCAGGCTTCGAAGCCCGGGTGTTCGTCAAAAGGCGTCTCCAGTACCGCCAGCAACTGGTGGACTCCGGAAAAGTCCTTTAGTTTCGCCTGGCGGATGGCCTGCTCGCCCAGGTGATTGCGCAGCACGTACTTGGGGTTGGTCTTCAGCATTGAAAGGCCGGCCTGCACCCGTTGCGCCGCCGGCAGCCGCTCCTGGTATTGCGCCAGCCAGGCATCGGCTCCCGCCCTGTCCAGGAACATGTCGCGCACTGGGGTGAAGTCGCCCGAGCCGACCGCATGGGCCAGGCGACGCCAGAAGATGGTGTAGTCCACCTTGTCCGCCGCGAGCAGCCTGAGCACGGTTTCCACCAGTTCCCGGTCCTGCGGCGCAGCATCGGCCAGTCCCAGCTTGGCGCCCATGCGGGCCTCGAGCTGTGCCGGGAAAACAGTCTTGTAGGACTCCAGCGCCGCCAGCGCCAGTTCCTGCTCGCCGATGATGGGCAGCAGGGCCTGGCCCAGGCAGAACAGGTTCCAGTACGCCACATTGGGCTGCCGGTTGTAGGCATACCGGCCCTGCTCGTCACTGTGGTTGCAGATGTGGCCGGGGTCAAAGGCGTCCAGGAACTGGAACGGGCCATAGTCGATGGTCAGGCCCAGGATGCTCATGTTGTCGGTATTCATGACGCCATGGCAGAAGCCGGCTGCCTGCCAGGCGGCCACCATGGCGGCGGTACGCTCATTCACGGCTTCCAGCAGGCCGGCATAGGCGTTGCCGCCAAATTTGCCGGATTCCCTGCAGGCGGGGTAGTACCGGTCAATGACGTAGTCAGCCAGCACCCGCAGTTCGTCGTATTGCTCGCGCGCCGAAAAATGCTCGAAATGGCCAAAGCGGATGAAACTGGGCGCGACCCGCGTCACGACGGCGGCGGTTTCAACCGTCTCGCGACGGACCGGCGCATCCGACCCGGTGACGCACAGCGCGCGCGACGTCGGTATGCCCAGACCATGCATTGCCTCCGAGCCCAGGAACTCGCGGATGCTGGAGCGCAGCACGGCCCGGCCATCGCCCATGCGCGAATAGGGCGTGAGGCCGCTGCCCTTGAGCTGGACTTCCAGCCCGCCGGCGGTTTCGCCCAGCAATATCGCCCGGCCGTCGCCCAGCTGGCCGGCCCACACACCGAACTGGTGACCGCTGTACACGCTGGCCAGCGGCTCGGTGCCGGCGATGTGCAGGTTGCCGGTGAAGGCTTCAAGCGCGGCGTCCGAATCGAGCCAGGAGGCGGCAAGACCCAGCTGCTGCGCCACGGCCGGGCTGCGGCCGACCCAGTACGGCGCGGGCAGGGGCGTGGGCTCAAGCCGGGTATGGAAGGCCGGTCCGAGCTTCTCGAATTCATTGCGCCAGGCAAGGCCCAGATCGGGGCCAAGCGCGGATTCCACGGGCTTGTTCATGCCGCGATTGTCGCGCGGGCGCCTCACTCCCGCCCGATTCAGGGTCAATCGGCCCCGGATTCGGCCGACACCCTAGTAACTTTGACAGGGGTCTAAGCAAATTCCTGAAGGGGGTAACAAGATAATTCAACTAAATTTTCCGAATAGTGGTTGGCGCAAGGGGCGCCGACCCGAATTCAAGGCGAAAAGGCACCGACATGAACCTCCAATCCAGCATCAAGGCCGAAGCGTCCTGGCACCCCCAGGCCGGCGCACATCTTGGCGCACACTCCAGCGCAATGATCGCGCTGCACGACGCGCCTGCGCAGATCCGCGGTCTGGCACAGCCCCAGGCTGACCGCCTGCCGGTCCTGGCCCGCAAGCCGGCTGTCGTCGAGGCCCGCCAGGACGTCCCGATTGACGAGATCAGCTTCAGCGCCCTGACCACCCTGCAAGACATTGAAAGCATCAAGTACCTGCGCGGAGAACTCAACCTGCCGGGGTCTGTCCTGTCAGACCCCGAATTTGAACGGCTCGAAAAAAAAGAGACGAGCATGGCATGGTCGGTGCTTTCTCCTGCTCTGATGCACTGATCGGGACGATCCGCGTCATTCCCATGAACCGCGGACTCACCCCTTGCGAGTCCCTCCTGCAGAAACAGTCACTTCTCTCCGCCCAGTACTATGAAGACAGCTGGGAAGTCGGCCGTCTTGTGCTGGCGCCCCAATACCGCAGCGGCCCCGAATCCCTCAAGCGCTGCCTTTTCCTGACCTTGCTGCATCTGATGCAGACTACCGACATCAAGAACCTCTTTGCTTCCTGCAGCCCGCTCCTGGCCCGCCTGTACCGCCGCTTCGGCTTTTCAGTGCTGGTCAAGGACGCCTGCCAGGGCGAGGGAGAAACGTATTCGCTCATTCACGGGCATGCCCCCTCGGTGCTGATGGCACTGGCGGGGAATGACGAGGAACGGGCCCTCGCCGAGCGGGAACTTGCCGGCGTCTGGAAGAACTGAGGCATACCATGTTCGGCCCCTTCAAACGCCTTTTCGAACACTACCGGGCCTACCATGCGTATGGCCCGCCGCGGCTCAAGTACATGGGCTATGTCGGCGCCATCACGGTGGCGCTGTTCTATTTCATGCGCTTCACCCGGCCCAACCCGCAGCTTTTCGACGATGTCGGGCTGCGCGCCATTGCCTTTGTGATGTTCACGCTGCTGGCGCTCAAGGAGCGCTGGCCCGAGCGTTACAAGCAGTACTACATTGCCTACTCCTACTGGGCACTGCTGTACTGCCTGCCATGCTTCACGCTGCTGACCGCGCTGCAGCGCGGCGGCGGCATGCCGGCCATCTCCAATGCGTTCATCATCATCAGCTTCCTGGTGCTGCTGACCGACTGGCGCAACACGCTGGCCATGCTGCTGGGCGGAAGCGCGATGGCGGTCGCCTTTTATGCAGGGACCAGCCCCAACCCGAAGCTTCCGATGGACCTGATCGCCCAGCTGCCGGCGTTCGCGCTCATCGTGGTGGGCGGCAATCTGTTCAAGTTCTCCACCGAGCAGATCGACACCGAGCGCAAGCTCAGGGCCACCCAGGCGCTTGCCGGCTCGATCGCCCACGAAATGCGCACGCCGCTGGTCCAGCTCAAGCACAACCTGCAGAGCATGCAGCAGGCGCTGCCGCCGCCCACCACCACCTCGCAGTCCCAGACACTGGGCCCGCGCGACGTGAATGCGCTGTACCGGTACCTCGCCCAGAGCGAAATCGCCGTCAAGCGCGGCCTGCAGGTGATCGAGATGACGCTGGACGAGGTCAGCGCCAAGCCGCTGGACACGGCCGGCTTTGCCTACCTGTCCGCCGCCGAGGCCACAGGCAAGGCCGTGCAGGAATACGGCTATGAGACCGAAGAGGCGCGCGGCAAGGTCAGCGTGCAGGTGGTGGAGGACTTCACCTTCCGTGGCGACGAGACGGCCTACCTGTTCCTCGTGTTCAACCTGCTCAAGAATGCACTCTATTACGTGGCCTTCTATCCGGAGGCCAGAGTCGTCATCACGGTGGACCGCAACCAGGTGAGCGTGCGCGACACCGGGCCGGGCATTGCCCCTGATGTCCTGGAACACCTCTTCGAGCCTTTCCGCTCCGTCGGCAAATCGGGCGGCACTGGCCTGGGCCTGGCCTACTGCCAGCGGGTGATGCGGGCTTTTGGCGGGCAGATCGGCTGCGAATCGGTACTGGGCGAGTTCACCCAGTTCACGATGCGCTTCCCGCCGATCAGCCAGGCCGACGGCGAGGCCCACCGGCTTGCCGTGCTGGGCGCGGCCCAGGCGGCCTTCCGCGGCAAGCGGCTGCTGGTGGTGGATGACGACCCCACCCTGCGGCTGACCACGCGGCACAAGCTGCAGCCCCTGGGCGCGGCGATCGACGAGGCACCCGACGGCCAGCGCGCCATGGAACTGCTGGCCCGGCAGCGCTACGACCTGGTCGTGCTCGACCTGAACATGCCTGTGCTGGACGGCTATGCGGTGGCCGAACGCATCCGGCAGGGCCTGGTGCCGGCCAACCGCGACGTCTGCATCGTGGCCTACACCAGCGAGCTGGCCCACGTGGCCAGCGTCAAGACCTACAAGGCCGGCATGGACGGCTTCGTCAGCAAGCCCTGCGCACAGTTGCCGCTGGTACAGGCCCTGCACCAGGCGCTGGAACACCCGCTCACCCGTGCCCGCTCCGAGGCCGCCGTCCTGGCCGGCCGCACCGTGCTCCTGGCCGACGACAACCCTTACAACCGCAAGGCCGTGGCGGCCTACCTGAAGCATGCCGGCGTCAAGGTGGTGGAGGCCGACCATGGCCGGGCCGTGCTGGAGCAGCTGAAAACACAGGGCGGCTGGGACGCCATCCTGATGGACATCAACATGCCGGGCATGAACGGGCTGGAGACTGCCCGGGCCATCCGCAGCGGCGACGGCCCGTCGCGCAATGTCCCGATCATTGCCCTGACAGCCCATTCGGACGACGCCACCAGCGCCGCTGCCCGTGCCGCCGGCATGAACGACTTCATCACCAAGCCGGTCGATGCCCCCGTGCTCTACGAGAAGCTGGGCCGCTTTGTCCGCCAGACCCCGGCCGCGCCCTCCGTTGCGCCGCCGCCTGCGGCACCGCCGCTGCCGGATTCCGGCTCCGGCGTCCCGCTGCTGGATGCGCACCGCCTCGAAGGCTTCAGGCACATCGGCATGCTGGAAGAACTTGTGAGCGACTACCTGCCCGAGATCGCCAGCCTGGTAGGCCGGCTGGAGGAGAGCGTCGCGCGCCAGGACCTTGCAGCGAGCCTCGACACGCTGCATTCGCTGCTCGGCATGAGCGGCGAGGCCGGCGCGATGGCCCTGTACCAGCTGGTGCGGCGCGTCTATATTCCAATGGTCGAGGAGCGGCGCTGGCCGATGGACGCCGAGTGGCTGGTCCAGCTCAAGGCCCTGGCCAGCCAGACGGGCGACGCGCTGCGGGCCTATGGCGCCGCCGAGCCGCGAACGAGTTCCCTCTAAAAAGAAAAACATTCACTGATGCCGCAAACGGACCCGCCGCAGGAAGCGCAAGCGATTCTTTTCGTCGACGACGAACCCACTTCATGCAAGCTGTTCGCGGGGATGTTCGGCGACGAATTCCAGATCGTCACCGCCTCCGGCGTCACCGAGGCGCTGGCCCTGCTCAAGGAGCGCGGCCAGGAGTTTGCCGTGCTGGTCACTGACTACCGCATGCCCGAGCGCGACGGCATGAAGCTGCTGCAGGCCGTGCAACGCGACTACCGTCACCTGGTGCGGCTGCTGGCCACCGCCTACGCCGGCAAGGAAGTGGCCATGGCGGCCATCAACCAGGGCAAGGTCCTGCGTATCCTGGAAAAGCCGCTGGACGACGCGACCACGCGCGATGCCCTGCGCGAGGCGCTGGCCCTGCACCGCAGCAAGGCCGTCGAGCGGGCGCTCAACGAAGGCCGGGTCGCGGCCCTGCGCGAGACGCTCGGCTTCCTGGCCCATGAGCTCAACACCCCCCTGGCCACGGTGCGTGGTTACCTGAGCGCCGTGGCCAACCGGCACCAGCCTGCCGCGCCGGACGCGCCGCCGGGGACGGTCCAGTTCATCGAGATGCAACCCGGGGAAGTCATGGCCGCGCTGGCCAATGCCGAGCGCCGGGCGCTGTACTGCCAGTCGCTGGTGTCGACCTTCGTGCAGTCGGCGCGCGACGCCTATCCGGGAGCCCCGGTCCAGACCTTCAGCGCCGCCAGCCTGGTCAGTTCGCTGCTGGACGAGTTCCCCTTTGACAACAACGAGCGCTCCCTCGTGACCAGCCAGGTGGTCGAGGACTTTTACCTGCCGGGCCGGCGTGACCTGCTGTACCTGGTGCTCTGCACCGTCACCAAGAACGCCATGCTCGCCATGCGCGAGCGCCCGTCGCCGCGCCTCCTGATCGTGCTGGAGCGTGAAACGGCCGGGCCTGGCCCGTCCCGCTCCTGCATGCGCTTCATCGACAACGGCCCGGGCATCGCGCCCGAGCTGCTTGCAAGGCTCACCCGCGAGCCGGTCACCACGCGCGGGAGCTCGGGAGGCAACGGCATGGGCCTGATGTTCTGCCGCCGCGTGATGCAGTCGATCGGCGGCAGCATCGAGATCCAGTCCGAGCTGGGCCGGGGCGCCACCGTCGCGCTGTACTTCCAGCCGGTAGAGCCGGCTCCCGCCGCCGCCTGAGGCACTGCACCTCCGGCCGGCAGTTCCCGCCGGACTTGCCCCGGTGCTGCGGGCAAACCCCCTTTTGCCGGATGCACGAAACGTTAGCATCGGAACATTGTTCAACCGGAATTTCCCAAGGAGTACCCATGCTGGGTTTGATGCAGAGCCAACCGTTGCTGATCTCGTCGCTGATCGATTTCGCCGAGCGCCACCATGCCGACGCCGAAATCGTCTCCAGGCGCGTCGAGGGCGACATCCACCGCTACACATGGAAGGACGTGGCGCATCGCTCGCGCAAGGTCGCCCATGCGCTGGACGGCCTGCAGCTCGCATTCAGCGACCGCGTGGCAACCCTGGCCTGGAACGGCTACCGCCACCTGGAGCTGTACTTTGGCGTGAGCGGCTCGGGCCGCGTGTTGCACACGCTCAACCCGCGCCTGCACCCGGACCAGATCGCCTGGATCGCCAACCATGCCGAAGACCAGGTGCTGTGCTTTGACATGACCTTCCTGCCGCTGGTCAAGGCCTTCCATGCCAAATGCACGACCATCAGGCACTACGTGGCCCTGTGCGACGCCGACAAGCTGCCGGCCGACAGCGGCATTCCGAACCTCACAAGCTACGAGGCATGGATCGCGCCGCATCCGGCCAGCTACGCCTGGCCCAGCTTTGACGAGAACTCGGCCTCAAGCATGTGCTACACCAGCGGCACCACCGGCAACCCCAAGGCCGCGCTGTACAGCCACCGCTCGACCACCCTGCATGCCTATGCGGCCGCGCTGCCCGACGTGATGAACCTGAGCGCGCGCGACTCGGTGCTGCCGGTGGTCCCGATGTTCCACGTCAATGCCTGGGGCATCCCGTACTCGGCCGCGCTCACCGGCTGCAAGCTGGTGTTCCCCGGCCCCGGGATGGACGGCAAGTCGGTCTATGAGCTGATAGAGGGTGAGAAGGTCACCTATGCGGCCGGCGTGCCCACGGTCTGGCAGATGATGCTGGGCCACATGCAGGCCAACAAGCTCAGGTTCTCCACCCTCAACCGCACGGTCATCGGCGGCTCGGCCTGCCCGCCAGCGATGATCCATGCCTTCCAGGAAGACTACGGCGTCGAGGTGCTGCATGCCTGGGGCATGACCGAGATGAGCCCGCTGGGCACCCTCTGCACGCTCAAGAACAAGCACCTGGCCATGAGCCCCGAAGACCGGATGAAGATCCGCCTGAAGCAGGGGCGGGCCATCTACGGCGTGGACATGAAGATCGTGGGCGAGGACGGCAAGGAAATCGTGTGGGACGGCAAGGCCTACGGCGACCTCTACGTCAAAGGCCCATGGATCGTGCGGGAATACTTCAAGGGGGAGGGCGGCGACCCGCTCGCGTACGACGAAGCTGGCGCGGGCTGGTTCCCCACCGGCGACGTTGCCACCATCGACGCCGACGGCTACATGCAGATCACCGACCGCAGCAAGGACGTGATCAAGTCCGGTGGCGAATGGATCAGCTCGATTGACATCGAGAACATTGCGGTGGCGCACCCTGCGGTGGCCATGGCGGCCTGCATCGGCGTGCGGCACCCGAAGTGGGACGAGCGGCCGATCATCGCCGTGGTGAAGAAACCTGGCGCCGAGGTGACGCGCGAGGAGCTGATTGCGTTCTACGAGGGCAAGACGGCCAAGTGGCAGGTGCCTGACGACGTGGTGTTTGTCGATGCGATCCCGCTGGGCGCCACTGGCAAGATGCTCAAGACGCGGCTGCGCGAAATGCTCAAGGACTACACGCTGCCGGGCACCTGACGCCCCGGCTTGTCGCCTGCGCGATAGGACGACCGTGCTTTTACGGGCATTCCCCTACCTTGCACCGCACCAAATACCGGTACCCTCCGGGCTATCTGTTCACAAGGAGACTTTCGATGAAACTGACCATGAAGATTGTTGCAGCCTCGGCCCTGATGGTGGTGGCCGGCGCCTCGTTTGCCCAGAAGGGCGAAACCGTCAAGCTGGTCCGCATCGACCCGCTGACCGGCCTGCTCGGCCCCGTGGGTGTGAGCCAGTCCAAGGGCTACCAGTTTTTCGCTGAAAAATTCAGCGGTGCAGGCAACCCCGCCGGCGTGAAGTTCGAGTTCTCCACCATCGACAACAAGTTGAGCCCCGCCGAAAGCCTGAATGCGCTCAAGGCAGCCATTGACGGTGGTGCACGCTACATCATCCAGGGCAACGGCTCTTCGGTGGCGCTGGCCCTGGCCGACGCTGTGCAAAAGCACAATGACCGCAACCCCGGCAAGGAAGTCGTGTACCTCAACGACTCCGCCGTGGACCCCGACCTCACCAACAGCAAATGCAGCTACTGGCACTTCCGCTTTGACGCAGACACGTCGATGAAGATGGAAGCGATGTCCAGCTTCATGCAGAAGCAGCCCGACATCAAGAAGATCTACCTGATCAACCAGAATTACTCGCATGGCCACCAGGTCGTGAAGTTCGCCAAGGAAACCCTGGCCCGCAAGCGCCCGGACATCCAGTTTGTCGGCGAAGACCTGCACCCGCTGGCCCAGACGCGCGACTTTGCGCCCTACATCGCCAAGATCAAGGCTTCCGGCGCTGACACCGTGATCACCGGCAACTGGGGCTCGGACCTCTCGCTGCTGATCAAGGCAGCCAATGAAGGCGGCTACAACGGCAAGTTCTTCACCTACTACGCGGGCGTCACCGGCACGCCCACGGCGCTTGGCCAGAACGGCGCGGGCCGCGTGTACCAGATCGCCTACAACCACTACAACATGGGTGGGCAGATGGAAAAGTGGATGAAGGAATTCAACACCAAGTACAACGACGACTTCTACACCGGCTCGACCATCCGCATCTATGAAATGCTCGGTGCCGCCATGGCCAAGGCCAAGTCCACCGACCCGGTCAAGGTTGCGGCTGCACTTGAAGGCCTCAGCGTGAAGACCTTTAATGGCGAAGTCCAGATGCGCAAGGCTGACCACCAGCTGCAGCAGCCGCTGTACATGTCGGTGTGGGACAAGGCGGGCGGCAAGTTCCCCTATAGCCCCGAGAAGACCGGCATGACGCTGGTGCCGGTGGGCGAGTACCCCAACTATGTTTCGAGCACACCGACCAGCTGCCAGATGAAGCGTCCCGGCTGATCCCGGAGGACGTGCAGGCGCGCCGCAAGGCGTGCCTGATCCAGAGCCCGAGCGGGTCGCCGTATCGGGCTCCTTTATTTTTCAAGGTGGAGAAAGTCGCAAGCCATGGAGCAATTCATCATCTCAATGCTCAACGGGGTGAGCTACGGCCTGCTGCTGTTCATGCTCAGCTCGGGCCTCACGCTGATCTTCAGCATGATGGGGGTGCTGAATTTCGCGCATGCCAGCTTCTACATGCTGGGCGCCTATGTGGGTTACACCGTTTCGCGCTTTACCGGCTTCTGGCCG
This sequence comes from Pseudomonadota bacterium, assembly GCA_040385105.1. Taxonomy (GTDB): domain Bacteria; phylum Pseudomonadota; class Gammaproteobacteria; order Burkholderiales; family Burkholderiaceae_C; genus JACMQX01. The sequence continues at coordinate 35,179 of JAZKHY010000057.1, forward strand.
GCGCTCGTCATTGCGCCGCTGGTTGTCGGCGTTCTTGGCGCAATCTTCGAGCGCCAGTGCCTGCGCAAGGTCCACAAGTTCGGCCATGTGCCCGAGCTGCTGATCACCTTCGGCCTGTCCTATGTCATTGTCGAGCTGGTACAGCTCATCTGGGGCCGCATCGCCGTGGAGTTCAAGCCGCCGGAGTCGCTGCAGGGCCCGGCGTTCACGCTGATCAACCATTCGGTCAACGGGCTGAAAATGATCTGGGGTGCAGCGCCGGCCGAGATGTGCAGCGCCGCTGATGCCGCCATCCGCGTTGTCTGCTCGCCGTTTCCGGCCACGCGCGGCTTCATGATGGTTGTGGCGCTGGTCATGCTCGGTTCGGTCTGGCTGCTGCTGACGCGCACACGCATCGGCCTCGTCATCCAGGCGGCGCTGACCCACCCGGAAGCGGTCGAGTCGCTGGGCCACAACGTGCCGCGCGTGTTCATGATGGTGTTTGGTGCGGGCTCTGCGCTGGCGGGCCTGGCTGGCGTCATTGGCGGCAGCACCTTCCTCACGGAGCCCGCCATGGCGGCGACCGTGGGCTCCGTCATCTTCGTGGTGGTCGTCGTGGGGGGCATGGGGTCACTCTCGGGCGCTTTCGTCGCGTCCATCCTGATTGGCGTCATCCAGACCTATGCCCTGGTGTTCGACTACTCGCTGGTGTCGCTCGCCGAGCAGCTGAAGGTGCCGCTTTCTGAAGGCATGCGCAACAACTCCTACATCAAGCTCACGCTGTCCCAGGTCGCGCCGATTCTTCCTTACCTGTTCCTGGTGCTCATCCTGATCTTCCGGCCGCGCGGCCTGCTCGGAAAGCGGGAGGGCTGAACCCCATGACCAAAAAATATTACGAGTTCAAGCCCCTGAACGTGGGGCGCTGGATTGTCTGGGGCCTGTTTGCGCTGGTGTTGCTGGTCGCGCCCAAGGTCTTCGGCAGCGGCCTGGCGCTGACGGTACTGTCGCAAATGGGCATCGCCATCATTGCCTGCCTGTCCTACAACATGCTGCTCGGCCAGGGCGGCATGCTGAGCTTCGGTCATGCGGTCTATACCGGCCTGGGCTCCTACCTGGCGATTCATGCGCTCAACAGCGTGACGGCGGGCACATCGCCACTGCCCGTGTCGCTCGTGCCGATGGTGGGCGGCCTGGCTGGCATCGGCTTTGCCGTGCTGTTCGGCTATGTCACCACCCGCAAGTCAGGCACGACCTTTGCCATGATCACGCTGGGCCTGGGCGAACTGGTGTTTGCGCTCTCCCTCATGATCCCGGAGTTTTTCGGCGGCGAGGGCGGCGTGTCGGGCAACCGCATGGCGGGCAAGCCGTTCATGGGCATTACCTTCGGGCCGCAGATCCAGGTCTATTACCTGATCGCGGTTTACACCTTCGTGGCTGTCGGGCTGATGTTCGCCTTCACCCGTACGCCGCTGGGCCGCATGCTGAACGCCGTGCGCGACAACCCGGAGCGGGTCGAGTTTGTGGGCTACGACACGCAGAAGGTGCGCTACATCGCGTTCATCATTGCAGGCTTTTTTGCAGGTATTTCAGGCGGGCTGGCTGCGCTGAACTTCGAGATTGTCACGGCCGAAGTGGTCGGGGCAGGGCGCTCGGGTGCATACCTGCTGTTCACCTTCCTGGGCGGTGCCACTTTCTTCTTTGGCGCCATCATCGGCGGCGTGCTGATGGTGCTGGCATTTGTGCTGCTGTCGGAGTTCACCAATGCCTGGCTGCTCTATCTGGGCCTGATCTTCCTGTTCATGGTGATGTACGCGCCCGGCGGCATTGCCAGCCTCATCATGATGAACCTGCGGGTGGCGATGTACGGCAAGCTAAAGCAGCTGTGGGTCAGCTACCTCGCGCTGGGCGGGACAGCGCTGGTCATGCTGCTGGGAGCAGCAGCGATGATCGAGATGGTGTACCACCTGCAACTCAACACCACCCTCGGCTCGCAGGTCGTTTTTGCCGGCGTGACGCTGGATACCAAGGGCATCAACAGCTGGTTTGGTGCCGCCATGGTCACGCTGACCGGGCTTGGGCTGTTTGAGGTCACGCGGCGGCAGTTCCTGAAAGAATGGGGCGAGATCCAGGAGTTCATTGAAAAAGAAATCAAGCGTCGGGAGGCACTATGACCTACGCCCTCGAACTCAAAGACCTGCGCAAGAGCTTCGGCAAGACCGAGATCATCCGCGGCGTCAACCTGGCAGTGACGGCGGGCGAGCGCGTCGGCATCATCGGGCCGAACGGCGCGGGCAAGTCCACGCTGTTCAACCTGATCAGCGGCCGCTTTGCGCCCACCAGCGGCGAGGTGCTGCTCAATGGTGCCCGGATCGACGGCAAGAAGCCGTTCGAGATCAACCGCATGGGCCTGTCGCGCAGCTTCCAGATCACCAACATCTTCCCCAAGCTCAGCGTGTTCGAGAACCTGCGCTGCGGCGTGCTCTGGAGCCTGGGCTACAAGTACACCTTCCTGAAATTCCTGGCCGACCTGGACGATGCAAATGAGCGCGCCGAGCAGTTGATGGAAATGATCAAGCTGGACCGCAAGCGCGATGTGCTGGCCATGAACCTGACCTATGCCGAACAGCGTGCACTGGAGATCGGCATCACCATTGCCGGTGGCGCCAACGTCATCCTGCTGGATGAACCGACGGCCGGCATGAGCAAGAGCGAAACCAGCCGCTTCATCAACCTCATCAAGGAAGTTACCGTGGGCAAGACCCTGCTGACCGTGGAGCATGACATGGGGGTGGTGTTTGGCCTGGCGGACAAGATCGCGGTGGTGGTCTATGGCGAAGTCCTCGCCTATGACGTGCCGTCGGAGGTACGGGCCAACCAGCGCGTCCAGGAGGCCTACCTGGGCTCCCATGTTGCAGATGCACAGGGAGGACACTGAGATGCTCAATATCAACAACCTCCACGCCTACTACGGCAAGAGCCATGTGCTGCACGGCGTCAACTTCGACGTGCAGCCGGGCGAGATCGTCGCGCTGCTGGGCCGCAACGGCTCGGGCCGCTCGACGACTGCCAAGGCCATCATGGGTCTTGTGGATTGCACCGGCGACATCCAGTGGAAGGGCAAGCCCATCACCGGGCGCAAGGCCTACGAGGTGGCGCATATGGGCCTGGGCTATGTGCCCGAGAACCGTGACATCTTCCCGACGCTCACCGTCCACCAGAACCTGATGCTCGGCCAGAAGGGCAAGGGCGCCGGCAGCCGCTGGGGCTTTGACGACATGTACGACATGTTCCCGAGGCTCAAGGAGCGGCAGCACACCGAGGCCGGTGTTCTGTCCGGCGGCGAGCAGCAGATGCTCACGCTGTGCCGCACCCTGATGGGTGACCCGGACCTGATCATCATTGACGAGCCGACCGAAGGCCTGGCGCCGAAGATAGTGGAGCTGGTCGGGGAATACCTGAAGAAGCTGAAGACACGCGGCATCTCGGTGCTGCTGATCGAGCAGAAGCTCACCATCGCCATGGCGATTTCCGACCGGGCCCTGGTGATGGGCCACGGCTCCATCGTGTTCAGCGGCACGCCGGACAGCCTGCGCGCCGACAACTACATCCGCAAGGAGTGGCTGGAGGTGTGACGCTAAGGCGGGGGCTGCTCGCGGAACCTGTCGTCTTCCCCCGCCCTGAAGTTGCCTTCAACAGCCCGGAACACAGTCTCCAGCCCCGTAGCCACCCCGTGGCCAATTGCGCGGGACTGCGTACGGCTCTGCTCCTGGGCCACAGCAAATGCGAGGCCTCCGGGCAACCGGAACAACGGCGCCACGGTCGGGCCGGTCTGGCGCCGCATCTGGCCCCACCAATGTCTGACCGTTGACCCGAAAGCCGGCTGCGCGCGAACTCGCCGAACCACCTCGATCTCCTCCTGCGTTGCTGGTGCTTCATTCAGGAATTTTGGCACCTGCAGGGCGCCCCTGCGCAGGGCGGCGGAACGCCCCATGCCGGTAAGGAAGGTGCTGAACATCTGGCAAACATAGAGGGCCGGGCGCGCACGCGCGGGCGCCAGCTGCGTCAGGGCGTTGAGGTTTCCTGCCACAACGGAATGCACGATATGCGCGCGCTTGTCGTCCTTGCGCTGCGGCGGCAGCAGTTCACTGTCGGCATTGAATGAGCCACCGAAGCCCGAGAAGGTGTTCAGGCCATTGAATGCGAGGCCCAGAAAGATGGTTCTAGACATCGTGCGATCCTGCGGAATGTAGTCTGCGCCTGATTCCGCCAGTGCCAGGGCCAACGCCGGGAGCAGGCCGTTTCGGACCTCCCTGGTGAGCTCGACGAGGCCTGACCTGATGTGCTCGGACTTCACCAAGCCGTTGATGACCCGGCGCAGGTCGGCACCGCTGCCTATGCCAAGGCCAGGCGGGTCGTCCGTGGGACTGCGCCCGCACTTTCGGGCAATGGCTTCGGCCTTGTCCATTGTCCACGGCGGGGCGGCCGGATCCTGGCTGGCGCGCAGCAGGTCCATGATCGTGCCCCGCAGGCTCATCGCCTGGACCACCGGGTGATCGTGAAAGTCGCTGCGCAAGCCCCCCGAGCTGACAAAGGCCTCCTCCATGGTTGCGAGAATTCCGGTCAGGTCTGGCTGCGGGACCTGCATGTGCGCGAGCCGCCCGAAGTCCTCAACCGTCGGCACCAGCGAGACCCGGCGTTCTTCAACCGCTTGGGCCAGCGCTGCGGCCGTGGTGATGCCCTGCGCCTCCAGGCGTTCAGCGGCCATGCGGGCCAGAGGGCGCGCGAAATCAGTGCCGCTCCCGTCGCCGAACATGCCTGCCAGGTCCATTTGCCTCAACAGTTCGGCCCGCAATTCAATGGCCTGTACCAGCGGTCCCTTGCCGCGCTGAACAGCCTCATGCGGTGGGCTGGTTCCCATTTCCGAGAACAAGGCGTTAGCCTGGCTACGGACAGCAGCAGGATCCATCAGCACCAATGAATTCCGGTCGATGAGTTCCCGGCGCTCGCGCTCACCGATGTCGCCGCCATGGCGCTTGATCAGCGCGACTGCGTCGGCGCGCGCGGCATAGGCGTGATGGATGAGGTCCCTGCCGACTTCGGCCTCAAACGACTCCGGGTCGAGCGTCGGAAGCGTCTCCCGCAGGAGGTCCCGCCGCAAATGCGCGTATCTCCATAATTCATCCGGGTCGTAGCCGACCGACCTTGCCTGGAATGCGGCCCGGCCCTCAGGCGTCTGCAGGTGGAAGCGGAACTTTTCCAGCGCGACTGAGGACCTGTCGGCGTGCCTCGTATCTGATGCCGGCCCAAGTGTCTTGACGGCGGAGCCAAACCGGTGCCGGCTGTCCTCGACATCTATCTTGCGCTGAATGAGCCTCTGCATGGCTTCGGGCTCTCGTGCGACCGCACGAGCCACCAGTTCCTGGGTCCTTGCGACTTTCTGCGGGGACAGGTAGCCAGGCGCCTTGTCATCCGGCAACGCCGGCACGGAGCCTTTTGTGTCGGACATGAAGGATTCATGTGGTTGCGGTACCTCCAGCGCCGAAGCCGGCGGCACCGTCAGGCGCTTCATTGCCTCGTTCACGAGCCCGTGAAGCTGTTCGGGACTCGTGGGTTTGACGGTCTCCCGGATCGCTTCCGCCGCAATGGCGCGGCTCCACAGGACCCTGCGCAGGACGCTCGTTTGCGCCTGTTCAGCTTGACGCCTGAGCAGGCCGGGTTCGTCCCCTGACTGTTTCCCGGCCTGTACCGCCTGTTTCAGCGCATCTTCCCACCCCGCAGCGTGCTCTTCAGGCGCCGGTGATTTGCTGTCCAGGACGCCTGCCGGAGCGGAGTGCTTGGCCGCCGGCGATGATCCGGTGCTTCCTGCACCCTGTACCAGCCTGTCGGCGCATTCAAGCAGGGCTCGCCTGCAGCTGGCGTCGGCCGTGTGGCGCGCGACGTGCCGCAAAGTATGGGCACTGCGGGTCCGCGCCGCCGGGTCGCTCGCCGACGGCAAGTCAACGACGACATGGCCGCCACCCGTGTCTCCCATGGACTGCCCGCTTTCAATCTCCATCGCGCATTGCAGCAGTGCCTGGCGGAGCTCCGGTTGGGCGGCATGCCTTGCGAAATTGCGCAGTTCCCCTGGGTTGTTGCCCAGTGCCAGGACGGTGAACTTCGCCTTGCGCAAGGCCTCGGATGAGCTGGTTGACGATGCGCTGTGCGGCGGTCCCTTTTCGTCATGCCCGCTGCCGCTTTCCTGGCTTTTCGGCTGTTTGGGCATATGAAAGGTTGTGGAACTTTCCTCTTCGGGAATCAGGTCGTGCGTGCCGTGCGCGTCGCCTGGACCTTTCCGCAGCCGCTCCAGCTCGGCTTCGGTGGCGCCTTCAACGCGGGTTCCTCCATATACCGTATGGAATCGGCCATAGCCCATAGGTCCATCTGCAGACGTCGTCATGAGGGTTACTCCCTGAATGAAATTCGCAGTTCGTGCGCATGCCGGGCCAGGTCGCGCGCCACATCCTCTATCAGCTCAGGCTGCAGGTGAAGCCCGGGTATCGGCAGCTGCACGGTGGCCACCAGCCGGCGCGAGCGCGGGTGCATGCCCAGGCGCATCCCGCCAGGCGGACAGGCGTGGTTCATCTCGAGCAGCTGGCGGAAGGCAGCGGGCGCCGGCAAGCCGATGTCGGCATACAGGCCGATGATGTTGTGCCGGCGCCTGAGGCCGATGGCAAGCTTCACGCCTCCCACGTCGTAGCGCCGGTCCTCAAGCCGGCCGGCTCCGGTATCAAGCAGGGTGTGCCTGCTTTCCAGGCGCCGCGCGGCGTCTTCGAATGCCGTTTCCACCATGGCGTCAAATTCGCGTTCCGGCCCGCCCGTCATCGCGTCCATCGCCTCATTGAGGTCCTCGTTCATACATCCTCCTTCGCTTCGACAACGTGGCGGCACACGCCAATGAGCTGGCCTGCGATGGCGCAGGCGCCGTCCCGTTCAATGCCGTCTATCCAGTGCAGCCCGGCCACGATGCGTGCCGTGGCCGCCCCGGTCGCCGGATCGATGCCCAGTTCGACGCCCTCGCCGGCATGGGCCAGTTCAAACTCCAGCATCCTTTCCATTGCGTACTGCCCGGGAGGCCCCTGACGGGACCGGCAGCAAACCTCCACGGCGTTCAGGGCCTCGTAAAGGACCACGGTGAACGGATGGCCGTCTATGACGAAGCCGCCGCTTTCAACGGCGCGTTCAGCATCCGCAGGGTCGGCAAACGCCATGCGGGCCAGCTCGACGGCAAAACGGCGGTACGCGTCCCGGGCTGCGCCGTCCAGGACCTGTTGCAGCAAGAGCTGCCCGTCTTCGGTCGCGACAGCGTGATCCAGTGGAGCCATGTCACAGCCTTCCAGGTGGGGGTATGGGCGCAATCTAGGCCCGCGCCGGATGCCCGGCAATGAGGCCAACGTATAGGGCCATCCGGCCGCTTGTCCCAACTGCGACAACGCCACCGGCGGGCTTTGCGGGCCTCACTTAGAATCCAAAAAAGCGAACGACTGTTCTTTTCTCCCCATCCCAAAGGAAATCGCATGACGGCTGAATACAAAGTTCACGGCGACGTTGCCGTGATCAGCATGAACAACCCGCCCGTCAACGGCCTCGGCCATGCCACCCGCGTTGGCCTCACCGATGGCCTGACAAAGGCGAATGCTGATGCAGCAGTCAAGTCCATCGTCATCACCGGTGCCGGCAAGGCCTTCTCGGGCGGCGCGGACATCAAGGAATTCGGCACGCCCAAGGCGCTGGCCGAGCCCAATCTGCTGAGTGTGATCCTGGCCATCGAAAACTCCTCCAAGCCGGTCATTGCCGCCATCCACAGCGTCGCCATGGGCGGCGGCCTGGAACTGGCGCTGGGCTGCCACTACCGTATCGCAGCCCCAGGCACCAGCGTGGCATTGCCCGAAGTCAAGCTCGGCCTGATCCCCGGCGCAGGCGGCACGCAGCGCCTGCCGCGCGTGCTGGGTGTGGAAACCGCGCTGAACATGATCGTCAGCGGCGAGCCGGTCAAGAGCGAGATGCTGGCGTCGCTGCCGGGGCAGAAGCTGTTTGACAAGATGTCCGCCTCGGCCGAGTCGCTGGCTGAAGAAGCGCTGGCCTTCGCCAAGTCGGTCGCTGAAACCCGACCGCTGCCGCTGGTGCGTAACCTGCCGTGCAAGCACCCCCAGGGCGACGCGTACTTCCAGTTCGCGCGCAACATGGTCAAGGGCATGGCCAAGAACTTCCCGGCGCCCGTCAAGTGCGTGGACATCGTCGAGATGGCCACCAAGAACAAGTTCGACGAAGGCATGCGCCTTGAGCGCGAGATTTTCACCAACCTGATGTTCACGCCCGAGAGCCGCGCACTGCGCCACATCTTCGTGGCCGAGCGCGCAGCCTCCAAGATTCCGGATGTGCCGGAAGACACGCCAAAGCGCGACATCAAGTCCATCGCCGTCATTGGCGCCGGCACCATGGGCGGCGGCATCTCGATGAACTTCCTGAACGCCGGCATCCCGGTGAAGATCCTTGAGATGAAGCAGGAAGCGCTGGACAAGGGCGTGGCCACCATCCGCAAGAACTACGAAGCCCAGGTCAAGAAGGGCAAGCTCAAGCAGGACAAGTACGACGCGCGCATGGCCTTGCTGTCCACCACGCTGAGCTATGACGAGCTGAAGGACGCCGACATGGTCATCGAGGCCGTGTTTGAAGAGATGGGCGTCAAGGAAAAGGTATTCAAGGAACTGGACCGGGTGATGAAGCCCGGCGCCATTCTGGCGTCCAACACCTCCACGCTGGACGTCGACAAGATTGCCGGTTTCACCAAGCGCCCGGAAGACGTCGTCGGCACGCACTTCTTCAGCCCGGCCAACGTCATGAAGCTGCTGGAAGTGGTGCGCGGCAAGAAGACCGCCAAGGACGTGCTGGCAACCGTCATGGCCATCGGCAAGAAGATCAAGAAGACCTCGGTTGTGTCGGGCGTGTGCGACGGTTTCATCGGCAACCGCATGATCGAGCAGTACAGCCGGCAAGCCGGCTTCCTGCTGGACGAGGGCGCCACGCCGCAGCAGGTGGACAGGGCGGTCGAGAAGTTCGGCTTTGCCATGGGCCCGTTCCGCATGGGCGACCTGGCCGGCAACGACATTGGCTGGGCCATCCGCAAGCGCCGCGCCACCGAGCGTGCCGACATGAAATACAGCCGCACGGCAGACAAGCTCTGCGAGCTGGGCCGCTTCGGGCAGAAGACCGGCGCAGGCTGGTACGACTACCAGGCGGGCAAGCGCGACGCGATTCCGTCAGACCTGGTGAACAAGATGATCGAGGACCACCGCAAGGAACTGGGCATCACGCCGCGCAAGATTTCTGACGAAGAGATCGTGCAGCGCCTGGTGTACTCCCTGGTCAATGAGGCGGCGCACATCCTGGAAGACGGCATCGCGTCAAAGGCCAGCGACATCGACATGGTCTACCTCACCGGCTACGGCTTCCCGATCCACCGCGGCGGCCCGATGCTGTACGCGGACCAGGTCGGCCTGTTCAATGTGGTGCAGAGCATGAAGCGCTTCCAGCAGAACCCGCTGGACGATGCGAAGTTCTGGGAACCGGCGCCGCTGCTCGCCAGGCTGGCGGCTGAAGGCAAGAGCTTCAACTAAGCCCCCGGTACAACCGCAGCCGGCGCCATGATCAAGCGACTCTTCCTGCTTTTGCTGGTCGTGGTGCTGGGCCTGGTGGCGGTGGTGTTTGCCAACACCCTGCGCACCGAGTCCCGCCAGTTGCAAGTGACTGCGGTGCAGAAGGCTGCCGTTGACACACCCGCAGCGGCCCAGCGGCTGGCGGGTGCCATTCCGTTCAAGACCATCGCCAGCGCCGACGACCCGGAGGCGGGCAACGCCGAGTTCTTCAAGCTTCATGCCTACCTGGAGAAGACCTTCCCCAAGACGCATGCGGCGCTGCAGCGAGAAGTGATCGGCGGCAAGAGCCTGCTCTATACCTGGAAGGGCACAGACCCCCGGGCCCGGCCGATTGCGCTGATGGCGCACCAGGACGTGGTGCCGATCGCACCCGGCACCGAGAAAGAGTGGAAGGTCGACCCGTTCGCCGGCGAAGTCAAGGACGGCTTCATCTGGGGCCGCGGCACCTGGGACAACAAGGGCAACCTGTTTGCGCAGATGGAAGCGGTGGAGATGCTGCTGACGGCAGGCTTTGCCCCCAGCCGCACGATCTACCTGGTGATGGGGCATGACGAGGAAGTCAGCGGCCTGCGTGGCGCCAAAGCCATGGCTGACACGCTCAAGCAGCGAGGTGTGCAGCTGGAGTGGCTGCTGGACGAAGGCCTGCTCATCACTGACGGCATCCTCCCTGTCGACAAGCCCGCTGCGCTGATTGGCGTGGCCGAGAAGGGCTATGCCACCTACCAGCTCAGCGTGGACGCGGCGGCAGGGCATTCATCGATGCCGCCTGCCCGGACATCCATCGGCATCATGAGCAGGGCACTTGCGCGGCTGGAGGACAAGCAGCGCCCGGCGGAACTGGCCGGTGTGGGCCGCGAAATGTTCGAGACACTGGCACCGGAGGTGACAGGCCCGAGCCGCTTCCTGCTCTCCAACATGTGGCTGTTCAAGCCCCTGCTCGAATGGCAACTGCAGAAGGCGGCCAGCACCAACGCCATGCTGCGCAGCACGACGGCGCTGACCATTGTCAACGCGGGCAACAAGGAAAACGTGATCCCGGGCCACAGCGAGGCGTCGGTGAACTACCGCATCCTCCCTGGAGAGACCACCGACATCATCGAGCGGCATGTCAAGTCGGCTGTGGGCGATGATGCCGTGGTGGTCAAGCCGCGCCCCGGCAACGTGGACCCATCGCCCGTTTCGTCCACAGACTCTGCGGGCTACCGCACCATCAACCGGACCATCCGCGAGATTTTCCCGCCGGCGATTGTGCTGCCCGGCCTGATGCTGGGCGGTACCGACTCGCGCCACTTTGTTGGCGTGAGCGACGCGATCTTCCGCTTCTCGCCGGTGCGCGCCAAGTCCGAAGACCTGCAGATGCTGCACGGCACGAACGAGCGCATGTCTTTAGCCAACTATGCCGAGATGATCCAGTTCTACAACCAATTGCTGCGGAACACCTCCGCAAAATGAAATTCACTCCAGAAAGGCATCCATCATGACCAACGCCGTCATCGTCTCCACCGCCCGCACACCCCTGGCCAAGAGCTGGAAGGGCGCCTTCAACATGACGCATGGTGCCACCCTGGGCGGCCATGCGGTCAAGCACGCCATCCAGCGCGCGGGCATCGAGGCCGCCGAGGTGGACGACGTCATCATGGGCTGTGCCAATCCCGAAGGCGCCACCGGCGCCAACATCGCGCGCCAGGTCGCGCTGATGGCCGGCTGCCCCATCACCACCTCCGGCATGACGGTGAACCGTTTCTGCTCCTCCGGCCTGCAGACCATTGCCATGGCCGCCCAGCGCGTGATCGCCGGCGAGGCCGACATCTTTGTCGCCGGCGGCGTGGAAAGCATTTCCTGCGTGCAGCAGGAAATGAACCAGCACATGCTGCGCGACCTGAACCTGGAGAAAATCAAGCCCGAGATCTACTGGAACATGCTGCAGACCGCCGAGCAGGTGGCCAAGCGCTACAACATCAGCCGTGAAGCCATGGACGAATACGGCGCCGCCAGCCAGCAGAGGGCCACGGCCGCGCTGGAAGCGGGCCTGTTCAAGGACGAGATCGCCCCCATCACCGTGTTGGCCGGCGTCGCCGACCCGGTCATGGGCCTGCGTACCAAGGAAGTCACCGTCAGCAATGACGAAGGCATCCGCGCCGGCACCACCAAGGAAGGCATCAGCGGCATCAAGCCCGCCATCCCGGGCGGCGTCATTTCTGCCGGCAATGCCAGCCAGTTCTCCGACGGCGGCGGCGCCGTGGTGGTCATGAATGAAGACGTGGCCAGCCGCAAGGGCTTGAAGCCCCTGGGCCGCTTCCTCGGCTTTGCGGTGGCCGGCTGCGAGCCGGACGAAATGGGCATCGGCCCCGTCTTTGCCATCCCCAAGGTGCTCAAGAAGCTCGGCCTGACGGTGAACGACATCGACCTGTGGGAGCTGAACGAAGCCTTCGCGGTGCAGGTCATCTACTGCCGCGACAAGCTGGGCATCCCGGGCGACCGCCTGAACGTCAACGGCGGCGCCATTGCCGTAGGACACCCCTACGGCGTGTCGGGCCAGCGCCTGACCGGCCATGCGCTGATCGAGGGCAAGCGCCGCGGCGCTAAGAAGGTGGTGGTGACCATGTGCATCGGCGGCGGCATGGGCGCGGCCGGCGTGTTCGAGGTCCTGTAAAAGCGCGGCGCAAAGCCCGTACCATCGTGCATCCACATTGCACGGGCCCGACGCCATGAAATTTTCGAGTACCGCACGTTCCTCCGCGCTGGAGGACAAGGCTTTCCTGTTCCTGGTCATCCTTGTCTCGCTGGCCTTCCTGTTCGTGCTGGCGCCATACTCGGGCGCCGTTTTCTGGGGGGCAGTCTTTGCCCTGATGTTCATTCCGCTGTTCCGCTGGCTGCTGCCGCGCCTGCGCGGGAAGCGCACCTGGACGGCGCTGCTGACGGTGACCATCATCCTGCTGCTGGTGATCCTCCCCCTGGGCCTCATCGGCGCGCTGCTGGTCCAGGAAGCGGCGGGCGTCTATGCGCGCGTGCAGTCCGGCGAATTCAACATTGCCAGCTATTTCCAGCAGATCTACGACGTGCTGCCGGGCTGGATCACCGGCATGCTGGACAGGGCAGGGCTCAACAACTTTGCGGTCATCCAGCAAAAGCTGGCCGAGAGCGTCTCCAAGGGCAGCCAGTACATCGCCACCCAGGTGCTCAACTTAGGCCAGAACACCTTTGACTTCGTCATCAGCTTCTTCGTGATGCTGTACCTGATGTTCTTCCTGATCCGCGACGGCTCCGCACTGTCACGCCGCATCCTCGAGGCCGTGCCGCTGGACGAAGAGATCAAGCGCGACCTGCTGGGCAAGTTCCTCACCGTGGTGCGCGCCACCGTCAAGGGCAACGTGGTGGTGGCCATGCTGCAGGGCGCGCTGGGCGGGCTGATCTTCTGGTTCCTCGGCGTCCATGCGCCGGTGCTCTGGGGCACGCTGATGGCCTTCCTGTCACTGCTGCCGGCCGTGGGCGCGGCGCTGGTCTGGGGGCCGGTGGCGCTGTACTTCCTGGCGACGGGCGCGCTCGTCAAGGCCGCCATCCTCATCGCGGCCGGCGTGCTCGTCATCGGCATGGTGGACAACCTGCTGCGCCCGATCCTGGTGGGCAAGGACACGCAGATGCCCGACTATGTGATCCTCATCACCACGCTGGGCGGCATGACGCTGTTCGGCCTGAACGGCTTTGTGATTGGCCCGGTGATTGCCGCCATGTTCATTGCCGTGTGGAACCTGTTCACCGAGGCACGCCTGGGTGAGCCGGCGATTGCCGAACCGGCGCCCGCCAGACCCCTGCATGCGCCGGCCCCGCAGGACAACCGCGTTGTCCTGACGCCTGCCGCCCCACCTGCGAATCCACCCGCCAACCCACCCGACCCACAAGCATGAGCCTTCGCCCCACACTCGACTTCCTGCTGTATGACTGGCTGCAGGCCGAAGCCCTGAACAGCCGGGAACGCTTCGCCGACCATTCGCGCGAGACCTTCGACGCCGTGCTCGACACCTGCGAGCGCATCGCGCGCGAGAAGTACGCGCCGTTCAACCGGCTGGTGGACACGCAGGAGCCGCATTTCGATGGCGAGAAGGTCATCCTGCCGCAGGCCACGCACGATGCCAACCGGGCCTATGCCGGCTCCGGCATGCTCAGCGCCGCACAGGACTACGAGGAAGGCGGCATGCAGCTGCCCTACACCATCGAGGCGGCGGCCAATGCCTTCTTTGCCATGGCGTCGGTCAGCATCGGCTCCAGCCTGCTGACCAAGGGCAATGCCAACCTGCTGCTGGTCCACGGCACCGAGATGCAGAAGGCGGTGTTTGCCCGCAACGAGTTCGGCGGGCGCTTCTCGGGCACCATGTGCCTGAGCGAGCCGCAGGCCGGCTCGTCGCTGAGCGACATCACGACGCGCGCCGTGCCCGACGGCGAAGGTTCTGAAGCCGACCCGCTCGGCCCGCGCTTTCGCCTCAAGGGCAACAAGATGTGGATCTCGTCGGGCGAGCACGAGCTGACGGAGAACATCATCCACCTGGTGCTGGCCAAGATCCCCGGCCCGGACGGCAAGCTGATTGCGGGCACGCGCGGCATCTCGCTGTTCATCGTGCCGAAGAAGCTGGTGGACACAAGCGGGCAACTGACCGGCGAGCGCAACGACGTGGCGCTGGCTGGCCTGAACCACAAGCTGGGCTGGCGCGGCACGACGAATACGCTGCTGAATTTCGGCGAAGGCAAATACCCGGTCCCTTCGACTGGCTCAGGACGAACGGACTTTGGCGCAGGGCTTGACGGAAATGGTGCAGGCGCCATCGGCTACCTCGTCGGCAAGCCGCATGAAGGGCTGCGCTGCATGTTCCACATGATGAACGAGGCGCGCATCGGCGTGGGAACGGCGGCGGTGATGCTGGGCATGGCGGGCTACCACGCCTCGCTGGACTACGCAAAGAACCGTCCCCAGGGCAGGCCCGTCGGCCCGGCGGGCAAGGACTCCTCACAACCCCAGGTCCGCATCATTGAACATGCCGACGTCAAGCGCATGCTGCTGGCGCAGAAGTCCTACTGCGAGGGCGCGCTGGCGCTGGAGCTGTACTGCGCAAAGCTGGTGGACGAGCAGCACACAGCGGGGGAGGAAGCGGCCGACGAGGCCCGCCTGCTGCTGGAGGTGCTCACCCCCATTGCCAAGAGCTGGCCCAGCGAATGGTGCCTGGAGGCCAACTCGCTGGCCATCCAGATCCACGGCGGCTACGGCTACACCCGCGACTTCCCCGTGGAGCAGTACTGGCGCGACAACCGGCTGAACATGATCCACGAGGGCACCCATGGCATCCAGGCGGCCGACCTGCTGGGCCGCAAGGTGCTGATGGAAGGCGGCAAGGGCCTGCAGCTGCTGGCTGCGCGCATCAACGCCACCATCGAACGCGCCATCCAGGTGCCGGAACTCGCTGCCCATGCAAATGCGCTCGGCAAGGCGCTGCAGCATATTGGCGCGGCCACCAAGGCGGCCTGGGCCACCGGCAACCCGGCCGACGCGCTGCCCAATGCCGTGCCCTACATGCAGGCATTCGGCCACACGGTGCTGGCCTGGATCTGGCTGGACGTGGCCCTGTCCGCGCTGGCGTCCGATGCCAGCCGGGCCGCAGCGGCCACGCAGGGGCGGCTGGGCGCGGCGCAATATTTTTACCACTACGAACTGCCGAAGATCGGCGCCTGGCTTAAAGTCGTTGAATCGCGCGACATGACCTGCGCCCACTTCAGTGAAGAGGCTTTCTGATGGCATCCCCCCGGACAATCAACCTTATTGACAAACTCATCTGGCGCCTGATCTACGGCGGCCTGTTCGTTCTGGTGTTCGGCCTGATCCTCCGATCCGGCGGCATGGGGATGAACTGGCTGCTCGTTGCGGGCGGAACCTGCCTGGCAATCGCGGGCGCGGTGCTGCTGTATGTGCGCTCGCGTCTCAGGGAAGACAGCTGAGCCTGCGCCTGCGCCGGACAATCAAGGAACAGGAGAAGACACATGACAAGAACCATCCAGCAACTTTTTGACCTCAAGGGCAAGACAGCCCTCGTGACCGGCGGCTCGCGCGGCCTGGGCCTGCAGATGGCCCACGCCCTGGGCGAGGCCGGAGCCCGCATCATGGTCACATCCCGCAAGGCGGGCGACCTGGAAGAAGCCGTGGCCGACCTGCAGGCAGCGGGCATCGACGCCCGCTGGATCGCGGCGGACTGCTCGAAGCAGGAAGACATCCAGCGGCTGACCGACGAAACGGTGCAACGCATGGGCGCCATCGACATCCTGGTCAACAACGCCGGCGCCTCATGGGGCGCACCCGCCGAAGACTACCCGGTCGACGGCTGGGACAAGGTGATGAACCTGAACATCCGCGGCTACTTCCTGCTGAGCCAGGCTGTGGCCAAGGCCTGCATGATCCCGCGCAAGTCCGGGCGCATCCTCAACCTGGCCTCGATTGCCGGGCTGGGCGGCAACCCGGCCGGCATGAACATGATCGCCTACAACACGTCCAAGGGCGCGGTCATCACCTTCACCCAGGCGCTGGCGGCCGAATGGGGCAAGTACGGCATCAACGTCAATGCGCTGTGCCCGGGCTTTTTCCCCAGCAAGATGACGGCCGGCACGCTCGCCGCCATCGGCGAGGACAAGATGGCCTCGCACGCACCGCTGAACCGGCTGGGCGATGATGAAGACCTCAAGGGCATCACGCTGCTGTACGCGTCGGATGCCGGCAAGCACATCACCGGGCAGTGGCTCGCCATTGACGGCGGCGTGAGCATCATCACGGGTGGCTGATCCCGAGTACGGCAGGGCGTTGCAATGAGTGATTCATTCGGCATCCACATCCCCTTCGTGGCCCACCTGGGCTTCGAGCTGACGCACTTTGAGGGCGGCGCGTCCGCCATCGAGTACGAGCCGAAGCCCGAGCACCTGAACACCTTCCAGGTAGCCCACGGCGGCGCGGTGATGACGCTGATGGACGTGACCATGGCGGCAGCCGCGCGCAGCGTGCAACCCGAGATGGGCGTTGTCACCATCGAGATGAAAACGCAGTTCATGCTGCCCTGCAAGGGCGCGCTCACCGGCAAGGGCCGGCTGATGCACCGCACCGCCACCATGGCCTTCACCGAAGCGACGATCTACGACGCGCAGGGCAAGGCCTGCGCGCATGCCACCGGCACCTTCAAGTACGTCAAGCGCCTGCCGGTCGGGCCGACGAGCGCGAACGGCACAACGCCGGTCTCGACGACCATCTCCACGGATTGACGCCGCCGGGAAAACACAAGGAGACATCCATGCCACAGAACAAGCAGATCCACCTGGACAACCGCCCCCAGGGCGAAGCCACCACCTCCAACTTCAAGCTGGTCGTGGCCGAAACGCCCGCGCTGCAGGACGGCCAGGTGCTGGTGCGCCACCACTACCTGAGCCTGGACCCGTACATGCGCGGCCGCATGAACGACGCCAAGAGCTATGCACTGCCGCAGCCGCTGGGCCAGACCATGGGCGGCGGCACAGTGGGCGAGATTGCCGAGTCAAGGAACCCCAAATTCAACGTCGGTGACAAGGTCGTCGGCATGGGCGGCTGGCAGGAGTACAGCATTGTGGAAGCGGCGCAGGCCGGCATGCTGCGCAAGGTGGACACGACGCACATTCCCATCAGCGCCTACCTCGGCTCCGTCGGCATGCCCGGCGTGACGGCCTGGTACGGCCTGATGAAAATCTGCGAGCCCAAGGCCGGTGAAACTGTGGTGGTCAGCGCCGCCAGTGGCGCCGTCGGCAGCGTGGTGGGCCAGCTGGCCAAGGCGCGCGGCTGCCGTGCGGTGGGCATTGCGGGCGGGCCCGACAAATGCGCTTATGTCGTCAACGAGCTGGGCTTTGACGCCTGTGTGGACTACAAGCAGCACAGCGACGCCAAGTCGCTCTACGCCGCACTCAAGGACGTCACGCCTGACGGTGTGGACGCCCTGTTCGAGAACGTCGGCGGTATCGGCATGGACGCCGTGCTGTCCCGCATGAACGCCTTTGGCCGCATTGCGCTGTGCGGCATGATCGCCGGCTACAACGGTATGCCGGTGCCCATCACCCAGCCGCAGCTGCTGCTGCAAAGCCGGTTGAAGCTGCAGGGCTTCATCGTCAGCGAGCACATGGAGCACTGGCCCGCCGCGCTGACCGAGCTGGGCACACTGGTGGCCACCGGCAAGCTCAAGTTCCGCGAGTCGGTGGCGCAGGGCATTGAATCGGCGCCCGAGGCCTTCCTCGGCCTGCTCAGGGGCAGGAACTTCGGCAAGCAGCTGGTCAAGCTCGTCTGAGCCTGCCGGGGCGCGCCGTGGGCACCGCTGACGATATGACTGACGACATGACGCACGAGGTCATCAACCAGCCCGAGCCGTTGGTCGGCTACAACCTGTTTGCCACCAACCGCGCCATGCGCGACGCCATCCAGTTCAATGCGCCGGGCCTGGACACTGCGGAGCTGGACGCCTTTGGCGCAAGGCTCGGCACGGCGGAAATGCAGCAGCATGCGCGCCTTGCCAACACCCACACGCCGCAGCTGCACAGCCACGACCGCTTTGGCCGCCGCATCGACCAGGTGGAGTTCCACCCGAGCTACCACGCGCTCATGGCCACGGCGGTGGGCGCGGGCCTGCACGGCACGCCCTGGAGCAACGGGCCGCATGCGCACCTGCGCCGCGCGGCAGGCTTCATGCTGTTCACCGAGCTGGAGCCGTCCACGCTGTGCCCGATCTCGATGACCTACGCCGTCACGCCGGCGCTGCAGGGCAACCCGGCCATTGCCGCCCAGTGGATGCCGCTGCTGGCCAGCCGCCAGTACGACCCCGGGCTGAAACTCTTCACCCGCAAGCCCGGTGTGACCATGGGCATGGGCATGACCGAGAAGCAGGGCGGCTCGGACGTGCGCGCCAACACCACGCAGGCGGTGTTTGACGGGGACGATGCCTGGGGCAAGCGCTACCGCGTCACCGGGCACAAATGGTTCTTCTCGGCCCCGATGTGCGACGCGTTTTTGATCCTCGCGCAGACGCCGGCCGGCCTCTCGTGCTTCTTTTTGCCACGCGTGTTGCCGGACAATGAGGGCCCAGCAGGCCCCTCCGGTAGCGTCAACGCCATCCGCATCCAGCGTCTGAAAGACAAGCTGGGCAACAAGGCCAATGCCAGCTCGGAGGTTGAATTCCACGGCGCCCATGCCTGGCTGGTCGGCGACGAGGGCCGCGGCATTCCGCAGATTCTTGAAATGGGCGTGATGACGCGGCTGGACTGCGCACTTGGCACCAGCGGCCTGATGCGCCAGGCCCTGAGCATTGCGCTCAACCATGCGGCGCAGCGCAGCGCCTTCGGCAAGCCGCTGATCAGTCAACCGCTGATGCGCAATGTGCTGGCCGACCTGGCGCTGGAGAGCGAAGCCGCCACCGCGCTGGCCCTGCGCCTGGCCCATGCCTTTGACGACACCACAAGCGCCCACGAGGCCGTGATGCGCCGCCTGCTCACGCCGGTGGCCAAGTACTGGATCTGCAAGCGCGGCAGCCACTTTGCGCAGGAAGCCATGGAATGCCTGGGCGGCAACGGCTATGTGGAGGAGGGCGGCGAGGGCATCATGGCCCGCATCTACCGCGAGATGCCGCTCAACTCCATCTGGGAGGGCGCCGGCAACATCATGGCGCTGGACCTGCTGCGCGCCCTGCGGAAGGCCGACGTGGGCGCGGCGCTGGCGCATGAGCTGACGCCGGCACGTGGCGCCCATCCTGCGCTGGACCGCGTGGTCGCGGCCCTGCCGGCCCGCGTGGAAGAAATGGCCACCGAACTGGAGGCCCGGCGCCTGGCGCAGGACGTGGCGCTGGCGGTGCAGGCCGCGCTGCTGTTCCAGACCTCGCCCGCGCCGGTGTTCAGCGCCTTCTGCGACTCAAGGCTGGGCGGCAACTGGGGCCAGGCCTTTGGCACACTTGGCGCGGCCACGGACTTTGACACCATCATCCAGCGGGCCATGCCTGCGCCAACGTGACAAGACAAACCGGAGACAACACCATGGCCGACCTCATCCTCCACCACTACCCGAACTCGCCGTTCTCCGAGAAGGTCCGCCTGATCCTCGGCTACAAGAAGCTGCCGTGGAAATCGGTCATCATCCCGGCCATCATGCCCAAGCCGGACGTGCAGGCCCTGACCGGCGGCTACCGCCGCACGCCCTTCATGCAGGTCGGCGCCGACATCTACTGCGACAGCGCGCTCATCTGCGACGTGCTGGAGCACCTGCAGCCTGCCCCGCCCATCTACCCCGAACCCGGCAAGGGCCTGGCACGCACCGTCGCGCAATGGGCGGACAGTACGCTGTTCTGGACGGCCATGGCGCACAGCCTGCAGCCCAAGGGCGCAGCCCAGATGTTCAGCGGCACCCCGCCCGAAGCAGGCAAGGCATTCGGCGAAGACCGGAAGGCCATGAGCTTCAACATGACACGCCTGCGCCCCGGCGATGCAACCCCGGCCTACAAGTCCTACCTGCGCCGCCTTTCTGACATGCTGGACGGGCATCACTTCCTGCTGGGCAGCGCGCCCTGCGTGGCGGACTTTGCCGCCTACCACCCGCTGTGGTTCACCCGCACCCGTACATCCGTTGTGGCCGGCGTGTTTGATGCCACCCCCGCCGTCACCGGCTGGATGGACCGCATGGCCGCCATCGGGCATGGCGAGTTTGAAAAATTCGACGCCACCCGCGCCATTGCCCTGGCTGCCGCGTCGCGGCCGGCCGAGATCGGCAAGGGCCTGCTGACTGACAGCACCTTCCAGGACGAGCACGGCATACCACTGGGCGCGCAGGTCAGCATCACCGCCGAGGCATTCGGCCCCGAGCCGACGGAAGGCACGCTGATCGCCGCCACCCGCACCCATTACACGCTGGCCCGCACCGACGAACGCGCCGGCACGCTGCATGTGCACTTCCCGCGCGTGGGCTTCTCGCTGCGCAAGGTCGAGGCTGCCTGAACACGCCAGCAAGGCGCCACCACAAGAGGAACAAGATGATCACCGACTTCAAGAACAAAACCGCCGTCCTCACCGGCGCAGGCTCGGGCTTTGGCCTGGAATGCGCGCGC
>JAZKHY010000058.1:0-49372 GCA_040385105.1 Pseudomonadota bacterium
TGCTGGAAATCTATGTGCACGACGGCGTCGGCACCATGGTCATCGACGAGAAGCTCGAGAGCCTGCGCGAGGCCACGCCTGACGACGTCGCGGGCATCCTGCAGCTGATCGAGCCGTTCGAGAAAGACGGCACCCTGGTCAAGCGCAGCCGCACCGAGATCGAGCGCGACGCGGCCAACTACACCATCGTCGAGCATGACGGCGTGATCTTCGCCTGCGCGGCGCTCTACCCGTACCCTGAAGCCAAGACCGGCGAGATGGCCGCGCTCACCGTGTCACCGCAGAGCCAGGGCCAGGGTGACGGCGAGAAGATCTTGAAGCGCATCGAGCAGCGCGCCCGTGCCATGGGCCTTCAGAGCATCTTCGTGCTGACGACGCGCACGATGCACTGGTTCCTCAAGCGCGGCTTCGTCCAGGTGGACCCGGACTGGCTGCCCGAGGCGCGCAAGCGCAAGTACAACTGGGACCGCAAGAGCCTGGTGCTCGTCAAGAAGCTGGGGTAAGGCCATGGAAATCACCACGCTGCTGCTGTTCACCGCCGTCGCCTTCGTCGCCATCGCGACGCCCGGGCCGACGGTCCTGCTGGCACTGGCCAACGGCTCACGCTTCGGTGTGCGCCGCTCGCTGCCGGGCATGCTTGGCGCGGTGCTGTCCGACTTCGTGCTGGTCGGTGCCGTGGCACTGGGCCTGGGCGCGCTGCTGGCGGCTTCGGAGTTCTGGTTCAGCGTGCTGAAGTGGGCCGGCGCGATCTACCTGGCCTGGCTGGGCGTGCGGCTGCTGCGTTCACAGGGCGGTTTCGAGCTGCCCGCGCAATCGGCGGCCGAGACCCGGCGCACCAGCCGCTCGATCTTCGCCAAGTCGTTCCTCGTGGCCGTCACCAACCCCAAGGGCTACATCTTCTGCTCGGCCCTGCTGCCGCAGTTCATCGACGCGGGCGCGCCGCAAGGCCCGCAATTCGTGGTGATCGCACTGGTATTCGTGACGGTGGATTTCACCGTGATGCTGGCTTACGCATTCGTCGGCGCACGCGCCGTGCGCATGCTCAAGGCGTCGGCCGTCAAGTGGCTGGACCGGATCTGCGGCGGGGCCCTGCTCGCCTTGGCCGGCTCGCTGGCGATGTTCCGCCGCACCGCGACCTGAGCTACCTGCGGCGCAGTTGCCGAACAGCCAGCGTCACCAGCACCACAATCACCACGCAGAACCAGACAAACGACCAGTTGGCGATGGACAGGCCGAGGAAGGTCCAGTCAATCTTGGTGCAGTCGCCGCTGCCGCGGAAAATCATCGGGATGGCGCGCTTGAGCGGGAAGGTCTCGATCATCCCGTAGATGTCGCGGCCGCAGGAGAAAGATTCGGGCGGGTACCACTGCAGCCAGCTTTGCCGGGCGGCGGTGAAGGCGCCGCCGGCGGCGAATAGCGCCCCCAGGCCAATGCCGGTGAACAGCAGGCCACGCATGCGCCCCGCCGCTGCGCCCAGGGCCGCCAGGATGCCGACCAGCACCAGCGCATAACGCTGCACCACGCACATCGGGCATGGCTCCAGGCCCACCACATGCTGCAGGTACAGGCCAAACGCGAGCAGGCCCACGCAGACAAGGCTGACAAGGGCCAGCACGCGACGCGGATAGGCGTCAAAAAAAGCCAGAAGCATTGCGATCCTTCAAAGGAGGCACGGCTTCTTGAAAGATCAGGCCACGCTCTCCGCACTCTCCACAAACACACGGGCGCGCCGCGGTGTCACCACCAGGGTCTCGCCCTCCCGGAATCCCAGATCCCGGAACTGCTGCGCCGGGATTTGCGCCTCAATGATGGAATCCTTGCTGGAATTGTCCGATGGTTTGGTGTCGTCGGCCGGAATAAGTTCCAGCCGGGCGATCGGGCCGACCACAATGGCCCTTGCCAGCTGCACCACCAGGCCGCGCGGCCGGCCAGCTTCGTCAAGGCCCTGGCCCGGTGAATAGCGCTGGACGTCCAGGTCGTGCGGGCGCACATAGGCAAAGGCCTTGGCATTCTGCGCACCGGCATGCTCCGGCGACTCCAGCTGCATCCCGTCCAGGTGCACCTCGCCTTCATGGGCGCGGCCATGGAACAGGTTCACATCGCCCAGGAAGCCATAGACGAACGGGCTGGCCGGGTGCTCCCAGACATCCTGCGGCGTGCCCACCTGCTCGATCTGGCCCTTGTTGATGACCACGACACGGTCGGCCACCTCAAGCGCCTCTTCCTGGTCGTGCGTCACGAAGATGCTGGTGACATGCAGCTCGTCATGCAGCCGGCGCAGCCAGCGGCGCAGTTCCTTGCGCACCTTGGCATCCAGCGCGCCGAAGGGTTCGTCCAGCAGCAGCACCTGGGGCTCCACCGCCAGCGCCCGCGCCAGGGCAATGCGCTGGCGCTGCCCACCCGACAGCTGCGCCGGGAAGCGGTCGCCCAGCCAGTCGAGCTGCACGAGCTTGAGCAGGTCGTGCACCTTCTTGCTGATCTGCTCGTCGCTGGGCCGCTGGTCGCGCGGCTTCACGCGCAGGCCGAAGGCCACGTTCTCGAACACCGTCATGTGCCGGAACAGCGCATAGTGCTGGAACACGAAGCCGACGCGGCGCTCGCGCACATGCTTGTCGGTCGTGTCCTGGCCGCTGAACAGAATGCTGCCGTGGTCGGCGGTTTCCAGGCCGGCAATGATGCGCAGCAGCGTCGTCTTGCCGCAGCCTGACGGCCCCAGCAGCGCGACCAGCTCGCCGGACTCGATGTTCAGGGAAACGTCGCGCAGCGCCTGGAAGTCGCCAAACTGCTTGCTGATGTTGCGGATCTCGATGCTCATGTGCTTGCTTTCAGGATGACGGGCTGGACCGCCGGTGCTTCAGGAGGGCGTTCCGGGGGCAGCCCGGCGGCTGCCTTTTCCTCGCGTTCAAAACGCCACTGGACGAACGACTTGATGGCCAGCGTCACGAGGGCCAGCAGCGCCAGCAGTGAAGCGACCGCGAATGCCGCGACCGACTGATACTCGTTGTAGAGCACCTCCACATGCAGCGGCATGGTGTTGGTCTGGCCCCGGATATGGCCCGACACCACCGACACCGCGCCAAACTCGCCCATGGCCCGCGCGTTGCACAGGATCACGCCGTACATCAGGCCCCACTTGATGTTGGGCAGGGTCACGCGCCAGAAGGTCTGCCAGCCCGTGGCGCCCAGCACGATGGCCGCCTGCTCCTCGTCGCTGCCCTGCGCCTGCATGAGCGGGATCAGCTCACGGGCGATGAACGGAAAGGTCACGAAGATGGTGGCCAGGATGATGCCGGGGACGGCAAAGATGATCTTGATGTCATGGGCCGCCAGCCACGGGCCGAACCAGCCCTGCGCGCCGAACACCAGCACATAGATCAGGCCTGCGACCACCGGCGACACTGAAAACGGCAGGTCCACCAGCGTGATCAGGAAGGCCTTGCCGCGGAACTCGTACTTGGCAATGGCCCATGCCGCCGCAACGCCGAACACCAGGTTCAGCGGCACCGCGATGGCGGCGGTGATCAGCGTCAGGCGTATGGCCGACCAGGCGTCAGGTTCCTTCAGCGCTTCCACGAAGGCCGGTACGCCCTTGCGCAGGGCTTCGGCGAACACGGCGGCCAGTGGCAGCACCAGGAACAGGAACATGAAGACCAGCGCAATGCCGATCAGCGTGTAGCGGACCCAGGCCGCCTCAGTTGAGGTGTGGGACTTTCTCTGTACGCTCATGCCATCGCCCCGCCAGAACGCTTGCGCTGCCAGGACTGCAGTGCATTGATGATGAACAGCAGCACGAAGGAGATCAGCAGCATGACCACGGCCACCGCGGTGGCGCCGGCATAGTCGTACTGTTCCAGCTTGCTGATGATGATGAGCGGCGTGATCTCCGACACCATCGGCATGTTGCCTGCGATGAAGATGACCGAGCCGTACTCGCCGATGGCCCGGGCGAATGCCAGGGCAAAGCCCGTGAGCAGCGCCGGAAGAATCGTCGGCAGGATGACCCGCATGAAGGTCTGCAGTCGGGTGGCGCCAAGGCACAGCGCGGCCTCTTCAAGCTCCTTCTCGGCGTCTTCCAGCACCGGCTGCACCGTGCGCACCACGAAAGGCAGGCCGATGAAGATCAGCGCAATCACCACGCCGTTCGGGTTGTACGCAAGCTTGATGCCGTGCGGCTCCAGGAACTGGCCGACCCAGCCATTGCCGGCCAGCAGCGCCGTCAGCGAAATGCCGGCCACGGCCGTGGGCAGCGCAAACGGCAGGTCCACCAGCGCATCCACGATCTTCTTGCCCGGGAAGCTGTAGCGCACCAGCACCCAGGCCACCAGCAGGCCGAACACGAGGTTGACCAGCGCAGCGATCAGCGAGGCGCCGAAGGTGAGCTTGTAGGAGGCCACCACGCGCGGCGAGCTCACCGCATTCCAGATCTCGGGCCAGCTCAGGGTCAGCGTCTTGAAGACGAGCGCCGACAGCGGGATGAGCACGATCAGGCTCAGGTAGAAGATCGTGAAGCCCAGCGTCAGGTTGAAGCCGGGCAGCACCCGCCGCATCGGGCGGCGCGCGCCGGCGCCAGCCGCCGGCAGCGGCGGATTGAGGGTCGCGGCGCTCATTTACTTGACGGTATAGATCTTGTCGAACTGGCCGCCGTCGTTGAAGTGCACCTTCTGCGCTTCACCCAGCGAGCCGAAGTACTCCGACACCGGCACCAGCGTCAGCGGCTTGAAGCTGGCGGCGTACTTGCGCAGCACGGCCGGCGAACGCGGGCGCAGTGCATGCTTCGCGGCGATTTCCTGGCCTTCTTCGGAGTAGAGGAAGTCAAGGTAGGCCTTGGCCAGCTCGCCGCTGCCCTTTTTGGCGGTGGTGCGCTCGACGACGGCCACCGGGTTCTCGGCAATGATGCTCACCGACGGATGCACCGCATCCACCTTGCCGGCGCCGAACTCGCGGTCCACCGACAGCACTTCAGACTCGAAGGTCACCAGCACGTCGCCGATGTTGCGCTGCAGGAAGACGGACGTTGCGTCGCGGCCGCCGCGCGCCAGCACCGGCACATTGGCGTACAGCTTGGCCACAAAGGCAGCGGCGTCGGCGTCTGAACCGCCCTTCTTGCGCACATAGCTCCAGGCGGCCAGGTAGGCCATGCGGCCGTTGCCGCCGGTCTTGGGGTTGACCACGATCACCTGCACGCCGGGCTTGATGAGGTCGTCCCAGTCCTTGATGCCCTTGGGGTTGCCATTGCGCACCAGGAACAGCATGGTGGAGGACGTGGGCGACGCATTGTTGGGGAAGCGCTTGGCCCAGTCGGCGGCAACGACGTTGCGGCTGACAAGGAAGTCGATGTCGGTGGTGGTGTTGAAGGTGACCACGTCGGCCTCCAGCCCGTCCGCGACGGCCCGCGCCTGCGCGCTGGAGCCGGCGTGCGACTGGTCGACCTTGATGTCCTTGCCGGCCGTCTTCTTGTAGTGCGCGGTGAACGCGGCGTTGAAATCCTTGTAGAACTCGCGCGACACGTCGTACGAGACGTTGAGCAGGGTCTGGGCGGAGGCCAGGCCGCTGGCGGCAAAGGCTGCGGCGGCAAGGAGGGTCTTGATACGGGCGTTCATGCGGTTTCCAGTGATGACAGATGTGAAGGCGACACACCCGGGGAGGCGTCGCCGGTGAGCGATTGCAGGAGCGCGAGCCCCAGGGGCCACTCACCATGGCCCGATTCGATGTTGATGTGGCCCGCGCCGTTCAGGCGGACGAACTCGCTGCCCCAGGCGCGCGCATAGGCCCCTGCCAGGCGCACCGGGCAATAGGGGTCGTTGCTGCTGGCCACCAGCACGCTGCGGTAGGGCAGCTTGCCAAAGGGCACGGGCGCGAAATCGTTCAGGATGGCGCGGCGTTCCGGGTCGGCCGGCGCCACCAGCAAGGCGCCCTGGACCCGGGCTGCTGCCTCGGGCGGGAGGTGGGCCGCAGCAATGCAGCCCAGGCTGTGCGCGGCCAGCACTACCGGCCCCGGCTGCGCCAGGATCAGCGTTGACAGCTCATTGACCCACGCGGCCCGCGAGGGCGACACCCAGTCGTCCTGCACCACCCGCAGCGCACCGGGAAGGCGCTCGGCCCACAGGCTTTGCCAGTGGCCGGGCCCGGAGTCGCGCCAGCCGGGCACGATGATGATGGGGGTCGCTTGAGACATGTAAGCATTGTGGAGACGCCTCGTTAGATTACAAACGACTGATTATTTGTATTCTTATACCTGTATTGGTCTGAACGACACCCTTTTCTCCGCCAGAGCGATCTCCGCAGGCGTGCAGGGGACGGGGTAACCGTCCTGCTGCACATACTCGCCCAGAAAGTCCAGGAAGCTGCGCACTGCCGGCACCAAACCGCGGCGCGATGGGAAAACAGCGTGGAGAACACCCGTCTGGGGTCCCCAGCCTGGAAGCACCATCGAAAGCCGCCCGTCGGCCAGCGCGTCGCGGCACATGTAGTCGGGCAAGGGGCACATGCCGATACCCTGAATCACGGCACTGCGCACGGTGATGAGGTCGTCGGCGACATAGCGCGGGCGGTGCGACAGCACATGCTCCCTGCCTCCAGGCCCCAGCAGCCGCCAGCTCGCGCGGCCATCGACAGCGGACATCGACACCGTGTCGAGCCGCTCAAGGTCCTCCGGCTGCTCCGGGCGCCCTTGCCGCTCCAGCAAGGCGGGGCTGGCCACCAGCAAGGCCTGCGACTCGCCCAGCCGCTTGATGACCAGGCTGCCGCTTTCCTCCAGCGTCGAGCGCACGCGCAGGGCCACGTCAATGCCCTCCTCCACCAGGTCGATCACCCGGTTGGTCACCCGCATGTCCACCCTGACATGCGGGTAGCGCTGCATGAAGAGCGGAATGCCATGGCCTACAGAACTGTGCGCGAGCGTGATCGGGCAGGCCACGCGGATGGTGCCGCGCGGCTCGGTCTGCACCTGCGCCACCGCGTCGTCAGCGGCAAAGGCGGCGTCACGCATCTCGATGCAGTGGCGGTGGTAAAGGTGGCCTGCCTCGGTCAACGACAGTTTGCGGGTGGTGCGCTGCAGCAGCCGCACGCCCAGGCGCGCCTCCAGCTCGCCCACCCGGCGCGAAAGCTTGGACTTGGGCACGCCCAGGGCCCGCCCTGCCGCGGCAAAGCCGCCCTTGTCCACCACTTCGGCGAAGTACAGCATGTCGTTCAAGTCTTGCATGGCATCTCCAGTTCTATCGGGGCGGCTTGCCCGCCGGAAGGTAGTTTGGGCCCTTTTCCCCGGCCCATTGTCCCGCCAGCAGGACAATCTATCGCAATTTGGACGACTTATCAAAGGATTGGCTAATCCGCACAATCTATCCATGGCCCCAACCCGGAGCCGCACTCAAAAGGAATAGACCATGAAACTGCTCCACATCGACTCCAGCATCCTGGCCGGCAACTCGGTTTCCCGCCAGCTCACGAAGAACATCGTTGCCGAATGGCAAGCCGGCCACCCAGGCACCCAGGTCGAGTACCTGGACCTGGCCACCGACGCACCGAGCCACCTGTCCATTGAATCCCTGGGCTTCCGCATGCCTGCAGGGTCGGCAGAACTGAGCGACGTGCAGCGCCGCGAAAACGCGCTGTCCGAGGCGCTGGTGACGCAGTTCCTGGCGGCCGACGTGGTCGTCATCGGTGCGCCGCTGTACAACTTTTCGATTCCCAGCCAGCTCAAGGCCTGGATCGACCGCGTTGCGCAGGCCGGCCGCACCTTCACCTACACCGAGAAGGGCCCCAAGGGCCTGGCCGGCGGCAAGACGGTGATCGTGGCCTCCACCCGTGGCGGCGTGTATTCCACCACCGACGGCGGCCGCGCCATGGAGCACCAGGAAAGCTACCTGCAGACGGTGTTCGGCTTCTTCGGCGTGACCGATGTGCGCTTTGTCCGTGCAGAAGGCCTGGCCATGGGCGACGCGCCCAAGGCCGCCGCGATTGCATCGGCCAACCTTGAGATCAAGGCTGCGGCCGCTGTTGCGGCCAACCAGCCGCAGAGCACACTCGCCGCCTGAGCCCCGCTTGTCATTGCGGACTTGATCCGCAATCCACGCAGGCGTGAAGACCAGGCCTGCAAAACTGGGATGATCGGAGGATGAACCAGAGCGGCATCCTCTTCCACATCGCAGGCCTGTGGATGCTCTCCACGCTCGACGCATCAGGCAAGTTGCTGGTGATGGCGGGCGTGCCGGTGCTGATGCTGGCCTGGTTCCGCTACACCGTGCACATTGCCCTGATGAGCGCGGTGGTACTGCCCAGGCGCGGGCTGGCCATCTTCCAGACAAAGTCGCTGCCACGGCAGCTGCTGCGCGGCCTGCTGATGATCGTCAGCTCGGTGCTCTTCTTCTCGGTGCTGCGCCGGCTGCCGCTGGCCGAGGGCACGGCCATCAACTTCCTGGCGCCGCTGTTCGTCATGGCCATGGCGCCCTGGCTGCTGCATGAGCCGCACCGGCTGCATCGCTGGGTGGGCGTGATCATCGGCTTTGCCGGCATGCTGGTTGTCGTGAGGCCCGGTGCCCAGCTTGACCCGGTCGGTGTCGGCATGGGCCTTCTGACGGCGCTGACCTTCGCGCTGTTCCAGATCTCCACCCGCCGCGTGGCGCATGACGACCCGCTGACGACCAACTACTACGGCGGCCTGTTTGGAATGGTTGCCACCACACTGATGCTGCCCTGGATCTGGGAAACGCCGGATCTGCCTGCCTGGCAATGGGCCCTGCTGATTTCAACCGGGCTGACCGGTTTTCTCGGGCACTGGCTGCAGATTGCCGCTTTCAGCCGCAGCCCTGCCACGCTGCTGGCGCCGTTCAGTTACCTGCAGATCGTCTCCGCTGCCGCTCTGGGCTGGCTTGTGTTCGGGCAGCTGCCCGGCATCACCAGCTGGTTCGGCATTGCATTGATTTGCCTCGCGGGGTTGAGCGTGGTCATCATCGAGTCGAGGATGCGCAGGCCTGGCTGAGTCCTTCCAGGGCTGCCAGCCTTGCGCTTCAGTCGGCGCCGGCCTTCAGCCCGGCTTCCCACAGCACCCGCGCCTGCTCGAACAGCGTCGAGCCGCTGCCAAAGGCTGACGGGTCCCGCGCCAGCGAAACCCAGACGGCCGTGTCGTGCGCGGCGCCAGGGTCCAAGCGCTCGTCTGTCAACCAGGCATGAACCTGCCGGTAATGCGCCGGATGCCGCATGCGCGTCCAGGCCAGGCCGACCAGGTCCGCGAAGCCTTCCTCGCGCTGCTGGGCCTGCACATCACCGCTGTGCACGCCGCCCTGCACGCCGGCATTCGCGGCACGGGCAAAGCCTGCAGGAAAGGCACGCCAGTCGCCCCGGGCATGGCGCCAGCAGTGACCCAGCTCGTGGGCCGTCATGGCCTCGATCACCACGTCATGCAGCGCAGGGGGAACGCCCTCCAGGTGCCGCTCGACCATCGGGTTGCCGCGCATGGTCAGCACGAGTTTGCAGCGGCCGTTGATGAAAGCCATGCTCAGGGGTGAAATCTCGGGCCGCACCACCGGCTGCACGATGATGTCCAGCGGCAAGCCGGCATTGCGCGCATAGGCCAGCACCGGCTGGGCTGCCGCGATCCAGCGCTGCTCGGTATCGGTCAGGTTTGTGTTGGCGCAGGCCGCCGATGTGAAAACGCATGCAGCAAGACCCGCCAGCCAGGCGCCCAGCGCCGGGAATCGGCCTTCAAAGCGGCCTTGATGGACAACCATGAATCACCCCACCAGTTTCCGGCCCCACCTCTGGATGCCGCTTTTTCTCTCACCTTGCACCACTCTACGCCGCAAAACGCCGCGCCTCAATCGGTGCGTCAGCGCACAGACGTAACGGTCGCGGGTTTTGCCCATTAATGCCGCTGCACAAAACATGCCTCGTTGCGGGCAGCCGCCGTATTGCGTTGCAGCAGCCAAACACCTATGCTTGTTTTGAATGCTTTTGGAATAACAGCAACTTCAAAGAGGTGAAGCCATGTACAAGAAAATCCTGTTGGCCTATGACGGTTCCGAATCCGGGCAGAAAGCCCTGCTCGACTGCAGCGACCTTGCGCAATGGGGAGACGCGCAGCTGAGCCTTGTGGCGGTGATGCCACGGCATATGGACATGATTGGCCTGGAAGGCGGCATGTACGACACCGGCATCATGGAGCACGAGAAAACCCGCTACAACACCATCCTTGAAGAAGGCCTGCGCCGCCTGTCGGAAACAGGCCGCAGCGCCACCGGCGAGGTTCTGGTGGGCGAGAGCATCGACGAGATCACCAAATACGCGAAGAAGATCAACGCCGACCTGATCGTCGTCGGCCACAAGCACCTGGACGGATGGGCGGCGCGGTGGTGGCGCGGCTCGATCTCCGGCGCGCTGATCGAACACGCGCCTTGCAGCGTGCTGGTGGCGATCACCCAATAAGGTCTGTCATTGCGGGCTTGACCCGCAATCCACGTGGGCGTGAAGTGGCGCTACTTGCCCGCCACCATGGATCCCGGATCAAGTCCGGGATGACACCCCACTATGGGAGCGCAGAGCGCCCCAGATAGGCGCCGTCGGCTTCCAGTTGCCGCTGCAGCGCCGCCACATCCAGCGCACGCGGCAGCACACCCGCCTTGTGCGCCAGCGCCGCAGCCGAGCCGGCCGCCTGCCCCATCACAAAACAGGCGCCAGACACCCGCGCCGCCGACTGGCCCATGTGCGTCATCGAGCCGCAGCGGCCGGCCACCAGCAGGTTGTCCACCTCGCGCGGCAGCAGCATCCGGTACGGCAGGTGGTTGAAGCCGCGGGAGGCCGGTATGTCCTGGAAGACAAACTTCACGTCGCCCGCCACATGCTCCTCGATCATCCAGCCGTTCACGCCGATGGTGTCGTCAAAGCTGGCGCACTGCAGCACATCGTTTTCGGTCAGCTGATACTCGCCGATGATGCGGCGCGTCTCGCGTATGCCAAGCTGCGGCGCGATCTCCAGGATGTAGGCATTCTCGAAGCCCGGCGCCGACTCGCGCAGGAAGCGGAAGAAGTCCACGATCTGCCTGCGCCCTTCCACCTCGCCGCGGCTCATCTGTTCGGCGTTCGTGCCGTCCACCGGGCTGCCGTCTTCATTGCTCAGCTGCGTCACGTTGGCGCGCCACTCCACCGGGTTCTTCTGCGGGCGGATGATGGGTGAGCGGCGGGCAAACTTGCGGCCCCTGGCCTCCGCCTCGGCCTGCAGCCGGCCGAAATGGTTCCAGGCATCGCCGGCCTTCAGCGGGTCCACGCCGTTGACGCGGAACATGGTTGACGGGTACATCATGCCGTGGCCGTCGGTGCCCTTCTCGAACGCAACACCCGCATGCGCCGAGAGGTCGCCGTCGCCCGAGCAGTCGATGAAAGTGCGTGCCACGATGGCCTGGCGCCCCGACTTGGTCTCCACCAGCAGCGCGCCGATCTCGCGCGGCGAATTCATCACCACGCCGACGGCCTGCGTATGGAACAGCAGCTGCGCACCGCTTTCAAGCACCAGTTCATCGGCGGCAATCTTGAAGGCGGCGTTGTCATAGGCCTGCGCGGCAATCTTGCCGCCGAACAGCACATGCGGCGCATTCAGCCCGCCCAGTGCTGACATGCGGGCCAGCAAATCGTCGGCAACGCCATGCACCACCTGCTGGATGGTGCCATGCACATTGGCATGCAGGCCGCAAAAATTGGTGACGCCGGCAGCCGTGCCCATGCCACCCAGGAAGCCATAGCCCTCCACCAGCAGCGTACGCTCGCCGCCCCTTGCTGCTGCTGCCGCGGCGGCGATGCCGGCCGGGCCGCCGCCGAGCACCACAACATCAAATTCACCCCATACAGGTGTCTGGCGGCTCGGTTCGGTGAGGGTTCTGGAGGTCGTCATTGCGGTTCAGATTGAAACGGGAACCGCCATGTTAGACGACAGCTCAGGCGGACGGCCCTTCGTTGGCCGCATCGGTGTCGCGGCGGATGGACTCGCGGTCGCGGTGGTCCTTGCGTTTGTCCAGTGTTGATTCAAGCGCATGTTTGAGCTTGGCCTGGGCGCCACGGAAGGCTTCGTCCATGCCCTGCGCATGGTGACTCACTGCCAGCGGCTTGTGGGCTGCCAGGCGTGCTTCCATGACGCAGCGCTTGTCCGGGCCGCCCTTGTCGGCGTTCTCGTCGCTCAGGTGCACCTCCACGCGGGTGATGTCCTGGCGAAAGTGCTCCAGCTTGTCGGTGAGTTCCAGTGCCGCCCAGCGCTCCAGCGCTTCGCGGCCCTCGATGTTCTTGCCTGTGTTTACCTGAACTTGCATGCGGTCTCCCGTTGAAATGCCGCGACTTGCGGCCTGGAAACCAGTATCAGGGTGAACACGACCGCGCGATGTAGGACTTGGCCGGTTACGACCTGTACCCGGCCCTGCAGCACATAGGCACTTACAGCTTGGCGATCGACACCTCGGTGGACTTGACGAGGGCCACCACGTCGGAACCCACTGCCAGCTGCAGGTCGTCCACCGAACGCGTCGTGATGACGGAGGTGACGATGCCCCAGGGCGTCTCGACATCGACCTCGGAGACGACGTCGCCGCGGATGATTTCCTTGACCTTGCCCTTGAACTGGTTGCGGACATTGATGGCTTGGATCGACATGTGATTTTTCCTTGTTGGAAGTTGAGATGAATGAAAAGGCCTCAGCGCTGCGTGCCCCAGCGCCGCAGCGTCAGGCGCTCCAGCGTCTGGAACACCAGTGTTTCGACGAGCAGGCCGATGAGGATCACCATCACCAGGCCTGCGAACACCTTGTCGGTGTAGAGTTCGTTGCGGTTCTGGAAGATGTACCAGCCCAGCCCGCCCTTGCCGGAGGACGCGCCAAACACCAGCTCGGCCGCGATCAGCGTGCGCCAGGCAAAGGCCCAGCCGATCTTCAGGCCCGAGACGATGGATGGCAGCGCCGATGGCACCAGGATCTGCAGCACATAGCGCAGCCCCGTGAGTCCGTAATTGCGGCCGGCCATGCGCAGGGTCTCCGGCACACCCTGGAAGCCTGCATAGGTGTTCAGCGCCAGCGGCCACAGCACCGAATGGATCAGCACGAAGATCAGGCTGCCGCGCCCCAGGCCAAACCACAGCAGCGCCAGCGGCAGCAGCGCAATGGCCGGCAGCGGGTTGAACATGGCGGTCAGGGTGGACAGCAGGTCACGCCCGGCCTGCGTCGACACCGCCAGCGTGGTCAGCACGAACGCAGCCGCAATGCCGCCAAGGTAGCCCTGGATCAGCACCGACAGCGAGATGCGGGCCTTGTCCAGCAATTCACCGCCGGCCAGGCCTTCGTACAGCGCGCGCGCCGTCTGGGTGAAGGTGGGCAGCAGCAGGTCGTTGTTCTGCATGCGGGCGGCCAGCTCCCACAGCAAGGCCAGCACCACCAGGATGACGCCGCGGCGCACGGCGCCCTGGGCCCAGATGCGGGCAGGCCATGACAGCGGCCTGGCAGCCTGGCGCGGCGGCAGCGGCGGCAGGCTGCGCTCGTACTCGGGCCGTACTGGGGGATTTAGCGGCGGATTCAGCGCCGGATTCAGCGGCGGATGCAAGGGCGGGCTGATGGCGGTCATGCGGTCTTCCTCTGCAAGGCCTGCGGCACCGCGGGTGCGGCCGGCGCTCCCTGCTCAAACAACAGGCCGTGGATGCGCTGCGCCGCAGCCTGGAATGCCACGCTGCCTTGCGAATGCAGGTCAAACTCGTGGCTGTTGATCTCGGCCCGCACCCGCCCCGGGTGCGGCGACAGCAGCCCGATGCGGTTGCCCACCACCAGCGCCTCCTCGATGGAGTGGGTGACGAACAGCAGCGTGAAGCGCACCTCGTCCCACAGCGCCAGCAGTTCTTCCTGCATCTTGCGCCGCGTCAGCGCATCCAGCGCGGCAAAGGGCTCGTCCATCAGCAGCACGCGCGGCTGCATTGCCAGCGCCCGGGCAATGGCAACACGCTGCTTCATGCCGCCAGACAGGGTGTGCGGGAACGAATCGGCAAAGGGCGTCAGGCCCACCTTGTCCAGGTAGTGCAGCGCCCGTTCAGCGGCTTCCCTGCGCCCGAGCGTGCGTGATGCCAGCAGCGGGAACATCACGTTGTCCTTCACCGTCTTCCACGGCGGCAGCTGGTCGAACTCCTGGAACACCACAATGCGGTCCGGCCCGGGTGTGGTCACCACCCTGCCCTCCAGCCGTATCTCGCCCTCGACAGGCGCGATGAAGCCCGCCACCGCCTTCAGCAGCGTGGACTTGCCGCAGCCCGACGCACCGAGCAGCACGAAGCGGTCGGCCTCATGCACGTCAAAGCTCACCTGGTGGGTGGCCCGCACGACGCGGTCGGGCGTGCGGTACTCCAGGCTGACGCCGTCCACCGCGAGGAGCGGGCTCGCGCCGGTCAAAGGGGTTTTCAGGGGGGTCACCGTGGCCATGGGGAAACCTTGTGCGGCGTCAGCTCAGTTGGCCGCCGCCGTATGCGCATCGGCAAAGAAATAGTCCCTGGCCGACGCCGGCTTGTTCCTGATGGCGCCCACGCGGTGCAGGAAGTCCGCCAGCACAAAGGTGTTCTGCGGCGCAATCTTGAACTGCACTTCAGGGCTCTTGATGATCTTGAGCAGGAAGGCACGGTCCAGGCTGGACTTGTTGGTGCGGATGAAAATGTCGGCCGCCAGCTCGGGGTTGGCTGCCACCAGCTTTGCGGCGTCGGTCAGCCCGTCGATGAAAGCCTTGTAGGTCTTCGGGTTCTCGCTGCGGAACTTCTCGGTCGCATAGAGCACCGTGGCCGATGCGGGGCCGCCCAGCACGTCATAGGAGTTGAGGATGATCCGCGCATTCGGGTTGCCGGCAAGCTCCTGCTCCTGGAACGGCGGGTTGCCGAAGTGGGCCGTGATCTCGGTGCCGCCCTTGATGATGGCGGCCGCCGCGTCCGGGTGCGGCAGCGCTACCTGCAGCTTGTCCAGCCGCGCGTACTCCTTCTCGCCCCAGAGTTTCGACGATGCGAGTTGCAGGATGCGCGATTGCACCGAGACGCCCACCGCCGGCAAGGCGATGCGGTCCTTCTCCGTCAGGTCCGCGATCGACTTGACCGACGGGTTGTTCGACACCAGGTAGTTGGGGAAGTTGCCCAGCGACGCAACGCCGCGCACATTCTGCTTGCCCAGCGTGCGGTCCCAGATGGTCAGCAGCGGGCCGACGCCTGCACCCGCGATGTCGATATTGCCCGACAGCAGCGCATCGTTGACGGCGGAGCCGCCCGACAGCTTGACGAACTCGACCTTGATGTCCACGCCGGCCGCCTTGCCATACTTTTCAACCAGCTTCTGGTCCTGGGCGATGTTCAGCAGCAGGTAAACGATGCCGAATTGCTCGGCGATGCGCAGTTGCCCTTCGGCATGGGCTGCCGTGGGCAGCGCGAGCCCCCCGGCCAGGCCGAGCGCAGCGATGGTTGCGATCGTGCGGGCGGCAAGGCGCCGCGAGACTTTCTTGAATGCAGTCATGGAATCCCCAATGGTGTGAAACTGGAAAACTTAAAAAGGCAGGTCGCCCTCGATGGTCGTGCGGTAGAGCTTGCGGCGACAGTGCTCGGGCGTGCCGGCCGCCAGGTGCATGACCGAGCGGTTGTCCCAGAACACCATGTCATGCGGCTGCCATTGGTGGCGGTACACATGCTCGTCCCGCGTGCTGAGGGCAAACAGCTCGTCCAGCACGGCGCGGCTTTCGTCATCGGGCAGGCCGGTGATGCGTGTCGTGAAATGCTCGCTGACGAAGAGCGCCTTGCGCCCGGTTTCGGGGTGGGTGCGAACGACCGGGTGCAGGTTGGGCCTGACCTCCTCGACCTGCTGCGCCGTGAGCCTGGGCCGCCACGGGCTGCGCGCGCGCAGTTCCTCGTAGCGGGCCAGGTAGGTGTGCTCGGCCTTCAGCGGCGCGATGGCAGCCTTCAACGCAGCGGGCAGCGCCTCATAGGCCGTGTGCTGGTTGGCAAACAGGGTGTCGCCGCCCTCCTCGGGCAGTTCCTGCGCATGCAGCATCGAGCCCAGGCTGGGCCTCTCCACATATGACAGGTCCGAATGCCAGAAGTGCCCCGCATCGCCCAGGCCTATGGGCTCGCCGTTCTCCTTGATGTTGGAGACGATCAGCACCTCGGGGTGGCCGGCCAGCTGGAATTTCCTGAGCACATGGATCTGCAGCGGCCCGAAGCGGCGGCTGAAATCAACCTGCTGGCCCGGCGTGATGCGCTGGTTGCGGAAGACCAGCACATGGTGGTCCAGGTGCGCGCGGTGGATGCGGCGGAAGTCCTCGCCGGATAGCGGCAAACCGAGGTCCAGCCCCACCACTTCCGCGCCCAGTGGCGCAGCGAACGCGCGGATCTCGAAGTCCTGCGTGGCCGCCTTGCCTGATTCAAATACCGTTGACATGCAGCGAATGTAGGGGCCGGCCTTATGAAAGGGAACTATCGATTCGGCGTTTGCTTGTGACGCAAACATCTGATGGCCTTCGGCCGCGTTCAATGGATAAGCTCGTTGTTTGCATATCGAAAACGATTGGTTCGTTTTGCGCGTGCATGTCCATAGACTCGGTCGCTCCGATCATGAGCAACAGGCCCTTCATGTCCATCCTCCAGAGCGCCGAACGCGTCCTGCGCGTGACGCATGCCGCATGGGGCATTGCAGGCGCTCCGCGCAGGCTCAAGGTCACAACACCATGAACTCCCAGCCATGAACTTCCAGCAACTGCGCGCCGTGCGCGAAACAGCCCGTTCGGGCTTCAATCTCACCGAGGTGGCGGAGGCGCTGAACACCTCGCAGCCGGGCATCAGCCGCCAGATCCGCGAACTGGAGGAAGAACTGGGGGTGGACATCTTCGTGCGGGCCGGCAAGCGCCTGACGCAGCTCACGCCGCCGGGCGAGGTGGTGCTGCCGATCATCGAGCGCCTGCTGGTCGAGGCCGGCAACCTCAAGCGCGCCGGGGAAGATTTCGCTGCGCAGGATGCGGGCCGGCTCTCGATTGCGGCCACGCATTCGCAGGCGCGCTATGCCCTGCCGACGGTGGTGCGCGATTTCCGCAGGATCTACCCCAAGGTCACACTGCTGCTGCACCAGGGCTCGCCCCGGCAGGTGGCTGAAATGCTGCTCTCGGGCGAAGCCGATGTCGGCATCGCCACCGAGGCGCTGGCCGGCTACGGCGACCTCGCCGCGCTGCCCACCTACCGCTGGACTCACAGCGTCATCGTGCCGCCGGAGCATGAGCTGCTGCAGCTGGGCCGGCCCGTCACCCTGAATGACCTGGCCCGCTTCCCGATCATCACCTACGAGACCGGCTTTACAGGCCGCGCGCATACCGACGAAGCCTTCGCGTCGGCAGACATCAAGCCGGACATCGTGCTGAGCGCCATGGATGCGGACGTGATCAAGACCTACGTCGAGCTGGGCCTGGGCATCGGCATCGTCGCTTCCATCGCATTCGACTCGGAGCGCGACCGCACGCTGCGCGCCATTGACGTCGGGCACCTGTTCGAGGTCAACATCACGCGGCTGGCGCTGCGCCGCGGCACCTGGCTGCGCGGCTATGTCTATGACTTCATCGAGTCGTTCGCGCCCAACCTGACCCGTGAAGCGGTAGACCTGGCGCTGACGGGCCAGGAAACCCGCTCACTTCTCCGCAAAGGCACGCTCGACGACGAAGTCGCCAGGCGTGGAGGTGTTGCCTTCCTTGAAGCCGCGTGATTCAAGAATGTGCTTCAGGTCCACCAGCAGGCCCGGGCTGCCGCAGAGCATGACGCGGTCTTCAGCGGCATTGATGGGCGGCAGGCCCAGGTCGTCGGTCAGCTTGTTGCTGCTGATCAGGTCGGTCACCCGGCCCTGGTTGCGGAACTCCTCGCGCGTCACCGTCGGGTAGTACAGCAGCTGGTTGGCCACCAGTTCCCCGAGGAACTCGTGCTTCGGGAGGTGGTCCAGAACCAGGTCGTGGTAGGCCAGCTCGTCCACCTGCCGCACGCCATGCACCAGGATGACCTTCTCGAATTTCTCGTAGGTCTCCGGGTCGCGGATGATGCTCATGAAGGGCGCGAGGCCGGTGCCGGTGCCGATCAGGTACAGCCGCTTGCCGGGCAGCGTGTAGTCGATCAGCAGCGTCCCCGTCGGCTTGCGGCCCACGATGATGGTGTCGCCCGGCTGGATGTGCTGCAGCCGCGACGTCAGCGGCCCCTCTTCGACCTTGATGCTCAGGAACTCCAGGTGCTCCTCGTAATTGGCGCTGACGATGCTGTAGGCGCGCAGCAGCGGCTTGCCGTTGACTTTCAGGCCGATCATCGTGAAATGGCCGTTGGAAAAGCGCAGTGTCGTGTCGCGCGTGGTGGTGAAGGTGAAGAGCCTGTCGGTCCAGTGGTGGACGGACAGCACGCGTTCTTCGCTGAAGGCACTCATTGACTTGATCTCAGTTGTCGGAAACAGGGGATTATCGGGCCACCGGGAAGTCCCTGCCTGTCAGAGCGCATGGGCCGCATGAAGGGCCTGCAGCACCTGCGCGCGCAGGGGTGCCATGCCCTCGCCTTCACGCGCGCGCGGCCTCTCAATGCCCACGCTGACCTCGCGCGCGATGCGGCCGGGCTCAGCCTCAAGCACCAGCACGCGGTCGCTCAGCAGCACGGCCTCCTCCACATCATGCGTGACCAGCAGCACCGTGATGCCGTGCCGCAGCGCCAGCGACACCAGCAGGTCCTGCAGCTTCATGCGGGTAAACGCATCCACGGCGGAGAACGGTTCGTCCAGCAGCAGGACGCGCGGCTGCGTGTACAGGCCGCGCGCAATCGCCACGCGCTGGGCCTGCCCGCCGGACAGCTGCTTGGGCAGCCGTCCGTCCAGGCCCGCCAGGCCCACCTCATCGAGCAGCGCCAGCGCCCGTGCATCCTTGCGGCCGGCGCGGCCCAGGTCGAAGGCCACGTTTTCCGCCACCGTGAGCCACGGGAACAGGCGCGGCTCCTGGAAGATGAAGCCGACAGCGCGGCTCACGCCCTGCACCGGCTGGCCTTCCAACTGGACCGAACCCCGGTAGTCCGTGTCCAGCCCGGCAATGATGCGCAGCAGGGTGCTCTTGCCGCAGCCGCTCGCACCGACCAGGCTGACAATCTCGCCCGGCTCCAGCGTCAGGTGAAGATGGGACAGCACCGGCGTGCCGCCGAACGCCTTCCGCTCGACCTGCGCATCGAGGAGCGCGCTCATGCCGCCCTCCCCGCGTCAAATGTGTCACGCCAGGCCAGCAGGCGCGTCTCCAGCCAGCGCATCGCGCTGTCGCTGAGCTTGCCCAGCAAGGCCAGCAAGGCAATGGCTGCGAGCACGATGTCGGCCCTGCCCGTCTCGCGGCCGTCGGTCAGCAGGTAACCCAGGCCGCTGGTCGCGGCGATGAGTTCCGCCGCCACCATGAACATCCACGCCAGGCCGAGGCCGTTGCGCAAGCCGGTGAGGACGGCGGGCAAGGCTGCCGGCAGCAGCACGCGCCGCACCAGCGCGGCGCCGCGCAGGCCATACAGGCGCGCCACCTCCACCAGCTTGCGGTCCACATCGCGGAAGCCGGACGATACGCCCATGTACACCGGGAAGAACGCGCCGATGGCAATCAGCACGATCTTGGGCGCTTCGTCAATGCCCAGCCACAGCAGCAGCAGCGGCACCCAGGCCAGCGACGGGATGGCGCGCAGCGCCTGGAAGCTCGGGTCCACCAGCGCCTCGCTGCGGCGCGACAGGCCGACCAGCGCGCCAAACACAATGCCCAGAAACCCTCCGATGGCAAAGCCCGCCGCCACGCGTGCGGTGCTCGCCAGGATATGGCCTGCAACGACTTCGGCGCCAAAGGACACCAGCGTGCGCGCCACCTCGCTCGGCGGCGGCAGCAGGTGCGTGCTGACCCAGCCCAGCCGTGCGACGGCTTCCAGGAAGATCAGCAGCGCTGCCGGCAGGATGAACTGGCCGACCCTCAAGCCGCGCGCTGCAGTACGGACACCGCAAACCGCGTGTCCACCAGGTCGGTGACCACCTTGTTCAGGTTGGTCCCGGGCTTGACCAGGCCCTCGTTGAGCAGGATCGGCGATGCCGCCTGCAGCGCCTGCACATGCTCGCTGGAGGGTTGCGGGTTGCTCAGGTCGGTGCGCAGCTTGATCTGCAGCAGCGCCACCTGGAGGCTGACCTTGGCTTCTTCCGCCAGCAGCTTTGCGGCGTCAGTGGTGTTGGCCAGGATCCATTTGCGCGCACGCTCGTAGCCGGCGATGACGCGGCGCGTGGCTTCGGGGTGCTTTGCCAGGAACTCCTCGCGCACGTTGAGGAAGCCATAGGTGTTGAAGGCCACGTTGCGGTAGATCAGGCGCGAGCCGGCGTCCAGCTCGCTGGCGGCCATCAGCGGGTCCAGCCCGGCCCAGGCGTCCACCCGGCCCTGCTCCAGTGCAACACGGCCATCGGCATGCTGCAGGGCCACATGCTCGATGTCCGAGCGCTTGAGGCCCGCGGTCGGCAAGGCGCGCAGCAGGAACAGGTAGGGGTCCGTGCCTTTGGTCGCGGCAATCTTCTTGCCCTTGAGGTCCTTGAGTGTCTTGATGGGCGAGTCATGCCGCACCACCAGCGCCGTCCATTCGGGGCGCGAGAAGATGTACGGCGCCTTGATCGGGTTGCCGTTGGCGCGCGACAGCAGCGCGGCCAGGCCGGCCGAGGAGCCGATGTCCACGCTGTTGCCGGCCAGGTATTCCAGTGCGCGGTTGCTGCCGGCGCTCAACACCCACTTTACGCTGGTGCCGTCCTTGCGGAAATCCTCTTCCAGCCAGCCGAAGCGGCGCAGCACGATGCTGGACGGCGAGTAGTAGGCC
The DNA here is from genome assembly GCA_040385105.1 of Pseudomonadota bacterium. GTDB lineage: Bacteria > Pseudomonadota > Gammaproteobacteria > Burkholderiales > Burkholderiaceae_C > JACMQX01. Next base: position 20,845 of record JAZKHY010000058.1, read on the forward strand.
CAGTCCACACGCAGTTCGCGCAGCGGCTCGGCGGCGCGGACGATGGTGGGCGCCGCCAGTGCGGTGGCGGATGCGGCGGTGGCTTGCAAAAGGGTACGGCGTTTCATGCTCAGGTTCTTTCGTTGATTTCAAAGTGGCGCCATGCTTGTGGCGTGCTCAGGAATAGGGAGTCGGGTCCGGGTATTGGCCGGTGAGGAAGTGGCGGCCCAGGTCGCGCAGCTTGTAGTCCACCGGGTCGTGCAGCGTGTGCACGCGCGCATTGCGCCAGTAGCGGTCAAAGCCGTAGCGCGACGAGGTGGAGCGGGCGCCGGTCAGCTCGAAGAACTCGGTCGTCACCCGCACCACGGCGCGGTGCGCGATCACCTTGGCCTGCGCCACGGCAATGGCCACGTCGCCGCGTGCATCGGCCGTGAGCTGCACGCCCTGGCGGATCGCAGCGTCCAGCAGGTGCGCCGCTTCATCGGCCAGTGGCCGCGCGGCCCGCACCTCCAGCGAGAGCTCGCCATAGCGGTGCTGCACATAGGTGTCGTCCACCGAACTGGCGGCGCCAGAAGCAAACCAGGCCCTGGCCTCCTCGCGCTGGAAGCGGCGCGCGGCTTCCAGCGCGCCCTGGGCAATGCCCAGGTACAGGTTGGCAAGAATCAGCTGCGACAGCTGCGAACGCAGCGAGGCGTGCGGCGTGACAACGGTGCCCGGCTGCACGAGCACGTCGGCCGCCGGCAGGAAGACGTTGTCAAAACGTACCGTGCCGCTGTCGGTCTGGCGCTGGCCGAATGCGTCCCAGTCGGTCTCGACCGTGAGGCCCGGGGACTCGGTGGGCAGCACGCCGCTCAGCACCGTCTGCGTCGGCTCATGCCAGGCCGTGAGCGTGATCCAGTCGGAGCCGACCGAGCCCGAGCAGTACGCCTTGACGCCGTTGATGTTCCAGCCGCCTTCCTTCTGGGTTGCAATGGTGCGCCGGTCGAGCCGGTTGAAGGCATTTCCCCAGAACAGGCCTTCCGCCGCGGTCTCGCTCAGCAGCCTCTCCTGCTGCGCGTCTTCGCCAAAAAGCCCGATGGTGGCCAGTTGCAGGTGATGGAAGGCAAACACATGGGCCAGCGCGCTGTCTTCGCGCGCCAGCCGGCGAACGATGCGGTAGAACAGCGGCCAGTCCGCCTCCTGGCCGCCGAAGCGGCGGGGAATGGTGAGCGACAGCAGGCCGCTGGCGCGGATCAGCTCGCGCTGCTCGGCTGCATGGCCGCCGGCGGCATCGCGCGCCACGGCCGTCGCGGCGAGTTTTGCGGCCAGGGCTTCGGCCACGTCTTCGGCGGCGGAGACCGCCGCCGGGGCACCATGGGCCGGCACGGGGAATTTGAGGATGGCGGACATGGCGCTGGGGAGCCCGGGTGGTTTGAGCAGGCGTAGCGTCAAGCCGGCCGCCAGACCGCCGACTCCGCCACCACGACCTTGCGCGGAATGATCTGCGCCTGCGTGAAGGCGTCGGCAATGCGCTGCTGCTCGGCCAGGGCCTCGGCATCCACCGGCTGCACGCGGTAGGTGCGCCGCAGGTTGGCGGCCTCCACCGTGGGCGTATCCAGGCCGATGATGGGCGCGTTCCACTGCGCGGCCTCCACCGGGTTGGCCTTGATCCAGGCACCCGCACGTTGCAGCTCGGCATACACCGCGGCGATGACATCCGCACGGCGCTGCGCATAGGGCGTTGCCGCAAGATAGAAGCGCCTGTAGCTCGCCAGACCGTTGCCATCCGACAGGATGCGTGCACCCGACTGGCGCTGCACGGCGGCCAGGAACGGGTCCCAGATCACCCATGCCGCGACGTTGCCGCCCTCAAAGGCGGCACGGCCATCGGCCGGTGACAGGTAGGCGGGTTCAATGTCCTTGATGGAGATGCCGTTCTTCGACAGGGCCTCCAGCAGCAGGTAGTGCGCGCCTGCCCCCTTGGCAAAGGCAATCTTCTGGCCCTTGAGCTGGGCGATGCTGGTGATCGGCGAGTCCTTGCGCACCACGATGGCCTGGGCCTGCGGCGACGGCGTCTCGATGGCGTAGTAGGTCAGCTTTGCGCCAGCGGCCAGGGCGAAGGGCGGCACCGCATCGGCCACGTCGGCGCTGATGTCGAGCGCGCCGATGTTCAGCGACTCCAGCAGCGGCAGGCCCGAAGTGAACTCATGCCACTGCACCGTGACGCCCAGCGGCGCCAGCGCCTTCTCCAGCGTGCCGCGCGACTTCAGGAAGATGGTGAGGGTGGAAGATTTCTGGAAGCCGATGCGCAGCTTTTCAGGATCGGCGCCGAAGGCGACGGAGCCCGCACCCGCCAGAGGCAGCGCCGCAAGGCCCGCGAGGAGTTGCCGGCGGCGGTGGAACAGGCCGTTGCGGGAAATGGAATCAGGAGTAGCTGGCATGAGGTGGGCCTTTGAAGGTCGGCAGTCGTCGAAGCGGCCCAGTCTAGGCAGGCACCCGGCCCATGTGAACGAAGAAAAACGTTCATCGATATACGGTTTCAGGTGAATGCGGCGGCCCGCGCACGCCGGACGGCGAAGCCGCGCAAATGTCCGCCGATTGTTTTTCCATAGATGTTTTTGACGAAAGAACATGAGGATTAAGACGTTCCCTTCGTGCAATTTGAGTGCAATCATCCGCCCCCTCACTCGTCACCCAACGGATCGAACTTCACATGTCACTCATCGGAAACCGGATCGACACCTCCTTCGAGCGCGTCGCTCCCGCCCTGGTCGAGGCCGCGCGCCACCTGCCAGTAGCCGTCATCGGCGACGTCTCGCAGCGCCTGTACAGCTTTCACGGCGGCTACAGCAACTACTCGCGCGCCGCGCTCACCTTTGCCGGCCCCGCCTTCACGGTGCGGGTGCGGCCCGGCGACAACCTCTTTTTGCACAAGGTGCTGGACATCGCGCTGCCCGGCGACGTGGTCGTGTGTGATGCCGGCGGCGCGCTGGACAACGCCATCCTCGGCGAGATGATGGGCCGCTACGCCGCCTCGCGCGGCATCGCCGCCATCATCATCAACGGCGCCATTCGCGACCGCGCCGGCCTGGCCACGCTGGGCATTCCCGTCTATGGCCGCGGCGTCACGCCCAACGGCCCGTGGAAGAGCGGCCCGGGCGAAGGTGGCTACCCGGTGGCCATTGGCGGCGTGTCCGTCGCATCGGGCGATCTGGTGGTCGGCGATGAAGACGGCGTCATCGTGCTGCCGCGTGCCGATGCGGCCTCCGTGATTGAAAAGGCCCAGGCCCACCACAAGGTCGAGGAGCGCTGGGCCGACGAGATCAGCAAGGGCACCTGGCCGCGCGGCTGGGTGGACCAGGCGATCGCACAACTCAAGTAACCCCGAACTGAAGCACACAACCATGAAACGCATCACCCGATTCCTTCTCGCCGGCATCGCGCTGGCGGCGGCCCTGGCCGCTCCCGCCCATGCGGCGGAAGCCTGGCCGCAAAAACCCATCCTGCTCATCGTGCCCCAGTCGCCTGGTTCCGTGGCGGACATCATGGCCCGCCTGATCGGCAAGTCGGTGGGCGAGATTCTCGGCCAGCCCGTCGTTGTGGAAAACCGCGCCGGCGCCAGCGGCATCATCGGCGCCCAGGCTGTGGCACGTGCCAAACCGGATGGCTACACACTGCTGATCGGCTCGGTGAGCACACATGGCCTGCTCTCGGGCACCGAGAAGAACCTGGCCTACGACCCGGTCAAGGACTTCGAGGCCATCACGCAGATCAATGACTCGCCGCTGGTGCTGGTGGTCAACCCGGCCTCGGGCATCCGCACGCTGGCCGAATTCAGCACGCGCGCCAAGGCGAAGCCGGGCGAGCTGTCGTACGCTTCGGCAGGCAACGGCAGCGGCTCGCGCTTCACCATCGAGTTGCTGCGCCTGCAGGACAGGCTGGACATGATCCATGTGCCCTACCGCAGCCCGATGGAAGCGGTGCGCGCCGTCGTTGCCAACGAGGCCACGATTGCCTCGCCCTCCATTCCCAGCGCGCCGGACCTGATCCGCGCCGGGCGGCTGCGGGCCCTGGCCGTGACGGGTACGTCGCGGTCGCCGCTGCTGCCCGATGTGCCGACCACGGCCGAGGCTGGCTACCCCGGTGTGCTGTTCACCAGCTGGACGGGCCTGTTCGCGCCGGCCGGCACGCCGCGCGCCATCGTCGACCAGATCAACCTGGCGGTGCAGCAGTCGCTGGCAAAGCCCGATGTCGTGAAGGCGATCGTGGACTCGGGTGCGACGCCGGTGCGCAATACGCCGGAAGCGTTCGAGGCCTTCGTGCGCAATGAAGTTGCCAAATGGAAAAAGGCCGCCCGCGATGCAAACATTGGCGGCGATTGATCGGCCTGTACCGGCGCAGGTGTTGCATGCGGCCCAGCCCGCCGGCCGCGCGCCCGCATCTGACGTGTATGCCGCGCTGCGGCGGCGCATCCTGCTGGGCGAATTCCTGCCCGGCGCCCAGCTCAAGGAGCTGACGCTGGCGGCGGAGCTTGGCGTGAGCCGCTCGCCGCTGCGCGCCGCTTTCAGGCGGCTGGCCGACGACGGGCTGGTGGTGTCCGAGCCCAACCGGGGCGTCTTCGTCGCGCCCTGGGCCGACCAGGACAATGACGAGGTGTTCGACCTGCGGGCCGTATCGGAGTCGCATGCCGCCGGCCTGGCGGCACAGCGGCGCCAGCCGGAGCACCTGCAGCAGCTCGGCGCGCTCAATGAGCGCATGGCCTACCTCGTCAGCCAGAAGCCCGAAGACTTCCTGGCCGAGCTGCAGCAGATCAACCGGCAATTCCACCTGGTCGTGCTGCAGGCTGCGGCGTCGCCACGCCTCACCGCCTTCGTGCAGAGCCTGCTGGCGGTGCACCGCGTCACCGGCGCCTTCTACTTCTATACCAACGAGCAGCTGGCCGAAAGCCTGCAGGACCACAAGCTCATCACCCGCGCCATCGAGCGGAATGACAGCGAGCTGGCACGGGCCATTGTGGAGGCGCACATCCGGGGGACGGCGCAGCGGCTGCGCACGCAGCGGCATGAACGCGGCAGCGACGCATGAGCGTAGCGCCTGAACCAGGCGCGCCCCGCCATGGCAAGCCTTGGGGCTTATCCCGCGCGCCGCTGCGACGCCAGGCGCTTGACGACCGCCACCAGCCGGTCGATCTCGTCAAACGTGTTGTAGAACGCCAGCGACGGCCGCACCGTGGTCTCCACGCCGAAGCGGCGCAGGATGGGCTGGGCGCAATGGTGGCCCGTGCGCACCGCGATGCCTTCGTCGTTGAGGGCGTGGCCGACCTCTTCGGTGGTGTAGCCCTTCAGCACGAACGACATCACGCTCGCCTTGTCGTCGGCCGTACCGATCAAGCGAACTCCCGGGATGCAGCCAAGCTCGCGCATGCCGTACACCAGCAGTTCGTGCTCGTAGCGGGCGATGTTCTCGATGCCCACCCGATTGACGTAATCAATGGCGGCGCCCAGGCCCACGGCGTCGGCGATGTTGCCGGTGCCGGCCTCGAACTTGTTGGGGATGGGCTGGAACACCGTTTTCTCGAAGGTCACGTCGGCAATCATGTTGCCGCCGCCCTGCCAGGGCGGCATGTCCTCGAGCACCTCGCGCTTGCCCCAGACCACGCCGATGCCGGTCGGGCCGAACACCTTGTGACCGGAGAAGACGAAGAAGTCCGCACCCAGGTCCTGCACGTCCACCCGCATGTGCGAGACGGATTGCGCGCCGTCCACCAGCGCCTTCGCGCCGGCGCGGTGGGCCAGCTCGACGATTTCCTTGACCGGCACCACCGTGCCCAGCGCGTTGGACACCTGCGTGACAGCGACGATCTTTGTGCGGTCGTTGAGCAGCTTGCGGTATTCATCCAGCAGCACCTGGCCTGAGTCGTCCACCGGGATCACCCGCAGCTTGGCGCCTTTGGCGGCAGCCAGCTGCTGCCACGGGACGATGTTGGCGTGGTGCTCCAGGTTGGACACAATGATCTCGTCGCCCTCTCCCACATGCTGCGCGCCCCAGCTTTTGGCCACCAGGTTGATGGCCTCGGTGGTGCCGCGCACAAAGATCACTTCATTCACGTCGGGCGCGTTGATGAACTTCCTCACCCGCTCGCGGGCGCCTTCATAGGCATCGGTCGCGCGGGCCGCCAGCTCGTGCGCGGCGCGGTGGATGTTGGAGTTCTCGTGTTCGTAGAAGTACGAGATGCGGTCGATCACCGACTGCGGCTTGTGCGTGGTGGCCGCATTGTCAAACCAGACCAGCTGCCGGCCGTTGGCCCGCTCCTGCAGGATCGGGAAGTCGCGGCGCACCGCGTGCACGTCGAAAGCCGGATGGCGGCTGACGTCGGCTTGCGGGATCCCGCCGCCTGGCAGCGCCACCGAATCCACAAAGTAGTATTGCGGCTCGGTGGACGGGACTGCCAGTGCAGGCGGCAATGCCGGCGCCGCCGGACGGTCAGGCGACGGAATCTGGAACGGCAGGCGCGCAAGTTCGTCCAGCGACGACGCCGGGGCTTCCGGCACCCCCAGCGCCGGAGTGGCAAGGCGCGGCTCGTAAGCAGGCAATGCTGAATACAGGTTGTCAGGCACACCATTGCCCGCCTGTGCATGCGGCAGCAGCGAAGGCGCGCGGTTGGCGAGCGACGGCACCTGCGCCGGCGATGCCGGTATCAGGTTGGTACCCGGCACCTGCCCCTGCGGAATGGGTGTACCGGGCACACTGGGGCCGAAACCCGCAGGGCTGGCCAGCGGCGAGCCGGGAGGCGCAAACTGCGAAGGCGCCTGCAGGCCTTGCGGCAAGCCGGTGCCCTGGAGCAGGCCCGCGCCGCCGGGCAGCGTCGCGAAGATGGCATTCGCCATGCGGGCCAGCTGCGCCGGATCGAACGGTGCCTCGAACTGCGGCGGCCCGGACGGGATGAAACCTGGAGTAGTCACCTTGGGACGCCCGCTTTACTTGTAGGTGTCCGGATAGTCGTGGTACTTGCCGATCTCGACGTCGTCCAGCACGGCCAGCGCATCGGTCGTCAGCACGGCCAGCGAGCAGTACAGCGAGATCAGGTAGGACGCGATGGCATGGTTGTTGATGCCCATGAAGCGCACCGACAGGCCCGGCCCCTGCTCGCCCGGCAGGCCCGGCTGGAACAGCCCGACCACGCCCTGGCGCTTGTCGCCCACGCGCATCAGCAGGATCTTGCTCTTTCCGTCGGCCACCGGCACCTTGTTCGACGGGATCAGCGGGATGCCGCGCCAGGTGATGAACTGCGAGCCGAACAGGCTCACCGTGGGCGGCGGCGTGCCGCGGCGCGTGGCTTCGCGGCCGAACGCGGCAATCGCCAGCGGGTGGGCCAGGAAGAACGCCGGCTCTTTCCAGACCTTGGTCAGCAGTTCGTCCAGGTCGTCGGGCGTGGGCGCGCCGGTCAGCGGGAAGATGCGCTGCTCTTCCGTCACCTGCGCGAGCAGGCCGTAGTCGGGGTTGTTGATCAGCTCGCTTTCCTGGTTTTCCTTGATCGTCTCGATGGTCAGGCGCAGCTGCTCCTTGATCTGGTCGTGCGGGCTGCTGTACAGGTCGGAGATGCGGGTGTGCACGTCGAGCACGGTGGACACCGCATTGAGGAAGAACTCGCGCGGGTTCTCTTCGTAGTCCACGAAGGTGCGCGGCAGCTGGTTCTCGTCTTCCTTGGCGGTGCAGGTGACCTTGATCGATTCGGGGTTCTTCACCTTGTTCAGGCGGTAGATGCCCGCCTCGACCGGCACCCACTGCAGCAGGTGCGTGAGCCAGCGCGGCGAGATGGTCTCAAGCTGGGGGACGGTCTTGGTGGCATTGGCCAGTTGCCGTGCGGCGCTGTCGCCGAGTGCGGTGATGCCGCCGACTGTTGCAGTCATGTGTGTGAACTCCGGGAAAAATTGTTGTGGAGGGTTTGCGGGAAGAAAGCTAGATCAGGGGTTGCAGCCGTGACGCGTCACGCGAGGCGGCCTGGGTGACATTGCCGCCGGGCGGCACATCGTGCGTGAGCCAGACATTGCCGCCGACGGTGGCGCCGCGGCCTATGGTGACCCGGCCGAGAATGGTGGCGCCCGCATAGATGACCACGTCGTCCTCGACCACGGGGTGGCGCGGCAGGCCCTTTTGCAGCGTGCCGTCCGCATCTGCCGGAAAGCGCTTGGCGCCCAGCGTGACCGCCTGGTAGAGGCGCACCCGCTCGCCGATGACCGCCGTCTCGCCGATCACGACGCCGGTGCCGTGGTCGATGAAAAAGCCCGCGCCGATGCGCGCGCCCGGGTGGATGTCGATGCCCGTCTGGGCGTGCGACAGCTCGGCCACGATGCGCGCCAGCAGCGGCAGGTCCAGCTGGTAGAGCTGGTGCGCCAGGCGGTGGTGGATCATCGCCAGCACGCCGGGGTAGCACAGCAGGACTTCGTCCACGCTGCGCGCGGCCGGGTCGCCGTGGTAGGCGGCCAGCACGTCGCTGTCCAGCAGCGAGCGTATCTCCGGCAGCGAGGCGGCAAAGGCCTGCGTGGCCGCGACCGAGCGGGTTTCAATGTCCTGCTCCTGGTGGCCCTGGTGCCGCGCGCTGTAGCGCAGCTCCAGCCGCACCTGGGCCAGCAGCGCATGCAGGGCCGAGTCCAGCGTGTGGCCGACGTAGAAGTCTTCGCTTTCCTGGCGCAGCTCGGGCGGGCCCAGGCGCATCGGGAACAGCGCGCCCTTGAGCTCGTCAATGATCCGGCTCAGGGCGTCACGCGAGGGGAACTCGCGCCCGCCCGCCTCCAGCGAGCGCTTCTGCGACTCGCGCCAGCGCTGGCGCACGCCATGGAGCGCGGCAACGATGGCGGGCGTGTCAAACACAGCCACGGCCGCGGCCTCCCGCGCGCTCAATCCTGCACCCACGGCAGGCCGCGAAAGCGCCAGCCGTCCCCACCGCCCCGATGGCCTTGCGCATCGATCTCGCCCTCAAAGCCTTCGGTGACATTGAAGACCCGGGTGAACCCCGCCTTGGCGGCCGCCTCGGCCGCCAGCGCCGAGCGCTTGCCGCTGCGGCACAGCAGCAGCACTGTGGCATTCTTGCCGGTCCGGGCTTCCAGCTCGCGCACGAAGCGCGGGTTGCGCGTCATGCCGGTGCCGGTGGCCCATGGCACATGCAGGCTGCCGGGCACATGGCCCACAAAGTGGCGCTCCTCGCCGGTACGCACATCCACCAGCAAGGCCTCGCCGGAAGAAAACAGCTCCCAGGCGAGCCTTGGCGGCACGCTGCCGCTGTACGGCAGGCCGATGGAAAGCGCCAGCGAACGCACGGATTCGAGCGCTTCGCCCAGGGGAGTGATGTCAGTAGTAGCGGTCAAGATGGCTCACCTTTCGTGTCCCGGTTCATGTCTGTTCCAGGTGCCTCGCCAGATGGCTGAAGACACCATGGATCTATTCTGGAGACGCCGCTGCAAAAAGCGAAAGAACATGTTTTCGTTACTTAACTACGAAACTGTCTGAGTCGCCGCTGCCCAATTTTTCAGACAGTCCAATCCTGTCCCGGCGGCGGGCTGCCTGCGTCGGCCCTGTCGGCAGGCAGGCGCGCCGCCCATGCAGCCTCACCAGCCAGCGCCACCGCCACAGCGCAGAGGAAAAGGTAAAACGGGTATTCCCACCCGCCTTTGGCGGCGGAGAACAGCCAGTCACCGGGCGCATACAGGTACACAATGACGGCGAGCAGGAGTGAGAGCAGGACTCTGGCAAGCCTCATGGTGAAACTCCATTCATGTCGCTGGAGAGGAATAAAAAAAAGCCGGTATCCACACCGCGCCACCCTTCAGGAGACGACAGATTCGCGTTGCGGTGCTTTTACGGATACCGGCCCGGGCTGAATGCCGTGCCCGTAAAAAATCAGAAACCGGTCACAACCGCGCCCTTGAATTCCGCCTGCACGAACTTGCGGATTTCGTCGGAGTGGTAGGCCTTGACCAGCTTGGCGACCCAGGGCTTGTCCTTGTCCTGGTCGCGCACGGCCAGCAGGTTGACGTAGGGGCTCTTGGCGCTTTCCTGGGCGATGGCGTCCTTGCCCGGGTGCAGGCCGGCCGTCAGCGCGTAGTTGGTGTTGATGGCGGCGGCGTCCAGGTCATCCAGCGAACGCGGCAGCTGGGCGGCGTCGATCTCGACGAACTTGAGCTTCTTCGGGTTGTCAGTCACGTCCAGCGGCGTGGCCTTCAGGCCCGCCTCGGGCTTGAGCTTGATCAGGCCCTGGTCCTGCAGCACCAGCAGCACGCGGCCGCCGTTGGTCGGGTCATTGGGGATGCCGACGCGTGCGCCTTCCTTCAGGTCCTTCAGGCTCTTGACCTTCTTCGAATAGATGCCGATGGGGAAGTTGACGGTGTAGCCGACGCTGCTGATCTTGTAGCCGCGGTCCTTGACCTGCTGGTCGAGGAAGGGCTTGTGCTGGTAGCTGTTGCCGTCCAGGTCGCCGGCGGCGAGGGCCGCGTTGGGCTGGATGTAGTCGCTGAACTCGACGATCTGGATCTTCAGGCCGTCGCGCTCGGCGACCTTTTTGACCTGCTCGAAGATCTGCGCATGCGGGCCGGCGGTGACGCCGATCTTCAGCGGCTTGTCCTGTGCCAGCAGGCCGGTGGAGAAGCTCGCAGCCATGGCCAGCGCCACGGCGGATTGGAGGATGTTGCGTTTGTTCATGATGGTTTCCCTTGGAATGAATGGATGGATGAATGCGTCTCCGGATCGCTTTTTTATTTGTGGCTTAAACGGCGCACAGCCCAGTCGCCAGCGCTCTGCACGGCTTGCACGAACAGGATCAGCACGGCAACCACGGCCAGCATCACCTCCGGCAGGAAGCGCTGGTAGCCGTAACGGATGCCCAGGTCGCCCAGGCCGCCGCCACCGATGGCCCCTGCCATGGCCGAGTAGCCCGTCAGGCTCACAAGCGTGATGGTCAGGCCGGCGACGATGCCGGGCAGCGCCTCGGGCAGCAGCACCTTCCAGACGATCTGCCGGGTGGTGGCGCCCATGGCCAGGGCTGCCTCGACGAGGCCGTGGTCCACCTCGCGCAACGAGGTTTCGACGAGCCGGGCCACAAAGGGCGCGGCAGCAATCGTCAGCGGCACAATCGCCGCCGCCGTGCCGATGGACGAACCCGCCAGCAGCCGTGTGAGCGGGATGATGGCCACCAGCAGGATGATGAAGGGCGTGGAGCGCACGGCGTTGACGATGGTGCCCACCACATGGTTGGCGGCCGTGTGCTCCAGCACGCCGCCACGGTCTGACAGGCGCAGGTACACGCCCAGCGGAATGCCGATCAGGCTGCCGATGGCGCCGGACACGCCCACCATGACCAGCGTCTCCCAGAACGAGGTGGCGAACAGCGCCAGCAATTGGGGGGTAAAACTCTCAGGCACGGCGCACCTCCGTTTCCGTCTCGTCGCCTTGCGTGAAGAAGGTGAAGTCCTCGATCAGGCTTTTGGTGATGTCCTGCTGCGGGTTGGAGAAAACCTCCTTCACGCTGCCCTGCTCCACGATCTGGCCGGCATGCAGCACCGCCACGCGGTGGGCCAGGTAACGCACCACCTGCATCTGGTGGGTGATGAGCACGATGGTCAGGCCCAGGTCGCGGTTGATCTTGCGCAACAGCGCCAGGATGGAGCGCGTCGTCTCCGGGTCGAGCGCCGAGGTGGCCTCGTCGGACAGCAGCACCTTGGGGTTGTTGGCCAGCGCGCGTGCAATGCCCACGCGCTGCTTCTGCCCGCCGCTGATCTGCGCCGGGTAGCGGTCGCGCAGCTCACTCAGGCCAACCAACTCCAGCAGTTCATCGACACGCTGCTTGATGTACGCGGGGCGGACCTCGGCAAACTCCAGCGGCAGCGCGACGTTTTCATACACCGTGCGCGAGGACAGCAGGTTGAAGTGCTGGAACACCAGGCCGATCTGCCGGCGCGCGGCGCGCAGTTCGCTGCCGGACAGTGCAGACAGCTCCTCGCCGCCCACAATGACCTTGCCGGCTGACGGCTTGTTCAGCAGGTTGATGGTGCGCACGAGCGAGCTTTTGCCGGCGCCGCTCTTGCCAATGACGCCGAAGATCTCGCCGGGCTGGATCTTCAGGTCGATGCCGCGCAGGGCCTCGACCGGGCCGGTGGCGCCGGGGTAGGTCTGGCTGACGCCCTGCAGCTCGATCATGGGCGCCTGCAGCCGCGTGGGCGAAGGGGGAGTGAGGGTGTCAAGGTACATCCGTTGCTTCTCAATGGGTTCAGATGGCCCAGCGCAGGCCGTGCGCGGCCGGGCCGGGCCAGAGGGTGTTCGGGTTGGCGGGCTCGCTGCCCTTGCCACCGTCATCCTGTTGCAGCACGCGGTCCAGGATGCGCTTCTCCAGCGCGGCAAAGGCGGCGTCGCCCTGCGAGCGCGGGCGTGCCAGCGCAATGCGCTCGTCCAGCGCGATGCGGCCGTTCTCGATCAGGATCACGCGGTCGGCCAATGCCACCGCTTCCTGCACGTCATGGGTGACCAGCAAGGCAGTAAAGCCGTTGCGCTGCCACAGGCCTTCGATCAGGCGGTGCATCTCGATGCGGGTCAGCGCGTCGAGCGCGCCCAGCGGCTCGTCCAGCAGCAGCAGGCGCGGGTTGTGCACCAGCGCACGGGCCAGCGAGACGCGCTGGCGCTGGCCGCCGGAGAGCTTGGCCGGCCAGTCGGGCTGGCGGTCTGCCAGGCCCACCTGGCCCAGCACCTCGGCGGCGCGCGGCCGGTCTTTGGGTGGCAGGCCCAGGGTGACGTTGTCCACCACCCGCTTCCAGGGCAGCAGGCGCGAGTCCTGGAACATGATGCGGGTGTCTTCACGCAGGCCGGACACGTCCTTGCCGTCAATGCGCAGGGTGCCGCCCGTCGCGTCGTCCAGGCCGGCCACGAGGCGCAGCAGCGTGCTCTTGCCGCAGCCGCTGCGGCCCACAATGGCAACGAACTCGCCGGGCTCGATCACCAGTTCGGTGTTGCGCAGCACTTCGCGGCTGCCGAATTTCTTGGAGAGGCCGCGGGCTTCCAGGCGCACGCCGCCGGTGTTGGTATCACTCATGCAAAGCTCCTCATGCAGCGTTCTGGTAGCCAGGGTGCCAGCGCAGCCAGTAGCGCTCCAGCCCGCGCGCCAGCAGGTCGGCCAGCTTGCCCAGCAGTGCGTAGAGCAGGATGCCCACCAGCACCACGTCGGTCTGCAGGAACTCGCGGGCGTTCATGGTCAGGTAGCCGATGCCGGCCTGCGCCGAGATGGTTTCGGCCACGATCAAAATCACCCACATCAGCCCCAGCGAGAAGCGCAGGCCCACCAGGATGGACGAGAGCGCGCCGGGCAAGATGATCTGGCGGTACAGCTGCCAGCGCGACAGGCCATAGGTGCGGCCCATCTCGATCAGCCCCGGATCCACATTGCGGATACCGTGGAAGGTGTTGAGGTAGATCGGGAAGAACACCGACACTGAAATGAGGAACAGCTTGGCCGTTTCGTCAATGCCGAACCACAAAATGACCAGCGGGATCAGCGCGAGCGCGGGAATGTTGCGCACCATCTGGATGGTCGAGTCCAGCAGCGTCTCGAAGAACTTCACAGACCCGGTGAGCAGGCCCAGCGCCAGGCCCAGCCCGCCGCCGATGGCCAGGCCCGCAAGCGCCCTGCCCGCGCTGACCTTCACATGGGTCCACAGCTCGCCCGACTCGGTCAGGCGCCATGCGGCCTTGACCACTTCCACAGGGGCCGGCAGCACCCGGGTGGAGAGCCAGCCGAGTGAGGATGCGATCTGCCAGATGGCGATGAGCCCCACCGGCACCAGCCAGGGCACCAGCCTGCTGCCCACGCCCCGCACAAAAGCGCCCAGTGAAGGCCATTCCACGCCATTGAGCGTGAGGAAGCCAAAGCCCGGCGCATCCACGGCCTCGGGCAGCGGCGTGACCTGCACTTCACGGACATGTACGTTTTCAGTCATGGGGGGCTTTCAGCTCTGTGAGGTTTGCAACGCGCCTGCCGCCTTGATCTGCCCGGCCGAGCCGAGGTTGGCCACCACCTCGCCGAACGGGCCGTTCAGCGTCTGGCCCGGCAGCTTCTCGCGCAGCCGGCGCGGCAGCAGCGGGAACACCAGCTCGGCAAAGCGGTACGACTCTTCCAGGTGCGGGTAGCCGGACAGCACGAAGGTGTCCAGGCCCAGGGCCGCGTATTCCTCGATGCGGGCGGCCACGGTCTTCGGGTCGCCCACCAGCGCAGTGCCGGCGCCGCCACGCACCAGGCCGACACCCGCCCAGAGGTTGGGGCTGATTTCCAGGTCGGCACGGGTGCGCTTCTTGCCGCCGGCATGCAGTGCGGCCATGCGCCGCTGCCCCTCGGAGTCCATGCGTGAGAAGGCTGCCTGCGCACGGATGACGGTGTCGTCGTCCAGCTTGCTGATGAGGCTTTCGGCTGCGCGCCAGGCTTCGTCGTCCGTCTCGCGCACGATCACATGCAGGCGGATGCCGGCCCGGACGGTGCGGCCATGCCTTGCCGCGCGCTCGCGCACGTCGGCCAGCTTCTTCGCCACTTCGGCGGGCGGCTCGCCCCAGGTCAGGTAGGTGTCCACCTGCTCGGCGGCCAGGTCATGCGCCGCAGCCGACGAGCCGCCGAAGTACACCGGCGGGTACGGCTGCTGGATGGAGGGAAACAGCAGCTTCGCGCCCTTGACGCTCAGGTGCTTGCCTTCATAGTCGAAGGTCTGGTCCTTGTGGCTGTTGGTGATGATGTTGCGCCAGATGCGGATGAACTCGGCCGACTGTTCATAGCGCTCTTCATGGTTCAGGAAGACGCCGTCGCCCTCCAGCTCGACCTGGTCGCCGCCCGTCACCAGGTTGACCAGCAGCCGCCCGCCCGAGAGGCGGTCAAAGCTCGCGGCCATGCGGGCAGCCAGCGCCGGCTGGTGCAGGCCCGGCCGCACCGCCACCAGGAACTTCAGGCGCTTCGTCACCGGCAGCAGGCTGGACGCCACCACCCACGGGTCTTCGCAGGAGCGGCCCGTCGGGATCAGCACGCCCTCATACCCCAGGGTGTCGGCCGCCTGGGCGATCTGCTTGAGGTAGTCGTGGTTAACCTGCCGAGCGCCTTCGCTCGTGCCAAGGTAGCGGCTGTCGCCGTGGGTGGGAATGAACCAGAACACTTGCATGGGAACTCCTGTTGACGCGGGGCGGTACTTTCAGCGCGGGATCATCAAAGCGCCGGCTTCCAGGCCGCTTCACGCACGGAAATGGCCTTGGGAATGAGCTTCAGGTCAAAGAAGGTGTCGGCGATCTTCTGCTGGTCGGCCACCACCGAGTCGGTCAGCGGCTTGACGTTGAATTCATAGCGGCGCAGGCTCAGCTCGATCACGTCGGCCGACAGGCCCTGCAGCGGTGCAATGAGCTCGGCCGCCTGGCGAACGTTGGCCTTGAGCCAGGCGCCACGCTCCACAGAGTCGTCAAACAGGGCCTTGATGACCTGCGGGTTCTTCTCGGCAAAGCTGCGCTCGCCCAGGTAGTACTGGTAGTTGTTGACCAGGCCCTTGCCGTCGGCAATCACGCGGGCGCCGATCTGCTTTTCAGCGGCGGCGGTGAACGGGTCCCAGATGACCCAGGCGTCCACGTTCTTGCTCTCGAAGGCGGCGCGGGCGTCTGCCGGCGGCAGGTACACCACGTTCACATCGCTGAGCTTCAGGCCGTTCTTCTCCAGCAGGCGCACCAGCAGGTAGTGAACGTTGCTGCCCTTGTTAAGCACCACTTTCTTGCCCTTGAGGTCGGTCACGGACTTGAGCGGCGAGTCCTTGGGCACGACGATGGACTCTGCCGTCGGCGCGGCCGGGTCAAAGCCGATGTAGACAAACTTGGCGCCTGCGGCCTGGGCAAAGATGGGCGGTGCTTCGCCCACATAGCCCACGTCCACCGCGCCGACGTTCAGGCCTTCCAGCAGCTGCGGGCCGGCCGGGAACTCGACCCACTTCACGCCAAATCCCAGCGGTGCCAGGCGCTTTTCAATGCTGCCCTGGGACTTCTGCAGCACCAGCAGGCTGGCGCTCTTCTGGTAGCCGATGCGCAGCTCGGGCTTGCCCTGGGCCTTGGCCACCGGCAGCAGCAGGAAGCTGCTGATGAGCGCCGCAGCCGCGATGACGATGAGGCCGATGGCGAAGTTGCGCAAGGCGCGCAGCCAGGTGGCCTGGGGGACGGCGCTTTCCACGCTGTCATGGGTGATCTGGGTCATGTCGAGAATCCTTTTCGTGTTTTGCACAGGCAAAGCGCTTCCTTGCCGCCTGCGCGGCGGTTGTCTTGAACGGGTTGGGTTGGGGAGCGCGCGGCCTGTCATGCCGCGCGGCAAGTCGTCAGACGCTACATCGCACCCGCGAGAACGCAATCGGCTCAAAGCCTGTGGTGGCCGGCAGCTTCAGCCCTTCGCTGAAGATCGTGGCGACCGCATCGTCCAGCCGCGCGGCAATGTCCGCATGCAGCTGGTGCGCACCCTCGGGCGTCAGCGTGACCTGCGAGTCCGTCGCATACACGCCGCCGAGGATCTGGCGCGCCCCCAGCGACTGCAGCACCGGCCGCAGCGCATAGTCCAGCGCCAGCATGTGGTTGGGGCTGCCGCCGGTGGCCAGCGGCAGCACGAGCTTGTCCTTGAGCGCAAACTGCGGCAGCAAGTCCAGGAACACCTTCAGCACGCCGCTGTAGGCCGCCTTGTAGACCGGCGTGGACACAACGATGACCCGTGCCCGCGCCACCTGGTCCACTGCGCGCGCAATGCTGCGGTGCGCCGTGTCGGCCAGCAGCAAGGCTTGCGGCGACAGGTTGCGGATATGCAGGCGCTCCACATTGGCGCTCCGCACGCCCAGCCGGAGGCTCACAGCGTCGAGCAATGCTGCAGAGCGCGAACGCTCAGAGGGGCTTCCAGCAAGAAGGAGGACTGACATAGGTGGTTTTTCGGGCAAAGCAATGCCTGTCATGCCGGACTTGATCCGGCATCCATGTGGGTGCGCCACGGTGGATCCCGGGTCAAGCCCGGGATGACAGACGGAGGGTTTACTTCTTCGTATAGATCTGGTCGAACGAACCGCCGTCCGCAAAGTGGTCCTTGTCCGCCTTCGCCCAGCCACCGAACGCGTCGTTGATGGTGAACAGGTTGAGCTTGGGCAGTTGCTTGGCGTACTTGGCCTGCGCCTTGGCGGACGTCGGGCGGTAGAAGTTCTTGCCGATGATGTCCTGGGCTTCCTCGGTGTACAGGAACTTCAGGTATTCCTCGGCCACGGCGCGGGTGCCCTTCTTGTCCACATTCTTGTCCACCACGGCCACCGGCGGCTCGGCGAGGATGCTGAGCGAGGGGTACACAAAGTCCACCTTGCTGCCGAATTCCTTTTCCAGCAGGTAGGCCTCGTTCTCCCAGGAGATGAACACGTCGCCCTGGTTGCGCTGGGCAAATGTCACCGACGATCCGCGCGCGCCGCTGTCGAGGATCGACACATTGCTGTACAGCTTGGCCACAAACTCCTTGGCCTTGGCCTCACCGCCGTACTTGCGCTTGGCAAACTCCCAGGCGGCCAGATAGTTCCAGCGGGCGCCGCCGGAAGTCTTGGGGTTGGGCGTGATGACGTTGACGCCGGGCTTGATGAGGTCGTCCCAGTCCTTGATGCCCTTGGGGTTGCCCTGGCGCACCACGAGAACGATGGTCGAGGTATAGGGGGCGGAGTTCAGCGGCAGGCGCTTTTGCCAGTCGGCCGGCAGCCAGCCGCCGTTCTTGCTGACGGCGTCAATGTCGCCGGCCAGGGCCAGCGTCACGACGTCGGCGTCCAGGCCGTCAATGACCGAGCGGGCCTGCCGGCCCGAGCCGCCATGGGACTGCTTGATGGTCACGTCCTGGCCGGTCTTGGCCTTCCAGTGTTTGGTGAAGGCGGCGTTGTATTCCACATAGAGCTCGCGCGTCGGGTCATACGACACATTCAGCAGCGTGACGGGCGCATTTTGCGCAAACGACGGCACTGCGGACAGGGCCAAGGCGCCTGCAACGGCAGCAGCCAGGGGAATCTTGATAAAGTCGCGACGTGAGTTCATTGGGGTTTGCCTTTCGATGTGCCCGGAATCAGTGAAAATGATCTGATGGAGCGGATTCTGAGAGGCAAGCCTTCAAACAGGAACTACCAAGATTTCAGTTCTTTATACCGAAATCATCTGAGCACCCCAAAAACACCCCCTACACCCCACAAGACAGGTCCCCAAAATGGCAAGAATGGTCAACTGCGTGAAGCTCGGCAAGGAAGCCGAAGGGCTCGATTTCCCCCCCTACCCCGGTGAACTGGGCAAGCGCCTGTGGGAAAGCGTGAGCAAGGAAGCCTGGGCGGCCTGGCTCAAGCACCAGACCATGCTCGTCAATGAAAACCGCCTGAACCTGGCCGACGCCCGCGCCCGCCAGTACCTGGCCCGCCAGATGGAAGCCCACTTCTTTGGCAGCGGCGCCGACGCCGCCCAGGGCTACGTGCCGCCCCCCGCCGCCTGAGCCTGAAAGCCGCGGGCCATGCCTGACACGGTCGAATGGCAGGCCGACGGCACGCCGTTCAACCCCCGCTTTGACGACATCTACCGCAGCCACTCGGGCGGCCTGGAGCAGGCCCGCCATGTGTTCATGCAAGGCTGCGGTTTGCCTGAGGCCTGGGCCGGGCAGCAGCAATGGCGCATCCTGGAGACCGGCTTCGGCCTGGGCCTGAACTTTCTGGCCGCGTGGCATGCCTGGCGCGAAGACCCGGCAAGGCCGCGCATGCTGCACTTTGCAGCCATAGAGGCCTGGCCCGCCGACCCGTCAGACCTCATCCGCAGCGCAGCGCCCTACCCCGAGCTTGTGCCCCTGGCCGCCGAACTGGCGGCAGAGTGGCAGGGCCTGCTGCCCGGCTTCCACCGTTTTTCATTCGAGCGCGGCCATGTGCTGCTGACCCTGTGCGTGGGCGACGTCAAGCCCATGCTGCGCGAGCTGCGCTTTGAGGCCGACTCGGTGTTCCTGGACGGCTTCAACCCCGAACGCAACCCCGAGATGTGGGACGTGCACACCCTGCAATCCGTGGCCCGCCTGTGCCGGCGCGGCACAGGCGTGGCCACCTGGACAGCCATGGGCACGGTGAAGCAGGCGCTGAGGCAATGCGGCTTCATCATCAAGCGCGCGGAAGGGCTGGCGCCCAAGCGGCACCGGCTGGTGGGGGAGTTCAACCCGGAATGGGAGCCGAAGCGGCGCGTGGCTGCTGTGGCTGCGGTGCAGCCGGGGCGCTGCGTGGTGATTGGGGCTGGGCTGGCCGGGGCAGCTGTGGCGGCCAGCCTGGCGCGGCGGGGGTGGGCTGTGGAGGTGCTGGATGCGTTTGACGCGCCTGCTGGCGGTGCGTCTGGCTTGCCTGCGGGCTTGCTGTCGCCTCACGTGTCGCCGGACGACAGCCTGCTCTCGCGGCTGACGAGGAGCGGCATACGCATGACGCTGCAGCAGGCGCGGCAGCTGCTGGAAGAAGGCAAGGACTGGGCGCCGGCGGGGGTGCTGGAGCATCGCGTGGATGGGTCGCGCGGTTTGCCTGCGCAGTGGCCGGACAAAGGCGAATACTGGTCCCGCGTTGGTACGCCTGAACACCTTGCCCGCGCCGGGCTGCCCGCGAATGCAAAGGCGATATGGCATACACAAGGCGGCTGGATCAAACCGGCAAGCCTCGTGAACGCATGGCTTAGCCAGCCGGGCATACAGTGGCGCGGTGGCTTGCAGGCAGCGGCAGTCGTGCAGGAAGTTGGCCAGCTGCGTGTTCTGGACGAGCAAGGGCAGCAGTTAGCACAAGCCGAGCTTGTCGTGATAGCCGCCGGCCCGGCCACCGCCGCACTCGCGCAAGTGGGCAGCGAGTCGGCCAGGCTGCCGCTTCAGCCTGTACGCGGCCAGGTCTCGTGGGCCCCGCGCGCACCAGAGCATCAAGGAATGCCCGCCTTCCCCGTCAATGGCGGCGGCAGCTTCATCCCCGCGCTGCCAACATCCGACGGCCCCATCTGGCTGGCCGGCGCAAGCTTCGAGCGCGACGACACAGACCTGGCCGTGCGCGACGCCGACCAAGCAGCAAATCTTGAAAAACTGCGCGCTCTGCTGCCAGGCACCGCCGCTCAGCTGGAGCCCGACTTCAACAGCGCAACGGTACAAGCCTGGACAGGCATCCGCTGCGCATCCCCCGACCGTTTGCCCCTCGTCGGCCCGGTCGACACATCACGCCCAGGCCTCTTGGTTAGCACCGCCATGGGCTCGCGTGGACTGAGCTTCGCCGCGCTGTGCGGGGAACTGCTGGCGGCGAGCTTGCATGGGGAGCCGATGGCCGTAGAGCATCGGGTTTGGGAGAGACTGGAGGCTGCGCGATTGCGGAAGTGACCAACGCTTTCCATCCCGAAGTTGAACGACAGTGCGCGCGCTGTCCCAACCCCAAAGAAACGGATCGATGAACAGCCCAACCATCGAATTTGAACGCCAAGTCATAAGCCGCAGTGACGACGATGGAAATCCAATTGGTGACAGCTTGTCACCAGTTGAACTTGTCGGTGGTTCGATGGAAAGAAGCGAGTCGATGACAGCTTGTCACCGACTGAAATTGCCCGCAGCGGACGGCACATCCGCCTATTCAGCATGATTTTCAAGGGCGCTTGCGAGCGACTTGTAGGCTCAAGCAGCAGATCGGGGAGGCTTTGACAGCATGAACTCGCAACCGCCACCGCCCTGGCTGCAGTCCGCGCGCGAACAATGGAACTGGCGTGGGCAGACAAGGCCGCGCTTCGCTGCGGAGCCGGGTCCGGGCCAGACGTCTGTCTGGGACTTTCCGCGGCCGCCACGCCTGGCGCCTGAGCCGCGCGAGGTGCGCATCGTCTGGGGCAAAGTGCAGGTGGCGTGCAGCACACGCAGCGTGCGCGTGCTGGAGACGGCGCATCCACCGACTTATTACATCCCATGGGATGACATCGCGCGGCATCTGCTCAAGCCGGCGCCAGGCAGCTCGTTTTGCGAGTGGAAAGGCCCGGCCCGCTACTGGAGCCTGGTCAACGGCGACGACGAGCTCCCCTCGCACGCCTGGAGCTACCCGCAGCCCATGGCCGGCGCTGAAGCGCTGGCTGGGTGCGTGGCGTTCTATGCCCACGGCCTCCAATGCACCGTGGACGGGCTTGCGGCCACCCCGCAGCCGGGAGGCTTCTACGGTGGTTGGGTCACGCCCGATCTGTCGGGGCCTTTCAAGGGCGAACCCGGAAGTGACGCATGGTGAGGCGGACAGGCTGGACCCGGCTGCGTACGGTGGCGCACCAACGCGCGCAGTTCGAGCAATAGTCCTACAACCCCCCAGCGGGGATACCGTCACATTAGTCACAAGTCACTGACGGTTGCGGTTTTTACCGTCGGTGCCTCTGCTCAGTCATCCGGCTGGTCCTGCTCTCGCCTCACATTTAGGAACGGCACCATGAACATACGTAAATCGCCCGGCGCGTTGCCCGCGCTCCGCCCTATCGCCCTTGCTGCCCTTGCAGCGCTTGGAATGGCGTCCATGTCGTCCGCCATGGCGCAGAACCAGTATCTGCCCAGCGGTGGCTACATCGGCGGCAACGTGGGCGCCACCAGCGCCGACTTCAGCAACGCCCCGATCAACCAGCGGCTGGCGGGGCAAGGCTTCGGCGTCACCTCTGTCACCGAGGACAACCGGGACACGGGCTACAAGCTGTACGGCGGCTACCGGCTCAACCGCAACTTTGCGGTCGAAGGCGGCTACTTTGACCTGGGCAAGACCAACTACACCTTCACCACCGCGCCTCCGGGCAGCTTCAGCGGCGAATCAAGCGTGCGAGGCGTCAACCTGGACCTGGTGGGCATCGCCCCCCTGTCTGACCGCTTCTCGGTCTTTGCGCGAGTCGGCGCCGCCTATGCGCGCAGCCGTGTGGACACCACCACGACCGGCCTGGTGCCTGCGGGCGGTTCGGGCTCACGCAGCGGCACCAACCTCAAGGTCGGCGTCGGCATGGAATACGCGTTCACCGAGTCGCTGGGCGTGCGCGCGGAATGGGAGCGCTACCGCATCAAGGACACGTTGAGGAACCGCGGAAGCATCGACATGGCCTCGGTCGGCCTCGTGTATTACTTCGGCCCCAAGGCGCAGACCCCTGTTGCGTACACGCCAGTCGTGAGCGCGCCGCCGCCCGCCCCAATGCCTGTCTATGTTGCGCCCCCACCGCCGCCACCCCCTGTCGCAGCGCGCGCGGCCCCCCCGCCTCCGCCGCCTGTAGTTGCACCTGCAGCTACTCCGGCCTATGAGCCGCCCGTTCGCCCTGCCAAGCAGGGCCGCTTCTAAGCGTGTGCCGGTTGGGCCAACACGCCAGGCGTGAAGGAGTCGCACCCATGCGCGGTGCGGCTCGAAGCGCCATTGCAGGAATGTTCGCCGCCTGCGCGGCGTTTCTGCCTGCCCTGGCGATGGCTGCGGACGCAGCTGACTCGCCGGGCAAGCTACAGGCACCAATGCTCTTGGAGCAGACGCCTGCGCCTGCGGTAGCACCCGCGCCGAAAGCGAGGCTAGCCAATTTTGCGCAGGCCGCTGCCTCCGTGCAGGCCCGCAAACTGGCCGACTGGGTGATGCACTCTGCCGACAACAAGAACTTGCCGTTCATGATCGTGGACAAGGTACAGGCGCAGGTTTTTGTGTTCGACGCGCAGGGGCAATTGCGCGGTGCCTCGGCTGCGCTGCTGGGCCTCGCTCCCGGCGATGACTCCGCACCCGACATCGGAAAGCGCAAGCTATCGGACATTCGCCCGCACGAGCGCACCACCCCTGCCGGCCGCTTTGTCGCATCACTGGACCGCGACATTAACGGCAAGCCACTGCTGTGGATTGACTACGACGGCGCCCTGTCGCTACACCCTGTGGTGACGGCCATTGCCAGGGAGCGCCGCGCCGAGCGGCTTGCCACGCCCACACCGCTGGACAACAGGATTTCATTTGGGTGCATCAATGTGCCTGCGGCGTTTTATGAAACGGTGGTGAATCCGTCGTTTACCAACACTTACGGTGTCGTTTACATCTTGCCGGAAACGCGGTCGTCCCATCAGGTGTTTGGGTCGTACGACGTTGAGTCTGCACCGCCAGCGAATTGACAGCCGGGATCAGGTGTCGCGCAAACCGCCGGCCTTAAGCCAAAGCCGGCGGCTCGTCAAAGGCTTCAGGCCGTGCCTCGTGTGAGGCGCAACTTGCCTTCAATCGAGTCGTCAAGTGTCTGGCCCAGCATCGCGCCCACGAGCATCTTGGCGCCGGCTACGACCATGCCGTGCTTGTTGTCCCAGTAGTAGCCGCCCTGGGGCTTGAAGCCGATGGCGGTGATGCGCGGGTCGTCAATGCCTTCAGTGAACCAGACCTTGAGCGTGCTCTCCCACAGGTCCTTGATGCGCGCCTTGTCGGTGGTCGCGGTCGCAATGCCCGTCAGGTGCATGAAGTCCGCGTACTCGGAGCCCTGGAAGAACAGGCGCACAGCCGGGTTCTGCGCAATCTCCTGGTTGGTGTGGCTGTCGCTGGCGCTCAGGAACCACAGCGTGCCGTTGCCGTCCACCTTGCGCACGCTCATAGGCCTTGCGCCCGACGAGCCGCCCGTGCTCACTGCCGTGCAGAAAAAGCAGCTTGACGATTTCTTGACGGTCTTGCGGATGCGCTCGACGGCGTCCTTGCCGATCTCGTCCTTGTAGTTGTCTTCCGGCTGGTTCTGGTTGATGGAGTTCATGATGGCGATGCCTTGTCTGTTGAGGTCATGCCATGCTGGCAACAAGTGCATGCGCCGTCAGCAGGAATTCACAGTGGGCTGGCGTAGGCTAACGCCCACGGCCTTGCCCGGATCGCCACTCAGCGTCCGCAGGTGGCCTTATCGGCAATCCATCGACCGCTCGAATCGAGGCAATCGTCAACCTGCAGCTCGTACCAGAACCAGGCGCCCAACAGTGTGGCAATGACGATCCAATAAATCCACCGGGAATTTTTCATTGCGCGCAAAGCGGCAAGACGATGAACGCCTCCGCTGGAATGAGGCGGCGCTTGCCGTCCTTCCATCTCTTATCCATTTGGCTCTGTTGGCCGCTGTCCAGGCTCCTCTTTCACAAGTTGTCCAGAAACGAACTTGAGGTGAAAGTCCCCCACGTATCCGTTCTTCTGTCGGAGGTGTAATACATGCTTCCAGACCGTGACTGGCAAGTTTGTGAACTCCGGGGGCGACTTTGTCCGATCAACGACCCCAATGCTATCCGCTGGCGCTAGCGGTGAGATCAGGTTGAACTCCGTAGCTGCTGCACTAATGGTGGATAACCATTCACTTGCTCGGGCGGCGATTTCCGTGCGAAGAGCATCGTGTACATGCGCGAGGCCGGAAAGGTACTCGCGCATCATGTGCTTCAGGTCTAAGCCAGCACCGGGCATCGCATCCAACTCGATTTGCACAGCGTGCTTGAACACCTTCATCTCGCGCATAGCACTCTTTATGGCATAGAAGGACACTACCGTCCTAGTCTCGACGCCGATCTCATCGCCCGTAACGCGAAGGGCCTGCACTGGCAACCCTTCATGTTGCGCAAAGTTGCGCAGGCCTTCCATAACGCGATAGCCCACATAGCTGTCGTAGGCCTGTGCGCACTCCGCTTTACACCGCGACGTAGCCCCCGACAACTGACCGAGCATTCTGTTGGAGGCCTGTGGCACATAGTCCAGATAGGCGCGTGCCGCGCTCAGTAGATTGGACAACAGTCGATTGAAGAGGTCTCGCTGAACCTCGAAGTAATGAGTGTCCATCGTCTGATGCACCATGTAGTGCACCCCGGCGTGAAGTAAGGCGTTTTCCAACTCCACGTAGTTCTCTACAAGGATGTCGAATTTCTGCTCGGCATAGAGTATGTCGTTCACGCGCTTGGTAGCGGAGCATATCGCCTCAGCCTTCACCGGCGGTATTGGTATCTCCCCATACTGAGGACCAAAACCTGAAGCCAGAACATGTGGTGACGGTGAGGACATCGAGTTAATCATGCCTGAGCGATTGGATCATTCGTGAGAAAGGTTATGAACATGCGCCGCAAGGATGGTTAAATCTGTTTGAATTTACAGTGTATCTATTGTGACCACGTTCCTGTTCCAATTGAGTCGCACGCGTCACGCGATGAATTCAGGACGTTCCTTCCGAACTGCTGCGGCGACTTCTCGAATGGTCTCAGCGCACATGATCACAAATGCGTCATCTACTTCAACCAACGTCGAAATCTCGGACACGTCGCCTTCGTCAAAGAAGCTTTCGTCAGGTTGCTTGACTCTAAACGGTAGCGAGTTCTTCTTCAGCAGTTCCTCGTAACTCCGTCCCTCTCCGTGCTTCAGAACGTTGATTGCGAGTCGCAGCATGTCAAAGTGGGATTCCAAGTCCGTAGCGCCTTGGCTCTTGAGAACATCAGCGGCTTCGTTGAATCCATGGGAGCACTTCAAGCGGTCTTGAAGCAAGGCCTCGAAAATGGAAAACATTCCAACGGCTGTTATCGCCTTCTGAAGTTGGACCATCTGCAAAGTCTTCACTAGCGGGGTGGCTCCACTTGTTTGGAGGGCCTCGGTCGTTCTGTCCCAAGCCTCGTTCAGGGCACCAAGAGTGAATGCGGTGCATCGGTCAATTAATTCAGGGAAGGCGTGCATACGTATCTGCGTCCATGTTGACTGTGGGCATCAAGGGCGTCATCGCCGAATGAAGTAGCCTATTGCTCTGAGATGCTGCGTCGCTCAAAGCTTAACGCGTGCTGGCGTAGCAAGGGCAAAGTCAAGTGCAATCATCTTGTAGACGCCCACACCCATTCAACGCTAAACTGCCCTCGCCCATCACACAAAGGTGGGTCGGGAAGTAGAGAGCCCGCAGATCCCAGTGACTTAAGGTCACTGGAAGCCACAAGCTCAGTGGCCTTTCGTCCGTTCCGCATTAGGCGGCCCGGACGGGAGGCTTGCAAAAGCCTGCCGGCCTTTCACTGGGATCCCGGTCTCTCTTGCCCGTTCGGGCTGCCGCCGATTAGAAAAGAAAAGTCGAGTTGGATTTCGTGTTTTTGCAGTACGCGCGGCAAGCTTTCATGTCAATTGAACTTATCCAGAGGAGTTCCATGTCGCGTACCAAGAACCGCAAGGGCGAGAAGCGCCCTGCCCAGCCAGCTGATTCTTCCGGCCAGTCCATCCCCACCTACTTCCCCAAGGGGTTCGTGGACGAGATGGGCCAGCACCTGCATGCCGTCGGTGACGTGCAGTTGTCGCTCAACCTGCTGTTGTCCCACCTGCAGGGGCTCGTCAATTCAGGGCAGCCGTTCCAGGCTGAGCATGAAGGGCAGCAAGTCTGCGCCATGCTGCGCATCCTGAACCGCTCGTTTTCTGCGCGGGTTTCGGATGCGCGGGGGGCGTTGGGGTAGCCTTTTGCGTAGCTCAAACGCATTTGAAGTACCACGCGGTGGCAGGACTAACGCTGCCCGATGCGGGCGCCCCTGAAAAGATGGGCGTACTGGTGAGGCTGCGAGCGCCAGTACTGCGACGGCACGTCGATCTGCGCGCCGAGGGCGGCGGCCGCATGCCAGGGCCAGCGAGGGTTGTAGAGCATGGCCCGGGCCAGGCCAATCGCATCAGCCTCGCCATTGGCCACGATGGCTTCGGCCTGGCCGGGCTCGGTGATCAGGCCCACCGCGATCGTCGGCAGCCCGCTTTCAGCTTTCACACGCTGCGCAAAGGGCACCTGGTAGCTGGGGGCCGGCTTGATCTTCTGCAGCGGCGACATGCCGCCCGTTGACACATGAATGCCAGCGCAGCCGCGCGCCTTCAGCGCTTCTGCGAAGGCCAGCGTGCCCTCGATGTCCCAGCCATTCTCGACCCAGTCGGTGGCCGACACCCGCACCCAGACCGGCAAGTCCGCTGGAAAGGCGGCGCGCACGGCATCGAACACTTCCAGGGGGAAGCGCATGCGGCCAGACAGGTCCCCGCCGTAGGCGTCGGTGCGCTGGTTTGCCAGCGGCGACAGAAACTCGTGCAGCAGGTAGCCATGCGCCGCATGGATCTCGATCCCCTGGATGCCGATGCGCGCCGCCCGCCGGGCCGCCTGCGCGAAGCCTTCACGGACCTTTGCCAGGCCAACCAGGTCGAGGGCCTCCGGCGCTGTTTCGCCCGGCAGATAAGGAATGGCTGAAGGCGCGACGGCCTGCCAGGCGTCCGGATGCCCTGCGGGCAGCTGCATGCCGCCCAACCAGGGGCGCTCGCTGGAGGCTTTGCGTCCGGCATGGCTCAGCTGGATGGCCAGTGCCACCGGTGAATGGGCCCGGACGGTATCGAGGACGCCACCCAAGGCCGACTCGTTGTCGTCCGAATACAGCCCGAGGTCGCCTTGGGTGATGCGCCCCTCCTGAACGACCGCCGTCGCCTCAATGATCAGCATTCCCGCACCCGACAGCGCGAGATGACCCAGGTGGATCGTGTGCCAGTCGGTCGCGCTTCCCCCGATTGCCGAGTATTGGCACATGGGCGCGATGACGATGCGGTTTGCGGGGGACAGCCTCCCGATATGCCAGGGACTAAATAATTTGCTCAACGTAATGCTCCAGCCGGAATGCCATGATAGATGCGCATCGTGAGAGTCCAATGCTGTCGGGGCGACGAATTGGCAGATTGGGAAGCCAAGCCCCATCAACACCTCGCAGCGCCGCCATCAACGCTGAAATGCCCTGTTGCCTTACAATGATCAGAATTGTAAGGAATCTGAACATGTCCGAATCCACCATTACCAGCAAGGGGCAGACTACAGTACCGCAACCCGTCAGGGACGCGCTGAACGCGGGAGCCGGCACGAGGCTGGTGTGGAACCTCATGCCGGACGGCAGCATCATCGTGCGCGCCAAGACAAAGTCCATTCTTGGTCTGGCAGGTACGCTCAAGGCGCCCAAAGGCAAGAAGGTGAGCGTTCAAGACATGAACGCCTGGCGCTGATGGCTGCGCTGGATACCAACGTACTGATCCGCTTCCTTGTTGAAGACGACGCTGCTCAGGCGGCGGCAGCACGCAAGCTGATACGCGCCGCGCTGCGTGCTGGCGAGGCTCTGTTCATCCCCGTGACAGTCATGCTGGAACTGGAATGGGTGCTTCGATCCAACTTTGGCTTTGGCAAGACAGAAGTGACCGCGACCATCGCAAATCTGCTGGCTTCCGTTGAGCTTTCGTTTGAATCCGAGTCCGCTGTTGAAGTGGCCTTGGCGCTGTACTCCGCCGGCAAGGCCGATTTTTCTGATTGTGTTCATGCCGCGCTCGCGCATGCGGCGGGCGAGAGCCCTCTGTGGACATTTGACCGGGCTGCATCGAAGGTTGATGGGGCGCGGCTTCTGACCGTCTGACCAGAGTTCCCGTTTGCGATCAAAACACCGCATTAATTTCTGTCTTGACAGAAATTAATGCCAAGACTACATTGAACCCATGGAACTCAGCACTACCTCCCAGAAATTCATCCTCCACTGGGGCGAGATGGGCACCCGCTGGGGCGTCAACCGCAC
>JAZKHY010000059.1:0-40753 GCA_040385105.1 Pseudomonadota bacterium
GCCCACCTCGGCCATGCCGGGGTAGCCCTTGGGGCCGCAGTTCTTGAGCACCATGACGCAGTTCTCGTCAATGTCCAGGTCTTCGTCGTCAATGCGCTTGTGGAAGTCTTCAATGTCTTCAAACACCACGGCCCGGCCCTTGTGCACCATCAGCTGTGGCGTGGCCGCGCTCGGCTTGATGACCGCGCCGCGCGGCGCCAGGTTGCCGCGCAGGATGGCGATGCCCGCCTTGTCCTTGAACGGGGCATTGAACGGCTGGATCACCTCGGTGTTGTAGTTCTGCGCATCGGCAATGTTCTCGGCCACCGTCTTGCCAGTGGCGGTGACATGGCCGGTGTGCAGCAGGTGGGCGATTTCCTTCATCACCACCGGCAGGCCGCCTGCATAGCAGAAGTCTTCCATCAGGTGCTTGCCCGAGGGCTGCAGGTTGACGAGGCAGGGCAGATCGCTGGCCAGCCTGTCAAAGTCTTCCAGTTCCAGCTTGACGCCGATGCGCCCGGCGATGGCGATCAGGTGGATGACTGCATTGGTGGAGCCGCCAATCGCTGCCAGCGTCCGGATGGCATTTTCAAACGCCTGGCGCGTGAGGATCTTCGACAGGACCTGGTCTTCATGCACCATGTCCACGATGCGGCGGCCGGCCATGCGGGCCAGCACATTGCGCCGGCCGTCCACAGCGGGGTAGGCCGCGTTGCCCGGCAGGCCGACGCCCAGCGCCTCCACCATGCTGGCCATGGTGGAGGCCGTGCCCATGGTCATGCAGTGGCCGTGGCTGCGGTGCATGCAGCTTTCGGCCTCAAAGAAGTCGGCGAGCTTGAGCGTGCCGGCGCGAACCTGCTCGCTCATGCTCCATACGCCGGTGCCCGAGCCCAGCTCCTGGCCGCGCCACTTGCCATTGAGCATCGGCCCGCCCGAGACGCCGATGGTCGGCAGGTCGGCGCTGGATGCGCCCATGAGCAGCGACGGGGTGGTCTTGTCGCAGCCCATGAGCAGCACCACGCCGTCAATCGGGTTTCCGCGAATGCTCTCCTCCACGTCCATTGAGGCAAGATTGCGGTACAGCATGGCCGTGGGCCGCAGCAGCGTCTCGCCCAGCGACATGACCGGGAACTCCAGCGGGAAACCGCCGGCCTCGTAAACGCCGATCTTCACCTGCTCGGCAATGGTGCGGAAGTGGCTGTTGCAGGGCGTGAGCTCGCTGAAGGTGTTGCAGATGCCGATCACCGGCCTGCCGTCGAACTGGTCATGCGGCACGCCCTTGCCCTTGACCCAGCTGCGGTAGGCAAAGCCGTCGCGGTCCTGGCGGCCAAACCACTGCTGGCTGCGGAGTTCATGGGCTGGTTTTTTCTTCGGGGCGCTGGTCATAGGGGAAAGTCCTGAATGGTTAAACATATTATCGTCATACCATTGGCGCGAATTTCTCAGTGAAAACCATGACTCCCAGCCAAGACCTGCCCGCATTGCTTGCCGTTGCCAAGACTCCGCCCCCGTTCCTGGAGGCGATGAAGGGCCGTTTCACGGTGCATGAACGCCTGCACGAGACGGACCCGGCGGCATTCGCCAAAGTCGCCGGCAACATCAGGGGCATTTGCGGCGGCGGCGAGTCGAAGGTGACGGCCGCCATCATGGACCAGCTCCCGGCCCTTGAGATCGTTTCCATCATGGGCGTGGGCTATGACGGCGTCGATGTCGGCGCTGCCAGGGCGCGCAAGGTGCCCGTCACCCACACGCCCGGCGTGCTCAATGACGACGTGGCGGACCTTGCCATCGCGCTCATTCTGTCGGTCGCGCGCCGCATCCCGCAGTCAGACCGCTACCTGCGCGCCGGCCGCTGGGCCAGCGAGGGCAACCTGCCGCTGGCCACCAAGGTGTCTGGCGCAAGGCTGGGCATCGTCGGGCTGGGGCGCATCGGCCAGGCCATTGCCACGCGGGCGGAAGCCTTCGGCATGTCCATTGCCTACAACACGCGGACGCAGAAGGCGGGCGTTCCCTATGCGTACCACGCCAGCGTGAGTGAACTCGCCGCCAACGTTGATTTCCTGGTGGCGATCACGCCCGGTGGTGCCGGCACGCGGCACCTGATCAATGCGCAGGTGCTGCAGGCGCTGGGGCCCAAGGGCTACTTCATCAATGTGGCGCGCGGCTCGGTGGCTGACGAAGCTGCGCTGATCGAGGCCCTCCAGAAGGGCACGATTGCCGGCGCCGGACTGGACGTATTTGCCGACGAACCGAATGTGCCAGAAGCCCTGCGCGCGTTGGACAACGTGGTGCTCACGCCCCACATGGCCAGCGCCACCGGCCAGACGCGCCGCGCCATGGCGCAGCTGGCAGTAGACAACCTGCTGGCCCGCTTCAGCGGCCAGCCGCTGCCCAGCGCCGTGCCCGAATGCCAGTGAATCTCCCGTAACCCCTGCCCATGACCACCTTCACCAAAGTCATCCTCTACACCGGCCCCGACGGCCGCGCCGCGTTCCGCGAAGAGCCGCTGGCGCTGGACGAGGGTACGCCGCAGTCGATGCTGTCGGCGCTGATGCCCTCGGGCGGCCTGCAGCTGCGCCACAGCCCGGTCGGCTTTCGCAGCGAGTTCCATTGCACCGGCGCGCCGCAGTGGGTGTTCATCCTCGGCGGCGAGATGGAGATCGGCCTTCAGGGCGGCGTCTCGCGCATCTTCAGGCCGGGCGAGCATTTCTACTCGGCCGACCACCTGCCCGAAGGCGCGGCCTTCGACCCTGCGGTCCACGGCCACTGGAGCCGCCAGCACGGACCCCATCCGCTGGTCACGCTGTTCGTGCGCGGCTGAAGGCAAGCCCATGATCAAGAACGTCCACGGCAACACGGTTGACCATCTCGGCGAGGCCATCGTCGCGGGCAGGTATGTGGCCGGCATGTCCATACCGCCGGAGCCGCTGCTGTGCGAAGAGCTGGGCGTGAGCCGCACAGTGGTGCGCGAGGCCGTCAAGTCGCTGATCGCCAAGGGCCTGCTCACGACTGGCCCGAAGGTCGGAACCAAGGTGCTGGCCGAGAGCGAATGGAACTGGTTTGACCCCGACGTGATCGCCTGGCAGTCCAAGGCCGGCCTCACGCCCGAGTTCCTGCGCGACCTGCAGGAGCTGCGCCGGGTGGTCGAGCCGGCGGCGGTGCGCATGGCGGCCCAGCGGATCACCGACGCGGAGGTTGCCGAGATCGAGACCGCCTTTGCCGGCATGAAGCGCGCCGTGGAGAACGGCGGCGACTACGTCACTTTTGACCTGCGCTTCCACCAGGGCCTGCTGCGGGCCGCGAAGAACCGCATGGTGGTGCAGATGAGCAAGGCATTGGGCGCGCTGCTGCGAACCAGCTTTGAAATCTCCACCAGCCGCAAGGACGGGCCACTGAACTCGCTGCCGCTGCACCGCGAGGTGCTGGATGCCGTGATCGCCCGCGACCCGGCGCGTGCCGAGAAGGCCGTGCTGGTGCTGATCGACGGGGCGCGCGAAGACATCGAGCTGGTGCTCGCGTCACGCCGCCGCCTGCCGCAGCTGAGCCGGCCGGCCAAACAACTCAAGGCCGCCTGAGCGGATACCCATGAACCTCATCAAAAAGACCATCGACTGGTTCTTCAAGCTGCTGGAGCTGCTGGTTGTGGCCTGCATGGTGGCCATGGTCATCATGGTTTTCGGCAACGTGGTGCTGCGCTACGGCTTCAATTCGGGCATCACCGTGTCTGACGAGATGTCGCGCTACTGCTTCGTCTGGCTGACCTACATCGGCGCGATGATTGCGATGCGCGAGAAGGGTCACCTGGGCGTTGACACGCTGGTCAAGCACCTGCCTGTCCTGGGCAAGAAGGTCTGCCTGTTCCTGAGCGAGTCGCTCATGCTGTTCTGCAATGTGCTGTTCTTCATGGGCACATACCAGATGCACAACCTGCAGGTGACCAATGTGTCACCGGTGGTGGGCATCTCGATGATCTGGGTCTATGGCATTGGCTACATCGTGGCGGTGGTGATGGGGATCTTCAACCTCAACGTGCTGTGGCGCCTCCTGACCGGCCAGCTGGCCGAGGACGAACTGGTGCAGGTGGTGGAGTCTGAAGACGTGGCGCCGCCCGAGGTGCTGGGTGTGCCGCCTTCCGCCGGCGCGGGAGTGCGCCAATGACCGTCGCCATTTTCATCTTCAGCCTGCTGGGCGCCATGGCCATCGGCATGCCGATTGCCTATTCGCTGCTGGTGTGCGGCGTATCGCTGATGGCGTACATGGCCTCCACCGGCGGGCTGCCGGCCTTTGACAGCCAGATCATTGCGCAGCGCTTTGTGGACGGCGCCGACAACTTCCCGCTGCTGGCCGTGCCATTCTTCCTGCTGGCCGGCGAATTCATGAATGCCGGGGGCCTGTCGCGGCGGATCGTGGAACTGGCCATGGCATGGGTCGGCCATTTCCGTGGGGGCCTGGGCTATGTGGCGGTGATGGCGGCCATCATCATGGCGTCGATCTCGGGTTCCGCCGTGGCTGACACCGCCGCGCTGGCAGCGCTGCTCATCCCGATGATGAAAGCGGCTGGCTACCAGGTGAACCGCTCGGCCGGCCTCATTGCCGCCGGCGGCATCATCGCGCCGGTGATCCCGCCGTCCATCGGCTTCATCATCTTCGGCGTCGCGGGCAATGTGTCGATCACCAAGCTGTTCCTGGCGGGCATCGTGCCGGGCGTCATGATGGGCATCGCCATCGGCATTACCTGGTGGTTTGTGGCGCGGCACGACAAGGTGATGCCCGCGCCCCGCATGGCCATTCCCGAAAGGCTGCGCGTCACGGCACGCGGCGGCTTCGCGCTGGCGCTGCCGGTGGTCATCCTGGGCGGCATGAAGTTCGGCATTTTCACGCCGACCGAGGCGGCCGTTGTTGCGGCGGTCTACAGCTTTGTGGTGGGCATGTTCATCTACCGTGAGCTCAAATGGAACGAGCTTTACCGGCTGGTTCTGGCGGCGGGCAAGACGACGGCGGTCGTGATGTTCCTGGTGGCCGCAGCCATGGTCAGCGCCTGGCTGATCACGGTGGCCAACATTCCGGCCGAGGTCGCGAAGATGCTTGAGCCCTTCATGGACAACAAGACGCTGCTGATGTTCATGATGATGGTGCTGATCGTCATTGTCGGCACTGCGCTGGACTTCACGCCCACGGTGCTCATCCTCACGCCGGTGCTGATGCCGGTGGTGCTCAAGGCCGGCATCGACCCGGTGTACTTCGGCGTGCTGTTCATCATGAACAACGCCATCGGCCTGATCACGCCCCCCGTGGGCACGGTGCTCAACGTGGTGTGCGGCGTGTCGCGCATCACGATGGACGATGCCTTCAAGGGCGTGATGCCGTTCCTGCTGGCCGAGCTGGCGGTGCTGTTCCTGCTCGTGTTTTTCCCTGACCTTGTTCTTGTTCCGTTGAAATGGTGGATGAAATGAATCCACCCCGAATCGCTTTTCCCACCCCTGTCCTTTAAAGGAGACAACCATGTTCAAACGCAGAACCCTCGTCAACCTGCTTGCCGGCGCTTCGCTGCTGGTGGCAACTTCCGCGTTCGCGCAGTTCGCGGACCGCACCATCAAGTTCACCAATGGCGTGAACGAGGACCACCCGGTGGGCC
Source organism: Pseudomonadota bacterium (assembly GCA_040385105.1). Taxonomy (GTDB): domain Bacteria; phylum Pseudomonadota; class Gammaproteobacteria; order Burkholderiales; family Burkholderiaceae_C; genus JACMQX01. The sequence continues at coordinate 5,615 of JAZKHY010000059.1, forward strand.
TCGGCGTGAAGAAAATGCAGGAAGTGCTGGCCGCCAAGACCGGCGGCAAGATGAAGATCGTCGCCTTCTGGGGCGGCGCCGCCGGCGGCGACCTGCCGGCCACGCAGGCGCTGCGCGCCGGCACCCAGGAAATGGTGTGCACCTCCAGCTCGCCGCTGGTGGGCATCGTCAAGGAACTCGGCGTGTTCGACCTGCCGTTCCTGTTTGCCAACGAGCGCGAAGCCGATGCGGTGCTCGACGGCCCGGCCGGCGCGTACTTCAACAAGAAGCTGGAAGAAGCCGGCCTGGTCAACCTGGCCTACTGGGAAAACGGCTTCCGCAACCTCACCAACAGCAAGCGCGCCGTGACCAAGGTGGAGGACTTTGACGGCGTCAAGGTCCGCGTCATGCAGAACAACATCTTCCTGGACACCTTCAAGACGCTGGGCACCAACGCCGTTCCGATGGCATTCGGTGAAGTGTTCACCGCGCTGGAAACCAAGACCATCGACGGCCAGGAAAACCCCTTCGTGACCATCGAGACCTCCAAATTCAACGAGGTGCAGAAGTACCTGAGCGTCACGCGCCATGCCTACACGCCGTTCCTGGTGCTCTACAGCAAGAAGCTGTGGGACCAGCTCAACCCGCAGGAGCAAGCGGTTCTGCGTGAAGCGGCCATGGAAGGCCAGAAGGTCGAGCGGGCGGCCAACCGCAGCCTCAACGAGAAGTCGCTCGCCAGCCTGAAGGCCAAGGGCATGCAGGTCAATGACGTCACGCCGGCCGAGCAGCGCCGCATGTTCGACAAGGTCAAGCCCGTCTATGACAAGAACGTGCCGGTCATTGGCGCCGAAGCCGTGAACATCGTGCTGGAGTCGCTGAAGAAGGCGCGCGGCGGCTGAACCGCCTGCATCAGGGCCCCTTCCGCGCAGCCTGCGGGGAGGGGCTTTTTCATGGGGCCACACACCTGAAGACCAACACATGAAAATCACCAAGGTGGAGACCGTCCGGCTGGGCGAGTTTCCCAACATCATCTGGATCCGCCTGCATACCGACGAAGGCATCACCGGCCTGGGTGAGACTTTCATGGGCGCGCAGGCGGTGGAGGCCTACATCCATGAGTGGGCCGGTCCGAAGCTTGTCGGCAAGGACCCGCTGGCCATCGAGGCGCGCAACCGCGAGCTGACGGGCTACCTCGGCTGGCGCGGCTCCGGCGTGGAAACGCGGGGCAACTCGGCCGTCGACATTGCGCTGTGGGACATCTTCGGCAAGGCCGCCGGCATGCCGGTGCACACGGCCCTCGGCGGCAAGAGCCGCGACAGCATCCGCATCTACAACACCTGCGCCGGCTACCAGTATGTGCGCGACACCACCAACCAGAGCACTTCGAACTGGGGCCTTGGCAACAACAACGGCCCCTATGAAGACCTGCAGGGCTTCCTGCACCATGCCGATGAGCTGGCGGAGTCGCTGCTGTCCGAGGGCGTCACGGCGATGAAGATCTGGCCGTTCGACCCGGCCGCCGAGAAGAGTGACGGCCAGTACATCAGCAATGAAGACCTGGACCTGGCGCTGGAGCCATTCCACAAGATACGCAAGGCGGTCGGCGGCAAGATGGACATCATGGTCGAGTTTCACAGCCTGTGGCGCCTGCCGATGGCGCAGAAGATCGCGCGGGCGCTCAAGCCTTTCAACACCTTCTGGCATGAGGATGCCATCCGCATGGACAGCCTGGACCTGCTCAAGCAGTATTCAAAGGACTGCGAGGCGCTGATCTGCGCCAGCGAGACGCTGAGCTACAAATGGGGCTTCAAAGACTACCTGCAGACCGGTGTGGCCGGTGTTGCCATGCTGGACCTGAGCTGGTGCGGCGGCTTGACCGAGGCCCGCAAGATTGCCGCCATGGCCGACGCCTGGCAACTGCCGGTGGCGCCGCATGACTGCACAGGGCCCGTGGTATGGGCGGCTTCGACACACCTGTCGCTGCATGCGCCCAATGCGTTGATCCAGGAAAGCGTGCGGGCGTTCTACACGGGCTGGTACAAAGAGCTGGTGACGGAGTTGCCGCAGGTGCGCAACGGGATGATCAGCCTGAACGACAAGCCGGGGTTGGGGCTGGAACTGTTGCCTGACCTGCACCTGCGCAAGGATGCAGTGGTGCGGTCTACCCAGGCTTGAGCGCGGACCGAGGCTTCAGAAGCGTTGCAGTTCACCCGACTCGATGACCCGTACACCCGACTGAGCCTCGCGCACGCCGGCCAGCAACCCGGCGGCTACCTTGCGCACGTCGATCGAACGGTAGTTGGCCGGGATCAGTGGCGCGAGCCATTTGGAGACATTGAGCGCAAGCTTCTCGCCGCCGCGTACCGGCTGGCCCAGCGTCTCGCGGTCTCCGGCAAGGAATGACGGGCGGGCGATCACCAGTGTGGGGAAACCCATGGCCTTGAGGGCCGCTTCGGTCTCGCCCTTGACGCGGTTGTAGAAGATGCCGGATGTCGTGTCGGCGCCCATGGCCGTGACGACGCCCAGTTTCGTGGCCCCGGCAGCCTGGGCGGCCTTGGCCACCGCGACGACAGCGCTGAAGTCCACCGCGCGAAAAGCCTCCTGGCTGCCGGCGACCTTGATGGTGGTGCCGAGCGCGATGTACGCCTCGGTCACGGCGGGAAGCGCGGGCAGGGCCGCGAAGTCCACCTGGTATTGCACAAGCTTGGGATGCGTGAAGGCCAGCGTGCGGCGTCCGAGCGAATGGACCGCATTGACCGAGTCGTCCGCCAGGAGCGACTGAAGGATTTCCCGGCCCACCAGGCCGGAAGCGCCGGCCAGCAGGGCAATGCGGGGGGAGGGGGTTGTGCTGCTCATGCCCGCGATTGTGAACCGGTGGCTCCACAACGGCAAAGGGGCCGTGAGGCCCCTTCGTGAAAGATGCCGCGAGGCTTCTTCGTTTTAGCGCCCGTAAGAGCGGGGCGCGCCTCCACCACCGCCACCACCACGGCCGGAGCGGTTGCCGCCACCACCACCACCGCCACCATGGCGGCGGCGTCCGCCGGCCATGTTGTCGATGCTGGTGCGCATCGGGTCGGGCTGGCCGCCGCTGGACGGGGTGCGGGTGCCGTTCAGCTCGCTGCGGCGGTTGTGCAGGTTGGTCTGCAACGGGTCCACATTGCGCGGCATCACTTCGCGGTCGCCGTCTGCAGCATAGAAGTCGTCACGCGGTGCCTGCTGGCGCGGCTCCTGGCGCGGGGGGCGGTTGCCGCCACCGTTGCCGCCGCCATTGCCATTGCGGCCGCCTGCCGGGCCCTGGGCATTGCGCGCCGGTTGCTGGCGCTGTCCGCCTTGCGGGGCGCGTGCGCCGTTGCCGCCGCCACCGTTGGCGCCACTGTTGCCGCCGTTGCGCGAACGCTGGCCGCCGTTGCCGCCACGGCCACCGCCGCCTTCAGCCTGCTTGTCCTTGCTGTCGCGCATGCGCTGCATCATCTCGGTACGGGCGGCCTTGGCGGCTGCCTGCATGACGTCGCGGCTGGGCGGCTTGCCCGCGCCGCCCCAGATGGTCTGGCGGCCCATGGCGATGGGTTCTGCACGCTCGCCCGCCTCGGGGCCGAAGCCGACGATGATCTTCACGGCGATCTGCTGCTTGGTGAAGCGCTCGATGTCCAGCATGAAGCCTTCCTCGTCCAGGCACACCAGGCTGACGGCGGCGCCGTCGTTGCCGGCACGGCCGGTACGGCCGATGCGGTGGACGTAGTCTTCGCTGACGTTCGGGATTTCATAGTTCACGACGTGCGGCAGCTCGTCAATGTCGATGCCGCGTGCTGCAATGTCGGTAGCCACGAGGGCGCGGATGTCGCCGCTCTTGAAGCCGGCCAGCGCCTGTGTACGTGCGGCCTGGCTCTTGTTGCCGTGCAGCGCCATGGCGTTGATGCCGTTCTTGGTCAGGAATTCGGCCACGTTGTTGGCGCCGAACTTGGTACGGGTGAACACCAGCACCTGGCTCCAGTTCTGCTCCTGGATGATGTGCGCCAGCAGCTGCTTCTTCTTGCCGCGGCCCACAGGGTGGATCAACTGGGTGATGCGCTGCACCGTGGTGTTGCGCGGCGTCACCTGGATGCTCTGCGGGTTCTTCAGCAGGTTGTTGGCCAGGTCGCGGATTTCGTCGCTGAACGTGGCGGAGAACAGCAGGCTCTGCTTGTCCTTCGGCACCAGGGCGAGGATTTTCTTGACGTCGTGGATGAAGCCCATGTCGAGCATGCGGTCGGCTTCGTCGAGCACCAGGATCTGGACCTGGCCCAGGTCGAGCATGCCCTGCTGCTGCAGGTCGAGCAGGCGGCCGGGGGTGGCCACGAGCACGTCAACACCCTTCTTGAGCTTGCTGATCTGCGGGCCCATGCCAACGCCGCCGAAGATGACGGTGGAGGTCAGGTCAAGGTACTTGCCATAGGTCTGGACGGACTCTTCAACCTGCGCCGCGAGTTCGCGGGTGGGGGTGAGGACGAGCATGCGGATGCCGATGCCGCCGAACTTGCTCTTCGGGCGCTGGCCTTCGGACAGGCGGTGGATCGAGGGGAGGACGAAGGCGGCCGTCTTGCCGGTGCCGGTCTGGGCGCCGCCGAGCAGGTCGTGGCCTTCAAGGACGGCGGGGATGGCTTGCGCCTGGATGGGGGTGGGAGTGTCGTAACCGTGCTCGTGCACGGCTTTGAGAATGGCGGGAGCCAGTTTCAGGTCATCAAAGTTCATAAGGAGGCGCTTGTTCCCAAGCGCTGGGGGTCATCGGCCAGTCCCGTTGTCTTGCGACGCGGGGCCAGTCATAGGCAGATAGGCTTCAAGGTGGGAGGGGGAAGCGGTGCTTCTTTGTCCCCGGCAGGGTGCCGAAGTTGCAGGAACTGGAGCCGGCAACAGCCCGTATTGTCGCACGAGCGGGCCGGGCGTTGATAATTGGCGTTTTCGCCCGCATCTCCGTGTGGCCGAATCCCGCTTCAAACTTCCCGGAAATCCAAAGATACCTCCATGGCCCAGTACGTCTTTACCATGAACCGCGTCGGCAAGATCGTGCCGCCGAAACGCCATATCCTCAAGGACATCTCCCTGTCGTTCTTTCCCGGCGCCAAGATCGGCGTGCTGGGCCTGAACGGCTCGGGCAAGTCCACGCTGCTCAAGATCATGGCCGGCATCGACACCGAGATCGAGGGCGAAGCCACGCCCATGCCCGGCCTGAGGATCGGCTACCTGCCCCAGGAGCCCAAGCTCAACGCGGAGCATACGGTGCGCGAGAGCGTGGAAGAGGGGATGGGCGCCATCATGGAGGCCAAGAAGCGGCTGGACGAGATCTATGCCGCCTACGCCGAGCCTGACGCCGACTTCGACAAGCTGGCCGCCGAGCAGGCCGACATGGAAGCCATCATCGCCGCCGCCGGCACCGACTCCGAACACCAGATCGAGATCGCCGCCGATGCGCTGCGCCTGCCGCCATGGGACGCCGTCATCGGCGTGCTGTCCGGTGGCGAGAAGCGCCGGGTGGCGCTTTGCCGACTGCTGCTGTCCAAGCCCGACATGCTGCTGCTTGACGAGCCCACCAACCACCTGGACGCCGAATCGGTGGACTGGCTGGAGCAGTTCCTGGCGCGCTTTCCGGGCACCGTGGTGGCCATCACCCATGACCGCTACTTCCTGGACAACGCCGCCGAATGGATTCTCGAGCTGGACCGCGGCTCCGGCATCCCCTGGAAGGGCAACTACAGCACCTGGCTGGAGCAGAAGGGCGACCGGCTGGCCCAGGAGCAGAAGGGCGAGGAAGCCCGTGCCAAGGCCCTGAAGAAGGAACTCGAGTGGGTGCGCCAGAACCCCAAGGGCCGCCAGGCCAAGAGCAAGGCGCGTATCGCCCGCTTCGAGGAGCTGTCCAGCCACGAATACCAGCAGCGCAATGAAACCCGGGAAATCTTCATCCCGGTGGGCGAGCGCCTGGGCACCAGCGTGATCGAGTTCAAGGGCGTGAGCAAGGGCTTTGGCGACCGCCTGCTGATCGACAACCTGAGTTTTGTGGTGCCGGCCGGCGCCATCGTCGGCATCATCGGCCCCAACGGCGCGGGCAAGTCCACGCTGTTCCGCATGATCGCCGGCAAGGAAACGCCGGACAGCGGCGAGGTCGCCATTGGCCAGACGGTGCAGATGGCCTTCGTCGAGCAGAGCCGCGACGACCTGGCCGGCAACAAGACCGTCTGGGAGGAGATCTCCGGCGGCAACGACATGCTGCAGATCGGCAAGTTCACCGTGGCCAGCCGGGCCTACTGCGGCCGCTTCAACTTCAATGGCGGCGACCAGCAAAAGCATGTGGGCACCCTGTCCGGTGGCGAGCGTGGGCGCCTGCACCTGGCCAAAACCCTGATCGCCGGCGGCAATGTGTTGCTGCTGGACGAACCTTCAAACGATCTTGACGTGGAAACCCTCAGAGCGTTGGAAGATGCCTTGCTTGAATTCCCGGGCTCCGTTATGGTTATCAGCCATGACCGCTGGTTCCTGGACCGTATTGCCACCCACATCCTTGCCTGTGAGGGCGATTCGCAGTGGGTGTTCTTTGACGGCAACTACCAGGAATACGAAGCCGACAAGAAAAAGCGCCTGGGTGAAGAGGGCGCCAAGCCCAAGCGGGTCAGGTTCAAGCCGCTTCATTGAGCTTGCGGGCGGGTCGTTGGGCAAGGCAGCACACGGGGACAACAGCGCAACATCATGATGAAAGCCACGCCGCTCAAGCGCCGCATCGGGGTTTCTGACGATCCGGGGGCGCTCAAACCCACGCTGGCCCAGTGCCTGGAAGCCGTGCTGGGCCAGGCCGACGGGCTGATCGACGATGTGCTGACCGGCCTGGACATCTCGGTGGCCAAGGCCAGGACCATGGGCCCGCGTGGCGAGGCCAACCCGGCCACCACGCTGGCCATTGAATTGCTGGTGCGCCAGCGCCAGGCATTCCGCCAGACTTTCGTGGCGCGGCTGCGCGAGGCCATCTTCATGGGCGGCGGGCCCGATGCCAACTATGGCAAGGACCTGATGAGTTTCGACAGCCTGCAGATGCTGGAGGAGGAGCAGCTCGACGAGAACATCGAGGTCGCCCGCGCCCTGCAGGAAATCTCCATCTCGGTGGACGAAGCATTGCCGCCGCTGGACGCGCTCATGAGCACGCTCCTTGGCTGGATCACGGTTCAGGCGCAGATCAACCCGCTGCGGCCGCAGCTCTTCGTGAAAGCATTGCGCGAAGCCATTGCGGCCCATGTGGGCGACGTTGACGCGCGCGGCGCCATCATCGGCCCGGCGTCCGGCCGCATGGGCGTGGGGCTGCAGAAGCTCTACAAGGAAATCTCCGACTGGCTGCGGTCCTATGGCGTGGAGCCCGCAGGCGTCACCTCGGCAGCGGTGGCGCCGGGGGCCGTGGTCAAGCCCGGCGGGCAGCCCAGCACGGTGGCACGCACGCTGCTCACGCTGGACCGCCTGCGCAAGCTGCTGGCCGGCGAGCTGGACGACCAGGGCAACATCATTCCGCGCAACCCGCAGGATTTCCTCCACACCGTGCCCGCATCGCTGGAAACCCTGCAGGACCTGAAGCAGGTTGATGCCATGGTCAAGCGCCTGACGAAAAAGGCCAAGGCGGCCGGCGACGATACCGTGGTGCGCAAGCCGCGCAAGGTGGCGCAGACCAGCAAGCAGCTGGGCAAGGAACTGGGCGAGGAAGTCGCCCGCATGATGCTCGACAACCTGGTCGAAGACGAGCGCCTGCTGCCCCGCGTGCGCGACCTGCTGCAGGCGCTTGAGCCGGTGCTTCTGCCCCTGACCAAGACTGATGCGCGTTTTTTCAGCGATAAACAACACCCGGCCCGGCAATTCCTCGATCGTGTTACGCACCGTAGCCTCGGTTACACATCTGAAACGGATGAGGGCTTCCCGAAGTTCATGAAGTCGGTGGAGGACTCCATCGTCGCCCTCACCGAAAACGCCGGTGCCACCGGCGACATGGCCCCGTTTGGCCTGGCGCTGCAGCGGCTGGAGGAAATCTGGACGCGTGAGGACAAGGCCCAGCGCAAGCGCCGGGAAGAGGCCGCCAAGGCCCTGCTGCATGCCGAGCAGCGCAACATGCTGGCGCAGCGCCTCTCGGCGGAGTTCCGCGAGAAGGCCCATGGCAAGGAAGTCCCGCAGATGGTGGTGGACTTCCTGGGCGGTGCCTGGGCGCAGGCCGTGGCCGAGCTGCAGCTGACCCACCCCGACGGAACACCGGACCCCTACGGCTTCCTGAACCTGGTGGACGAGCTGATCTGGAGCGTGCAGCCCAGCGTGGCCCGGCGCAACCGCACCCGGCTGGTGGAGATGGTGCCGCGCATGCTGGGCCAGTTGCGCCAGGGCCTGCACCTCATCGACTACCCGCCCGAGCGCATCAGCCTGCTGTTTGACGAACTGATCGCGCTGCACGAGAAGGCGCTGGAGGGCGTGCGGCTGAAGATGCCCGAAGCGGAGCTCCCGCCTGTCAGCGATACCGGCCCGTCGTCGGAGATGCAGGTGCTGCCCGAGGAAGCGCAGGACTCGGAGTTCTGGCTGGCCGACCACGAGGCCAGCGAGTCGGGTTACCTGCCCGAAGAGGCCGTCATGCCGCTGGACCTGGGTGCCACGCCCGACGCGCCCGGCGATGCGCCCAAGACCCCTGTCAGCGTAGGCGAACTCAACACCGGCGCCTGGATCGAGCTCATGCTCGACGGCGCCTGGGTCCGTGCGCAGCTCACCTGGGCCAGCCCGCACCGCACGCTGTTCATGTTCACGTCCCGTGGCGGGCTTGCGCATTCGATGTCCCGGCGCACGATGGAGCGGCTGCGCTCGCAGGGCATGATCAAGCTCGTGTCCGACGGCCATGTGGTGGACAACGCGCTGGACGCCGTGGCCCGGACTGCGCTGCGCAACACCCTCGACAAGAACGACTGAGCAAGGCACCATCCGGGGGTTATGGACAACCTGACCGCTGAAACCCACACCCCCCTGTTCAACGCCTGTCTGGTCGAGGCTGCTGCCGGCGGCCGCCAGCTCATGGAAAAAATGGCAGCCGGCACACGTGACGGCCTGCAGCATGACTTTGCCAGGACCGCACCCGGCCCGGCGCGCGAGGCCCTGACGGAACTGCTGCGCCAGCTCAACAGGCACGAAGAAACCCTTTGCAGCCTGTACCCGGATGAATTGCTCGCCGAGTTCTCCGGCACGGGGTCCAGCGCCAGGTCCAAGGCGGCTGTCTCGGCACCGAGCTTTGACGAGCTTGAGCTGATGGACGAGTCGCAGGTGCAGGAAAGCGTCGAGCTGGCCCGGGCCCAGCAGGCGGCGCAGGTGGCCACCGACGCGCCGCTGGCCGCCTTCAATGCGCTCATGTGCGGTGCGCAGGGCCTCAAGACCGTCCAGCCCGACCGCAACCCGGCGCGCCCTGAAGTCTATGTGCGGGCGCTGCGTTCGGTGCTGCTCAAGTGCGGGGCGCCGGCTTCGGCGCGCCTGCGCTGGCTGCAATACATGGGTGCCGTGCTCGGGCGTGAACTGGCGGATGTCTATGTCCACCTCACGATCAGGCTGCGCGAGGGCGGGGTGACGCCGGCGGGCTATGTGGTCACACAGACCCCGTCTGCCGGCGCGGCGGTGTCCGCTGCCGCTGCGGGCATGGCCACTGGCGGCGGGCGGGGCCAGGCGGGTTCGGGCGGTGGTGGTGGTGCTGCTCCTGCTCCTGCTGTGGGTGCCGCTTCCGGCAGCCGCGAGCAGACCCTGCTGACGGTCAACCAGCTGCGCAAGTTGCTCGCAGGCGAGCTTGATGGCGCGGCCATCCCCGCCGCTGGAGCCGCTTCCGGAGGCTCTTCAGCGGCCTCCTCAGGTGGTGCTGCGCCTGCCTCCCGGTCAGACTTCAATTTCACCGTGCCGGCGGCCTTCGAAGCATTGCAGGAGATGAAGCAGGTTGACAAGGTCATGCAGCGCCTGACCAGCCGCGCTCAGCCGGGCGCGGCCGGTCTTGCGTCGCCGGCAGGGCCGGGCGGCACTGCCGCGGCGCTGGCTGCGCTGCGTGAGCAGCTGCGCACCGATGCCCGCGGTGTCGGCCAGTCGCTCGGCCTGGAGGTGGTGAACCTGATGGTGGAGAACATTGCCGGCGACAGGCGCCTGCTGCCGCCGGTGCAGCAGGCCGTGCGCACGCTGGAGCCGGCGCTGCTGCGGCTGGCCCTGATCGACCCGCGCTTTTTCAGCGACAAGCTGCATCCGGCGCGCCGCCTGCTGGAGCAGATGACGCAGCGCAGCCTGGCCTGGCAGGACGCGGGCAACCCCGCCTTTGTGGCCTTCATGGAGCCGCTGGACCAGGCCGTGCAGGTGCTCGCCGGCATGCCCATCATGAATCCGGAGCCGTTTGACTTTGCGCTCAGGACCCTGCTGGAAGCCTGGGGCGAGCAGCAACGCAGCGAGCGGCGCCAGCGTGAAACAGCCGTCAAATCGCTGCTGCAGGCCGAGCAGCGCAACCTGCTGGCGGCAAAAATCGCCAGGGAAATCAGCTCGCGCGAAGATGCCCTGCAGGCCCCGAACGAAATCCTCACCTTCCTGACCGGCCCGTGGGCGCAGGTCATGGCGCAGGCGCGCTTGTCGGACCATGCCGGCACGCCCGACCCGGGCGGCTATGCCAACGTCATCAACGACCTGATCTGGAGCGCGCAGCCCGACCTGGCGCGCAACAGCATTCCCCGGCTCACGCGGCTGATACCGTCGCTCCTGGCCACGCTGCGCGACGGCCTGGCCAGCATCGAGTACCCCAAACAGAAGACCTCGGAATTCTTCGAGGAACTGATGGTCCAGCACCAGCAGGCCCTGAGGCCGCAGGCGGCCGCAGCCGGGCAGCCGGGCGCGTCCACCGGGTCGCAGGCCATGCCGCAAGCCCCCGCACCGGCCGCGCAGCGGGCGACCCGGGCCGAGCTTGAGGCGCGCTTCGGCGGCGCGGGCGCGGAGCCGTGGCTTGCGCCGGCGGAAGCGCAGGAGTCCGGATTCATGGACTCCGGCATGCTGGAGTCACGGGCGTCCCGGCCTCCCGCCTTTGCGCCGACCCAGCCCGGTTTTGGCGACACGCAGCCTTTTGCGCCGTCCCAGCGCAGTGCAGCGGCCACGGCAGGCATGGCAGAAGAGGTCATCCCGGCCGGTGCCTGGGTGGAGTTCCTGGTGGGGGACCGCGCCACCCGGACCCAGCTCACCTGGGCCAGCCCGCACGGCACGCTGTTCATGTTCACCAATGCCGAGGGTGGCTCGCACTCCATGACGCGGCGCTCACTGGACAAGCTGCTGGCAGACGGCGGCCTGCGGGTGATCTCCGACCATGCCGTGGTTGACGAGGCGCTGGACGCAGTGGCCCAGGCGGCCATGCGCAACAGCCTGGACGTCACTCTTTAGTACTGCACCTCACTCAAACCCGCAGCAGCTTCTTGCGCACCTGGTTGATGTTGTTGCGCAGGGCGTACAGCTCGTCCGCATAGGACAGCGGCACGGCGATCTTGGCGGTGTGCTTTTCCAGCTCGTCGAGCTCCAGCAGCAAACGGTCGGATGACTCCGGCTCGTCCTCCGCCCGGCTTTCAATCTCGCGCAGCTGGCCGTACCAGCGGAACACCCGCGAGCGGATGCGGAACTGGTAGAGCGGCGGCACGATGCGGCTGAGCGGCAGCATCACGGCAATGATGATGCCCAGTGCCAGCCACATCCGCTCGACCAGGTTGGCCAGCCAGAACGGCAGGTAGCGCTGCAGCAGCGGCGAGCCGTTGCGGATGGCGCGCTCGGCCTCTTTTGCAATCGGCAGCTCGGTGTTGCGGGTGTTGGGGAAATCGCCCACGCGGCTGAACCAGCCCGACACGCCGTGCAGGTTCATCGATGCCTGGGCGAAGAGCTGCAGCAGGGCAGGGTGGGTCTTCTCGCGCGTGAGCAGCGAGGTGGTGGACGCCACCAGCCGGACGTCCTGCGGCGGGATGTCGCCGGCCAGGTCCACCACGCCGCGCGGCAGCGTCACCGGCGACAGGAAGGCAAAGCGGCGCGAGTAGGCCTCGCTCTGCGCAAAGTCCATCAGCTTGACACCCGGGGTCTGCAGCAGCATCTGCACCATCAGCGACTCGGGCGCCGAGGCAAACACCAGCGCGTCGAGCTCGCCATTGAGGAAAGCCACGGTGGCCGGCGTCTGCTCCAGCCGCGACAGCTTGATGGTCGCCGGGTCCACCCGGTTCACCTCGAACAGCCGCTCCATCAGGTTGGGCACGCCACTGCCGGGCGTGCCGACGTTCAGGCGCAGGCCTGCCAGCTGGGTGAGGGAGCTGAGAGTGGCGGTGGAAGTGACTTTCTGCGCGGCGCTCGCCTGGTAGAACAGCCAGACGGGCTCCAGGAACAGGCTGCCCAGGGACTGCAGGCTGGCTTCGTCGCCGCCCAGGTCGCCGCTGCCGCCCTGCACAAAGCCAAGGTCGGCCTTGCCTTCCTTGAGCAGTTGCAGGTTGGCCAGCGAGCCCTCGCTCTGCAGCAGCACAACCTCGATGCCGTTGGCCGCCAGCGCCTTCTTGTAGCGCTTGCCGAATTCGTCATAGGCGCTCTGCGCCGGGCCGGTGGCCAGCGTCACGCGCTTGGGCGGGTTCGGGTCGAGCCACCAGTAGGCCAGCACAAGCAGACCGACGGCGAGGACGGCGAACGGCCCAGCCGAAACCAGCAGTTCGCGGATGGACAGCAGTGTGTAGCGGATGGCTTGGGGCATTTTGGGCTTCATGGGCGGTGCGTCACGGTTTCTTGCGGGGGGCAGACCCGGCGGCGGGCACGAGGTCGTGGGCAGAAGGCAGTGTGAGTGAGCCGGTGGTGATGCCGCGCGCCGCCAGGACTGCGCGGACCACGGCGCGGGCCGTGGCCTCGGCCGCCATCGTCCCCAGCACCATCATGCCCGGCATCTTGCCCGAAGCCCCGGTGCCCAGCGCAAACAGCGTGTCGCCGTCTGACATGGTGTGCACCGGGTTGATGCTGCGCGCCAGGCCGTCGTGGCCCATCTGCGCGAGCTTGCGGGCCTGCAGCTTGGTGATGACAGCATCGGTCGCAATCACGCCGAGCGTGGTGTTGGTGCCGGGAAGCAGCGGCTTGGGGAGTTCGCCGCGCAGGATGGCGCGGCGCGTATCCAGCAGCTTGCGGCCATTGAGGGTGCGTGCGCCTGCAATCACAGCGCCGGTGTCAGGGTCGATCACGTCGCCCAACGCATTGCAGGCAATCAGGGCGCCCACTGTCACGCCATCGACGGTGACGGATGCTGTGCCTATGCCGCCCTTCATGGCGCGTTCGATGCCAAAGAGCTTGCCCACGACTGCGCCAGCGCCGGCACCGACATTGCCCTCGGCCGGCGCGCGACTGGATGCCGCCACGCAGGCCCGGTAGCCGCTGTCTGCGTCAGGCCGGATGCGTGAGTCGCCCAGCAGCATGTCGAACAGCACCGCGCCGGGCACGATAGGCAGCTTGCCCACGCGGATGTCAAAGCCCACGCCTTGCTCCTCCAGCCAGCGCATCGCGCCGGACGCGGCGTCCAGGCCCCAGGCGCTGCCGCCGGCCAGCATGACGGCATGGACCTTTTCGACCAGGTTGCCGGGCTCCAGCAGGTCGGTCTCGCGGGTGCCGGGCGCCGCACCGCGCACATCGACTCCTGCGACTGCGCCGGCCTTCGCGATGATGACGGTGCAGCCGGTGGGGCGGCGAGTGTCAGTGTCGTGGCCGGCTTCGATGCCGGCGACATCGGTGATAGAGCCGCCCGCACGGCGAGCGCGATCGGTTGGTGCAGTCCTGGCCTTGGGTGGGGTGCGGGGCATGGCTTTTGATTATCCACACCCCGCCTGGCCATGTTCCATCAGTCGGCCATCAACAAGGGTTGTACGAAGGCGAACCATCCACCCACAAGGTAGATGGCAACGCTCAGCAGGTACATCCGCAGCGCAATGCGGCGCGTGCGCATGCAGGCGCGACCGAGCGCCGGGTCGGCGGGGCAGGGGGCGTTGCGGTTGCGCCACTGCAGCACGCCGCCCGCTGCCAGCATCAGGCCGGCGCCGGCAAACAGGGCTTCCTTGTGCTCGCTGAGCCAAACCAGCTGCGGCACCACCGACACCAGGGTGGACAGGGCCGCGCCCGCGCCCAGTGCGACCAGCAGCGCAGGCAAAGCGCAGCAGATGAGCGTGCTGGAGCTGGCGAACAGGGAGGCCAGCGACGACCACAGGCCCGCGCGTGACTCGCCCAGGCCGTCCGCGCTCACTTGCGGGCCTTGGCCTCGGCCTTGATGTCGGCCACAGACTTGGTGATCGATTCGATCTTGACGACGTCGTAACCGGCTTCGACGATTTCTGCCGTGATGACCTTGCCATCCAGTGTCTGGCCGTCCTTGAGTTCCACGGCCACGACTTTCTGCTTGAGGTCCACGAACACGGCCTTGGCGGCCGGCAGCATGGACAGGCGCTTTTCAATGCCCTGCGCGCAGAAGGCGCAGACCATGCCGTTGACGGTGGCCTTCATGGTCGTGACGGCGAATGCCGGCGCAGCTGCGGTGGCGGCGAGCGCAAGGGCCAGGGTGGTGAGGAGTTTGTTCATGGTGCGTCCTTTCAAAAAATGTACATGATGTTGAAGCGTCCCTGCTTCATGTTGTTGATACCGGCCTCAATGAAGTACCGGTTGTGGATGAACCTGAGCATGGGCGTGATCTCCAGTTCATCAGACAGGCCTTTCATGCGCCGCGCCTCCAGGATGAACCAGGGCTGGGTTTCGTCATAGTCCACCTCGTAGAACGAGAAGCCTGCGCGCACCGAGCCGTAGTCATGCCGGATGCCTTCAGCCCGGTACAGGCGTGCGGTGGCGGCCACATAGATGCGGGTGGTCTCATAGTCCACCTGCACACCCGGCGCAAACAGCGCCTTGCTGCCGGCGAAGTCGTTGCCCTTGATCTGGCCCAGGCCGGCAAGCAGCCAGAGGTTGGCCTGGGCATGCGGCATGTTCCAGCGTTTTCCCAAACGGGTGTAGGTGGCCTCCACCGCCTCGCGCACCAGGCGCTTGTCGTCCGAGCGCATCCACAACGCGCCAGCGCCCACGGCGTCGCGCGGGGTCAATGCATAGTTGACCCAGCCCTCGCGCCAATTGGGGCTGAAGTCGCCCATACCCATCCAGCTGTCCTTGAAGCCCATGGGGCCAGCCTGTGCCGAAACGCCGGCCAGCAGCGCCAGCGCTGCGGCTATGCGTCGAAGAGTTCTGGCAGGGCGGTGCATCATGGCTTGAGTACCCCGCATCATTTTGGTTCCGCCTCCATCCGGGTGACCGTGTATTGCCCCTGGATCTTCTCCGCCGCGAATCGCACGCGGTCGCCGGCCTTGAGGCCCGCCGGCAGCGCCGTGTTCCCGATCTGGAACACCATGGTCATGGGCGGCATCTCCAGGTTCTTGATCTCGCCGTGCTTGAGCGTGATCTTTCTTGCCTCCATGTCCAGCTTGCGAACCTCGGCCTCGGCCATGTCCGTGTTGGCTATGGCGGCCGTCCCGCTCAACGCCATGGCAAAAGTCGCAAGCCATGTCTTGATTTTCATGTCGATCTCCTTGAAGGTTGATGCATCAGCGTGCGGGCTTGACGATGATCTTGCCGCGCATGCCGGCCTGGTAGTGGCCGGCGATCAGGCAGGCAAAGTCAAATTCGCCAGCCCGGTTGAAGGTCCACACAATCGCGCCCTGCTTGCCGGCTGCGACATGCGCCATGTAGGGCTCGTCATGCTCCATGCCCGGAAACTTCTGCATGAGCACGGCATGCTCGTCCAGTTCCTTTGCCGTGCCTATGACCAGTTCATGCAGCAGCTTGCCGCTGTTACGTATGGCCAGGCGCACGGTCTCGCCTTCGCGGACCTCGATGCGGTCGGGTTTGAAGCGCATGTCGTCGCCCATGGCGATGTGGATGGTCCGCCGCACCCTGGTGGCGTCACCTGCGATGCCCCAGTCTTTCTGCTCTTTCACAACGGCGGCCTTGTGGCCGTCCGGCTTGTCGCCATGGGCCATTGCAGTGCCCGCCGCTGCGAGCAGTACAAGGGTCCAGCTGATGGTTGACAGTTTCATATTGCGCCTTTGTGTCATGTGTTGCGATGGGTTCAAGCGGGGAACTCAGTGGTTGGCATGTCCGCCGGCAGGCTTGCGAACCTGCAGTTCCACAGACTTGCCGGGCGTTGCGAGCGGCATGGATGCATTGCCCTCTGCACGCAGGCGCGCCGGGTCGGGCAGTGAGCCCGTCCATTCAAAGGCCTGGGTACCAGGCGGTTGCCTGAACCAGCCCGGGTCGCTGTAGTCACCGGGCTTCTGGTCCTTGCGGACCTTCAGCATGGTGAACATGCCGCCCATTTCCACCTGGCCATAGGGGCCGGCGCCGGTCATCATCGGCATGGTGTTGTCGGGCAGGGCCATTTCCATGGCGCCCATGTCGGCCATGCCGCGCTCGCCCATGACCATGTAGTCGGGCACCAGCTTCTGGATCTTCTTCACAAGGCCTCGATGATCCACGCCGATCATGGTCGGTACGCCGTGGCCCATGGGCCCCATGGTGTGGTGGCTCTTGTGGCAGTGCATGGCCCAGTCGCCTTCCTCGTCCGCGACAAACTCCACCTGGCGCATCTGGCCCACGGCCACGTCCGTCGTCACCTCGGGCCAGCGCGCGCTCTTGGGCACCGGCCCGCCGTCGGTGCCGGTGACGGCGAACTCATGGCCGTGCAGGTGGATCGGGTGGTTGGTCATGGTCAGGTTGCCGATGCGCAGGCGCACCTTGTCGCCATGGCGCACGTTGAGTGTGTCAATGCCCGGGAACACGCGCGAGTTCCACGACCAGATGTTCTGCTCCAGCATGGTGTTGACGCTGGGCGTCATGCTGCCGGGGCTCACGTCAAAGGCATTGAGCAGGAAGCAGAAGTCCCGCTGGACCTCGTCGATCAGCGGGTGCCGGACCTTTGGGTGTGTGACCCAGAAGCCCATCATGCCCATGGCCATCTGCGTCATCTCGTCGGCATGCGGGTGGTACATGAACGTGCCGGGGCGGCGGGCCGTGAACTCGTACACAAAGGTCTTGCCCACCGGTATCTGCGGCTGGTTCAGACCGCCCACGCCGTCCATGCCGTTGGGCAGGCGCTGGCCGTGCCAGTGCACCGTGGTGTGCTCGGGCAGCCGGTTGGTCACGAAGATGCGGACCCGGTCGCCTTCGACCACTTCAATGGTCGGGCCGGGGCTCTGGCCGTTGTAGCCCCACATGTTGACCTTGAAGCCCGGTGCCATCTCGCGCACCACGGGCTCGGCCACCAGGTGGAACTCCTTGATGCCGCCGTTCATGCGCCAGGGCAGCGTCCAGCCATTGAGCGTCACGACCGGGTTGTAGGGCCGGCCATTGGGCGGAGCCAGCGGCGCTGCGGTGCCGGTCGAAGTTTGCGTCACAGGCTCGGGCAGCGCAGCCATGGCCACCCGGCTTACGGCGCTGGCGGCCACGGCCGTTGCTGCGCCGGCAAAGAAATGTCGTCTGTCCATGATCAATGTCCCTGAGTTCCGTTGCCCGCAGCGGAGCCGCTGGTGGCTTGCAGGGCGGCAAGGCCGCCGGGCGATGTGCCGGTGAGGGCTGTCTGCAGGTCGGTCTCGGCGAGCCAGAAGTCGCGCTGGGCTTCGATGCTGGCGTTGACGGCGGCCACGTTCAGCCGCACGTCGGCCAGGACGTCCCAGACGCTGGCGAGCATGCCGTTGTAGCGCAGCACGATCTCGTCGTTCACGAGCTTGCGCAGCGGCACGACTTCGCCCTGGTAGTGCCTGGCCAGGTCATGCGCCGTGCGGTAGCGGTGGTAGGCCTCGCGGGCCTCGCTGCGGGCGTTGACGGCGACATCACGCACGCGTGCTGCAGACTGCAGGTAGCTCGCCTGCGCGCGCGCATTGCGTGCCTGGCCCCAGTCGAAGATGGGGATCGGCAGTTCCAGTTCGAACCCGCGCTTGATCTCGCGCGTGCCGGCCGCATTGTCAAAGGTGGTGCTGCGGGTATAGCCAAGCTCCAGGGCGTCCATGAAGCCTGTTGCGCGTGTGAACCCAAGCGACTCGGCCACATAGCGGCTTTCATCGCGCGCGGCCCGCACGTCCAGCCGCTGGCTGATGGCCTGGGCCTCCACGTCGTTGATTTCGCGTGCGGCAGCGGGCAGGTCCGGCAGGCGTTCGGCCAGCGTGAACTGCGTCTGCGCGCCCCACAGGCCCATCAGCCGCGTGAGCTTCTCGCGCGCCGCCACGTGGGCATGCTGCGCCCGTGCCAGCTGCACCGTGGCATCGCCCAGGAACAGCTGCTCGCGTGCCTGCTGGAGCTTGCTCCAGTTGCCGGCCGCGCCCATGCGCCGGCCCAGCTCGGCGCCAGCCGCAGCAGCGTCCTGCACGTCGCGCATATAGCCTTCAGTCTGGCTGGCAGCCACGGCTTCTATCCAGGCCTTGCGCGTCTGCGCCGCCAGGCGCACCACGTCCTGGGCGGCCTGCAGCCGGGCCAGCTCGTTCTGCCGCCCGGCCCACTGCGCACGCCAGGGCAGCGTGAGCAGGCCTACCACGTTGAAGCTGAGCATGCGCTCGATCTCGACGCTGCTGCCTTCGGTCAACCTGCCGATGGCGAAGTGCGGGTTGGGAAGGCTGCCGGCCTGCACCCTGTCAGCGTCGCTCACGCCCAGCGCCGCAAGCGAGCCCTGCAACTGCGGGTTGTTGAGCAGCGCAATGCGCACGGCGGACCCGGCGGTCAGGGGCCTTGCGAGCAGGTCGTTGATGGTGGCCTGCGACTGCGCTGAGGATTCGCGCGCGAGCGTGGCCTCCACCCCGCCCGTCCTGTTGCGGCTGAGTTCCTGCACGGCGCCGGTCCCGCCGTCGGGCGTCAGGCTGGCGCAACCTGCCAGCAGGGCCAGTGCTGCAGCGGCAGCGGCAGCGAGGGTCTTGCGCATCATGGCTTGCTCCCGGGCTTCTGGCCGTCATGGTTTCCGTGGCCATGGTGCATGCCATGTCCGTGCTTGTGGCCCGGTGCAGCCGCTGCAGGGGCAGTGGGCGCCGCAGGCCCGGAGGACGCCGCTGCATTGCGGGCCTCCCACTTGATGATGTCGATATGCCCGTTGTGGAACTGGCCCACCTCGGCATTCAGCCCGCGCCAGTCCCCCGGTGCGGCGGGCATGCCGCCCTGTGCCTGCGGAAAAGCGGATCGGTAAACGGGAGCCGGCACGGCCGCCGCCAGATCGGCCGGCCCGGCGGCCGGGGCCTGTATCTGGCCGGCTGCGTACAGCGGCAAGGCACAGCCAAGTAACAGCAATGATTTGATTTTCACGAAAGATCTCCTGATTTGAACCAGCGCGCGCAGCCTGCCGTTGAAGCGGCAGATTGCGGACGCACGTATCCCCGGGAGATCAGGAAATGGGTGGCTTGAGGCCTTGCGCGGGCTGCGCGCTGGCAAAGCTCGCACCGCCTTCAGCCGGCAGCGCGTGGGGGGAGAAGGTGAGCGCCGGCAAGGCGGCGTTCACGGTGGCAGCCACGGTGTGGCAGATCTGGCAGCTGGTGCAGGAATGGCAGTCGCCCGAAGCCTGGGTTGTATCAGTATCGGCAGCGTCAGCTGGCGCGGCGGCCGTCGCGGGCTCTGCGCTCGCCGCCGCATGCTCGGGGCAGTCGGGCATCAGCGCAGCAGCCTTGTGCGTGCCTGCGCCCTGATGTGACGGTGCGCCTGCATGCGCGGTCTCTGCCTGCATGGCAGCTGCGGCATGCGCCGTCGGCATCTGGCCGGCCATCGTCGCCGCCGCCCAGCCGCGCAGGGGCAGCAGGGCGATCATGAGGATGAGGAGCCAGTGGCGCATGGATGGAATGATACGCCGCAGCGGCAGAAGTTCAATCCGCTGTGGGTACTTCGTGCTTACTGCCATGCGCTGGCTCCGGGTTTCCTGCCGGTGCGCGCTGCGGCCGGCAGTGGTAGCCTCTGCGGCCAATGACTTCCACCAGCCAAGCCCTGTCCCGCCCGCTACCCCAGCCTGATTCCCGTGAAGCCGTTGTCCGCCTGCTGGTCACGCTGGCGCTCATGACCATTGGCGCCAGCGGCATGTATGTGGTGCCGGTGGTCCTGCCTGCTGTCCAGGCCGAGTTCGGTGTGGCGCGGGCCGATGCCTCGCTGCCCTATGCATTGCTGATGGTGGGCCTGGGCATCGGCGGGGTGCTGATGGGCCGGCTGGCCGACCGTTTCGGCATCATGGTCCCGCTGATGCTGGGCGCGGCAAGCCTCGGGCTGGGTTTCAGCCTGGCGGCCATGTCGGGCAGCATCTGGGCTTTCATCGCGGTGCATGGCCTGCTGATCGGCCTTTTGGGCAGCTCCTGCACCTTTGCACCGCTGATTGCCGACACATCCCTCTGGTTTGTGCGCCGCCGGGGCATTGCGGTCGCCGTGTGTGCCAGCGGCAACTACCTGGGCGGCGCCGTCTGGCCGCCCATCGTGCAGCACTTCGTGGAGTCGGTGGGCTGGCGCCAGACCTACTTCGGCCTTGGCGCCTTCTGCTTCATCACGATGATGCTGCTGGCACAGCTGATGCGGCGGCGCCCGCCGCTGGCCAGCGGCACACCCATGGCCATGGGGCAGGGCGCGCCCGGCAGCCTGCCGTTCGGCCTGTCGCCTGGCCGGGCACAGGTGGTGCTGTGCGTGGCGGGTGTGGCCTGCTGCGTTGCCATGGCCATGCCGCAGGTCCACATCGTGGCCTACTGCACGGACCTCGGCTATGGCGCGGCACGCGGCGCCGAGATGCTGTCGCTGATGCTGGCCTGCGGCATCGTGAGCCGGCTGGTCATGGGTGCCATCTGCGACCGCATCGGCGGCCTGCGCACGCTGCTGCTGGGCTCGGCGCTGCAGGGCATTGCATTGCTCATGTTCCTGCCGTTTGACGGGCTGGTGCCGCTCTACCTGATCAGCGCCATGTTCGGGCTGTTCCAGGGCGGCATCGTGCCGTCCTACGCCATCATCGTGCGTGAGCACTTTCCTGCGGCCGAGGCCGGTGCGCGAGTGGGCATGGTGATCATGGCCACCATGGTCGGCATGGCGCTGGGCGGCTGGATGTCGGGCAAGGTGTTTGACCTCACCGGTTCCTACCATGCGGCTTTCCTCAACGGGATTGCCTGGAACCTGCTGAACTTCGGCATCGCCTTTGTGCTGCTGATGCGGGTGCGCGGCCGGCAGGGGCGCAGCGCGCCATCAGCGGCCTGAATCCCAGGCCAGTTCGCGCCGTGCCTGCCGCAGCACCGACAAGCCGCCGTTGATCGCCAGGCCGGCCATGACGGCCGCCACCAGCAGGTCCGGCCAGGCCGAGCCGGTGCCGAACACGCCTAGCGCGGCCAGCATCACTGCCATGTTGCCGATGGCGTCGTTGCGGGTGCACAGCCAGACGCTGCGCATGTTGGCATCACCCTCGCGGTACGCGTACAACATGGCGGCAACTGCCAGGTTGGCCGCCAGTGCCAGCAGGCCGACGGCGCCCATGGTGGCGGCCTCGGGCGTGCCGCCGTGCAGCAGCGACCACACCGTGCTGCCCGCGACGAACAGGCCGAACCCGAGCATGCTCAGGCCCTTGAGAACTGCCGCGCGCGCCCGCATGGCCAGGCCCATCGACAGCACCGCCAGCGACACGCCGTAGTTGGCGGCGTCGCCGAAAAAGTCGATGGCGTCAGCCAGCAGCGACACCGAGCCGGAGGCGATGCCTGCTCCGATCTCGATGGCAAACATGGCAAGGTTGATGACGAGCGCTGCCCAGAGGATGCGGCGGTAGCGCGGCGAGTCGTCGCCGGCTGGCAGGTGGTCGTGGCCATGGCCGTCATGCGCGTGGCCGTGGGAATGTGAATTGCAGTTGGCTGACATCAGGTTTTCTCCTTCGATGGCATGATTGGAAACCCTCAAGTCACTTCAAGGTCAAGCCATGCCCGCCCCAAGCCCCCGCAACGCCCAGGGTTTCCAGATCGGCGAAGCCGCGCGCCTGTCTGGCGTCCCGGCTGCCAACATACGTTACTACGAAAAGGAAGGCCTGCTGGCGCCGCAGGGCCGCGGCGAGAACAGCTACCGGCACTACACCGCAGGCGACGTGCACCAGCTGCGCTTCGTCCGCCTGTGCCGGGCGATGGACATGTCGCTCGATGAAGTGCGCACACTGCTCGGGCTGGACCTGCGGCGCAAGGCCGACTGCGCCACCGCGCGCGAAGCGCTGGACGGCCACCTGGGCCATGTGCGCGAGCGGCTGGCGCAGCTGAAGTCGCTGGAGAAAGACCTGCTGGCCCTGCGCAACCGCTGCGATGGGCATGGCGCGCATTGCAGGATCATCGAGGCGCTGCATGAGCAGGCCGACGCGCTGGCGGTGAAGGAAAAGCCCGGTGCGCGGCGCGCCGGGAGACACGTTTGAATGAAAGGTTTGTGCGCCAGCCCTATCGCTTCAAGGGCGGCGGCAACGGCATGCCGCGCTTTTGCATCACCTCCCGCACCCGGTCCGCATAGTCGCTGATGATGCCGTCCACGCCCATGGCGATGATGCGTTCAATGTCAGCCGGTTCATTCACCGTCCAGGGGATGACTTTCAGGCCCAGCCCCTGCGCTTCCTTGACCAGTTCGGGGGTGACGTCGTTGAAGTTGGGCGACCAGATCGGGCCGCCCGCTGCCTTGACCATGCGCGGGGTGCTGCCGTGCTGGGCGCGCGTGAAGCCGGCCGTCCAGACATCCCGGTTGCCGGCCCGGGGGTTGTCGACCGTCAGGTAAACGGTGCGGATGCGCGGCTCCAGTTTCTGGATCAGCACCAGCGTGCGCCAGTCAAAGCTCTGCACCATCACCCTTTGCTCCATGCCGTGCTCTCGGATGACGGCCAGCAGCGTCTTCACGAACTCCTCAGGCGGCAGGGTGTCGCCGGGGCTGCGCGGATCAATCTTGGTTTCCATGTCGAACTGCACATCGTTCGCGCCCAGTTCCTTGACACGTTTGAACAGCCCGGCCAGTGTGGGGATGCGTGTGCCGTCCCTGGGTTGCTGGTGCGGGAAATCACGCGCATACCCTGTCCATGACCGGATGCGGCCCACGTCGTAGCTCTTGACCTGCTCCAGCGTCAGCGTGCGGATCAGCGGGCCCGTCGAGGGCAGCCAGTCGCCCTTCCCATCCCGCGTGATGCTCGGGTTGAGGGCGCGGTCGTGGTAGACCACCGGCACGCCGTCGGATGTGATGGCAATGTCCAGCTCCAGTGTCGTCACGCCGATCTCCAGCGCGCGCTCGAAGCCGGGCAGGGTGTTTTCCGGCAGGTGGCCGCGTATGCCACGATGGGCCTGAAGGTCAAACGCGAAGACGCCGGTGCACAGCAGCACCAGCGCCGCGCAGAGCATGCGGGAAAGAATTCGGGTGGCGGTGTTCATCCCGCCATTGTGCTGCTACTTTGTGTCAGTCATTCAATGACGACAGGAACTGCTTGAGCTCCGGTGTCTGCGGGTTGCCGAACACCTCCGCCGGCGGCCCCATCTCGTGCACCCGCCCCTGGTGCATGAAGATCACCCGGTCGCTGACCTTGCGGGCGAAGCTCATCTCGTGGGTGACCATCAACAGCGTCATGCCTTCGTCGGCCAGGCTTTCGACCACGCGCAGCACCTCGCCCACGAGTTCAGGGTCCAGCGCCGAGGTGATTTCGTCGCACAGCAGCACGGCCGGCTCCATGGCCAATGCCCGCGCAATCGCCACCCGCTGCTGCTGTCCGCCGGAGAGCTGGTCGGGCGTGGCATCAAACTTCTCGGCCAGGCCCACGCGGGCCAGCAGCTTCTTCGCCTGTTCTGCCGCTGATGCCGAATCCTTCTTCTTCACCAGCGTCGGCGCGAGCATGATGTTGCGGCCGACAGTCAGGTGCGGAAACAGGTTGAAGTTCTGGAAGATCATGCCCACGCGCTGGCGCAGCTCGCGCATGGCGGTCGGGCTCTCATGCAGCAGGGGCTTGCCGTCCACCGTCAGGCCGCCTTCCTGGAAAATTTCCAGGCCGTTGATGCAGCGCAGCAGCGTGCTCTTGCCCGAGCCGCTCTTGCCGATGATGGCAATGACCTCGCCGCTCTTGACCTTCAGATCGATGCCCTTGAGCACCTCGTTCGTGCCGTAGGACTTGCGCAGCGCGACGATGTCGACGATGGTCTTGTCGGGCGTGGCGGCAACCGGTACAGCGGGAGCTGCGGCTTCGGCAATTTCAGCGGTGGGCATGGGTCTTCCTTTCCAGGGTCTTGGCGTACAGGCTGATCGGGAAGCACAGCGCAAAGTAAAGGAGCGCCACGCAGCTGTACACGATGAAGGGCTTGAAGGTGGCGTTGGTGATCATGGTGCCGGCCTTGGTCAGCTCGATGAATCCGATGACGGACGCGAGTGCCGTGCCCTTGATGACCTGCACCAGGAAACCGACAGTCGGCGGGATCGCGATCCTGGTCGCCTGGGGCAGCACCACGTACCGCAGTTGCTCGCCGAAGCTCATGGCCAGGCTCTGCGCGGCCTCCCACTGGCCCTTGGGGATGGCGGCCACGCAGCCGCGCCAGATCTCGGTGAGGAAGGCGCTGGTGTAGAGCGTGAGCGCAACGGAGGCGGCCACCCAGGCGGACGTCTTGAAGCCGAACAGCGCAATGCCGAAGTAGGCCAGGAACAGCTGCATCAGCAGCGGTGTGCCTTGGAACAGCTGAACATAGCCGCCTACCAGCCGGTCGGCATGACGGGCCTTGGACAGCCGCGCCACCAGCAGCAGCGCGCCGACAATGCCGCCACCGATGAAGGCGATGAGCGACAGGACGACCGTCCAGCGCGCTGCCAGCAGCAGGTTGCGGAAGATGTCCCAGACGGTGAAATCGACCATATCACTTCACCTTCCAAAGAGGTACTTGGGGCCTGCCCAGTTGAGCAGTTTGCGCACCCCGATGGCGAGCGAAAGATAGACCAGCGTTGCCACGATGTAGGCCTCGAAGCCCCGGAAGTTACGGCTGGCGATCAGGTTGGCGGCGTAGCTCAGCTCCTGGGTGGAGATCTGCCCGCAGACGGCCGAGCCGAGCATCACGATGATGATCTGGCTCACCAGCGACGGCCAGACCTTCTTGAGCGCCGGCGGCAGCACCACCCGCATGAAGGTCTGCATCCGGTTCAGCGCCAGGCTTGCCGCAGCTTCAATCTGGCCGCGCGGCGTGGCCTCGATGCCGGCGCGGATGATCTCCGTCGCATAGGCGCCGAGGTTGATCACCATGGCGATGATGGAGGCGGTTTCGGGTGTGAGCTTCACGCCTGCGGCCGGCAGGCCGAAGAACACGAAGAACAGCTGCACGATGAACGGCGTGTTGCGGATCAGCTCCACATAGCTGCCCGTGACCCACTTGAGCCAGCCCGGCCCATGGGCACGGGCCCAGGCGCAAGCCACGCCGAGCGCCACACCAATAAGCGCCGAGATGACCGTGAGGCCCAATGTCCATGCCACGCCCTTGAGCAGCAACGGCCACTGCGACAGCACGGCCATGAAATCGAAAGTGATGTTCATGAAGCCCCCCCGAAGCGCCTGCGGCGCCTCCCCCCGATGGGGGGCGCAGCCAGCGGCCCGGCAAAGCCGGTTCCGCGGCTACCACGCGAAGTGCAACGCATTTGCTTACTCCGGAAGGTTGCCTGCAGGACGCCCGAGCCACTTCACGGCCATCTTGTCGATGTCGCCGTTCTTCTTGCCTTCGTTGATGATCTCGTTGACCTTCAGGCGCAGCTTGTCTTCACCCTTGGCGACGCCGATGAAGTTGGGGCTGTCCTTGAGCAGCAGCTTGTACTCGGTGCCCAGCTGCGGGTTCTTGGCCATCATGTTGCCGGCCACGGAGGCGCCGGTTGCGATCGCGGCCACCTGGCCCGACACGAAGGCCGACACGGTGGCGTTGTTGTCCTCAAAGCGCTTGATGTCCGCGCCCGACGGCGCCAGCTTGCTCAGCTCCTGGTCTTCAATGGCGCCGCGCGTCACCGCAATGCTCTTGCCGTTGAGGTCGGCAAAACTTTTCAGTGCGACGGTCTTCGGTGCGAACACGGCCTGGAAGAAAGGCGAATAGGCGGCGGTGAAGTCGATGACTTTCTCGCGGTCCGGGTTCTTGCCGAGTGTGGAGATGACCAGCTCCGCCTTCTTCGTCTGCAGGTAGGCGATGCGGTTGGAGCTGGTGACGGGCGCCAGTTCGATGGCCACGCCCAGCTTGGCGGCAATGTAGTTGGCCATGTCGATGTCCAGGCCCTGCGGCTTGAGGTCGGTGCCGACAAAGCCGTAGGGCGGGAAGTCGGTCGGGATGGCGATGGTGATCTTTTTGGCCTTCATCACGTCGTCCAGCGCGGATTGCGCATGGGCGCCGAAAGAGGCGAGCAGGGCGGTGGCCGCCAGGCTCAGGGCGAGGGTGCGTTTGGAGATTTTCACAACAGGGCTCCTAGGTAGGTGGATGAATCGTCAGGAGTGCCGCCCTTGCGGCGCTTGCCTCCTGGTGTGCGGGAACTTGTATGCAAGACCTGTGCCGAAACGGCGGCTGCAGCGGGCAGGGTGGGCGCCGGCACGGCGGACGGGCCGGACTTGGACACCGGCGACAGCGCGTCGCGCAGCTGCGCGAGAGGGTCGCTCATGGCCGGCAGGCGCAGCGCATTCTTCACGGTGCCGATGTGTGCGGCCATCAGCTTTTCAGCGAGCGGCAGGTCGTTCTTTTCCAGCGCCGCGACGATCTGCACATGCTCCTCGCAGGATTGCGCGGCATCGTGCGAAGACTGGTAGAGCATCGCGATCAAGGTGGTGCGCGCGGTGAAGTCGCGCAGCGTGTCGGCCAGCAGCGAGTTGCCAAGGCACTCGGCCAGGCAGACATGGAAGTCGCCCAGCAGGAAGCTGCGCGCACCCACGTCGGTGCCCTTGATGGCGGCCTTCTCCCGCGAAAGGTGCGCCTTGAGCTGCTTGATGGCGGCCTTGTCCACGCTTTTGGTGCTGCGGATCAGGCCCAGTTCGATGACGTGCCGTGCTTCAAAGGCTTCACGCGCTTCGTCCTGGGAGGGTTCGATCACATACCAGCCGCGCCGCGCGCTCACGGTGACGATGCCGCGCGCCGCAAGGCGTGTGAGCGCCTCGCGCACGATGGTGCGGCTGCAGTCAAACAGCATGGCCAGCTGCTGCTCGCCCAGGCGCGAACCAGGCGCAAGCTTCTGCGCCATGACGGCTTCAATGATGCGGTCGCTGATTTCTGATGCGGAGATGGCCATGTCCATCTCTAGCAGTTAGCGTGCCAGTAAATTCACCACTGGTATACAAGTTTGATGCACCGATATCGGTGCATGCAGCATCAAATCGGTGCGCCTGTCAGACCTGGCGCGGGCAACTGCCAGGCCGATATCTCCTGCGCCGCTTTTTCCACTGCCGCACCAATCGCCTGCAACTGCGCGGGGGTTTTGCCTGCATGGATATAGACGGCCACGAGGGCGCCAAGGATGGCGTCGCCTTCGCCCCGCACCAGCGTTGCGGCCGCGCCCACGCCGTCCAGTCCCTCGCCGTGCCCTTGCACTGAATCGGTCATCTTCAGTTTCGCCAGGCTGGCTCGCAGCCGCTCCGGTTCCGCGAAGGTGCGTGCCGTGCGCCGCTCCAGTGGGTGGGACAGCACTTCGCGCAGCAGTGCCGACGGCAAGTGCGCCAGAAGCAGGCGTTGAGAGCTGCCAATGTGCAGCGGCATGCGCGTCCCTACGCGTGAGGTCACCCTGGCCTCCAGCCCCGCATCGGCAACGGCGACGGTCAGGGCCTCCACGCCTTGCGGAACGATGAGCTTGATGGTCTCGCGCACCGAGTGCGCCAGGGCCTGCATGACCGGCCGCGCCAGCGCCAGTAAATCCGCTGGCTGGGGTGACTGGCGGCCCAGCCGCGCCGCAGCGGGACCCAGCTGGTAGGCCGCGCCCTCATCCCGCGCGGGTTGCACGAAGCCGTGTGCCAACAGGACCTTCAAAATCCGGTAGAGCGTGGCGCGTGGCGTTCCGGTGCTCCGGGCCAGCGCCGGAACGCCGAGCCCGCGAGGGTGGTCGCCCAGCAGCATCAGCAGCTGCAAGGTCCGTTCCACAGCTGGCGAGGCGGTGTCGGCGCTGATGGCCGTTGCCGGCGCGGGGAGGGATTGACGGAGTTTCTTCATGATGGGTATATTGAATCAAATACGATATTCAGTCTCATATTTGATACTAACCCGGACGCCCCGTCCATCTTCAGGAAAAAGGATCGAGACATGACACAGACTGCAACGCCCCTGCAGAAAGAGGCCGGCATGATGAGGCTGGAAAAGCTCATCGCCTCGCGCGAAGTGTTTCCGGAGGTTGTATTCCCCATGCCGGTCGGCGAGCTGCTCGCCCGCTACGAGAAATTGCAGACTGCCGTTGTCTGCGACGTGATGCGCGAGCATTGCCTGATGGACCAGGCCTTCCCCGGCCGGCTCCAGGCATTGCGGCCCGATCGCACGGTGGCAGGCATCGCCTTCACGGTGAAAAGCTCACCCAACACCCGTGTGAGCGGCGAGTTGACTTTCCGTGGCGAGATGCTGGACTCGATGCACGAGCACGCGTTCGTGGTGTGGGACACCTCGGGCGACGAGCGTGCGACGCTCTGGGGCGGCGTGATGACGGCCACGGTCGCACGCAAAGGCGTTCGCGGCGCGGTGATTGACGGCGGCATCCGCGATACGCAGCAGATCCTGGAGAAGGACTTCCCCATCTTCTACCGCTACCGCAGCCCCAATGGCAGCCTGGGGCGTTGCCTCATCACGCACTACCAGCTGCCAGTGCAGGTGGGCGATGTATTCGTCAAGCCCGGTGACGTGATCCTGGGCGATGCCGACGGCCTGGTGGCCGTGCCACGCGAGATCGCAGCCGAGGTGCTGGTCCGCGCCGAAGAAATCATCGCCAACGAGAAAACCATCTTCTCGTGGGTCAATGATGGCGAATCGATCGAGGAAATCACCCGCAAGGGCGGCTACTTCTGAGCCGGCCTGCATATAAAGGAGACATGTCATGAACCACAAATTTGACCGCATCATCAAGCCTGTCCTTGCGGCCGCAGCGCTGTATGGCCTGGCTGCCGCCAGCAGCGCCCAGACCCCTGCCTGGCCTTCGCAGCCCGTGAAAATCCTGGTCGGCTTTCCGGCCGGCGGTGCCTCCGACGTGATGGCCCGGATCATTGCCAACAAACTCGGCCAGGGCCTCGGCGTGCCCGTCGTGGTCGACAACCGGCCTGGCGCTGCCGGCACGCTGGCGGCATCGCTGACGGCCAAGTCGCCTGCAGACGGCTACACACTTGTCCTGGCGTCCCCCACTGCCATCACCCTGGCGCCGTCCACGCTGGCGGGCAAGATCACTTACGCACCGGACAAGGACCTGGTGCCCATCAGCATGGTTGCGCGCTACCCGCTTTTCCTGGTGGCGCATCCGCAACTGGGCGTGAAGAATGCTGCCGAACTGGTCCAGAAGGCCAAGGCCAGCCCCGGCAAGATCAACTT
Organism: Pseudomonadota bacterium; assembly: GCA_040385105.1. Lineage (GTDB taxonomy): Bacteria > Pseudomonadota > Gammaproteobacteria > Burkholderiales > Burkholderiaceae_C > JACMQX01. The sequence goes on from JAZKHY010000059.1 coordinate 35,134, forward strand.
CGCATCATTCGGCACGGTCACCAGCGGTGGTCTTGCCGTCGAGCAGATGAAGCTCAAGGCCGGAATCGACGTGCTTCATGTCCCGTTCAACGGCAGTGCGCCGGCGCTTCAGGCGCTGATGGGGGGGACTGTGGACCTGATGTTTGACACGGCCATCACCGCGCTGCCCAATATCCGTGCAGGCAAGGTTGTCGGCCTCGGTGTGGCCAGCCCGACGCGCAGCGCGCTGGCGCCCGACCTTCCGGCTGTGGCCGATGCCGTGCCGGGCTTTGAGGCTGACAGCTGGAATGGCCTGATGGCGCCGGCCGGTACGCCTCCTGCGGTCATCTCACGCCTTCAGGCCGAGGTCGCCAAGATGGTGCGTGATGCCGACACCAAAGAGCGCTTTGCCACCCTGGGCGCTGATCCAGTCGGCAACACGACAGCGGAATTCGCGAAGTTCCTGGCTGCCGAGACAGTGCACTACACCAGGCTCGTCAAGGAAGCGAAGATCAAGGTGGACTGATTGAACGGCAGTCAGTCCATCTTCGCGCCGGAAGCCTCAACCGCTTTCTTCCAGCGCGGCATTTCAGCCGCCAGGAACTGCGCGAACTCGTCGGCCCCCATGAACGCCGGGTCGGCGCCCTGGGTGATCATGCGGCTGCGCACTTCGGGGTTGGTCATGACCTGTTTGAAGGCATCGCTGAGTTTGGCGGTCACGTCCCTGGGCAGGCCCGCCGGCGCCAGGAAGCCGTAGAAGCCCACGACCTCAAAGCCCTTGATGCCCGACTCGATCACCGTCGGGATGTCCGGCAGGGCCGGGTTGCGTTCCTTGCTGGTGACGGCCAGTGCGCGCACCTTGCCCTGCTTGTGGTAGCTGGCGGCCTGCGGGATGGACTCGGCCATGAACTGCACCTGGCCTGCCATCAGGTCGGTGAAAGCCGGGGCGCTGCCGCGGTAGGGGATGTGCACCATGAACAGGCCGGTGGCGGTCTTGAACATCTCGGGCACCAGGTGGCTGATGCCGCCGTTGCCGGCCGAGCCGTAGTTGACCTGGCCGGGGCGGGTGCGGCTGTAGTCCATGAACTCCTTGAGCGTGTTGGCCGGCACCTTCGGGTTGACCAGCAGCGCCAGCGGCTGCATGGCGGTGCGCGCGATGGGCGTGAAGTCCTTCAGCGTCCCGTAGGGCAGCTTGCCGTACAGGGCAGGGTTGATCACCATCACGCCGGTGTTGGCCAGCATCAGCGTGTAGCCGTCGGCCGGCGCCTTCATCACGTCCTGCGCGCCCACGGTGCCGCCGGCGCCCGACTTGTAGTCAATGACCACCGGCTGGCCCAGCACGGCCTGCAGCTTTTCGGTGAGCAGCCGTGCATGCTGGTCCAGCGGGCCGCCGGCCGGGAAGCCGATGACGATGCGGATGGGCTTGTCGGGGAAGGCGGCGCGGGCGGGCAGGGCTGCTGCCAGGGCGAGCGTGGCAAGAACGGCGGCAATGGAGGGGTGGAAGCGTTTCATGGCAACCATCATAAGCAGCGGAGGGTCGCGCAGGCGACCGTTCGTGTTGGGGCCTTCCCGGATGCGCCGCCCGGCCTGAGGCCTTAGGCTGGGCGCCCAAGGAGTCTTCATGCTGCGTCCCCATCACAAGTTCTGGCCCAAGCGGCTTCCCCACCGGATCACGCCGCCCGCCGTTCCCCTGTGGCACAACCTGCAGACCCACGCCGAGCGCTACCCCGACAAGGCCATGTTGGTGTTCTTCGGCACCGTGCTGGGCTACAGCCAGGTGGCGCAGAAGGTGCTGGCGCTGGCCACGCGGCTGCATGCGCTGGGCGTGCGCAAGGGCGACCGCGTGGTGCTGTGCATGCAGAACTGCCCGCAGCTGGTCATTGCCCATTGCGCCATCCAGCGGGCCAACGCGGTGGTGGTGCCGGTCAACCCCATGAACCGGGCCGAGGAGCTCAAGCACTACATCACCGACCCGGATGCGAAGGTCGCCATCACCACGGCCGACCTCGCGGCCGAGCTGGCGAAGGCCAGCAATGCGCTTGAGCCGAAGGACCGGCTGGCGCACATGATCGTCACCCACTTCACCGATGCGTTTGACGCCGGCATCACGGGGGACGACGCGCCGCCGGCCGCCTGGCACGACTGGCTGCTCACGCGCCACGAGTTGCCTGCGCTGCAGGACGGCAAGGTCCACGCCTGGGACGACGCGCTTGCATGCAAGGACGCGCCGCCCGAACTCACCGTCGGCCCTTCAGACCTGGCCATCCTGCCCTATACCAGTGGCACCACCGGCCTGCCCAAGGGCTGCATGCACACGCATGCGAGCATCATGCACAACGCGGTGTCGGGCTGCCTCTGGGGCAACGGCACGCCCGAGAATGTCAACCTGAGCGTGGTGCCGATGTTCCACATCACCGGCATGGTGAGCCTGATGCACACCACCATCTATGCGGGCGGCACCATGGTCATCATGCCGCGCTGGGACAGGGAGCTCGCGGGCCGGCTCATCTCGCGCTGGCGCGCCACCCACTGGACGAACATTCCCACCATGGTGATTGACCTGCTGGCCAGCCCCAACTTCGACAAGTTCGACTTGTCCAGCCTGGTCTATGTGGGCGGCGGCGGTGCGGCCATGCCGCAGGCCGTGGCGCAGCGGCTGCTGGAGCTGTACGGGTTGCGTTACTGTGAGGGCTACGGGCTGACCGAAACAGCGGCGCCGTCGCACACCAACCCGCCGGACGACCCCAAGCAGCAATGCCTGGGCATACCGTTCATGAGCACCGATGCACGGGTGGTGGACCCGGAAACGCTGAAGGAAATGCCGGTCGGCGAGCAGGGCGAGATCATCATCCACGGACCCGAAGTGTTCCAGGGTTACTGGAAGCGGCCGGAAGCCACGGCGGCGGCCTTCATCGAGTTCGAGGGCAAGCGCTTCTTCCGCTCGGGCGACCTGGGACGGGTGGACGAGGACGGCTACTTCTTCATGACCGACCGCCTGAAGCGCATGATCAACGCCAGCGGCTTCAAGGTCTGGCCGGCGGAGGTGGAGGCGCTGATGTTCCGCCACCCGGCCATCCAGGAGGCCTGCATCATCTCCAGCAAGGACGCCTACCGCGGCGAGACGGTCAAGGCCGTCGTGGTGCTGCGCGCCACCCACAGGGGCCAGGTCAGCGAACAGGACATCATGGACTGGTGCCGCGATAACATGGCGGTGTACAAGGTGCCGCGCATCGTGCAGTTCGTGGACGCCCTGCCCAAGAGCGGCAGTGGCAAGGTCATGTGGCGGCTGCTCCAGGAAGCCGAGAAGGCTTGAACTTCCTGGCGGCGCGGGCATCTGATGTGGGACTCGCCTTTAACCTGCCATGAATTTCACCCGCCTGTTCAAACCCTTCGCAACGCTGCTGGCGCTCGGCCTGGCCGCAGCCACCGCCGTCACGGCCACGGCGCAGACGCCGCCGCGCCCCGAGCCGCGCAGCATCTCGCCGCGCGGCGCACTGCCCGCCGACGAGCAGCGCATTGTCAGCCTGTTCGAGAATGCCGCGCCGTCGGTGGCCTACATCACCACCGAGGTCGTCCAGACCAACATCTGGCTGGAGCAGGTGCAGAGCACCGGTGCGGGCAGCGGCTTCATCTGGGACGCGCAGGGCCACATTGTCACCAACAACCATGTGATCCAGAACGCGCGGCGGGTGTTCGTGCGGCTGGATGCCGGCGAGCCGATTGAAGGCGTGGTGGTCGGCCGGGCGCCCGAGTACGACCTGGCGGTGGTGCGGCTGTCGCGCTTTCCGTCCAGCATCAAGCCGATCCCGCTGGGCGAGAGCGCCAACCTCAAGATCGGCCAGACGGTGTTTGCCATCGGCAACCCTTTCGGCCTGCAGCGCACACTGACGCAGGGCATCGTCAGCGCGCTGGACCGCGAGCTGCCGACCACCAGCTACCGCGAGGTTGTCGGCGTCATCCAGACCGACGCGGCCATCAACCCCGGCAACTCCGGCGGGCCGCTGCTGGACAGCGCGGGCCGGCTCATCGGCGTCAACAGCGCCATCCGCTCGGCCAGCGGCAGCTCGGCGGGCATCGGCTTTTCCATTCCGGTGGACCTGGTCAACCGCATCGTGCCGGCGCTCATTGCGCGGGGCAAGGCACCGCTGCCGAGCATCGGCATCACGCCGGTGCGGCCGGACATCGTCGCGCGCTCGGGCATCTTCGGTGTGGTGCTGGCCCAGGTCACGGCCGGCGGCCCCGCCGCCGAGGCGGGCATCGTGCCCTACAACCCCAAGACGGGCGAGCTGGGCGACGTGATCGTCGGCGTCAATGCCCGGCCCACCCAGAACCTCACCACGCTGGTGAGCGAGCTGGACCGCGTCGGGGTGGACAACATCGCCGAGCTGACCGTGCTGCGCAACGGCAAGCGTGATGCCGCACGCAAGGTCCGGGTGAAGGTGATTGACCTGCGCCAGTGAACCGGCAGAAAGCCGGCATCAAATGGGCCTGGTTTGCGGCAGCCGTTTGTCAGCATTGATTGTGCGGAAAGTGCTACGCTGCGGCCCAGGGGAAACAACGAGGAGAAGAACAATGGCCGTTTACTCGCCCAGCACCGGCTGGAAGGAAGTCGTCGCGCCCGATGAAGACCAGCGGTTTGCCGCCTACGCGGAGGTGTTTGCCGGCATCCAGAAGCGGAAGTCGGCGAAATACGGCACAGGCCGCGCGCTGCACCGCAAGCAGCTGACAGCCGCCACCGGCACGCTTGAAGTCTTGGACGGTCTGCCTGAATTCGCGCGCCAGGGCCTGTTCGCCCTGCCCGGTGTTCATGAGGCCTGGGTCCGCCTGTCCAACGGTGGCCTGGACCGCGCCAAGGACAGCATGCCCGACATCCGCGGCTTTGCCTTCAAGGTGTTCGGCGTCGAGGGCGACTCCGCGCTGGGCAACGGCCCCGCTAAGAGCCAGGACTTCCTGCTGATCAACCAGGAGCAGTTTGCCTTTCCGCGCAGCGACGAATTCGTTGACTTTGTTTCGGCGGCATCGCACGGCAATGGCGCGCTGCTCAAGTTCATGTTCAAGCGCTATGGCATCCTCGGCGGCTCCACGCGCCTGGGGCGCATGCTCAAGACCGTCGGCCGGCCCTTCGGCGGCTTTGCCACCGAGCCGCTGTTCAGCGCAGTGCCGATGGCCTGCGGCCCCTATGCGGTACGGGTGCGGCTGGAGCCGTCCGCCGCCAACGGCAGCGCCACGCCCAACGCGAAGGAAGACTGGGCTGCCGACTTCCGCACCCGGCTCGCCGGGCAGTCCCTGCACTGGGACCTGCAGCTGCAGCCGTTTGTGAGCGAGGAAATCACGCCCATCGAAGACGCTTCGGTCAACTGGCCCACCCCCTACACCACCGTGGCCCGCCTGATGCTGCCCGCCCAGGACTGCGATTCACCCGACGGCAAGGCCTTCAGCGAACGCGCCGAAGCCGGCGTCTTCGACCCCTGGCAAGCCCTGGCCGAACACCGGCCGCTGGGCGACGTTCAGCGGGCACGCAAGGTCGTTTACTTCCAGAGCCAGAAGGGGCGCGGGGCAGTCTGACATCGCTCAATGATCGCCAAATTCCAGGATGCCGCGGAACCGGCTTTGCCGGGCCGCCAGCATCGCCCCCCAGTGG
>JAZKHY010000060.1:0-2802 GCA_040385105.1 Pseudomonadota bacterium
ACGAGGACGAAGGTGCTGCACAAGGCCAGCGCGGTGGTGCGGAAGAAGGTATTCATGGGATGTCTTTCGGAGAGTGTTGAGAAAAGAGGGAAAGGCTTGCTGTGGTGGACGAGGAGAGCCCGTGGTTTATTCCGTCGGGCCGTGAATTCGAGGCTTCAGCCGAGCAGGGCCGGTACCCAGCGGTTGATCAAGGCACCGCCGACGATGAGCCAGCCGAACAGGATCAGCGCCAGCAACAGCGGCTTGGCACCGGCCTTGCGGATGGCGCCGATGTGCGTGGACAGGCCGAGTGCGGCCATGGCCATGGCCAGCAGCGCGGTGTCGATCTCGGTGGTCACCGCCACCACCGAGGCCGGCAGCCACTGCAGCGAGTTGAACAACACCACCGCGACGAAGCCGAAGGCGAACCAGGGCACGGCGAGCTTGCCTGGGGCCTGGCCCGTGGCGGCGGAAGTGTGGGCGTGGCGTTTGTCGTCACGTGCCAGCCAGGCCGACAACATCACCAGGAACGGCGCCAGCATCATCACCCGCACCATCTTCGCGATGACGGCCGAGTTGGCCGCGTCCGGGCCCACCGAACGCGCCGCGGCCACCACCTGGGCCACCTCGTGGATGGTCGAGCCGGCATAGATGCCGAAGCCGTTGGCGCCACCCGGAATCAGCGCCCAGTGCTGGTTCAGCTCGAACAGCGCCGGGTACAGAAAGATCGCCAGCGTGCCGAACACCACCACCGTGGCCACCGCCACCGTGACCTGCTCGGCTCGCGCCTTGACCACCGGTTCGGCAGCCATCACCGCGGCGGCGCCGCAGATGGAGCTGCCGGCGCCGATCAGCATCGCCGTCTTGCGGTCCAGGCCCAACCAGCGCGTGCCGATGAAGCAGGCCAGCGCGAAGGTCGAGCCCAGCACCAGCGCGTCGATGGCGACGCCGGCGATGCCGACGTGGCCGATGTCCTGCACCGTCAGCCGCAGGCCGTACAGCACGACCCCCAGGCGCAGCAGGTTCTGCTTGGACACGTTGACGCCGGCACCGCTGGCCGCGGCCAAGCGCGGCACCAGCGGATAGACCGTGTTGCCCACCAGCATGCCCAACACGATGGCCAGCGTCAGCGCACTGAAGCCGTGGTCCTGCAGCCAGCCGATGTGGCCCAGCGCGATGCCGGTCGCGGCCAGGGCGCCGCTCAAGGCCAGGCCGGGCAGCAGGGCTGCCAACTGCAAGCGCAACCGCGCTGCCCGGTGGCCGGCTGACGGGCCAGGGCTGGCTTGTGAGGTCGACAGCGCGTGCATCACGCCAGCACCCAGATCAAGGCGATGCCGGCGCACAGCAGCACGGCCGCCAGCGGCACTGCGACCGGCATCCAGCGCAGCACCTGCGGGTCGATGCTGCTGTCGGCGGCCAAGGTGGTCGAGACGGCATGGGCCACGTCGCGGGTCGGCCCCATGAAGCCCGCCACTGGCCGCCGGGCAGCAACCCATTGAAGGGCATGCAGCGCCTGTGGGGCCAGCGGGCCGGGTGCTGCGGGGCGTGGGGTTGTTCGTTCAAGGGTCAGCATGTCGGGCTCCAGATGCCGGTGGTGGCGCGGCAGGCCGCCGCCCCGTGATCGAGCGGCCAGGCAAATTTAGAGCTTGGCAATCAACCCGTCCAACGGGTTGTATGACTAAGATGTACCTGCGAAATCGATAACAAAGGCAATCACCGTGGACGTGCTTCGACTCACCCTGCGTCAGCTGCAGATTTTTGTCGCCGTGGCGCGCAGCGGCAGCACCACGGCGGCCAGCGCTGAGATAGCGCTGTCGCAATCGGCCACCAGTTCGGCCGTCAACGAGCTGGAACGCCTGCTGTCGCTGCGCCTGTTCGACCGCGCCGGCAAACGCCTGCTGTTGAACGACAACGGCCGCGCGCTGTTGCCGCGGGCTTTGGCTTTGCTCGACGGCGCCGCAGGCATCGAGCAGATGTCGCGCGACGGCAGCGCGCAGGCGCAGTCGCTGCGCATCGGCGCCAGCACGACGATTGGCAACTACGTGTTGCCCAAGCTGCTCGCTGGCTTCATGGGGGCACAGCAGCCCGGCAGCGCCGCCGCCTGGCGGTCGAAGGTCGTTATCGGGAACACCGCCGCCATCTGCGATGCCGTGACCGCTTTCGAACTCGACGTGGGGCTGATCGAGGGGCCCAGCCACCAGCCGGAGCTGGTGGTCACCCCCTGGCTGCAAGACGAGATGGTGGTCGTGGCTGCGCCCGACAGTGCGCTGGCCCAGTCAAGCCGGGCGGGCGATCGCATTCCCCTGCGCACGCTGCGTGAGGCGGTCTGGCTGGTTCGCGAAACGGGCTCTGGCACGCGCGAGGCCACCGACCAGAGCTTGCTGCCCCACCTGCGTTCTTACCGGCGCAGCATCGAGCTAGGCAGTTCGGAGGCCATCCAGCGTGCCGCTCAGGAAGGGTTGGGGGTGGCTTGCCTGTCCGCCTGGGTAGTGAACGATGCGCTGGAAGCTGGACGTCTGTGCCGCGTCTCCACGACATTGCCGCGGCAGCTTCGGCAATGTCATCTGGTTGTGCATCGTGAGAAGCAGTCGACGCCCGCGTTGCTGGCGTTCATCGCCCAGGCAGATGCGACCACTGGGGCTGCCCGCTAACGTCCCGGCCCCGCTTCGCATGTCGAAGGTTCAGCCCTCGGCGACACGCGATTACCCTTCAGCTAGGCGCCGACGCCCGCTCCGCCCACCTGCCCATTGATCGGAGCTTTGATGCAATGAGCTGGTCTGGGTAATCGACGTCCGCTTCCGGACGCACCACCCAACGGCTGCT
>JAZKHY010000061.1:0-138238 GCA_040385105.1 Pseudomonadota bacterium
TTCCAGGATGCCGCGGAACCGGCTTTGCCGGGCCGCCAGCATCGCCCCCCAGTGGGGGGAGCGGCCGAAGGCCGGACGGGGGGCGTCCTAGTTTCCCTTGATGTATTGCCCAGAGGTAACGCCCATCGACACATAGATGCTCGTCACCCCCTCCATCCCCACATCCGCCAGCTCCACCCAGTCGGCAGGCACGTAGAGCAGGCCCCCGCCGATGGGCACGGGGGCGGTGGGTACCAGCACGGCGTGGAACGGCTGGCCGCTGATCATCACTGGCGTCGAGGTGGACAGCAGGCCCAGCAGCACCGTCGTCTTCTCGTTGCCCTTGCCGCCAAAGTACAGCCAGACCGGGCTCATCGACTTGAGGCCGTCTTTCTCCGGCTTGGCAAAGAGCGAGACGAGCTTGGTGGAAATGTCATAGACCGTACGCACGACCGGGATGCGCTTCATGATGAAGTTGACCGTGCGCGCCAGCCCGCGCTCAAGCCCCGCCTCCACCAGCAGGCCCAGCGCATAGACACACCCGGCCAGCACCAGCAGGCCGATGGTGTAACCCGTGACCTGCGACGTACCCACGCCCAGGCCGACGCGGGTGAGCAGCTGGCCGAATGCGCTGTCCGGGCCGACCCATGACGACAGGAACTGCCATGTCCAGGCCAGCAGCAGCAGCGTGGCCACCAGCGGCAGCATCGCCAGCAGGCCGGTGAGGAGCGTGCGGAAGGGGTTGCGGGGGTTGAATCTCATGGTGGCGAATCGCTTCCTGGTGTTTCGTTGCCCGTCACGATGCGCGCATGCCGCTGGAAGCTCCAGTAGGCCGAGGCCCAGTCCAGCAGGACCACCAGCCGGTTGCGAAAGCCGATCAGGAAATAGATATGCGCGAACAGCCAGAACAGCCAGGCAAAGTAGCCCGAGAAGCGCACCGGCCCGGAGGGCGTGGTCAGGTCCACCACCGCCGCGTTGCGGCCGATAGTGGCGAGGTTGCCGTAGTCACGGTAGCGGAAGGGCTGCGCCTCCTCGCCTGCCAGGCGGCGCAGGATGTTGGCCGCCGCAGCGCGCCCCATCTGCTTGGCGCCGGGCGATACGCCGGGTACCGGGGCGGGTTCCTGGCCCGGCACATGGCTCTTTGCCGCGGCCAGGTCGCCCACCACGCTGATCTCCGGATGCCCCGGAATCGACAGGTCCGGCCCCACAATGACGCGGCCTGCGCGGTCGGTCTTGCAGCCGGTGTTCAGCGCCAGCAGGAAGCCGAGTTTTGACGCGGCCACACCGGCAGCCCAGACGACGCACTTGCTGGCCACCTGGTACACCGCCACGCCCGTCACGTCGGGCCTGGATGAACCCGCCACATGCAGCCCTTCGGCGTCAATGCCCGTCACCCTGGTGTTGAGCCGCACGTCCACACCGAGTTTCTGCAGTTGCTCCAGCGCCCGCTGGCTGAGCGCTTCGGGCATGGACTGCAGCACCCGCGGCCCGCCTTCAACCAGCAATATCCTGGCCTGCGTCGGGTCGATGCGGCGGAACTCGCCGGGCAGGGTGTGCCGGGCAATTTCGGCCAGCGTGCCGGCCATCTCGACGCCGGTCGGCCCGCCGCCGATGACCACGAAGGTCAGCCAGGCGCGGCGCCTGTCGGGGTCAAGCTCCTTCTCGGCAGCCTCAAAGGCCATCAGGATGCGGCGGCGGATCTCGAAGGCATCGCCCAGCGTCTTGAGCCCGGGCGCGAAAGGCGCCCATTCGTCGTGGCCAAAGTAGCTGTGGGTGGCGCCGGCCGCGACGATGAGGTGGTCATACGACAGCGCATTGCCGTCGGCCAGTTCCACCCGGCGGGACTCGGCGTCGATGTCCACCACCTCGCCCAGCAGCGTGGTCACATTGCGCTGCTTGCGGAACAGGTGGCGGATCGGCGCGGCGATGGCCGGCGCCGACAGCCCGGCGGTGGCCACCTGGTAGAGCAGAGGCTGGAACAGGTGGTGGTTGGTCTTGTCAACCAGCGTCACATCGGCATCGGCGCGGCGCAGTGCGCGGGCGGCTTCCAGGCCGCCGAAGCCGCAGCCAATGATGACGATCTGGGCGCGCGAAACGGTCGAACGGGGAAGCGATGGAGGCGTCATGCCCCGATTATGCGCATCCGCAATTCAGACCCTGCGCGCCGCCAGGCTGCGGCGGGCCGGGATATCCTCGGGGCTGCTGCAAGCCTGACCACGGAGGAGACATGAACCCTGAAGACGACGCCATCGAGACCCGGTGGATCCACCTGCAATACGAGGAAGCTTCCGCATTCAACGAAACCTACGGCTTCTCCGGCAGCCAGGGCGCGGTGAATGTCGAGGGCCTGCTGCTGCGCGCCAGGGGCAGCACCTCCCGCACGCTGCTGGTCTACATGCACCCGGCCTCGACGCTGCAGCTGCTGCCGGTGCCCAGGGCGATGGCACGGTCCGGCGTGGATGTGCTCTGCGCCGCCAGCCGCTATGCGAAAAACGACGCGGCGCTCATCATGGAGAAGGTCATCCTTGACCTGGGTGCCTGGATCCGCCACGCCAGGGAGGTGCTGGGCTACCAGAAGGTGGTGCTGGCCGGCTGGAGCGGCGGCGGTTCGCTCGCCATGTTCTACCAGGCCGAAGCCGAGGCGCCCTCCATCACCCATACACCCGCCGGCGACCCGGTCCACATCGGCAAGCTGCCGCCAGCCGATGCGGTGATCTACCAGGCAGCGCACATCTCGCGTGCGAGCCTGCTGGCGGAGTCGCTCGACCCTTCCGTGCAGGACGAGCTGCATCCCGGGCGCCGCGAGCCCGAGCTGGACATCTACGACCCGCGCAACCCGAACCGCCCGCCCTACACGGCCGAATACATCCAGCGCTACAGGGCGGCGCAACTCGCGCGCATGCGCCGCATCACCGCCTGGGTCAAGGCCACCCTGCAGGAACTGAAGGAAGGCGGGACGGACGAGATGGAGCGGGGCTTTGTCGTGCACCGCACCCAGGCCGACCCGCGCTTCAGCGACCCGTCGCTCGACCCCAACGGCCGGCGCCCTGGCTGGTGCTACATGGGCAAGCCGGAGACGGTGAACTCCGGCCCGGTGGGGCTTGCCAGGTTCTGCACACTGCGGTCCTGGCTGTCCCAGTGGTCCCTGGACGACAGCCGGGCCGACGCGCTCAGCTGCGCCGCGCGGATGCATGCCCCGCTGATGGTGATCGAGAACGGCGCCGACGACGCGGTGCCGCAGCCGCACTCCGCCATGGTTTTCAACGCATCGGTGTCCCCCGACAAGACCATGCACATCGTCCCCGGCGCCAACCACTACTATGCCGGCCAGCCTGAACTCCTGGCCGGGTCGATACGCCTGATCCTCGACTGGCTTGGGCAGCGCGGGCTGCTGGCGGTGAAGTGATCGGGGCCGCCAGCGCGAACCGCCGGCCGCTCAGCGTTCCGTGACCTGCGCGATGACCTGGAGCAATTCCTCCAGCGGCGCGCTCTTGGAGACGGCGATATGCCCGCCGAATGCGTCGTCCAGCTCGGTGGGTTCGTCCGGCGAGACCAGTGCAGTCAGGTAGACCAGCGGAATGCGGCTGGTGATGTCGTTCTCCGACAGCAGCCAGGCGACCTCATCCCCCTTGATGCCGGGCATGTTGATGTCGCACAGGATGATGTCGGGCCGCTCCTGCCCCGCAAGTGCGACCACAGCCGAGGGGTTGGTGGTGGTGACCACGTTGAAGTACTTGCCGAGCTTGACCGCCATGAAGGCGATTACCGCTTCGTCGTCATCAATGAGAAGGACCTTGGTCTTTTTTTCCGTCATGTGCCATCCTGCCAGCGTTACGCCACGATATCACGGCCGTCAGGCACCAGGCGCCTGTGCCGCGCCCCTTGACCCCGGCACGATCCAGCGCTGGAGCGTGGCCAGCATGCGCGTCACGTTCAGCGGCTTGGCGATGTAGTCGTCCATGCCGCTGGCCAGGCACCGTTCACGGTCGCCCGCCATCACGTTGCCCGTCATGGCCAGGATGGGCAGCCGCGCATGGCGCGGGTCCTTCCGGATGCGGCGCGTGGCCTCGTAGCCGTCCATCTCGGGCATCTGGCAGTCCATCAGCACGCCGTCATAGGCTGCGCGGGCGATGCACTCGAGGGCCTGCACACCGTCGCAGGCAATGTCGGCCGTCACGCCGACGTTGCGCAGGATGTCCAGCACCAGTTCGCGGTTCACGTCGTTGTCTTCCACCAGCAGCAGGTGCGCGCCGCGCAGGGCCTGCGCTGCCTCGCGGGTGTCAAGGCGGCCGGGCGGCAGCGCAACTGCGCCGGGCGGCACGGGCGCGGCGGCATCCGCCGGTGCCTGCAGGCCGAACCTGGCGGTGAAGAAGAACGTGCTGCCCACGCCCGGCGTGCTGTGCACGCCGATGGTCCCGCCCATCAACTCCACCAGCCGCTTGCAGATGGACAGGCCCAGCCCGGTGCCGCCATGGCGGCGCGTCGTGGAGGTGTCGGCCTGCATGAAGGGCTCGAACAGGCGCAGCCGCTGGGCTTCGCTCAGCCCCACGCCGGTGTCCGTCACTTCAAAGTGCAGGCGCACGCCGCCTTCTTCATGGCCGTCCAGCCGCACGCTCGCCCGGACTTCGCCGCGCGCGGTGAACTTGATGGCGTTGCCCACCAGGTTGACCAGGACCTGGCCCAGGCGCAGCGGATCGCCCACCAGGCGCTGCGGCACCCCCGCGCCGATGTCGATCCGCAAGCCCAGCCCCTTCTCGCGGGCCTTCAGCTCCAATACATCGGTCACGCTGGAGAAGACATTGCCCAGCTCGAAGTCCGTGCTTTCAAACACCAGCTTGCCGGCCTCGATCCTTGAGAAGTCCAGGATGTCGTTGATGATGCCCAGCAGGTTGTGCGCGGCCGCGTCCACCTTGCCGATGTAGTTGCGCTGCTGGTCGTCCAGCCCGGTCTGCAGCGCCAGGTGGGTCATGCCGATGATGGCGTTCATCGGCGTGCGGATTTCGTGGCTCATGTTGGCCAGGAAGTCCGACTTCATGCGGTTGGCTTCCTCGGCGCTGGCACGGGCGCGGCCGACCTCCTCGCCGGACGCGCGCAGCTCCAGCTCCAGCCGCTGCCTGGCCAGGCTCGCTTCCTTCAGCGCGCCCACGGCCCGCAGCATGTCGGCGATGTCGCCGGGCCCGCCGGGTGCCGGCACGCTGGTCTCCAGCTTGCCCGCCGCGATGTCCACCAGCGCGCCGGTGGTGGCGCGCAGCGGCAGCACCAGCAGCTTGCGCAGTGTCATGAAGCCCCAGGCCACCGCCAGCAGGATGGCGCAGCCGGCCACCAGCGCCCAGCGCATGTTGCGCTGCGCGCCGTCGTGCTGCGCCTGGGCGCCTTCCATCGCGATGTCCACGAAGACTTCACGCAGGTGGTTGATCGAGTTGATCTGCGGCACGTACTGGTTGGCAAACTGCGTGGTGTCCAGTTGGTAACGCACGCCATGGGCGGAGGCTTGCTCCAGGCTCGCGATCAGGGCCATGCCGTCGCCGAAGAACAGGCGCTCGGTGTTCCTGATGGCGGCGGTGATGCGCGGGTCGATGCCGCGCTTGCGCATGGGCAGCTCGATGAGCATGCGCAGCTGGTCCACCCGGGCGCGCAGGTCCTGGATGGCCAGCTGCTGGGCCGGCGCGAGCGGCTTGTTGTCGATGAGCGCGGCGGTGAAGTTGGAGCCCAGCCGCCCGGCGTAGTCGCGCAGCTCGATGGCCATGCGCGCGCCGACGATCAGGTCGGAGAACTCGGGGTAGATGTCCTGGGCTTCCTTGGACAGCAGGATCACGGCCTCCAGCGTCACCGGGATCACGCCGAACATCTGGTGCACCACGCCCATCACCTCCAGTGGCTGGCGCTGCGCGCGGCGCATGGCAGACACCCTGTCGCCGTCCTGCCGGGCCTGGGCCAGCAGGGCCTGCGCCCGGGCCAGCGTCACGGCGGCGTCCCCGCTGTGCAGGCCCTTGTGGCGTGCCACTGCGTCCTGCACGGCGGCCAGCGCGGTGTCGCTCTCGCCGCGCCGCTTGTGCAGCAGGGCGATGGTGCGCGGGTCGGAGGGAAGGTCGGCACCCAGCATGCTGTTGGTGGGGCCGCGCTCGGCGGAGATCTTCTCGGTGGCCACCATGGCCTTGCGTGCCACTTCAAGCGCCGCCAGCCCTGCGCGCGCTGACTGGTAGTTCGCCCATTCAACGTAGACTATGCGCGCGAGGAGCAAGCCAATCAGCAATGCAAGAACGGTTGCCGTGATGGCGAACAGGCGGATTAGTTTCATACGGCCTTGTCAGTACTGCCCGAACACTCCAACAGCGGCCCTCTGCGTCCGGTTTCAGGATAATACAAACGATTCCACCCCCCTACAACAGCCGAAAGTCTCCCCATGTTCCAGACATCCATCGCAGGCAGCCTGCCCAAACCGGCCTGGCTGGCCGAGACCAACAAGCTCTGGCCGAAGTGGCAGGCCGAGGGCGCCGAACTGCTCCAGGCCAAGGCCGATGCCACGCTGCTGTGGATCAAGGCGCAGGAGGACGCGGGGCTGGACATCATTGGCGACGGCGAGCAGGCACGCCAGCACTTTGTGCACGGCTTTGTGGAGCATGTGGAAGGCATCGACTTCGAGCACAAGGTCACCATGGGCATCCGCAACAACCGCTATGACGCGCAGGTGCCGCAGGTGGTGGCGCCGCTCAGGCTCAAGGGCAGGGTGCATGCCTTCGAGGCGCAGCTGGCCCGCGCCCACACGAAGAAAAAGCTCAAGTTCACGCTGCCCGGCCCGATGACCATCGTCGACACCGTGGCCGACCGCTTCTATGGCGACAAGGTGAAGATGGCCATGGCCTTTGCCGAGCTGCTCAACCAGGAGGCGCTGGCCCTGCAGGCAGACGGCGTGGACATCATCCAGTTTGACGAGCCGGCCTTCAATGTGTACATGAAGGATGCCGCAGACTGGGGCGTCAAGGCGCTGGAGGTTGCCGCACGCGGCCTGACCTGCACGACGGCCGTGCATATCTGCTACGGCTACGGCATCAAGGCCAATGTGGACTGGAAGAACACGCTGGGCGAGGAATGGCGCCAGTATGAAGAAGTATTCCCGGCACTGGCAAAGAGCAGCATCGGGCAGGTGAGCCTGGAGTGCTTCCACTCCCACGTGCCGCCGCACCTGATGAAGCTGCTGGAAGGCAAGGACGTGATGGTCGGCGTGATCGACGTCGCCAGCGACGAGATCGAAACCCCCGAGCAGATTGCCGACACCATTGGCACGGCGCTGCAGTTCGTGCCCAAGGCGCGGCTCTTCCCCTGCACCAACTGCGGCCTGGCGCCGATGAGCCGCGAGGTCGCCGTGAAGAAGCTTGAAGCACTGGCCCGGGGCGCGGCACTGGCGCGCGAGCGCTACAGGTAGCAGGCCCGCCCATGGACGCACAGGCGCTCAGGCGCATCAGCATCACGCTCAAGGCGGACATTGCGCGCGGCCGCCTGCCGGGCGCCGTGTTCATGGTTTCGCAATGCGGCGACACCCTTGCATTTGACGCCCTGGGCCGGCAGGACGGGCGTGCAGAAGCCGGTGCCGCAACCCCCATGCGTCAGGACTCCATCTTCCGCTTCTACTCCATGACCAAGCCCATCGTGTCGCTCGCGGCGCTGATGCTGGTGGAAGAGGGCGGGCTGATGATCGGCGACCCGGTGTCAAGGTACCTGCCGGAGTTTGCGAGGCAGAAGGTCGCGGTCATGCGCGGCAACAAGCTGCAGCTGGAGCCCGCCTGGCGCGACATGACGGTGCACGACCTGCTGCGCCACACCTCGGGCCTGACCTACGAGTTCCTGGGCGACGACCCGGTGCAGCAGCAGTACAAGGCTGCGGACATCGCGTCGCGCAACCGCAGCAACCGCGAAATGTGCAAATTGCTGGCCGCCTTGCCGCTGGCGCGCCAGCCGGGCGCGGCGTGGCAGTACAGCCGGTCCACCGATGTCCTGGGCGCGGTGCTTGAGGCGGTGACCGGCATGACGCTGGGCGAGCTGCTGGAGCAGCGCATCCTCGGGCCGCTGGGCATGCAGGACACGGCCTTCCATGTGCCCGTGGACAAGCAGCACCGCCTGGCCGAGCCGTTTGCGAACGACCCCGACACGGGCGAACTGGTCACCATGATCGACCTGCGCGAACCACCCCTGGGCGAGTCCGGTGGCGGGGGCCTCGCCTCCACCGCCGCCGACTACGCGCGCTTCCTCCA
This sequence comes from Pseudomonadota bacterium, assembly GCA_040385105.1. Lineage (GTDB taxonomy): Bacteria > Pseudomonadota > Gammaproteobacteria > Burkholderiales > Burkholderiaceae_C > JACMQX01. Next base: position 8,229 of record JAZKHY010000061.1, read on the forward strand.
GATGATGCTCAACGGCGGCCGGCTTGACGGCGTGCGCCTGGCCTCACGCAAGACCATTGCCTGGATGACGGCCGACCACCTCGGCCGGATCGCGATTGAAGGCGACCTGCTGCCGCCCGGCCACGGCTTCGGCCTGGGCGTGGCGGTGCGCACCCAGGCGGGCCTCGCACCCACGCCGGGTTCTACCGGCATGTATTACTGGAGCGGCATCGGCGGCACTTCGTTCTTCGTGGACCCGCAGGAGCAGATGTTCGCGATGCTGCTCACCCAGGCGCCGGGGCAGCGGGTTTACTACCGGACTTTGTTCCGGAACATGGTGTACGGGGCGGTGGAGTGACGATGCCCCACGGGCGATCCGGCCCGTCTGCAGGACGTTACTTCAAACCCTGAATCCCCCGCTCGCGGTAGTACCTCAGTGCCCCGGGATGGAACGGCACAACCGTGTTGTTGGGCGCATTGCCGGCACGCGTCGGGCCGGCGCTGTCGTGAATGGCTTTCGGGTCGGCTGCAGACAGGACCGTGCGCGTGATCCAGTACGCGTCTGCCTCCGGCAGGTCCTTGTGCGCCATGACAAAGTTCCATGCGGCCACGCTTTTGAGCGCAGTCCGCTGGTTGCGATAGGTGTCCGGTGCAACCGTGGCCGGGCTCAGGAAAGGGAAGCGTTTGAGCATCGCTGCCAGCTCATCATCTGTCAGGCCGAAGACCACAGCATCGGTGGCATCCGCCACCTGCCTGATGGCCGGAATGGGAAGCGCAGCGCCCTGCCAGAGCGCGTCTATCCGGCCCGCCAGAAGATCGTCCGCCAGAGCGGCAGGCGTGCCGGTCACCACCTGCGCCTGCAGGCCCACGGCATCAGCCAGGCCCTTGAAGAAGCTTTCGGCCGGACCGCCCGCCGGGCCAACGCCCACACGCTTGCCGGCCAGCGAGCGCAGATTCACCAGCCCCGCGCTGCGCAAGGCAACAATCTGGAACGACGTCTCATACATGGGAAACAGCGCGCGTACATTGCTGTGCTTCCTGCCCTGCGTCCAGGCGGCGCTGCCGTTGACTGCCTCGAATGCGGTGCCCAGGAAAGCGGTGCCGAGCCGGCCGGTTTCCGCGTCAATGAGCTGGAGATTCTCGATCGAGCCGCGCGTGACAAGCCCGGTGGCCGGCAGGCCGCGCGCGGTCAGGTATTGCGCCAGGCCCTGCGCATAGGGAAGGAAGGCGCTGCCCTGGCCCGCCGAGTAGATACCGGTGGATTTCAGTGTTGGCGCAACCGGGGCCGCGGGCTGGGTGGCACAACCGGCGGTTGCGGCCAGGCCGGCGAGTAGCAGCAGTCGTCTGGTTTCGTTCACGATGTTGTCTCCTTCTGCGTGGTGGTAACGGGTGGTACGGAAGATGGCAATGCATTGCGCTGCCCCAGCCGGACTGTCGTCACGCCGGGCCGCAACTGGCGCACCGAAGGCATCACCAGCACGCAGTCGTCGTAAGGCGTGGCGAGCGGCTCGCCGGCATCAAAGGCGATGGTCGTGCCGGCGCGGCGGATGGTCTCGCCGCCGCGAAAGTCCTGCGCAAACTCGAAGTCCATCGAGCGTGCCACCACCCGGTGGGTGACCGTGACCGGCATTGGCGGCAGTGCATCCGGCAGCAGCCATCCGGAGGGCAGGTCGGCACGCTCCAGGCTGCCTGCGGCCACCAGGAAGCGCATGAGCACATTGCGCGCGGTCTGCAGCGACGACTTTTCCCAGTGCTGGCCGGCCTCAAGAAGCAATGCAATGCGCTCGCCGGCGGGGTCGGCGAAGCAGCCGTAGTCCCGCATGCGAACGCCGTCGGCATGGCCCGCGTCAACAATGGCCTGGGCAGAAGTCTTCAGGCCCTGCGCAAATGCAATATTGCGTGGCAGCAGGCCGGTGACCAGCAGCGGCGCGCAGGGCTCATGCATGGAATGCAGGTCCAGCAGGTGGGTGGCCCGGTCAACCAGCGGGCGCAGCGCGCGCGCGCGGGCGGTTTCGGCAGTGCGGCCGGGCCCGTCCAGTATGTCGCCCGACCAGACCCGGTTGAAGTCTTCATCCACAAACCGCGAAGCGTCCGGGTTGCGCGCGTCAAACCGTTCAAACGCGGCGATGTTGCAGAACGCGGCGGTGATGCGGCCACGCCGGGGCGTCAGGCCGCTGCGCAGGAACGCATCAAGTGCGAGTGCTCCTGAATACTCGTTGCCATGCACCAGCGCGGTGAGCAATACCTCGGGGCCTGGCGCGCCTGAAGCCCGCTCCTGGACGTAGGCCACGCCATGGCCGGAGACGGACCAGTCAGACAGGTCCGGCGGCTGGATCTGGACGGGGTGCGGTTCGGCGTGTATCCGGCTCACGAGATGCTGCCTCCGGCGACGGCCTTGTTGACCACGGCACGAACCCGCTGCGTCTCGGCCTTGATGAAACTCCCCAGCGCCTGCGGTGTGCCGCCGTCATTGGTGATGCCGGCCTTCTGCAGCTTCTGCCAGACGTCCTGCTCGCGCAGGACTTCGTTGAGCTCGCGGTTCAGCCGCGCCGTCATCGCCGCAGGCATCCTTGCGGGGCCGAACAGCCCGAACCAGACGTTCATGTCGTAGCCCTTGAGCTTCGGGTGCTCGGCCAGTGCGGGGATCAGCGGCGCAGCGCGTGAGCGGGTGGGCGTGGTCACACCCAGCGCCACCATCTTGCCCGACTCGATGTGCGGCATGGCAGATGACAGCACGAACACGCTGAACTCCACATTGCTGCCCAGCACGTCCTGCACCATCTGTGCCGCGCCGCGGTAGGGCACATGGCGGAAGGTGGTGCCGCCCAGGATGTTGATCAGCTCGCCCGACACATGCAGCGGCGTGCCAATGCCCGACGATGCGAAGCTCAGCTTGTTGGGCTCGCGTTTCGCCTTGGCCAGGGCTTCGTCGATATTCTTCACACCGGTTTTGGGGCCGGCGACAAACACCATGGGGGTGACGCCGATCAGGCCGATATGGGTCAGGTCGGTCTCGCCGTTGTACTTGACCGCGGTGTTGAACAGCCGGGCGATCGACACCTCGCTGCCCGAGCCGAGCAACAGCGTGTAGCCGTCCGGCGCAGAGTTGACCACCTTCTGCGCGCCGATGGTGCCGCCCGCGCCACCCATGTTCTCGATGACGACCGGCGTGCCCAGGCGCTTTGACAAGGGCTCGGCGATGGTCCGGGCCACCAGGTCAACGCTGCCACCGGCCGGGTAGCCGACGACGAGTGTGACGGGCTTGCCGGCGGGCCAGGCCTGGGCCCATGCGGCGCCCGTTGGCAACAGCATGGCAAGTGTGGCTGTGCCGGCAAGGCAGGCCAGCCGGAATGTGGCGCGGCGGGTCAGGGCGTTTTTCATCGTCGGGGCTCCAGGTTGGTTGATGGAGCCAGTCTAGAAATGCCGTCCATCGGGCGTATGCGCAACACGCATACGCTCATGCGGACTGGCTGGCAGCCCAGATCCGCTGCACCTGGTCGTTGCGCGGGCTGCGCGGCCGGTACAGCCGGATCTCGAAGCCGATGGCCGCTTGCTTGCCGTCTGCCAGCACCAGCCGTCCATCGCGCAGGTCATTGCCGACCAGGCCCCGCGGCAGCCAGGCCACGCCTGCACCCTGCAGGGCCTGCTCGTGCAGCGACTCTGCAAAATCAGACTCGGTCACTGTGTGCAGGTGCAGCTCACGCGCACTGCGGGCAAGGCCGTCCTGCAATATCTGGCTGAGTGCCAGCGACGGCGCGTAGCCAAGCACCGGCACCGGCTTGCGCTGCGTGCCCGGCAGAGCATGCACGGGCTTGCCATCGGCACGCGGCGCGCTCACCGCCACCAGTTCGTCCGTGCCCCAGGTCATGCCTTCAAATTGCTGGGTGTCCAGGACCAGCGGCAGGCGCGGGTGGGTGAACGACAGCAGGAAGTCTGCTCCCCCCTGCTCCAGTGCAGTCGCACCCTCGTGAATGGAGCCCGTCAGGATGCGCAGGCGGAACTCCCCCGCAGACCGTTTGACCCGGGCCAGCCACCCCGGCACGGCCGTGCGTGAGAGCGTGCGGCCGGTGGCCAGCGTGACCCAGTCAAGGCCGCCGTTCGCATGCTGGATGCGCGAGCGCGCATCGTTCAGGCTGGCGACGGCGCGCCGCGCGACGGGCAGCAGTTCATCGCCGGCCGCCGTCAGGCTCAGCGGCACACCCGCGCGATTGACCAGGTCGGCGCCCGCCCACAGCTCAAGCGCGCGGATGCGGCGCGAGAACTGCGGCTGGGTCACATGCCGCAGCTCCGCCGCGCGTGAGAAGCTGCGCTCGCGCGCGAGCGCTATGAAGTCTTCAAGCCATTTGTGGTCCACAACGTCGCCTCATGAGGGGGGTTCTGTGATGGTATGCGCTGTCAGTCCGTCATGTCACGCGGGTCCGTCGTGAGCAGCATGAGCACCAGCTGCTCAAGGTCGTCCCGCAGCCGCGGGAAGCCCGCGTTCAGCCGCAAGCTCTCTTCGTCCATGTACAGGCGCCGGTTCACCTCCAGCTGGATGCTGTGCCTGTGCAACGCCGGGCTGGAATGGCGGCGCACCAGCTCGACGCCCTTGTAGGGGTGGTTGTATTCCACGCTGTAACCCAGGCCGCGCAGGTAGCGGCACACCTTCTGCGAAAGCTGCGGGCTGGCCGTGGTGCCGTCGCGGTCGCCCACCACAAAGTCGGCATGGGCCAGGCCGGCGAATTCGGTGGCGTGGCTGCCGGCCACCGCAGGCATCGAGTGGCAGTTCAGGTGGATGCAGTAGCCGTGGCGGCGGTGGGTGGCCTCGATGGCCTGCTCCAGCGCATGGTGATACGGCAGCCAGCAGGCTTCGATGCGTGCCTGCACTTCGGCGGCTGTCAGGTGCCGGTTGTAGATGGCAGTACCGTCGTCGGTGCAGCGCCAGATCAGCCCTTTGCCCAGCCGTACCTTGGCCAGGGCTTGCGTATCGGCTGCCAATGCACCGGGCCACGCATCGGCGAGGATGGACGTGTCCACTTCAGCCAGGCTGCGGTTCACGTCAATGTAGCTTCGCGGGAACAGCGCCTCGACCCAGCTCGCACCCAGGGCCATGGAAAAGTCATACAGCTTCTCGACATGGGTGTCTTCGGCCCGGCGCAGCGTGGCAGCGTCCAGGCAGTGCCCGAAGTCAGCCGGGTAAGCCACACCACTGTGCGGCGAGTCAAGCACGAGGGGCGCCGTACCGGCGTACCAGCGGATCATCGGCCTGTCAGTCCAGCGCAATCCGCGCAAATTTGCTGATGCGCTGCATCTTGTCGATCTCCTTGCGGATCTGCGCCGCAAACTCCGCTGGCGCGGAGCCTGAAGGGAACAGGCCCTGGCCCGACAGCTTCTCGCGGACCGCAGGCTCGCGCAGTGCCTTGGCAACGGCATCCTGGATGCGGCTGACCACCGGCACGGGCGTCGCCGCCGGCGCGACCAGGCCAAACCAGGAGGGGTCGTTGTTGGAGAACAGGGACAGCTCGCCATAGGTCGGCACCTGGGGCAGAACGTCAAGCCGCTTTCCCCATGACACAGCCATGGCGCGCAGTTTGCCGGACTGGATGTGCGGCAGCGATGAAGCGACCTGGTCGAAATAGGCGCCGACCTGTCCCGCCAGCACGTCATTGAGCGCCGGCCCCGCGCCCCGGTACGGGATGTGGACCATGAATGTGTTGGTGGTGCTCTTGAACAGTTCTCCCCACATGTGCCCGATGGTGCCGTTGCCCGGCGATGCGTAGCTGACCTTGCCCGGCCGCGCCTTGAGGTACTTGATGAACTCGTCAAAGGTGCGCACCGGCAGGTCGGCATTGACCACCACCACGCCCGGCGCCTTGACGATCTCGGTCACGGCAGCGAAATCCTTGACCGGGTCGTAAGGCAGCTTGCTGTACACGGCCGGGTTGACGCCGTGCGTCGAGAGCGTTGCCACGCCCAGCGTCAGGCCGTCACCTGCGGCGCGTGCCACTTCGGCCATGCCGATGGAGCCGCCAGCGCCCGCCCGGTTGTCCACAACGACGGGCTGGCCCAGGATGCGGGCCAGCGGTTCGGCGAGCACGCGCGCGGTGATGTCGGTGGCGCCGCCGGGTGGGAAAGGCACCACCAGGCGCAGCGGGCGGCCTTGCGCCCAGTTGATGGCGGGAAGGAATGTGCCGGCGGCCAGGGCCAGTGTGTGTCGTCGATGCATCTTGAATCTCCACAGGGGTTGGGGTGAAGCGATTCTGTGATGCAGGCATGCCGCCGGCAAACGAAAAAGCGGCTTCAAGTCATTCCCAACCGGAATGAAAGCCGCTAGCATCGCCGGCATGCAAGTCCTCCAGCCGCCGATTCACCTGCTCAAGGCTTTCTCCACAACCGTGCGGTTCGGCAGCATCTCGCGCGCAGCCGACGCGCTGCACCTCACGCAAAGCGCCGTCAGCAAGCAGGTGCAGGAACTGGAGCGCACGGTCGGCGTCCAGCTCTTCGAGCGGGTGCGAAAGCGGCTGAGCCTCACGCCTGCGGGCCAGCGGTATGAGGCGGCGCTCAGGCCCATCCTGGCGCAGCTGGAGGCTGCCACGCTGGAACTCATTACCAATGCAGACGGCGGCGGCGCGCTGCACCTGTCAACACTGCCCACGTTCGGGGCCAAGTGGCTGATCCCGCGGCTGCCCGCCTTCCAGGCCGCGCAGCCGCAGACGACCCTGCACTTTGTGCCCTATGTGCAGGGCTATGACTTCCACCGCCCCGACCTTGACTGCTCCATCCTGTTCGGTGACGGACACTGGCCCGGCGCCGTGGCCGACTACCTCAACGGGCGCGAGGTGGTGCTGATAGCGCCGCCCGCCGCCAGGGGCAAGCCCTTCCTGCGCCGCCCGGGCGACGTCGCGCGCCACCGCCTGCTGCAGCACATCTCTGTGCCCAATGCATGGAACCACTGGCTGGAGGCCCACGGCGTCAAGGGCGTGAACGCATTTGCCGGCCCCCAGCTGGACCAGTTCCACGGACTCATCCGCGCCGTGTCGGCGGGCATGGGCCTGGCCCTGGTGCCGCGCTGCCTCGTGCGGGACGACATCGCGTCAGGCCTGGTCTCGATGCCATTCGACGAAGACTACCTGGACGACCTGGGCTACTGGCTGTGCTACCCCGAGGCCAAGGCGCACCTGCCATCGCTTGACGGGTTCCGCCAATGGCTGCTGGCCGAATGCGCGCCCGCCTCATGAAGCATTGGGAGGAAAGAGCTTGGGGCTTCATTCCGCTGTGGAATGAAATTTTTGCTGCGTTGGCCCGACCCGCTATTGCGCTGCCAGCGTGAAATAGAACGTGGCGCCGCCGCCCACGACCGACTCGGCCCAGATACGCCCGCCGTGCCGCATCACGATCTTCTGCACCACGGCCAGGCCGATGCCTGTGCCTTCGAACTCGTCCGCTGAATGCAGCCGCTGGAAGGGCTCGAACAGGCGGGCGGCGTATTCCATGTCAAAGCCCGCGCCGTTGTCCCGCACGAAGTAGGTGAGGCCGGCCTCGCCGGCGGGCGCCGGCAGGCTGCCCAGCTCGATGCGCGGTGCGGCCTGCCTGCTGGTGAACTTCCAGGCATTGCCCAGAAGGTTGCCCAGCACCTGGCCCAGCAGGCGCGGGTCGCCGCGGGCCGGCAATGCGCCGGGCATCACAAGCTCCACCGGCCGGTCAGGCGAGCGGGATTGCAGCAGGGCCAGCTCGGCCTTTGCCAGCGTCACCAGGTCCACATCCACGTTGTGCAGTTCGGTGCGCGAGAGCTTGGCCAGTGCCAGCAGCCCCTCGGTGAGCTCACCCATGTGGTTCACGCCGGCCCGGATGCGGCGCATGTAGTGCTGCGCCTTCTCCGGCACCTCGGGGCCCAGCGCGCGCTCCAGCATCTGGCTGAAGCCGTCCATTGCACCCAGCGGGCCGCGCAGGTCGTGCGCGATGGAGTAGGCAAAGAACTGCAGCTCCTTGTTGGCTGCCTCCAGCTCGGCCGTGCGCTGCTTCACCCGCTCCTCCAGCTCTGCATTGAGCCGCAGGATTTCCTCGCGGGCTTTCACCCGCTGCGTCACATTGCGGTAGAAAATCGAGAGTCCCTGGGCCGAGGGATACACCTTCACCCGGATCCAGGCGCCATAGACGGGCAGGTATTCCTCGGCCTGGAGCGTCACGTTGTCTGCCATGGCCCGGCGGTAGAGCGCGGTGAACGGTGAATTCGTGGTCACCGGGACGGCCTCCCACAGGACCTTGCCAAGCAGGCTGGCGCGCGGCTTGCCCACGCTTGATTCGGCCCGGCTGTTCACATAGGTAAGGCGCCAGTCGCGGTCCACCGAGATGAAGGCCTCGTCCAGGTTCTCCAGCGTGTTGGTCAGCCGTGTGGCGGTCTCGCGGGCCTGCCGGCTGGCGTGGGTGCTTTCGGTGATGTCGCGCGCGGTGCCGCGGTAGCCGCAGAACCGCCCCTTGGCATCGAATACCGGGTCACCACTGCTGGAGTAGTAGCGCAGCGGCTGGCCTTCGTCGGCCCGGGTGTACTCGAAGTAGCGGAAGGGCAGGTGCGCCTGCAGCATGGCCTTGTGGTCGTCCCAGCTGCCATTGACGGGCGTGACGCCCGGGATATCCCAGCGGCATTTGCCGATGGCGGCCAGCTGGTCGGGCCGCCAGGCGCTCTGGAACTCGTTGCCCGAGAAATCCGTGAAGCGGAACTGCTCGTCCTGCTCCCAGTACCAGTCCGGGCTGAGCTTGACCATGGCCCGGAAGCGCCGCTCGCTGTCCTGGCGGGCCTGCTCGGCCGCCTTGCGCTCGGTGATGTCCTGGATCTGCGTGATGAGCTGCAGAGGCCGCCCCGGCGCGTGCGGCAGTGCCGAGCAGGTGAAGGCGGCCCACACGGTATGACCCCGGGAGTCGATGAAGCGCTTCTCGCGCTGGTAGGTGGACTTCTCGCCGGAGACCAGCAGCGCCAGCTGCCGCCGGTCTTCGGCCTGGTCGTCCGGATGGGTCATGTCCAGCATGGACTGCGCCAGCATCTCGGACTCGGCGTAGCCCAGCATCTCGCAGAAGGCCTTGTTGACCCGCAGGCGCCGCGTGTCCGAAGCGAGCAGCGCCATCCCGATCGTGGCGTTGTCGAACACCGTCGAGAACTGTGGCTCACCGAAGTAGCCGGCCTCAGGGTTGATCCATTGCGACGTATCGTTCCCCACGCAGACCTGTTGGAAGACCAGTATGCGACTTTTCCGGGCGCTTGTGTGTCAACGTTTGCCCATGGTTGGTGTACGCTTGCGGTACAGCAGGGCACAGCATGAGCAGCACACACGACCACAACCACCCGCACGGCGGCGACCACAGCCACCACCACGCCGACAACGAGCCCTGGAAGCACAACGGCGTGCGCGTCGTCCCCGGCAACCAGCTGGACGGCAACACGGCGCAGACGCCGGGCATGGACCGCAAGGCGGCCATCAACTTTGCCCGTGTCGGCGCCCAGAAGCTATGGGCCGGCACCGTCACCATCCATGCCAATGCCAAGACCGGCGCCCACCACCACGGGCACCTGGAAAGCGTGATTTACGTCATCAAGGGCAGGGCGCGCATGCGCTGGGGCGAGGAACTGCAGTTCACCGCCGAAGCCGGCCCGGGCGACTTCATCTATGTGCCGCCCTTTGTGCCGCACCAGGAAATCAACGCCAGCCCCACTGAAACGCTCGAATGCGTGCTGTGCCGCAGCGACGGAGAGGCAGTGGCGGTCAACCTGGACATCACGCCTGCGGAAGAGCCCGAGACTGTTCTCTGGATCGACCCGACCCACCCGAAGGGCGGCGTTTGAGCAAGGGGAGTCAGCCGGGCCGCTGGGCCATTGCCATCGCAGGCGTGCTCTCCCTGGCCACCGCCATGGGCATCGGCCGCTTTGCGTTCACGCCGCTGCTGCCGATGATGCTCAGCGAGAAAAGCATCGACCTGCCCGCCGCCAGCTGGCTCGCCTCGGCCAACTACCTGGGCTACCTGGTGGGTGCGCTGCTGTGCACCTTCCAGCCCTGGATCTGGCGGCGCCTGGCTGCCTTGCGGGGCGGGCGGGCGCTGCCGCCGGTGAACGCACCGGCCATGATGCGCGGCGGCCTCATCGCCACCATCATCCTTACCGCCGGCATGGCGTTGCCGGCGACGGCCACCTGGCCGCTGTGGCGCTTTGCGTCGGGCGTGGCCAGCGCCTTTGTCTTCGTCTATACCTCGGGCTGGGCGCTGGGCCAGCTGGCGCGGCTGGGCGTGCCCAGCATGGGCAGCCTGATCTACATGGGCCCGGGCGCCGGGATACTGATCAGCGGGCTGATGGCGAGCGTCATGGTCTCGTGGCACTGGCCGGCCGGCGCGGGCTGGATGATCTTCAGCATGCTGGCGCTGGCCTTCACCGTGCCGGTGGCGCGCACCCTGCGCCGGCATGAGACGGCCAACACCGCCAGCGCCCCCACGGCCGCATCCGCGGCACCCGCCAGCGGTTCCAGCGTTTCGGCACCTGCCGCCAGCCTTGTGAACCTGCGCACCGGCAAGGGCGAGATCACGCTGCTGGCCTTTGCCTACGGCATCGCGGGTTTCGGCTACATCATCACTGCCACCTTCCTGCCCGTGATTGCGCGCCAGTCGATCCCCGGCTCGCCCTGGCTGGACCTGTTCTGGCCCATCTTCGGCAGCGGCGTGATGCTGGGCGCCTTCATCGCGTCGCGCATCCCGCCGGGCGGCGACAACCGGCTGCTGCTGGCTGGTTGCTACTTCGTGCAGGCCGCAGGCATCATCCTCGGCCTTGTGAGCCCCAGTGCGGCCGGCTTTGCCGTTGGCAGCCTGCTGCTGGGCCTGCCATTCACCGCCATCACCTTCTTTGCCATGCAGGAGGTGCGCCGCCTGCGCCCGGCATCGGCACCGAGCTACATGGGCCTGCTCACGGCCCTGTACGGCCTGGGGCAGATCGCCGGGCCGCCGCTGGTGGCAGTGCTGCTGCGGCACAGCGTGAATGCAGCGCAGGGGTTCACGCTGTCGCTGGAGATTGCGGCGGGGTCGCTGGTGGTGGGGGCCGTGGTGTTTCTGGCGATGGTGAAGGCGTATCCGGTGGTGCGGTAAACGCGCTGCCGCCGCCCGACACCCACACGGCGTCACCGCCGACACGCGGATGCTGCACTTGCGGCGATGCTCATGGGCATACCCATTGGAGACCCGTATGCACCGATTCACGCCCCGCAGCGCCCTGTCATTCACCCTTGCCGCTGCCGCATTCCTGGCCGCACCATCCGCCTTTGCGCAATCCGCCGAGCAGCGCTACCAGGCTGAAGTGGCCCGCTGCAATGCCGGCCAGACCCAGCAGGACCGCGCCACCTGCCTGCGCGAAGCGGGCGCGGCGCGCGACGAAGCGCGCAAGGGCAACCTGGCCACACCTGCATCGACGGACATGGCCCGCAACGCCACCGACCGCTGCAAGTTGCAGCCGGCTGCCGACCAGGCCGCCTGCATGCAGCGCATTGAAGGCACAGGCGTCACGACGACGCAGGGCAGCGTTGAGGGCGGCGGCGTGATCCGCGAGACGGTGACGCCCGTCAAGCCTTGACCGGCGTTCGCATGGCCGCGACCATGATGTCCGACAGCGTGGGCACCCACAGAGCCGAGTGATCGACCCCGGTCTGCACGAGCACCGTCTGCGTCGTGCGCTCAATGATGATGCGTTGCCCGTCATGGCCGACCATCATCATCCAGTTGCCGTCTGCCTGACCATGCCAGAAAAAGCACTTGTAGCCGGCCTTTGGCAGGGCGCTGCCGTAGCGCGCCTGCGCATCGGCCGTTGACCAGCTGGCGCATTCGTCAACCCATGCGCGGCTCACAATCTGCTGCCCGTTCATCTCTCCGCGCTGCGCCACCAGCTGGGCCAACCGCGCCCAGTCGCGCAGGCGCGCGCCGAAACCTATGCAGTTGAACTCGCGGCCCTTGCCGTCGCACAGCCAGGTGGCTGGGCCTTCGGCGCCCATGGGCTGCCACAGCGCTTCTTCGCAGAACGCCGCCATTGGCTTGCCGGTGACGGCGCGGATCACCATGCCGATGGTCAGCGGGCACAGCTCGTTGTAGTTGTAGCGCTGGCCCGCCGGCTCCTGGCGCTGGTTCCACCCGGCCACCACAGGCTCCAGGTCTGATGCGGCGTTGAGGAACGCGCGCGGGTAGATGGACGGATTGTCCCGGTCGTGCAGGATCGCGGCGCCGCTGGACATGTTGGCCAGGTTGCGCAGGCTGGTGCCGCCATGCAGCGTGCCCTTGAGTGACGGCAGGTAGTCTTCAGCCCTGTCGTCGAGCGAGCGCACCAGCCCGCGGTCGATGCAGATGCCCAGCAGCAGCGATGTGACGCTCTTGGCCATGGACCAGCTTGTCATCCGCATGTCGGGCTTGCGGTCAAACTGGTAGGCCTCGAACAGGATGGTGCCGCGCCTGGCGATCAGGAGCGAAGATACCGGCCATGCGCGCATGTAGGTGGTGGCGCGCGCGCTCAGGGCCTCGAATGCGCTTGCGCCCTGGCTGGACAGCGGCACCAGCGGCGCTGCCTGCGGGGGCGCCGCAATCGTGCGGGCCCGGAACATTCCCTCAAAGCCGCCGGAATAGTTGCCGACCCGGTACGCCTTGTCTGTCCAGTTCCTGCCGGGCGGCCAGCCCGAGGGGTAGCCGAATGTCTGCTCCCAGTCTGACGCCGCTGCAAATGCGGCGCCGGGCAGCGCGACGCTTGAGCCCACTACGCCGAGCAGCCGACGTCGAGTCATCCCGTTGGCAATTTTTACTCGATCTGAAACATGCATGTCGACTCCTGCGATCTGGTGCAGCATATTGTCTCCGCCACGCATTGGTCGCGGTTTGTTGCATTCTGTTTGGTGATGGAGTCGCGGGCCCCTGCGCCTCAAAACGGGCGTGGGGCTGGCGTCATGCCTTCAGCGTTGATGCGGATAGGGGCCTTGTCCTACCCCGCCGTTGATTCCCGCCGGGTAGATTCAGTGCGTCAGTCTCCAACCAATCTTGCAAAGGCACCGCACATCATGGGAATCATCTGGACCATACTCATCGGCTTTCTGGCCGGCCTTGTTGCCCGCGCCATCCTGCCCGGCACGCAGAAGCTCGGCTTCATCCTCACCACGGTGCTGGGCATCGTCGGCGCATTGCTGGCCACCTATGCCGGCCAGGCCATGGGCTGGTACACGGCCGGTGCCGGTGCCGGCTTTCTTGCCTCGGTGGTGGGGGCGATGATTCTGCTGGTGGTTTACGGGCTGATCGTCAGGAAGTAGACCACGCCTTCAGCACCGCCGCCAGGTCCGTATCCGCCTGCGCCAGCGGCGGCCGGGGCGTGGCCGGCACGCTGCGGCTGAAGCGTGGCGCGGGTGCGGGCTGCATCACGCCTTCAATGTCGATCAGCGTGCCGCGGGCCTTCAGGTGCGGATGCTCCGCCGCCTCCTCAAAGGTGAGCACCGGCGCAAAGCAGACGTCGGTACCGTCGAAAAGTGCGCACCACTGCGCGCGCGTACGCTCCCTGAAGCGCTGCGCAATGCGGACCTTGGCGGCGGGCCAGGCAGCGCGGTCGTGCTGCTTGCCCATGTCGGCCGGGTCGATCGCCAGCAGCTCCAGCAGCTGCGCATAAAAGCGCGCCTCGATGGGGCCGACCGATATCCATTGGCCGTCCCCGCATTCGTACACGTCGTAGAAGGGCGCGCCGGAGTCCAGCACATTGGTGCCGCGCTCGTCCTTCCAGATGCCGGCGGCGTGAAAACCGTAGAACATCGTGGCCAGCGATGCAGCGCCGTCCACGACGGCAGCATCCACCACCTGGCCCTTGCCGGAGCGCCCGCGCTCCAGCAATGCGGCGAGCACGCCCATCACCAGGTACAGCGCGCCGCCGCCCATGTCGCCGGTCAGCGCCAGGGGTATTGAAGGGGGCTGCCCCTTGCGGCCTATCGCATGGATGATGCCGGTGAGCGCAACGTAGTTCAGGTCGTGCCCGGCCGTGTGGGCCAGCGGGCCGTCCTGGCCCCAGCCTGTCATGCGGCCGTAGACAAGGCCCGGGTTGCGCGCCAGGCAGGTGTCCGGCCCCAGGCCCAGCCGCTCGGCCACGCCGGGGCGGTAGCCCTCGACCAGCACGTCCGCATGCTCCACCAGCGCCAGCACCTGCGCCACCGCCGCCGGGTCCTTCAGGTCGGCATTGGCAAGCTGCCGGTTGCGCAGCATCAGGTTGTAGCGGGCCGGCCGCTGCACGCCCAGGTCAGCCGGGTCCGGCCTGTCGATACGCAGCACGGTGGCGCCCAGGTCGGCCAGCAGCATGCAGGCCATCGGGCCCGGGCCGATGCCGGCGAGTTCAACGACCTTGATTCCTTCTAACGGGCCCATGGCTTCCTTTGCTTGGTGGTCTGTCTGGCTGTGGCCATCATGGTAACGGCGGCCGGTGCGGCTGCGCGCAGTGGCCCACCAGCCACTGCCTGAACAGCGCCAGCGCCGGGTTCATCTTTCGCTGCTCCGGGCAGATCAGGTAGTACGCCGTTGAGTTCTGCCGCTGCGGGGTAGCCGCGTCGGCCTTGCGCAGTGGCAACTTTGCCTCGGTCAGCTTGCCTTGCTGAAGCTCCGCCGCCACCAGGAACCGGGGTACCAGCGCGATGCCCATCCTGTGCACCGCGCACTCGGCCATGAATGAAAACGCGTCGTAGCGCGGCCCCAGGGTGTCCTGCTTCACCGTGAGGCCGCGCGACTCGAACCACTGGCGCCAGGCGTAGGGCCGCGTGTCCAGGTGCAGCAGGCGGTGGCGGCTGAAGTCCTGCGCTTCCAGCTTCCGGCGCGGGTGGATGAGCGCGGGCGCGCAGACGGCCACCAGGTCTTCGTCCATCAAAAAGGTCTGCTCGGTGCCGGGCCAGTTGGCGTCGCGCGCGAAGATGGCCGCGTCGATCAGTGACTGCTCGAAGAGGAAGGGCCGCGTGCGGGTGAGCAGGTTGAGCGTGATCTGCGGGTTGGCCTCACAGAAGGCCGGCAGCCGCGGGATCAGCCACTTGCTGGCAAAGGTGGGCAGGGCGGCCACCGTCAGCTCCCCGCCGCCTTCCCCGCGTGCGATGAGCTCGGCCGTGTCGCGCTCGATCATGTCCAGCGACGTGGCGACCCGCTGGCTGTACTCCAGCGCCGCCTGCGTGGGCATCACCCCGCGCCCCGAGCGGCGGAACAGCGGCACGCCCAGGTATTCCTCCAGCGTGGCCACCTGCCTGCACACCGCGCTCTGGGTGAGCGACAGGTCCTGCGCGGCCAGGGTGAAGCTGCTGTGGCGCACGGCCGCCTCGAACACGGTCAGGGTCAGGCTGCTGGGCATCTTGCGGCGCATGGGTGTCTCCTTGCGTGCGCAGCATTCATTCATGAAACGCACAGGTCACTGAATATCTATCAATTGTGCCATTGGGAGGTGCTTCCTAGAATTCTTCAACGGTTGCAAAAAATTCACGAACCAACCGAACCCCAAGAGACGAAAGACACCACCCGATGCCCTCAGTTCCTGCCATAGACGTCAGCGTGCGCCCGATGCCGCTGGAGATATCGGAGCGCTACAACCGGCTGCCCGAGTACCGCCACATCTTCGACAACATCTTCGGCCGCCCGGGCCTGCTCGCACGGGGCATCACGCTGGAAGACATGGTGGCCGAGATGGACGCCGCCAATGTGCGGCAGATCATGGTGAGCGGCGCTGACTCGCGGCGCGTCAATGGGCTGCTGGTGGAGAACGAATGGGTGGCAGACCTGGCCCGTCGCCTGCCCGGCCGCGTGATTGCCGGTGTCGGTATTGACCCGCTGCGGCCCATCATGGAGGTGCTGCGCGAGATCGAGTTGCTGGTGCAGGACCATGGCTTCGCCTTCCTCAAGCTGTTCCCGTACTCGGTGGACCTGCAGCCGCATGACCGGCGCTTCTACCCCATCTATGCCAAATGCTGCGAGCTGGACATCCCGGTGTGGACGCAGGTAGGCCACACCGCCGGGCTGATGCCGTCCGAGCCGGGCCGCCCCATACACCTGGACCGTGTGGCGCTGGACTTCCCCCAACTCCGCATCATCGGCGCGCACATCGGCTGGCCATGGGAGCAGGAAATGATCGCCATGGCGCTCAAGCACCCCAATGTGTACATCAGCACCTGCGGCCACGCGCCGGACCACTGGCCTGCAGCCTTCACCCAGTTCGCGCTGACGCGCGGCAAGCGCAAGGTGATCTTCGGCAGCAACTGGCCCTACATCCCCTACAGCCGGTACTTCAAAAAGTTCAGCGAGGTGGGCTTCACGCCCGAGGGCGAGCAGCTGTTCCTGCAGGGCAACCTTGTGCGCGTGCTGGGCCCCCGGTATGAAAAGGCGCAGGCGCTGAAGGAGGCCGCATGAAGGTCGAGCTGAAGACGCCCGATGCGGCCATCGGCGAGCGGGCCGTGCGCATCGACGTCATCGACGCGCGGCCGCTGGTGCAACTGGCGGCGCTGATGGACGCGCCGATGGAGCCACCCAGGGCGGGCGACGCGATCCTCCCCGGCCGCCACTGGCTGTACTTCACCGCCGCCGTTCCGCGCAGCGGCCTCAAGGAAGACGGCATCGCCAAAAAGACGGCCGCCGTGCCCGATGTGGAAGGCGGCCGCCGCATGTGGGCCGGCGGGCGCACCGAGTTCCTGCGCCCGTTGACGGTGGGCTCCAGCGTGCGGCGCGACACCGAAGTGATTGCCACCTCGAAGAAATCGGGGAAATCCGGCGACCTGGTGTTCGTGACTGTGCGCAACCAGATCAGCGATGAAAAAGGTGTGGCCATCACGGAAGAGCAGGACTTCCTGTACCGCGACCCGGCCAACATCAAGGGCAGCCTGCTCATCCAGCGCCCGGCGCCGCAGGACGCGCAGTGGACGGCGCATTTCACGCCCGACCTGGTAATGCTGTTCCGCTACTCGGCCATCACTTTCAACTCGCACCGCATGCACTTTGACCGCGAATACGCGCGCCAGATGGACGGCTACACCGGCGCGGTGGTGCATGGCCCGCTGCTGGCCACGATGCTGATGGACCAGTGCGCCCGCGAGCAGGGCAGGGCAGTGCGCCGCCTGGCTTACCGGGGCGTGAGCCCGCTGTTCGACGGCTCGCCCGCCGTGCTGTGCGGGCGCATGGACGGCCCCCACCGTGCCAGGGCCTGGGCCGCTACAGCCGATGGCCGGCTGGCGCTGGAAGCCGAGATCGACTTTGTGGAAGGCGCATCAGCATGAGCGGCCCGTACTACTCGCGTTCCCTCGACTTCGAGGCGCTGCTGGCCGAGTTCCCCACCGGCAAGGAGTACATGGACGAGGTGCACCGCATGCTGCGTGACAGGCTGCGTGCGCTGCAGGAGGAACGCTTTCTCGCGCAGATGAAGCGTGCCTGGGAGGTGCCGTTCTACCAGCGGCACTGGGGCAAGGCCGGCATGGAGCCCGGCGACATCCGCAGCCTGGACGACCTGGCCAAGATTCCACCCTACGACGTGAACCACCTGCGCGAGAGCATTGAGCGCGCGCCGCCGTGGGGCGACTACATCGGCATCGACCCGCACACCAGCCCGGCCATGCCGCTGGTGTTCCAGACCAGCGGCGGCACGACGGGCCTGCCCCGGCCGATGATCTACACGCCGCGTGACCGCGAGGTCATGGCCATCAACAGCGCGCGGCGCCTGTGGATGTGCGGCGTGCGTCCGTACGACATTGCGCAGGTCACTTACTCGCTGGGCCTGTCCAACGCCGGCCTGCTCACGCGGGAGGGCCTGTGGAAGTACACCGGCGCCATACCGGTCATGACGGGCTCCGGCGCCAGCATGCCGACAAAGCGGCAGGTTGAGGTGATGAAGGCCTGGAAGGTCAATGTGCTGCTGGGTTTCCCGGCCTACCTGCGGCACCTGGCCGAGGTGGCGCAGAACGAACTGGGCATTCAGGTGGCGGACCTGGGCCTCAAGGTGCTGCTGACCCACCTGGGCGTGGACAGCCGAGAGGCGCTGGAAGAAACCTGGAATGCCCCGGTGTTCGACAGCTATGGCACGAATGAATCGGGCAGCATCGCGGCGGACTGCGAGCACCGCACCGGCATGCACCTGTTCGAGGACTGCTTTGTGGTGGAAGTCAACGACCCCGGAACGCTCAAGGCAAAGGCGGAGGGTGAACGCGGCACCCTGTTCGTCACCAGCCTGTTCAAGCACGCGGCCCCGGTCATCCGCTTCAACTCCAACGACGTGTCGGCGCTGATGCCCGGCACCTGTGCCTGCGGAGGCACCCACCGGCGCCTGTCGCGCATCTTTGGCCGCAGCGACAACATGGTCAAGCTGCGCGGCGTCAACCTGTTCCCCGAGGCCGTGGGCTCGGTGGTGGCCGAGCAGGCCTGGTCCAACGGCGAATACGTCTGCATCGTGGACCATGCGGGTACCGACCGGCGCGAGGAGATGACGGTGCTGGTGGAAGACACCAGCGCCGCGGCCGACCGCATCGCGCTGCAGGCCGGGCTGGATGCCCGCTTCAAGGAAGTGCTGGGCGTGAAGCTGGTGGCCCGCGTGGTCGGCCCCGGCGAGACGGATGAATACACGGGGCTTTCGAAAACATCGAAGATCAGGCGGCTGATCGACCGCCGCCCGCAAACCGTTGAGTGATGACGACAACCAAGGAGACAAGCATGAAAATTCATGGGAAATATTCAGGCAAAGGCAAAGGTACAAGCGTTGCGGGGCGCACCACAAGGCGCGCGGTCCTCGCGGCGGCTGCGGCACTGGCAATGCTTGGGAGCAGCAGCCTGCTCGCGCAGGCCGCCTACCCCAACAAGCCGATCAGGATCGTCGTGCCCTATGCGGCCGGCGGCTCTACCGACGTGCTGGCCCGGTTGCTGGGCACGCACCTGTCCAATGCCTGGGGGCAGCCGGTGGTGGTGGACAACCGGGTAGGCGCTGGCGGCGCGATCGGCTCGGAGTTTGTGGCCAAAGCGCCGGCCGATGGCTACACGGTGCTGCTGGCGATCACCGCCATGATCCAGGCGCCGGCCCTGAACCCCAAGCTGCCGTACGACCCGTTCAAGGACTTCGCGCCGATCTCGCAGGTGGGTTATTCGCAGACCTTGCTGATGGTGCCCAACACGCTCAAGGCATCGAACATGAAGGAGTTCGTCGCACTGGCCAAGGCCGGGCCCAAGGGCCTGAGCTTTGCGTCGTTCGGCAACGGCACCTCGCCGCACCTGTATGGCGAACTGCTGAACATGCGCGCCGGTGTCGGCATGGTGCATGTGCCGTACAAGGGCGCATCGCTTGCGCTGACGGACCTGTCCAGCGGGCAGGTGGATGCGGCCTTTGTGGACATGGGCTCGGCCCGGCCGCAACTGGCCGGCGGCAAGCTCAAGGCCCTGGCCATTTCCGGCACGCAGCGCGCGAGCTTCCTGCCGGATGTGCCGACCATGGCAGAGAGCGGCTACAGCGGGTTTGAACTCAACGGCTGGTTCGGCCTGTTCATGCCTGCCGGCACGCCGCCCGACATCGTGCGCAAGTTCGCCGCCGAGGCGGCACGCATTGTCAAACTGCCCGAGGTGGCCGAGCGCCTGACCGGCCTGGGCATCACGCCGCTGGGCAGCACGCCTGAAGAGTTCGCCACCATGCTGCGCACTGACGCGCCCAAGTGGGCGAAGATCGTCAAGGACGCCAACATCAAGCTCGACTAGGAACGGTGGACAGGCCATGCAACTGAACGCCAGCGAGATCGGCGCCGATGCCATCTACAAGCTCCTTTCCGGCATCGTGGTGCCACGGCCCATTGCCTGGATCACCACGCTGTCCGGAAGCGGGCTGGTCAACCTCGCGCCGTTCTCCTGCTACACCTTTGTGTGCAACCGGCCGCCGATGCTTGGCGTCACGCTGGGCCGCAAGGCCGGTGCGCGCAAGGACACGGCCACCAACATCCTGGCCGGCGGCGAGTATGTGGTGAACATCGGCGATGCCTCGCAGCTGGAGCAGATCCACCTGAGCAGCGCCGAGCATCCGGCCGATGTGAGCGAGGTGGACCTGCTGGGCCTGAAGACCGCTCCGTCCAGCCTCATCCGCACGCCGCGCCTGGCCGATGCGCCGGTCAGCATGGAGTGCAGGCTGCACCAGGTGGTGCCCTTCGGCGAGCTGGGCTCGGAATTCTTTGTGGGTGAGGTGCTGGCTTTCCACATCCGGGACGGCCTGTACCGTGACGGCAAGATCGACACGAAGATGCTTGACCCTGTCTGCCGCCTGGGCGGGCCAAACTATGCGACGCTGGGCGAGATCATCACGCTGCGGGCGGTGCCGCAGACGCCGCGCGGGGCGGTGGCTGCGGCTTGAGCCACAGCACCTGCGCTGGGGGCTTCACTTCAGCCGTTCCTGCAGGAACGCCAGCACCCGCGGCTCCCTGAAGTAGCTGGTGTGATGCACCGTGGGGCTGGTTTTCAGGTCAAGAAAGTCACCCGGCTTGATCACGTCCTTCTCGCCCAGCTGCGACATCGCCTGCACGTCCACCACCAGGTCGTTCGGCCCGTCAAAGATCAGGTCTGCGCCTGCGTACTTGAGCTGGTTGCCGATGTTGTTGAAGCGCTTCCAGAACTTCCAGCCCTGGGCGCTTTCGTCCGGCTGGAAGTACACGCCGACGCCGGCCAGCGCGGGGCGGGTCTGCCACTGCTCGCGGAAGAGCTGCTGCACCTCCAGGTTGTTCGACGTCCTCTGCTGCGTGGCCAGCCCCGGCACCAGCGACACGGCGGCGTCCATCACCGGCAGGCTGCTGCCCAGCCGCAATGTCTTGCCGAAAATGCGCGCCAGCCCCGCCGCACCCGCAGCCAGCGGCAGCACCGCACTGGCCGCCCCTGCCGCGTCGGCCGCTGCTTCCGCCACATTGGCAAACAGGTCCAGCGCCGCGCGCAGCCGCGCCGGCGATGCAAGGCTGGTGCCGGTGAGCGGCGAGCCGACGAACACCACCCGCTCGACGGGCAGCGCGCGCAGCCGCAGCAGCCATGACACGACCAGGCCGCCCCGGCTGTGGCACACCACGTCGATCGGGCCCTTGATGCCGCCCAGCGCGCCCATCAGGTCCACGGCGTTGGACCAGGCGCCGACCGACAGTGTGGGGTGGTCGAAGGTCAGCACCGCGCTGTAGTCCTGCTCCCATCGGGTCAGCAGATCCCGGCCTTGCTGTGTGGCCTGCAGTTCGCTGATGTACATGTCGCCTTTGCTGAAGGTGCCGTGCACCAGCAGCAGCACACGGCCGGTGATGGATGCCGTTGCATCCAGCGGCTGCAGCGCCCCGCCTGCCCAGCGGCGCAGGCCGCGCGCGGGTGTGAGCCTGGCGTCCAGCGCCTGCAGGCCGGTGGTGATGTCGTTGCCGCCCAGGTCATGAAAGCGGAACTGGGTGACCACGGCCTGCTGCGCGACATGGGCCGCGCGGTAGCTGCGCCGGCGGCGGCCCTGGCTGCCGGCGGGAGGCTGGTAGTTCCAGCGCAGCACGCCATCGCCGTCGCGCAGCAGCTGCAGGGTGGCGCGCGCGTCCAGCTCGTCGGGCGAGAACGCGCGGCGCCGCCGCCGGGCCATGGGCACCTCAGGCGCCATGCCGGCCGCAAGCGGCGCCTGGCCGAGTTCAAGCATGCCTTCCACATCCTGCCAGAGCTGCGGGTTGTTCATGGTGTGTCCTCCACGATGGGCAGGGGTGTGACGCCTTCGACCCGGGCCCGCACGATGTCCAGCATCGAGTGGAACTCGCGCGCGTCGGCGAGCGCCTGCACGCCGGCCTCGATGGCTTCGATGAAGCCGCAGTTCTCCGTCAGCCGCACCGTCTCTATCGGCACCAGCTCGCGCGCGCGGATGCGCAGCGCCAGTTCCTGGTGCGCGTCGCGGCCCAGCGTCTGCCACGGGTGCTTCTGGATGCCGCTGGACGAGGCATGCTGCGCGCCGCCTTCCGGCGGCGCATTGCCGGCGGGGAACATCGCGGCATTGAAGTCCTCCTGGAACCTGCGGTGGCGCCAGTAGCCGGGCAGGGCATGGCCCTCCAGCAGGAAGATCACCGGGTAGATATCCACCAGCTCCAGGCAGGCCGCATAGAGCAGCGCCAGGTCGATGCAGGTGCCGGCCGCGTTGCGGTGCACGGCGCTCGGCGTGCGCAGGCGCTGGGAGTCCAGCCCCGCGCTGTAGGTCGGCGGCGGGTTGATGTAGCCCAGCTGCCAGTCATGCAGCAGCGTGGCCCAGATGGCCTGGGCCTGCAGGTCCACCTCCTGCAGCTGTTCCTCCACGGCGGGGTTCTCGTCGGGCGCGGCCTGGTAGCCCTCGAAGCCCGCGGTCGGGTCGTCGCGCAGCACCCGCACATAGCGCTGCGCCTGCTGCACCGCGCGCATCACCTGCGCATCGCGCGGCAGCACGAAGGAGGGCAGCCACTGGCCGTCCCGTGCGTTGTCGCGCCACTGGTCCACCGGCAGCAGCCGCACCCGGTGGCTCTCGCGCTGCAGCACCTTGCCGCCCACCGACAGCTGCACCACCACGCTGCTGTTGACCGCCTCGCGCACCGAGCGCACCAGCGTCGCGGTGAGCGGTACATGGATGTCGTCCGCCAGGTTCCAGCGGTCGCCGTCGCCGGCGGCAAAGCATTTGCTGTACACCGCCTTCTCGGTACCCAGGTGCACCTCCACCTCGGCCAGGATCATGTCGCCTGCATCGGCGTCGTTTCGCTCGATGACGAAGCTGTCGAACAGGCTCCCCTTCTTCGTGTTGTGCAGTACCGCGTAGTTGATCTCGCGGGCTGGTCGCGCCAGCAGCGCGGGCGGTCCTTTGGCCTGGCGCGCCGTGCCGGCCCGGGGCTGCGCGGCCTGCGCGCTGGCGGTGAGGTCGAACGCGCTCCACAGCGTGATGCCGGTGGCGCGCCGCGCGCCGGGCTCCAGCTTCGCGCGGGCCCAGGCATCCTCAAAGGCAACCGGCAGCGGGAGCTTGCGGCCCATGAGGGCGCTGTAGAGCAGCTCGAAGAAATAGTCGCCAAAGCTGCTGTCAAACTCGCCCTGGAAGCCGATGGCCGCCGATGCCGCGCCTTGCCCCACCATCAGGGCGGCCGTGCGTGCGGCCGAGTTGGCCACGCTGATGCCCGCCAGCACCGGCCGGTGCGTCGCGGCGGCCAGTGCCTCGGCCAGGTCAAGCGCGGTCACCACACAGGGCCGCCCGCTCGGCCCCGTCATCAGGTAGCCGTCCTGCAGCACGCCTTCTTCCTGCAGCAGGCGGGCCAGCGTGCACTGGATGTGGCCCTCGCGCGCCGCGTAGCCGGCCTGCGGCAGCAGCGCCTCCGGCAGGTCCACCAGCGTCTGCGGGCCGGCCAGCTCGCGCAGCTCGGCCAGGCCCTGCACATTGTCAAAGCCGCTCAGGTGCAGCACGTCGGGCTGCCAGGCGTCCACCTCGGCCACCAGCACATCGCGGGTCGGGTTCCACAGGATGCGCAGGTCCGCCGTGCCCTTGAGCGCCCGGGCCAGGCGGCGGCGCTCGCCTTCAAAGTCCCAGGCCTCGCCAAGGCGCCCCGGCGCGCTCTGCACATAGAGCACCCGGGGCTTGCTGCCGATGCTGCCGCGTGCGGCGGAAGCCGCGGGGGACGGGCGCAGCTCGCGCATCACGGTGAAGCGGTCGTCCGTGCGGCTGCGGTGCGCCTGGGTGGCCGCCGACAGCACGTATTCCCACGGGAAGATGCGCCCGGCCCAGCCGGCGTCTTCCGACTCATAAGGCATGCGCACAATGACCTGGTCGGCCTGCGCGATGCGCTTGAGGTCTTCGTCGCCGATACCGAATGACCTGAGCGTGGCCTGCGCGTCCTGGGTGCGGACGCTGCGCGCGTCGGGGTTGTCGGCCCAGCGCTCGCGGGCGCGCAGCACATAGCTCCAGCGCATGGCCTGCTGCGCAAGCGTGGTGGGTGGCGTGCCGGGCGGCGGCTTGCCGCCCAAGGCGATGTCGCGCCCGGCGGCGCGCAGGGTAATGCGCTTCAGCCCGTCTTGCAGGGCAGGGGTGGAGACCATGGAAACCTCACGTTGTCCAGGTTAATGCAACCCGGATTGTGGGCCCAACCGGTACGCCGGCGCATCCTCAGTTTGGAGGAGGCGCGCAGTGCTTGCCACCCGTCGCCTGCCTACTCCTTGATGTCCGCCGCCTTGACCGCCGCGGCCCAGCGCACCAGGTCGCCCCGCACACGTGCGCCGAAGGCTTCTGCGGTCGTGCCCTCGGGCACCAGGCCGTTGTCGCGCATGCGCGCGGCGATGTCGGGCATCTTGAGGATGGCAGCCACTTCGGCCTGAAGCTTCGCGACGATCTCCGGCGGTGTACCGGCCGGCGCCATCAGGCCGTACCAGGTGGTCATCTCGAAGCCCGGCAGGAACTCGGCCACCGTGGGCACGTCGGGCAGGATGTCCGAGCGCCTGGCCTCGCTCACCGCCAGGGCCCGCAGCCGGCCTTCCTGGATCAGGCCGCGCACGCCGGCCACGCCGACAAAAGCCGTCTGGATCTGCCCGCCGAGCAGGTCAGTGTTGACCAGCGAAGAGCCGCGGTAGGGCGCATGGATCATGTCGATCTTCGCGCCCTGGGCCAGCGTGGCGGCCGCCAGGTGGGTGGAGCTGCCAATGCCGACGGAGCCGTAAGCGACCTTGCCGGGGTTGGCCCTGGCATAGGCAATCAGTTCAGGCAGCGTCTTCGCCGGGAAGTCGCTTCGCACCACCAGCACCGTGGGGCTGGATGAGATCTGGGTGATCGGCACGAAGTCCTTCACCGGATCGTAGGACGGCCTGGGTTGCAGTGCCGGGCTGATCGAGATCGGGCCCACATGCGCAAACAGCAGCGTATAGCCATCGGGCTTCGCGCGTGCCACAAAGGCCGAGCCGATGGTGCCGTTGGCGCCGCTTTTGGTGTCGATGACAAAGGGCTGGCCCAGGCGCGCCGCGAGCTTCTCGGCAATCGGCCGGATAATGCCTTCTGCCGGGCCGCCAGCTGCCCAGGGGTTGATGACCATGACGGGGCGGGTGGGCCAGGGGTCGGCCGCGAAGGCGGATGCGGCAGCGGTGAGGGCGGTGGCGAGGCAGAGCGTCCGCGTGAAGGCGCGGCGGTTGAAGCGGGGCGATGGCATGGTTGTCTCCGGAGTATTCGATGGGGGCGAAATGCACCTTAGCAAGCGCTACCTGCACGGTCAACGAAATCGGCGCGGCCAGGCCTGATCGATTCGCAAATTGAATGGATCGCAGGGGCGAAGTCTCAAAATGGATTGGACGCGCAGGCCGCCTTCGTGCCAAAGTTCTCCTGCTGCCCCAAAGGAGACAAGACATGAAACGCAGAACCCTCGCGCTGCTTTGCGCGGCCATATGCATGGCCGGCATGGCCGGCCCCGCACTGGCCGACTACCCCGACAAGCCCATCCGCCTGATCATTCCCTTTGCCGCCGGCGGCGCCACCGACGTGGTCGGCCGTGCCCTGGCCAATGCCATGAGCAGGAACATGGGCCAGCAGGTGGTGGTGGACAACAAGCCCGGCGCAGGCGGCATCCTGGCCGGCACGCTGCTGGTGAAGGCACCGCCCGACGGCTACACCATTCTCATGGGCTCGATCGGCATGCTGAGCATCGGCCCCAACCTGCGCAGCGACTTGCCCTACAGCATCAAGGACAGCTTTGTGCCGGTGGCGCAGGTGTCGGCCACGCCGAACATCATCGTGGCGCACCCGTCGCTCAAGGCCAACAACCTGCGCGAACTGATTGCGCAGGCCAAGGCCGAGCCGGGCAAGATCCCGTTCGGCTCCTCCGGCCCCGCGACTTCCACGCACCTGAGCGGAGAGCTGTTCCAGGCCATGGCCGGCGTGAAGCTGGTGCATGTGCCCTACAAGGGCGGCGCGCAGGCGCTGAACGACCTGCTGGCCGGGCAGATCCCGCTGATGTTCGACACCATGTCGGCCGTGCAGTCGGTCAAGGCGGGCAAGCTCAAGGCCTTCGGCATCACGTCGGACAAGCGCTCGCCGCTGCTGCCTGATGTGCCGACGGTGGCCGAGGCCGGGCTGCCCGGCTACAAGACGAGTTCCTGGAACGGCATCATGGCGCCGGCCGGCACGCCGCGCGAGGTGGTGGCCAGGCTCAATGCCGAAATCAACAAGGCGCTGTCCTCGCCCGATGTGCAGAAGTCGCTGGCGGCCGACGGCTCGGAAACGCGCGGCGGCACAGCGGAGGAGTTCGGCAGGTTCATCGCCGACGAAACCCAGCGCTGGGGCAAGCTCATCAAGGACGCAGGTATCAAGGCAAGCGAATGACCCTCAAGACATCGACGGCAACAATGGACACTCCCGCCGGCACCAGGCCCGGCACCCTCACAGGCCTGCGCGTCATCGAATGGGCCGACGAGCTTGGCGAATACGCCGGCCTGCTGCTGGCCGGCATGGGCGCGGAAGTCATCAAGATCGAGCCGCCCGAAGGCAGCAGCACGCGGGGCATCGGCCCGTTCTACAAGGACGAGCCGGGCCGCGAGAACTCGCTGTATTTCTGGAACTACAACCGCGGCAAGCGCTCCGTGGTCCTGCCGCAGGGCCGGGAGGCTGCTGCACTGCTGAAGCTCATCGCCTCGGCCGATATCCTGCTGGATTCCAGCTGCGGCGTGCTCAACGCACTGCTGGGCCTGGACCGCGCGGCGCTCGCCGCGAAGTTCCCGGCGCTGATCGTCGCGCGCATCACGCCATTCGGCGACACCGGGCCGTGGAAGGACTTCAAGGCCAGCGACCTGGTGCACCTGGCCCTGGGCGGCGTGATGATGAACTGCGGCTACGACCGCGACCCGTCCGGCCGCTACGACCTGCCGCCGATTGCGCCGCAGCTCTGGCATGCGTACCACATCACCGGCGAGCAGCTGAACATCGGCATCATGGCGGCGCTCGTGCACCGGCTGCACACGGGGGAAGGGCAGGACGTGTCGTGTGCCGTCCATGAAGCCGTGTCGAAGAACACCGAGGTGGATTTGATGTCGTGGGTGATGCGCCGCGCGCCCGTTTACCGCCAGACCTGCCGTCATGCCGCCGAGAGCCTGGGCCGCGTGCCCAGCATCAGCCACACCAAGGATGGCCGCTGGTGCATGACCTGGGGCGTGTCGGCCCGTGACGAGCTGAACCTCGTTCCCTTCCTGCGCCGCTACGACATGGCCGCCGACCTGGAACTGCCGGGCGAGGGGGCCGACATGAGGGCGCGCAGCATTCCCGGCACCGTGGCCATGAGCGAGCGCACGGCCCACAAGCTGGAGGTGATCCAGCGCTTCGTCGGCGCATACACCTATGCCAACCTGCCGTGGAACGACGCACAGGATGCGGGTCTCTTGTGGGCACCGCTGCGCAAGCCGCATGAGAATGCGCTGGATGCGCACTGGCTGGCGCGCAAGACCTTTGCCGATATCGAGCACCCTGACCTTGGCCGCAGCTTCCGCTACCCGGTGAGCAAGTGGCTCAGCACCGCCACCGACTGGCAGCCGGGCCGCCGCGCGCCGCTGCTGGGCGAAGACACGGAGCAGGTGCTGTCGTCCATTCCTGAACTGAAAACAGAACGCGTGAGGAAGCCGTTCACCGGCAAGCCGGTGACGCTGTCGGCGCGTGGCAAGCCGTTCCCGCTGCAGGGCATCCGCATCCTGGACTTCTCCTGGTTCCTCGCCTCGGCCGGCGGCACCCGCATTGCCGCTGCCATGGGCGCTGAATGCCTGAAGGTGGAGTGGAAGGAAAACCCCGACACGCGGCTTGCCGCGATGGCGCCCATCGGCGGCCGCGAGGCGCGTGAGGAGGCTACGGCCCCGCTCAAGGGCGTGACCGACTCCGACATGGGCGGCCAGTTCAACAACAAGAATTCGGGCAAGCGCGGCATGTCGCTGAACATCCGCCACCCCGAGGGGCTGGAGATCGCCAAGCGGCTCGTCGCGCAGTGCGATGTGGTGGCCGAAGGCTTCTCGCCCGGCGTGCTGGAGCGGCTGGGCCTGGGCTATGAGGTGATGAAGTCCATCAAGCCCGACATCATCTACATCCAGCAGTCCGGCATGGGCGGCGCGGGCACCTACGGGCGCTTCCGTACCGTGGGTCCGGTGGCTGCATCGTTTGCCGGCACGTCCGAGATGTCGGGCCTGCCCGACCCGGCCCTGCCTGCGGGCTGGGGCTATTCGTACCTGGACTGGATGGGCGCGTATGGATTTGCGCTGGCCATCCTCGGCGCCATCTTCCACCGCGACCGCACCGGCGAAGGCCAGTTCATCGACTCGTCGCAGTGCGAGGCGGGCATGTTCCTGTCGGGCGCGACGGTGCTGGACTGGTCAGCCAACGACCGGCCCTGGACGCGCATCGGCAATCGTTCACCCTACAAGCCCGCCGCGCCGCACGGTGCCTACCGCTGCAAGCCGGATGCGGAGAAGGGCGACGACAGCTGGATTGCGATTGCCTGCTTTGACGAAGCCGAGTGGCTGGCGTTGACGGAGCATGCGGGCCTGCAGGCCTTGCGCGCCGACCCGCGCTTTGCGACGCTGGCCGCGCGCCTGGCCCACCAGGATGCGCTGGATGAGGCCGTGACCGCCTGGACGCTGACGCAGGACGCGTATGACGCCATGTTCGACCTGCAGGCGGTGAAGGTGCCGGCCGGCGTGTGCCAGACCGCCGGCGACCGCTGCGACCGCGACCCGCAGCTTCAGGTGCTGGAATGGCTGACTGAAGTGACCGGCAGCAAGATCGGCCGCTGGCCGGTGGCCGAGATGCCGGCCAAGCTCAGCGCGACACCGCCGTACTCCGGCGGCCCCATCGACCGCGCCGCGCCCTGCTATGGCGAGGATAACCGCCACATCCTCACGCAATACCTGGGCTACTCCGACGAAGACGTCGTGCGGCTTGAGCGCGAGAACGTCATTTGACCGAATCACTGGATACCGCATGACCTCCTTTCTTGATACCAGCAGACCGCTTGCGGGCCGCACGGCCATCGTCACCGGCTCGGGCCGCAACCTGGGGCGCGGCATTGCGCTGGGCCTTGCGCGCGCCGGGGCCAACGTGGTGCTCAACGGGCACCGCGATGAAGCAGCGCTGAAGAAGGTGGCGGCCGAGGTAGAGGAAGCGGGCTCGCAGGCGCTGACCTACCTTGCCGATGTGTCGAAGCCCGACCAGGTGCAGGCCATGGTGGATGCCACCATCAAGCGCTTTGGCGGTGTGGACATCGCGGTATCCAACGTGGGCTTGCGGATGCGCCAGGCCTTCCTCGACATCTCGGTGGAGGACTGGCACCAGGTCATCGACACCAACCTGAGCGCCGCGTTCTACCTGGCGAAGGCGGCGATCCCGTCGATGAAGGTACGCGGCTATGGCCGGATCATCCACATCTCGGGCCGCGACGGCTTCTTCACCATTTCGCACCGCGCGCACAACGTCACCTGCAAGGCGGGCCTGCATTCGCTGGCCAAGGCCATTGCGCTGGAGTTCGGCGAGTTCGGCATCACGGCCAACACCATTGCGCCCGGCAAGATGGACACCGAGCGCGACGAGAAGCACTACCCCGGCTACAAGGAAGAATGGGCCGAGCATGTCAAGAAAATGCCGCTGCGCCGGCTGGGCCTGCCCGATGATGTGGCCGAGGCCTGCCTGTACATGTGCTGCGGCGGCAACTACGTGACGGGGCAGCTGCTGCACCTGAACGGCGGCGATTCGATGTACTGACCCTGGAAACCATGCCATGCCCATGACTGCATTGAAGAACAAGGTCGCCATCGTTGGTGTCGGCACCACGGCGTATGGCAGCTTCCCGGAGCAGAGCGACTACGGCCTGGCCGCGCAGGCGTTCAAGAACGCACTGGATGACTGCGGCCTGGACAAGGGCCAGGTCGACGGGCTGGTGTGCTGCCGCCTGCCGTACTACGCCCGCATGGGCGCCATCCTCGGCATCGACCCGAAGTGGACGGTGCAGATGCCGCCGCATGGCCGCATGTCGGGCATGTCGATCATCGAGGCGATGATGGCGCTGGAATGCGGCGCCGCCACCCATGTGGCACTGCTCTACGCCAACATCGGCCGCTCGCGCCGCGTCAACTATGGCGGCGAGAACGAGGGCTTCTGGGACCCGTGGGGCCTGACATCACCGGGCGCGGCGCATGCGCTGATGTTCCGCCTGCACATGGAGCGCTACGGCACGACCACGCGGCAGCTGGCCGAAGTGTCCGTGGCCTTCCGCCAGCATGCCATGCGCAACCCCACGGCTGTCATGCAGCACCCGATCAGCATTGACGACCATGAGAAGGCACGGCGCATCGTCGAACCGCTGGGCCTGCTGGACTACTGCCTCATCAACGACGGCGCGGTCTGCATCATCCTGACCACGGCCGACCGCGCGAAGGACCTGAAGAAGCCGCCGGTGCTGGTCTCGGGCGTGGGCGCGCAGGAGGCCTTTACCGACAGCGCGATCTCCAACTTCGCGCAGAACTTCTGGTACGACGAGCTGCAGGTGGTGGCGAAAGATGTATACGGCATGGCCGGCGTCGGGCCGGAAGATGTGGACCTGTTCCTGCCGTATGACAATTTCAGCCCGACGGTGCTGTTCAGCCTGGAGGGCATGGGTTTTTGCAAGCAGGGCGAGTCCGGGGCTTTTGTAGAGGGCGGCACGCTCGGGCCGGGCGGCAAGCTGCCGACGAATACCGACGGCGGGCATTTGTCCAACTCGTACATGCAGGGCTGGGCGCTTAATGTGGAGGCGGTGCGGCAGATACGCGGCGAATGCGGTGAGCGCCAAGTGCCGCATTGCGAGGTGGCGCAGTACGTGAGCGCCACGCCATGCTGCCGTTCCATCATTTACACACGCGGCTGAAAGGGGCAGACATGGATACCACCACTTACGACAAGCCCTTGCCCACGATCGATCCGCTGACGAAGCCGTATTGGGACCATGCGAAAGCACACAGGCTGTCGGTGCAGAAATGCAGCGCCTGCGGCGACCGGCACTTTCCGCCGGGCCCGGTTTGCCCGGCCTGCTTGTCGGAAGCGCAGGAGTGGGAAGTTGTCAGCGGCAAGGGAACGCTGATGACCTGGGGGCGTTTTCACCGCGCCTACTGGCCTGGCTACCGCGAAGACCTGCCGTATGACGTGTGCGTGGTGAAACTCGATGAAGGGCCGTTGATCGTGAGCAACTTTGCGGGTGCGGCGCTGGGGAATCTGCATTCCGGCATGAAGCTGCGCGCTGTGTTTGATGATGTGACGGAGGTTGTTTCGCTGGTTCGCTTTGTGCCTGCCTGAAGTGGCAGACCATCTCGCAGAAAATCTGGCGAAATCCGGGAATTTCCCAATGAAAATGCGAGGCATACAATCTCGCAGATGAATTCGAAGATCAGTACTTCACCTGATCCTGGAAATTCAGCTTCAGCCCCGCCCTGGGCCAGCGCATCTTCACGAGCTGCCCGGTTGCGGACAGCGTGATCCACGCAGTCCGCATGTCGTCGCCGCCGAAGCACAGGTTGGTGCAGGTGCGGTCCGTCAGCTGCACATATTCTTCGCCCGTCCCGTCGGGCTTGACCGATGTGACGCCGCCGCGCACCAGTGTTGCCACGCAGACGCGGCCATCGGCTTCGACCTTGAGTGAATCCAGGCGCTGGTAAGTGCCCGAGCCCCATAGGTAGGTGCCGCCGCTGGGGGAGGGGTACACCAGTTTCTCGACAACCCCCGGGGATTTGACTGCGAACTTCCACAGCCGCCCCGTTTCCGTTTCAGCCACATACAGCATGTCTTCTTCAGGCGAAAGGCCCACGCCATTGGGGAACGGGATGGGGAAGATCACTTCCCTGATGCTGCTGCCGTCCGGCAGTGCGTAGTACACGCCGCCTCGGTCCACCTCGCGGTCGCGGCGCTTGCCGTTGCAGGTGAAGTAGAAGCCGCCGTGCCGGTCGAACACCAGGTCGTTCGGCCCGTGCAGCAGGTGGCCGTTGCATTCGTTGTAGAGAACGTCCACCTTGCCGGTGGTGAGGTCCACCCGCTGGATGCTGCCGCCACGGTAGTCCTTGGGCTGGCCGCCTGGCCGAAGGATGCCGGGCTCGCGGTGCCATTCAAAGCCGCCGTTGTTGCAGATGTAGATCGCGCCGTCGGGGCCGCCGGCCGCGCCGTTGGGGCCGCCGCCCGTGGTGGCGGCAACTTTCCGGGTGCCGTCGGGCATGATGCGTGTGAGGCAACCCTGCTCGATTTCCACCACGAGGACCGAGCCGTCAGGCAGCGCAACGGGGCCTTCCGGGAAACCAAGGCCGGTGGCAACGGTTTCATGCGGTGCATAGGGGCCGGCGGCGATGGCGGGGTGGGGGTGGCTGGGTACGGAGTGCACGGGGTGAGGCCTTTCAGGGGATGAGTGCGATGAGGTTTTCCAGCGCCGGGGACAGGGCGTCGGGGTTCCAGATGAAATAGCCGGAGGTGTGCGTCTGTGCATCTTCCAGCGGGATGAATCTGACGTTCGGTATGGCCGCACGCTTGAGCGATGCCGGCACCACCGCGATGCCGAAGCCCCTGGATACCAGCAGCGCGGCGGTGATCCACTGCCGCACATGGGCCTTCTCGCGCGGGTAGAAGCCGGCGCGCACACACATCGACACCACATGGTCATAGCCCGAGGGCGTGATGTCGCGCGAGAAGATGACGAAGTCTTCCTTGGCCAGCGCCGACAGGCGCAGCTTGCGCTTGCCCGCTGCGGGGTGCGACTCGGGCACGCAGCAGACGAAGGCATCGTCTGCCAGCGGCTTGCCGGCCAGGCCCGGGGCAACGGTTTGCCCGCTGGAGAAACCCGCATGGATGCGCTTGCTGGCAATGGCGTCCGACTGCTCGCGTACCGTCAGGTCGGTCAGGCGCACATCCACGTCCGGGTGCTTCGCGCTGAATGTGCGCAGCATCTCCGGCATGCCCCGGTAGAGCATGGAGCTGGTGAAGCCGATGTGCAGGTTGCCTACCTTGCCGGCCGCCAGCGCGCGCCCGGCTTCCTCGGTGGCCTGCGCTTGCGCCACGGCGCGGATGGCCTCGGGCAGGAAGGCCGCGCCCACGGCGGTGAGGCGCACGCTGCGGCTGTCACGCTCGAACAGCCGCGTGCCCAGGCTTTCTTCGAGTTGCCGGATGCTGGACGACAGCGGCGGCTGCGTGATGTGCAGGCGCCGCGCCGCATTGCCGAAGTGCAGTTCTTCCGCAAGCACGATGAAGTAGCGCAGGTGTCTGAGTTCCATGGTCTTGAGTCTATCGGGCCTTCACAGGCGCGCCGCGTTGCGTGCGGGCAGCCAGCCGCGCTCCTGGAAGCGCGCGAAGCAGCGGCGGAACATGTCCTCGGTGTCGATGCAGTCGGCAAACCCGGCTTGCCGGGCCTTGATGGTGCTGACGAGGCGGGCGGGCGGGGCTTCGGTCATGCCGTGGCAGAACTGGCGGTCTGCGTACAGGAAGCCCTGGCCCACAAACGCCTCAAGGCTCTGCGGCGCCGTGAGGCAGTGCCCGCGCACCAGCGCTGCCCATTCATCCTGCCGCGCCGGCATGGCCCGGCCGAGTGCGAGTGGCCGGTCGGGGCCGGGCTGCATGCCCAGCGCGTCGGCAATCGCCGGCCAGGCGTTGCGCCACTCGAACACGTCGCCGTTGGTGATGTTGAAGGTCTCGTTGCGGCAGGCGGCCGAGGTGGCGGCCCATTCGCAGGCGCGGGCCAGCAGGCTTGCGTCCACCGCCTCGCGCACCCATGACACGCCACCGGGAAAGTACAGCGGCTCGCCCGCCTGCCTGAGCAGCGCGGCATAGGCGCCGATGGCCGGGATGATGTTCATGTGGCTGCCGAGCGACTCGCCGAAGATGATCTGCGGCCGCAGGATGGTCCAGTGCCAGGGCTGCGCGCGCTGCTGCTGGCGTTGCCGCTCGCGCAGCCAGTCTTCCTGCAGCCAGTAGAAGGCCGCATGCGGTGCGCGCGGCGCCCGCTCGCGCGCCGGTATCGGGATGACCGACAGCGGTGCGCCATACGCTTTGGTGCCCTGCAGCAGCGTCACATGCTGCAGGCCGGTGGCCGCAGCCAGCAGCGGCTCCATGACGTTCCTGAGCATCGCCAGGTTGAATTCCATCTGCGCCGGGTCGCGCCAGCCCTGCGTGCCCGGCTGTTCGGCATAGGCGGCGAAGACCACATGCGTCACATCGGGCATGGCGCTGAAAGCCGCAGCGCACTGCGTCGCGTCGGCCAGGTCCACGGCGGCGAATGCAGCGCCGGCCAGGTCTTCGGGGCGGCGCCGCGACACGGCCGTGACCTGCCAGCCCGTAGCCGAGAAGTGCCGGGCAGCAGCGTAGCCGACCAGACCGGTGGCACCCACCACCAGCATGTGGCCAAGTTTGTTCATGATGTGGACATATTGAAAATCATCCGGGCACAAGAATAACCCGGCCGGGCGCAACGCGTTGCCTTTATCCTGCTAGGGACAACCAGAAGGCACTGAAAGTGCCGGTTCGGCTATAGTGGTTTCAGGTGGCGCAAGAGTGTTCATATAGTGGACAAATGGCGCCTCATTTCACCGGTTGAAGGAGACATTTCAAATGCGTCGTTCACTGCTCTTGCTCGCCGCCGGCCTTGCGCTGGCGCCTTTTGGCCTCGCGCAAGCCCAGGGGGCCTACCCCAGCGGCCCGATCCGCGTCATCGTGCCCACCACACCGGGCGGCGCGTCCGACATCATGATGCGCCAGCTGGCGCAGAAGATGTCCGAGTCGATGAAGGTGCCTGTCGTGGTGGACAACAAGCCCGGCGCCGGCAACGTCATCGGCAGCGACCTGGTTGCCAAGGCACAGCCGGACGGCTACACCGTGCTGCTCACTTACACCGACCATGTGTTCAACCCGTTCCTGCATGCCAACATGCCGTACGACACGGTCAAGGCGTTCACCCCTGTCTCGTTGATCGGCTCGGTGC
The DNA here is from genome assembly GCA_040385105.1 of Pseudomonadota bacterium. Classification (GTDB taxonomy): domain Bacteria; phylum Pseudomonadota; class Gammaproteobacteria; order Burkholderiales; family Burkholderiaceae_C; genus JACMQX01. The sequence continues at coordinate 43,127 of JAZKHY010000061.1, forward strand.
CGCTTCTGATCGTCACCAACCCCGACGTCAAGGCCGCCACGGCCGGAGAACTCATTGCGCTGGCCAAGGCCAGCCCCGGCAAGCTGAACTTTGCCTCGGCCGGCAGCGGCTCGTCGCTGCACCTGGCGGGCGAGCTGTTCAAGTCGATGGCGAAGATCGACGTCACGCACATTCCCTACAAGGGCACGACGCCCGGCTTTGTGGACCTGATCGGCGGGCAGGTGCAGTTCATGTTCCCGACCAGCGTGTCGGCCTGGAACCATGTGCAGAACGGCAAGCTGCGCGCGCTCGCCATCACCAGCGCCCAGCGCTCGCCCTACCTGCCCAACATTCCCACCGTGGCGGAGTCCGGCCTGCCGGGCTATGAGGCTTCCATCTGGTACGGCATGCTCGCACCCGCCGGCACGCCGCCGGCCATCGTGGCGCGGCTCAATGCCGAACTGCACAAGGCCATGGCCCAGCCCGACGTGAAGGCCAAGCTGTCGGAGCAGAACTTCAGCATCACGCCCACGACGCCGGAGGAATTCGGCCGCAAGATCACAAGCGAACTCGACCGCTGGGGGAAATTGATCAAAGAGGCGAATGTCAAGCTTTGATGGACGCCCCCCGTCCGGCCTTCGGCCGCTCCCCCCACTGGGGGGCAATGCAGCGGCCCGGCGAAGCCGGTTCCGCGCATTCCCGAACTCAGGGTTTGGACGCCAATGCGGCTTCGATTTGCAAGGTGGCGCCTGCGAGTACCTCGGCCAGTTCGCCGATACGCCCGTTGATCCGCTGCGTGACCGACGAGATGCTCAGCGCCGCGATCGGCTCGCCCGCCACGTTGCGGATGGCATGGGCGATGGACTTCACGCCCAGCGCCGCCTGCACTGCATTGACCGCATAGCCGCGCCGCCGGGTGGTGGCAACGGCCTGGCGCACCTGCCTGTCGGTGAGGTTGCCGAACAGGCCGTAGCGGTGCGCATTGCGCTCGATCACCGCCTCGCGCTCCCTGGTTTCCATGGCCGACAGCAGGGCCAGCCCGCCGCCGCCCACGCCCAGCGGCCGCTGGGTGCCGACGTCGATCGTCACGATACGCACACCCGAGCTGCCTTCATGGCAGGTGATGCAGCGCCCGTCGTCGCCCACCCGCACAATCAGGTAGACGGTGTCGCCCACCTGCGCCGCAATGCGGCGGATCGGCTCTGCGCAGATCTTGCGCAGGCTTTCATGCGGGCCGATGCCGCCGCTGAGGTTGGCGAAAAAATCACCCGGGAAGTACTGCTTCGTTGCCGTGTCGCGGTACAGGAAGCCCTGGCGTTCCAGGCACGATGCGATGCGGAAAGTGGTGGGGCGCGAGACCTGCAGGTGCGCCACCAGGTCGGCCAGCGAGACCCCGCCGCGCTGCTGGGCCACCACGTGGCGCAGCAGCTGGGCCGCGCGGTCTATGGCCTGTGTGCCGGACGCATTTGCCGGCTCCGCGCCGGCCTTGTCCGTGCCGGCGCCCGTGCCCTTGCGTTCCGCCTGCGACTGTCTTGCCTGTGTTCCCATGCAGACCATTCTATTGACTGAAAATCATGACCCAGACCGATCTCTCCGTTGCCACGCTCACCGAATCGCTGTCCGCCTTTGCGCGGGGCCTGCGTTTTGAGGACCTGCCGGCCGATGCGGTGGCCCGCGCCCGCACCGCCATCATTGACTGCATCGGCTGCATGCTGGCCGGCGCCTCCACCGACCCGGGGCGCATCGCGTCGGCCTGGGCGCAGGACGAAGGCGGCGCGCCGCGCGCCACGGCGGTGGGCTTTGGCTACCGCACTGCGCCGTCGCTGGCCGCGCTGGTCAACGGCACCACCGGCCATGCGCTGGACTATGACGACGTCAGCCCGCCGATGATCGGCCACCCGAGCGTGCCGCTGGTGCCGGCCATTCTGGCGGCGGCCGAGTCCGCCGGCTCGAGCGGCGCCGACATCCTCGTGGCCTATGTGGTGGGCCTCGATGTGGAAGCGCGGCTGGGCCGCCTGATGAACCCCGACCACTATGCCTACGGCTGGCACGCAACCTCCACCTACGGTGCGCTCGCCGCCGCCGCAGCGGCCGGCCGCCTGCTCGGGCTTGACGATGCGCAGATGCGCCATGCGCTGGGCATTGCCGCATCGGGCGCGGGCGGCCTGCGCAAGAATTTCGGCTCCATGACCAAGGCGCTGCATGCCGGCCAGGCGGCCCAGCGCGGCCTGTCGGCCGCCTTGCTGGCAGCCAAGGGCTTCGATGCAGACCCGGACATCCTGGACGGCCAGCATGGCTTCCTGGACACGCTGCGCGGCCAGGCCGCAAAGCCCTGGGATGCATCGATGATCCGCTTTGCAGTGGACCAGCCGCTGGAGATCACCGAGAGCGGTGTGGGCATCAAGCAGTACGCCTGCTGCGGCTGCTCGCACACCGCCATCGACGTGCTCACCGACCTGATGCGCGATGAAGGCTTTACCGGCAAGGACATCGAGCGCATCGACTGCGGCGTCAATGTGCTGGTGCCGGGCGTGCTGATCCACAAGTACGCCCAGACGGGCTTCCAGGGCAAGTTCAGCATGGCCTACAGCGTGGCGGTGGCGGCACTGGACGGCGCCGCAGGCCCGCGCCAGTTTGAGGACGAACGCGCGGCGCAGGCCGATGTGCAGGCCATGCAGCAGAGGGTGTTCATGACGGTGGACCCGGACATCCCGGTGTCGCACGGCGTGTTCCCCACGCGGCTCAAAGTCACGCTCAAGGGTGGCAGGACGCTGGCCGGCGCTTCGTACAAGGCGCGCGGCATGCACCCGGACCTGCCGCTTTCGGATGCGCAGGTCGATGCCAAGTTCCAGGCCTGCGCGTCCTATGCGCTGGCGCCGGATGCGGCAGGCCAGGCACTGGCGCTGCTGCGGCGGCTGGAGACGCTGGACGGTGTGGCGCAGCTGATGCCGCTGCTGGCCGGGCCCGGCCGCTGAACGGGCGCCTAGCTGCGGGCGGGCAGGGCGGCGGCCCGCCCCAGCGTCACCCGCGCAAGCACGAAGGCCACCACCGCGCAGGCCGCAATGCCGGCGAGCATCGGCCGGGCGCTGCCGTCTGCAAAGACGCCGGTCACGCCCATGGCCACCGCACCTGTCACGAACTGCAGCGTGCCCATGAGTGCAGACGCGGTGCCGGCGATGCTGCCGTGCTCCTCCAGCGCGAGCACCGCCGTGGTGGGCACCACGATGCCGAGGAAGCCATAGCCCACAAACAGCAGGCCGATCATGACGGCGAGCTGGTCCACACCGGCCAGGTTAAGCGCGAACAGCAGTGCCATCACGGCGGCGTTGCCCGCGACTGCCACCTTCACGATCGGCACCAGGCCAAAACGGCTGCCCAGCCTGCCGGTGAACTGCGACACGCCGATGAAGGCTGCCGCATTCGCCGCGAAGGCAATGCTGTATTGCCGGGGCGTGAGGCCGTAGTGGTCGATCAGCACGAAGGATGAATTGGCCAGGTAGGCAAAGAAGCTCGCCATGCCGAAAGCCCCGATGAACACCAGGCCCAGGTAGTGCCTGTCGCGCAGCAGCAGGCCGTAGGCGCCGAGCGCGCTGCCGATGCTGCTGCCCACGCGCTGTTCGGGCGGCCGCGTTTCAGGCAGGCTGGTGGCCAGCAGCACCAGGCCCAGGCCTGCGGCCACCGTCACGGCCCAGAACACGCTGCGCCAGCCGAAGGCCTCGATCAGGATGCTTCCCGCAAGCGGCGCGAGGATGGGCGAGACGCTGAACACCAGCATCAGCAGCGACATCAGCTTCGCGGCATCAACGCCGGTGTGCATGTCGCGTACCACGGCGCGCGGGACGACCATGCCGGCGCAGGCGCCCAGGCCCTGGATGAAGCGCAGCACCACCAGGGTGTGGATGTCCGGCGCCAGCGCGCAGCCGACGCTGCCCGCGCCAAACAGCACGAGGCCGAAGTACAGCGGCGGCTTGCGGCCCACCATGTCGGACACCGGGCCGTAAATGATCTGCCCCACGCCCAGCGAAATGAAGAAAGCCATCAGGCTGGCCTGCACTGCCGTCATCGATGCGCCAAGACTCTGCCCGATGGACGGCAGCGCCGGCAGGTACATGTCGATGGCGAAAGGGCCGATGGCCGAGAGCAGACCGAGCACGAGCGCGGTCCGGAAGAAATGCGATTTCAAGAAAGCCCCGGGTAAACCCTGACTTTAACGCAGCAGCGCCAATAGTGCTGCCGGCACGGCACTCATGCCGCGAAAGATGGCTGACGGGACTGTTGCTGGTGTGGCCGGCCAAAGTCGATGCGGGCCGGCATTGCCAGGTCGTAATCCCTGGCAACTTCCTCGATCACGGACGAGAACACGCCAAGGCAGTCCCACGGGCCTTCCCATGCAAGGGCTGCTGCAAGCATTGGTGTCGAGCCGGGCTGAGGGTCGGGAAAGTGCATGCCTTCCAGATACATCGGGTGCTGGCGCAACCGCTCGTTGAGCTCGGCCATGTAATCTTCAAGAGAAAGTGAAGGGTTGTCATGCATGAACGCATGTTGGCCTTGTTGCAGGCCTTTGTGGCTAGGAGGATGGCGGCGTTGCGTGTCGGCTTTTGTCCTACGCCAGGCCTTGCTTTTGTAAGACCAATCCTGCTTACGGATGTCACATCTCCGTACATGCGGCGCGCCGGGTTGGGCGAACAATGGAGCACCTAACAAGGAAGGAGTACCCATCATGGATACCAGCAACCAGCACCCCATGGCCCAGCCGGGCCTTCAGCCCTCTTTCGGCGACAAGCTTCGCCACAGCAAGGCATTGATCCCGACGCTCGCCGTCATGGCGGTCGCGGTGGCGGCCCTCGCCACAACGCTTGTCGTGACCACCTCGAACGCCCGGGACGGCCAGAACGACCTGCCGGAGATGACCAGCGTCGTCCCCGCACCGGCACCTGTGACCGCTCCCGCCAGGGCGCCTGTTGTGGCGCGCGCCCCGGTGACTGCACCGGCTCCCGCCGTTGTGGCGCCGCGCCCGCCGGTGCAGGTGGCCCAGGTCTGCCAGAACTGCGGCGTGGTTGAATCGTCTGTCGCGGTCCAGCGCCAGGGCCAGGTCAACGGCATCGGCAACACCGAGATCGGCCTTGGCACGGTTGCAGGCGGCGTGATCGGCGGCCTGCTGGGCAACCAGGTCGGTGGCGGCAGTGGCAAGACTGCAGCCACGGTGCTGGGCGCCGCAGGCGGCGCCTATGCCGGCAACCGCGTCGAGAAGAACATGAAGAAGGTCACCGTCTACCAGATGCGCGTGCGCATGAATGACGGCAGCTACCGCACCATCGAGCAGAGCAACCCGGTCGCCAGCGGTTCCCGCGTGGTGGTCGAAGGCAATTCGCTGCGCGTGACGGGCTGATCTCCCAGGCCAAGTAGCGCGGCGGGGCATTCTCTGCCCCGCCACGCGCCTCCGGCGCGCCATGGCCTGGGCCATGAGCGCGCTTTTTTGCGCGCTCAACGGGTTGCGTTGTTGATATGCGCGAGAAGCTCGGAGAGCCTGGCCTTCTTGGACACGGCCGGCCGGCCGCTCACCATGCCTTGCAGCTCGTGCATTTCCTGCGGGGTTGCCAGCGCCGTGAGGTAGATGAGCGGGATGGCCGCAGTGCGCGGGTCTGCCGCCAGCGCCGCCGCGACTTCGCCTCCGCTCATGCCGGGCATGTCGATGTCGCAGAGGATCACGTCCGGCCTTTCCGTGCGGGCCATCGACAGGGCATTGGCAGGCTGCGTTGTACCGGCAATCTCGTAGTGCTTGCCCAGCTTGACCGTGAGGTAGGTGACCACGGCCTTGTCATCATCCACCAGCAGCAGCTTCATTCGCGGCGGCGTGCTGGCCACCTCCGGGCGGGGTGCAGGGGGCAGGGCTGCTGGTACAGCGGTGGGCGCCGGGCCCGCCTTTTCAGGAGCGCGTTCAGCCAATGCCTTCCTGGCGGCGGCCTCGCTGGCTTGCGCTTGAAGCACCGCCGGCATGTTGGCCTTGAGCAGTGCCTCCACGTCGGCGTACAGCAGCAGGAGCGCATCGCACAGGGCATCGCCCATCGGGCCCAGCCAGAGCGCCTGCACCGGTGGCGGGACCTGCGTGCTGCCTGTGGCGGCCCGTAGCGCACCCAGAAAAACTTCAGGGCGCAGCGGGTTGCCTCCGGGCCGCGCGGCATCCAGGCCGCGCACGGCGGCGAGCAGCGTGTCCAGCTCGGCCAGCGCCGCGGCCAGGCGCTGCGCCACGGCCTTGCGCAGGCGCGCGGCCTCCAGGCTTTCGCGCAACTGGCTGTCGTCCATCAGGGTGAGTGAGTCGGGGTCGCTGCCGGCCATGGCCGCAGACGGCCCTTGGGCAAATGCGTCGGCCAGGAGCCGGGGCAGGGCAGTGCGCAGCGCGGGCTCGTGCCTGTCCAGCAGCAGCAGGGCGTCGGCCACGGCGGGGGAGCGCCCGTCGTCGCGGCGCGCCAGCATGCGCCTGGCGTGGCCGGCGAGCGCCGCCATCATGTGCGCGCCGGACGCCGCTGCCAGCGCCAGGCATTCGTCATAGATCGGGTGAGGCCGGGCCATGCCCGGTTTATAGCGCAATCCCGTTCAGCGCAATCCTGTGCGGAAACGCCCGTTGCGCCCGCGGCGCGCTGCCCTCGCTGTCCTATTCGTCCGCGACCTTGAGCACCAGCTTGCCGAAGTTCGCACCCGAGAACAGCTTGCCCAGCGTCTCGGGGAAGGTGTCCAGCCCCTCGACCACGTCCTCGCGGCTCTTCATGCGGCCGTCTTTCAGGTAGCCGGCCATCTCGGCAATGGCAATGTGGTAGCGGTCGGCATAGTCAAACACAACCATGCCCTCCATGCGCGCGCGGTTGACCAGCAGCGACAGGTAGTTCTTCGGGCCCTGCACCGGCGTGGTGTTGTTGTACTGGCTGATGGCGCCGCAGATGATGATGCGCGCGCCGCGGCCGATGCGGGCGAGCACGTCGTCAAGGATCTCGCCGCCGACGTTGTCGAAGTAGATGTCCACGCCCTTGGGGCAATGTTCCTTCAGGCCGGCCTTCACGTTGCCCGCCTTGTAGTCGATGCAGGCATCAAAGCCCAGTTCGTTGACGACCCAGTCGCACTTGGCGCGGCCGCCGGCGATGCCGACGACGCGGCAGCCCTTGATCCTGGCCAGCTGGCCCACCGTCTGCCCCACGGCGCCGGCTGCGCCCGAGACCACCACCGTTTCGCCTGGTTTGGGCTGGCCCACGTCCATCAGGCCGAAATAGCCCGTCATCCCGGGCATCCCGAGCACGTTGAGCCACTGGTTGACCGTGCCCATGCGCAGGTCGATCTTCGCCAGGCCGTTGCGACGGATCTGGTCTTCGGGAATCAGCATGTATTCCTGCACGCCGAGGCCGGCCGATACGGTGTCGCCCACGGCGAACTTCGGGTTCTTCGATGCAATCACCCGTCCCACGCCGCCGGCCCGCATGACCTCGCCGATGCCCACGGGCGGGATGTAGCTCTTGCCTTCGTTCATCCAGCCGCGCATGGCCGGGTCAAGCGACAGCGACAGCGTCTTGACCAGCACGCCGCCTTCGGCCGGCTCCGCGACCGGCTCGGTGGTGAAGCTCCAGTTGTCGCGGGTGGTCATGCCCACCGGGCGGGAGGCAAGGCGGACCTGGTGGTTGGTGAGGGATGCGATGGCGGACATGGTGTCTCCTGGATGTCACGGGTTCGATGTGGGTGGATGGTATCCACTCCCGGCAGGGCCCGGGGTAGCGCAGGCGACACGGCGTGCCGGTGTGTTAACTCGCGTACCGAAACCCCCGGGCCCGGGCCGGTAAGCTGGGTTCCTGTATGTGTCAGCAGTCCGCATCCGCCCTTTGCCTTGCCTGAGCAATATTCACAGCCCTGTGCTGTAATGATTTTGCACGTTTCCCGACCAACCCTGATCAACGACACACCACGTGGCTGCCCCCCTTTCATTACCCGACATGCCCGCTGCCCGCAGCGGCCTCGCCCGGCGCTATGCGCAGGTGCGGGCGCACAGCCTGGCGCTGGCCGCGCCGCTGTCGGCCGAAGACCAGTGCATCCAGTCCATGCCCGATGCCAGCCCCACCAAGTGGCACCTGGCACACACCAGCTGGTTCTTCGAGGCGGTGGTGCTGCGCGCGCATGCGGCCGGCTACCAGCCGTTTGACGAACGCTACTTCTACCTCTTCAACTCCTATTACGAATCGCTCGGCCCGCGCCATCCGCGGCCGCAGCGCGGGTTGCTGAGCCGGCCGTCGGTGGACGAGGTGCGTGCCTACCGCACCCATGTAGATGCCGCGATGCAGCACTTCATGGAGCAGGGGCCGGATGAAGCCTGGGCGCTGGCCGTGCCGCTCATCACGCTGGGCCTGAACCATGAGCAGCAGCACCAGGAGCTGCTGCTGACCGACATCCTGCATGCCCTGTCGTGCAACCCCTTGCTGACCGCCTACCGCACCACCGAAGCACCCGCATTGCGGCTGGCCGCCGCCGCACCGCCGCAGCGCTGGATCGATATTCCGGGCGGCGTCGTCCAGGTGGGGCATGGCGGCGAGGGCGCCGCCGCCTTCGCATTCGACAACGAAACGCCGCGCCACAGCGTGCTGCTGGCGCCCTGCCAGGTGGCCGACAGGCTGGTCAACTGCGGTGACTTTGCCCAGTTCATCGCCGACGGCGGCTACCAGCGTGCGCAGTTCTGGCTGTCGGACGGCTGGGCGGCGGTGCAGGCCGGCCGGTGGGAAGCGCCTGCGTACTGGATCGCGCCCGGCGACCCGCGCGTGCCTTCCACCCACACGGCAGGCTGGCAGGTGTTCGGCCTTGACGGCGTGCGCCCGCTCGACCCGGCTGCGCCCGTCAGCCAGCTGAGCTTCTATGAGGCGGCCGCCTTTGCCGAATGGGCCGGCGCGCGGCTTCCCACCGAGTTTGAGTGGGAAGCGGCCTTTGGGGCGCCGGGCATCACCCAGATGACCGGCCATGTGTGGCAATGGACGCGCTCGTCGTATGACCCTTACCCGGGTTTCCGGCCGGCGGCCGGTGCCGTCAGCGAATACAACGGCAAGTTCATGGTGGGCCAGCTGGTGCTGCGCGGCAGCAGCCTGGCCACGCCCGAAGGCCATGCGCGGCCGACCTACCGCAATTTCTTCCCGCCGGCGGCACGCTGGCAGTTTTCGGGCCTCAGGCTTGCGAGGGACTTATGACACCCGTTGTTTCACTGAGGGTCGTGCGCAACGACCCCGCCGACGATGCCCATGGCGAATTTGCGCGCGACATGCTGCAGGCGCTGGGGCAGCACCCGCGCCAGATATCGCCCAAGTACTTCTACGATGCGCAGGGCTCGGCCCTGTTCGACCGGATCTGCGAGCTGCCGGAGTACTACCCCACGCGCACCGAAATCGGCATCCTGCAGGACAACGCCGCCGCCATTGCGCAGCAGATGGGGCCGGGCGCCGAGATCGTCGAGTTTGGCGCCGGCTCGCTGCGCAAGGTGCGCCTGCTGCTGGACGCGGCCGAGGCGCCCGCGCGCTATGTGCCGATCGACATTTCGGGCGAGCACATGACGCAGGCTGCGGCCACGCTCCAGCGCGACTACCCGGGCCTGCGGGTGACGCCGGTGGTGGCGGACTACACCCAGGCGCTCACGCTGCCGGCGGCACCGCAGCCGGCCGTGGCCGGCGCGGGCCGCCGCATCGGTTTTTTCCCGGGCTCCACCATCGGCAACTTCACGCCTGAGGAGGCGGTGCGTTTCCTGCGCATGGCCGCGCGGGTGCTGCGCGGCGGCGCCTTGCTGCTGGGCGCCGACCTGATCAAGGACCCGGCCGTGCTGCATGCCGCCTACAGCGACAGCCAGGGCGTGACAGCCGCCTTCAACCTGAACCTGCTGGCGCGCGCCAACCGCGAGCTGGAGGCCGACTTCGACCTCGCGCAGTTCGCCCACAGCGCCTTCTACAACGCGCCGCAGCGGCGCATCGAGATGCACCTGCTGAGCCTGAAGCGCCAGCGCGTGACAGTGCTGGGGCGGCACTTCGAGATCGAGGAGGGCGAGACCCTCCACACCGAGAATTCGCACAAGTTCACCATCGACAGCCTGCGCGCGCTGGCCCGCACGGCCGGCTTCACGCCCGGCCCGGTCTGGACCGATGCCGCCAGCCGCTTCAGCCTGCACTGGCTCGAAGCCCCCAAACCCTGAACCGCAAGACAACCGGACCCACGCACATGAAAGCCATCTGGAACGACACCGTCATCGCCGAGAGCGACGACACCGTGGTGGTGGAAGGCAACCACTACTTCCCGGCATCCGCGCTGAAGAAGGAGTTCACCACCTTCAGCAACCACAAGACCACCTGCGCCTGGAAGGGCCAGGCCAGCTACTACTCGCTGATCGTCAACGGCGAGATGAATACCGATGCGGTCTGGTACTACCTGGACCCTAAGCCGGAAGCGAGCATGGTGAAGGACCGGGTTGCGTTCTGGAAGGGCGTCAAGGTCACCGTGTAAGCGGCCTAGTGCCTTTGGCCTGAAGACGGCTGAAGGTCACAATCACTTCGGTTTCGATTTGACAATGTTGCCATGCATGGTGACTCATCGTATTTGTTGATGAAAGCGGGGATCACAGCCTCACCTCCATTGATCCGGCCTATCCGGTCTTTGTTCTGTCGTTCTGCGTCTTTGAACGTGACTGCTATATCAGCAAGCTGACGCCTGCCATGCGGGCGCTCAAGTTCAGGACGTTCGGGCATGACCTCCCCATCCTGCATGAATCCGACATTCGAAATCGCCGCGGTGCCTTTTCGAACCTGGGGAAGGAAGCCCGTGAAGGTTTCATGGCGTCGTTGACTGAACTGATCGATCAGTGCGACTTCACCTTGATTCCTGTTGTGGTCGACAAGAGGACTTTCAGTGTCAGGGACCGGCACATGCAGCTAGCTCACCCTTACCATCTGGCCATGCAGTTCGGCCTTGAGCAACTGAACGAATTCCTCGCGTACAAGGGAGTGCCGGCAGCGCAGAGAACCTTCATCATCTGCGAGGCCCGTGGCAAGAAAGAAGATGCAGAACTGGAGCTTGCATTCAGGCGCGTGTGCGATGGCGACAACAGGTACGGTCAGATATTGCCATTCGACATCGTCATCGCGGACAAGAGAACGAATTGCGAGGGTCTGCAACTTGCTGATTTGACGGCACGCCCGGTCGGCCTGTCCGTTGTGAGGCCAGCTCAAAACAATCGCGCGTTTGGGGTGTTGAGCAACAAGGTCTTTCCGGGCCGACATCGTGCCATCACCGGGAAGGTGCGCTGAAGCCTCCTTCAGTGCAGAAAGCAGAAGGGCCCTCAAGGTGCCTTGAGAGCCCAGCGCCGGCCGCGTAGGCGCGACCCATTTGTTTGTATTTTAATCCAGTTGGCGCGCTCTGCTAGGCTATGTGGTTTCCGCGCAGCTTCCAGACGCCAGATGAACCTGACCCCCGCCTTTACCTATCCCTCGCAACTCGTCACCATCCTGCGCCAGCAGGGCTATGCCGTGCTCAGCCCGTCGGGCGTGTGTGAGCTGGCGGGTTGCAGGCTGGACGAGCTTAACCGGCTGGTGGCCGGCTGGGACGACCTGCCGCCGGACAACTACCTCAAGGATGGCGGGCGCTACCGCCGCCGCCGGCACTCCTGCTTCACCGTCAAGGGTGGTGAACTGCAGCAGGTGCCGCACCGGGCGCACTGGCAGCCGGTGGAGTACAACGCGCTGCATGGCGGCATGGAGCGCTGGTTTGAGCCGATGGAGCCCGCCGTCACTGGCAGCGCTGCCTGGAAGCAGCTGATGCTGGCGCTGGGCGACGTCACCTCGCGCTTTCGCGGCCAGCAGCCCGGCGCCGTGCCGTGGTTTGTGGAAGCCCACCAGTTCCGCATCGACACCACTGACGGCATCGGCCGGCCGACGCCCGAGGGCGCCCACCGTGACGGCGTGGACCTCGTGGCGGTGTTCCTCATCGGCCGCGTGGGCATCAAGGGTGGCGAGACCCGGGTCTTCGAGGCCGACGGCCCCAACGGCCAGCGCTTCACCATGACCGAGCCCTGGTCGCTGCTGCTGCTGGACGATGCGCGGGTGGTGCATGAGTCCACGCCGATCCAGCCAACGGAGGCCGGCGGCCACCGCGACACGCTGGTCATCACCTGCCGGGCCGACGGCTTCCAGGGCGCTAGTTAGTGGCCGATGGCTACCGCGTGCATGTCAACACTGTGCAGGTAGGTGGCGTCGCGTTACAGCTTCGTACGCTGGTGGACCGCCAGCAGTTCTGGGACCCCGATGGCGAGGCGGAGCGCGCCGGTATTTCGTCGTCCACCTGGCCGCTGTTCGGCGTGGTCTGGCCCTCGGGCAGCGTGCTGGCCGACCAGATGACACGCACGCCCGTCGCGGGGCTGCGGGTGCTGGAGATCGGCTGCGGCATTGCCATGGCCAGCATGGTGGTGCAGCGGCGCCTGGGCAACATCACCGCGAGCGACCATCACCCGCTGGCGCCGACCTTTCTGCTGGCCAACCTTGCGCTCAATGGCCTGCCGCCGCTGCCGTATGCGGCGGGCAACTGGGCCTTGCATGATGCGGCCTTTGGCGAGTTTGACCTCATCATCGGCAGCGACGTGCTGTATGAGCCGGCGCACCCGGCCATGGTGGCGCAGTTCATCCAGTGGCATGCGGCGCCGCAGGCGCAGGTGATCATCGTTGACCCTGACCGCGGCAACCGCAGCGCTTTCGCCCGGGGCATGGCAGCCATCGGCTTTGCGCAGACGGTGCGGCGGGTGACCGAGTTGCCCTCCGGCGGCGGCGCCTGGAAGGGGCGGGTGCTGAGCTACCAGCGGGCGCTGCCTGAATGACTTGCCTCAAGACGTGCTGTTACGCAAAGCCGCACAATGGGCCACACAACACTACACAGCACAAGGAACCGTCGCATGGATTTGCTCAAGCACGACATTCCCACCGAGTTTCCCCACCTCAAGGACAGGATCCATGAGCTCAAGACGCACAACGGCCACTTCGCAAAGCTCTACACGCGCTACGACGAGGTGAACCACGAAGTGCAGAAGGCCGAGCTGGGCGCCAACGCCATGACCGACGAGGCCCTGGAAGTGCTCAAGAAGCAGCGGCTGAAGCTCAAGGACGAGATCGTCCAGATGCTGCATCCGGCCTGACGCCGCTGTGCGGCGCGCCCGGGTCTGCCGCTGTGCGGCGCGCCCGCGCCTGCCTCAGTTCGCGCAGGCTCAGTCCCGCACGTCACCCACCGGGTTGCTGCCGAAGTCCGCGCGGGCGAGGTACGCCAGCACCCGCGCTGCGGCATCTTCCGGCGACGTGAGCTGCCCGTTCGCCTTCAGTCCGGCGAAGCTGCCCTGGTCAGGGAAAGCTGAAGGGTCGGCGCTGCGCAGCTGCACCTGCATGCCGGTGTCGATGACGCCGGGTGCCAGCGAGCACACCTTGGCGCCTGCGGGCTTGAGCGCCTCATCCAGCGCAAGGCAGCGGGTGAAGTGGTCCATGCCGGCCTTGGCCGCGCAGTAGGCGGCCTGCGACGCCATCGCCCGGCGCCCGAGGCCGGATGAAATGTTGAGCACCTTGCGCCGGGCCCGCCAGTTCTGCGTGCCACGCAGGAAGGCGGCGGTCAGCTGCATCGGCGCTTCGAGGCCGACGCGCAGCGCATGGGCCAGGTCTTCCGGGTCGGCGTCGCTCAGCGGCCCGATGCGGGCAATGACGCCGGCGTTGTTGATGAGCGTGGCGCTTGCATAGGTGGCCGCGTTCTGGTCGCCAAGCCAGGCTTCAAGGCGCGCCGCTACCTCGGTGCCGCGCGCCAGGTCGCTTTGCCACTGTTCCACCGCAACGCCTGCGTCCTCGCCGGCCGAGGCGAGTGCTTCATTGCCGGAGCGCGAGATGCACAGCAGTGCATTACCGGGTTTGACAAGTTGCACGGCCATGGCCGCGCCCATGCCGCGCGAGGCGCCGGTGAGGATGTAGAGATTCATCAGCGCATGGTAGCGCGGACGCGATCAGCTTGCGACGACCAGCGCGAAGCTGGCCTGGAGGCCATCAGCGCCGCTGCGGAACGGTGAGGTGACTGATGCACGCTCGGCTTCGGACATGCGGCGCCAGATGAAGTCGCGTTCGTTGTGCGGGTCGCCCTGCACATAGAGCTGCGTGGTCAGCAGCTCTCGGCTGCCCAGCCTGACCTTGGCATGGATGTGCGGTGTGCGGCCCGAATAGGCCACCGGCCGGATGGTGCGGAAGCGGTACTCGCCGCTGGCGCCCACCGTCACCCGGCCGAAGCCCTGGAACGCTGCGTCGGCCTTGCCGCCGTCTCCGGGGTGGTGGTAGTGGCCCTGTTCGTCGCACTGCCAGATCTCGACCTGCGCGCCGCGCAGCGGCTTGCCCTGCAGGTCGGTCACGGTGCCGTCCACCCACGCGGCCTGGCCCTTGCCGTAGTTGAGCGTGCCGTTGCGCAGGAGGTCATGGTCGGAATCCTTCGGGAATTCCACCGGGTAGAACGGCCCCTCGGTCTGCGACGGCGTGGCGCGGCGTGCCGGGGTTTGCGCATGCGCGCCCAGCAGCAGGGCCGGCATGGCCACAAGGGCGGCGGTGAGCGTGCGGCGCTGCACCAGGTGGGAGGGCTGGCGGGGTGAGAGGCTGGGTGTGGTGGGGGATGGCGTGGTGGCAGTCATGGCGCGGCTCCTGGGTCGGTGGGGTGCGAACAGGTCAGACGGCAGGTGGCTGCCATTAGTTCCTGCGCCGTCAGAAAGGCGCGGCGCTGCTGAATGCCAGCGGCTCGCCGCCGGCCGGATGCGCCAGCGTGAGCGAGCAGGCATGCAGCAGCAGGCGCGGCGCCAGTTGCTGCGAAGCCGCGTCGCCATACAGCATGTCGCCCAGGATCGGGTGGCCGATGGCCTTCATGTGCACCCGTAGCTGGTGGGTGCGGCCGGTGACGGGCTCGAGCGACAGCCGGGTGGTGCCGGGGGGGGCCGCGGCATCATGCGCGAGTTCGCGCCAGCGGGTGATGCTGGGCTTGCCGGCTTCCGTGTCAATGATGCGCAGCGGGCGGTTGGGCCAGTCGGCTGCGATGGGCAGGTCGATGGTGTGCCAGCCATCGGCGCCGGCACCGCCTGCGGGCGGGCGGCCGGCCACCACGGCCTCATAGCGCTTGTGGACTTCATGCCGCTCAAAGGCCAGGCCCAGGGCGCGCTGCATGGCCTCGCCGCGCGCCATCAGCATCAGGCCGGATGTGGCCATGTCCAGCCGGTGGACCACCCGCGCATCGGGCCAGCGCTGCTGCGCCCTGGCCGACAGGCAGTCCTGCTTGTCGGCGCCACGGCCGGGCACGGCGAGCAGGCCCGCGGGCTTGCAGAGCACGAGCAGGTGCGCGTCTTCAAAAATGATGTCAGGGTCGGTGGGCAGCATGTGGCGGCGGGAGGGTGCTGCAGAGCATAGCGTCAGCCTTGTCATGACCTCACAGGTAATTGTTCTGGCCGGGCATCGCGCCGATCATCAGTCCATCGAAACACGGTCCATCAACCCCAAGGAGATCATCATGACTGACACCGGACTCATTGCCATTGCCTGCGGCCTCATCATCGGCATGGGCGCCATCGGCGCCTGCCTCGGGCTGGGCGTGATGGGCGGCAGGTTCATCGACGGCGCGGTGCGCCAGCCCGAGATGATGGAGCCGCTGCAGGTCAAGATGTTCCTGATGGCAGGGCTGATCGACGCCAACTTCCTGATCGGCGTGGGCGTGGCGATGATGTTCGTGTTTGCCAACCCCTTTGCGGGATGATGCAGCGGGGAACCGGCGCTAGAACCAGTCAATCACACCCGACTGCAGCGCATTCTGCGGGTTCGAGCCAGCATCGCGGATGCGCTGCAGCGCCGCGGCGGATTCAAGGCCCAGCGACTTGAGCACGCAGGCGGCCGCCGTGCCGGTGCGGCCCATGCCGGCCGCGCAGTGCAGCAGCACCGCTTCGCCGGCCTGCAGGCGCTGCGCGATGGACTCGATGCCCTCGCGAAAGCGCTGCGGGTCGGCCGGTGTGCCGAAGTTGCGCGCAGGCAGGTGCATCCAGCTGCCTGCGGCCTCAAACGGCGCTTCATGCTGCTTCACGGCCTTCGCGTAGGTGGGCGAGAGTTCCTCCATCTCGTCTACCGGCGTGAGGCAGACCACGAGCCCGAGGTCCCTGGCATGTGCCTCTGCGAGGAAGTCGGGCCAGTCCAGCGTCCGCCCCGGCATGGAAGACAGCCACAAGCTGCCGGGCACTGCGGCGGGAAGGGTGACGGGACGAAAGGGCATGCGGCAAATTGTCAGCCAGCTTTTGTCCTACGCGCATTGCCATGCGCCACTTGCAGCGGCCGCGTGGCGCTGTGGCTACAGTCAAAGCCATTGTTTAAAACTTAAGGAGACGTCGCCATGAGCCAGGAACGCAAGCCCGCCAGCAGCAAGGGCAGCAAGCCGCAGTCACGCACCGGAAAACGGGAGCCGCGTGAGGGCGGCAGCAAGCGGCGCGAAGGCACCGAGGGCAACAACGCCATCCAGTCGCAGCCCGACGACAGCAGGCAGACCAGCATGCTCGACAGCGGCAAGCACAGCGAAAAGAGCCCCTATACGGCCGGGGCCCAATAATCCCGCGAGCAGTCCCGCGAGTCGGCCCGTCATGCGGCCAGCATGACGTCGCTTGACACCTGACGGATGATGCGGCTCGAGACGCTTCCCGTGAGCAGCGCGGCCCAGAGCGGCCGCGTTCCCTTGCCGATGATCACAAGGTCCGCCCCGTCGTGCTCCTGCTGCACCGCCACCTGGCGCGCGGAGTCTCCGCGGCCCAGTACCGTCATGACCCGGTTGCGCCGCGCCTTGAAGGAGTCGGTCAGCGAAACCATCCGCCCTTGTGCATACAGCGCGGCTTCCTCACGCCAGGCCTCGATGGACGCGGTCGATGCCTCCGCCGAGCGGAGGATGGCTTCTTCCCGCGTGCTGACTGAATGGAAGAGCCGGATCTGGGGCTCGCCGTCGAACCCCGCTGCCAGCCTGACCAGGTTGCGCGAGCGCGGCCCCAGGTCCACCGCCACCAGGATCCGGCGGTAGCGCGTCTGCGGTTCGGGCTTGACCACAAGAACCGGGCAGCCGCATTCGCGCGGCAGGCGGTCGATGGCGGTGCGCTGCAGCAGCGCTGCCACCGGGTGCCCGGTCCTGAACCCCACCACCAGCAGGTCGGCGCTGGCCGACTCGCGGATTGCATCATCAACCGACAGGTGTGAGCCAGGGACAAGGCGAACCGGTTTTTGCAGCCGGCGCGAGAGCCGCCGCGCCATCAGGGCGAGGCGCTCCTCCGCGTGATGCAGGTGGCTGTCGCCGTCTGCCTCCATGTGCATGAGCGCCAGTTGCGTGTCTTCGCGTTCTGCGAGCCTGGCGGCGCGTTCGACTGCGCGATTGCCGGCGCGAGAGAAGTCGGTCAGGGCAAGTATGGATCTGAATTGCATGGCGGCCTCACAGGGTGTAGTCGCCGCTGGCTTCGGGCTGGAACAGGATGGACATCACCTGCGCGCTGCTTTCCTCGCCACTGGGCGTTTGCCAGCGGACCGTGCTTCCCGCGCGCATGCCCAGGAGCGCAAGCCCGACTGGCGACAGGACCGAGATGAAGCCCCCTGCAGGCTCTGCGTCCCACGGGTAGCAAAGCACCAGCTGGTGGCGCAGCCGGGTGTGGCAGTCCTCGATTTCCACCTGCGTGTACATGGTGACGACATCCGCCGCCACCGCGCGGGTGGCGACGACGTCGCTGCCGGAGAGGATGCCGTCGAGCTGCGGCGCACCGGTGCGCCCTGCCAGCTTCAAAAGACGTGCGTGATCAAGTTCGGTGAGGGTGCGTTCACCGTTGAGGGTTGCGTTCATGAAAACTCCGTTCGATGGCGCGCCCGCCGCTCACATGGCGGGCGGGCTCGCGGCTGCGCTGGGCGGGTGCCCGGCGATCGGTGTTTAGCGCTGAAGGGGGAAGGGGTGGATCGCCGGGCTCAGGAATCTGCGGCCGGCTGGAGCAGTCCGGCTGCAGGCCCTTGCTGGCCTGGAATGCGCACGCCACGACCGGCGGCGAAAGCCGCAGGCGGTGTCTTGAAGCTGGAGCAACGGGAGCGCATGGGATGAGTGTACAGGGCCATGCGGCGCGGTGCCGGCGCCTGGCGCCGTTGCCCCTTCAGCGCGTGCCATGATGCAGCGGCTCAGCGCCGCGTACCGCGCACCCGGGCCACGTCGAACTCGCTGACCTCCCCGGCCGAGTTGCCCCAGGCGTTGCGCATGTAGCTCAGGACCTGTGCCACTTCGCCGTCGCCCAGCACCAGCACAAACGGCGGCATGCCATGGGGGCGCGGGTTGCCGGCCGTCGCCGGCGCATAGCCGCCGTTCAGCACGATCTGCACCAGGTTGGCGGTGGACTTCATCGTCACGGCGCGGTTGCCCGCCAGCGGCGGGTAAGCACCGGGCACGCCCATGCCGTTGTCGCCATGGCACTGGGCACAGTGCTGCGAATAGAGCCTGCCTCCGGGGCTGGCGGGTAGCGCGGCCTTGCCTTCCGCGCGCTGTGCGGGCATGGGCGACTGCGGCAGCGCTTGCAGGAACACGGCCATCGCGCCAAGGTCTGCATCGCTCAGGTGCTGCGTGCTGTGCAGCACGACTTCGGCCATCGGCCCGGTCACGGCGCCGCGCGCCGAGGTGCCGGTCTTGAGCAGGCTCACGATGTCTGCCTTGCTCCAGCCGGCAACGCCGGCTTCGGCGGGCGAGGTGAGGGAGGGCGCATACCAGTTCTGCATCGGTATCAGGCCGCCGCCCAGGAGCAGGGTGTCGTCGGTGGCGCCGAGGGTGTTGCGTGGCGTATGGCAGGCGCTGCAGTGGCCCAGGCCCTGGACCAGGTAGGCACCGCGGTTCCATTCGGCCGACTTCGCGGGCTCAGCCTCATGCACACCGGGGCTGAAATACAGCGCGCGCCACACAGCCAGGGCCGGCTGAGTGCCGTAGGGCCAGCGCAAGGCGTGCGCGCGGTTGGGCTGGGCGGCAGGCGGCAGGCTGCGCAGGTATGCATGCAGCGCGTCGGAGTCTTCACGCGTGACCTGGGTGTAGTTGGGGTACGGGAAGGCGGGGTACAGCAGCCGGCCGTCCTTCGAGCGGCCGTTGTGCATCGCACGCCAGAAGTCTGCGGCCGACCAGCTGCCGATGCCATGCACCGGGTCGGGCGTGAGGTTGCTGGTGTACACCGTGCCGAACGGCGTGTCGATGCCGCGCCCGCCTGCAAACGGCGTGCCGCCGCGCACCGTGTGGCAGGCCATGCAGTTGCCGGCGCGGGCCAGGTAGGCGCCGCGCTCGATGGTGGCGGGCGCGGTGCTGGAGGTTGTGCCTGGCGTGGTGTTTGACGGTGCATCGCCGCGCACGTTCAGCAACCACACCAGCGCAGCCAGCGCGGCGCCCAGCGCCAGCAGGGCCGCTGCGGCAATGGTGAGCTTGCGTATCATGGCCGCGCTCCTTTTGGCGCAGCGGGCGCAGGCGCGCTGCCGCATTCCATCGGCGGCAAGGCCGGCAGGGCTGCTGCCGGCCTGGTCACTGCCGGCAATGGCTGCGCCGCGAGCCAGGCCGCGACGGCCGATACGTCTTCAACGCTCATGCGCGCCGCAATGGCCGCCATGCAGTCCGGCGCATGCGCCCGCCGCTGCGCGGTCTTCCATGCGCCCAGCTGCGCATTGAGGTAGTCGCGCGGCAGGCCCAGCAGGCCGGGTGTGCCGGGCTGCACGCCGGTCAGCGCGGAGCCGTGGCATTGCACACAGGCCGGCACCTGCCTGGCGGCATCGCCGCGCAGGGCCAGGGTCTCGCCGCGGCTCAGCTGCGCCGGAGGAACCCGTGCGGGCTGCGGTGCCGGATACGGGACATCGAGTGACGCGAAGTACTGCGCCATCTCCAGCAGGTAAGCGTCGGTCAGCGGGTCGAGCAGGCCCGACATCAGCCCGTAGTGGCGGCGCCCGTCACGGAAGTTCAGCAGCTGGTTGTACAGGTAGCCCGCCGGCTTGCCCGCGAGGCGCGGGTAGTAGCCGTCAGGCCCTGCGCGGCCCTGCTGGCCGTGGCAGGCCGTGCAGGCCATGGTGCGCTGGGCAATGGTGTCTTGGAACCTTGGCGCCGGCTGCGCGATGGCTTGTGGCGCCACCAGCCATGCCAGCATGAGCAGGGTCACGGCGCGGCGCAGGAGGATTGTCAGGAAACGGTTCACTCATGGATCATGCCTCAAGCCCCGCATGCATTGAAGAACCAGACGCCGCCACAAAAACCATATCAGATGCAATATCCTGAAATAAATTAGGATCAGATGCATGAAGCGTTACGAGGCCCTGGCCGACCTGCTGGCCACCGACATCCGCAGCGGCAAGCTGCCGCCCGGCACGCGGCTGCCTTCCATCCGCAGCCTGACGGCGCAGCATGGCGTGAGCCCGTCCACCGCATTCCAGGCTTATTACCGGCTTGAAGACCGGGGGCTGGTGCGGGCGCGCGAGCGGTCCGGCTACTTTGTGGCCGGCACCGGCGAGCCCGCGCCGCCCGAGCCCGCGCGCGGGGCCAGCCTGCGGCTGCGGGCCTCGGTGGATGTGAGCGAGCTGGTGTTCAGCGTGCTCGACGCCGCGCGCGACAGGCACGTCGTGCCGCTGGGCTCGGCTTTTGCGTCGGCCTCGCTGTTCCCGCTGCCGCGCCTGGCGCGCTCGCTCGCGCGCATCGCAAGGCATGAGGCGTCCTGGGACCCGGTGGCGGACATGCCGCAGGGCCACGCGGGCCTGCGCAGCCAGATCGCGCAGCGCTACACCGGCCTGGGCATGGCGCAGTCGCCCGACGACATCATCGTCACCAGCGGCGCGCTGGAGGCCCTGAACCTGTCGCTCAGCGCCGTCGCGCAGCCGGGTGACCTGATCGCGGTGGAGTCACCCGGTTTCTATGCGGGCCTGCAGGCGCTGGAGCGGCTGAAGATGCGCGCACTGGAAATCCCGGTGCACCCGGCCACGGGGCTGGACCTGGCAGCCCTGGCCGAGGCGCTCGGGCGCCACCCGGTCAAGGCCTGCTGGTTCATGACCAGCTTCCAGAACCCGATGGGCGCAAGCATGGCCGAGGCTCGCAAGAAGGAGCTCGTCGCGCTGCTGGCCGCGCACAGCATCCCGCTGATCGAGGACGACGTGTATGGCGAGCTGTATTTCGGCAACCGCGCGCCGCTGCCTGCCAAGGCCTTCGACCGCAAGGGCCTGGTCATGCACTGCAGCTCGTTCAGCAAGACGCTGGCGCCGGGCTACCGCATCGGCTGGGTCGCGCCGGGGCGCTTTGGCGAACGCATCCAGCGCCTGCGCCTGATGACCACGCTGTCGGCCAGCCTGCCCGCGCAGGCCGCGCTGGCCGACTACCTGCAGCATGGCGGCTACGACAGGCACCTGCGCCGCCTGCGCCATGCGCTGGAGGCCCAGCGCTCGGCCATGCTGGCGGCCATCAGCCGGCACCTGCCGCGCGACGTGCGCGTGTCGCGCCCCGACGGCGGCTATTTTGTGTGGGTGGAGTTTGCAAAAGGCTTCGACACCCTGGCCCTGCACCAGCGTGCTGCGGCCGAAGGCATCAGCATCGCGCCGGGGCCGATGTTCTCGGCGCGCAGGGCGTATGGCAACTGCATCCGGCTGAACTACGGGCATCCGTGGGATGCGCGGATGGAGGAGTCGATGCGTGTGCTGGGCAGCTTGTCACAGCGGCAGGCGTAGCACCACATCCGACGCGGCGTAAGCCACGCAGGGCAGTATCCAGCCTTCTTCCTTCTCCTCGCGGCTCAGGCCCGGCCACTCGATGCGGTAGGTGACACGGCCTTCTTCCAGCAGGCAGATGCAGGTGCGGCAGGTGCCGTTGCGGCAGGAGGTGAGCAGCTCGATGCCGGCGTCCTGCGCGGCGAGCACCAGCGGTGTATCCGGCGGCGCGTCGAAGGCCGGGCCGCCGGGCGCGATGCGGGCTCTCCAGGGCTTGCTTGCCGGCTCGGGCATGGAAGCAGGCTTCAGTGCCTCAGCGGCCGGCCCAGGTGCTGACGGCGAAGTAACCGGCTGTCGCCGACAGGCTGGTCACCACTGCGCCCCACGCCAGGTCGATCAGCGAGATCTGCAGCGGCCAGCCCTTGAGCGTCGCCAGGTTGGTCATGTCGTAGGCGCCGTAGGCCATCAGGCCCAGCAGCGCACCGAGCAGGGCGGTGCGCTGCCATTGCTGCGCCTCGACGCCGGGCAGGATGGCAAAGACGATGATGCCGACCACATAGAACGCGTAGAACACCACGGCCGGCACGATGCGCGGGCTGTCCAGCAGCAGGGGCCCGAGCTGCGACTTGTAGGTGGGCCCCATGAGGACGCCGAGCCACAGGCCGTCAAGGATGAGGAAGGCCAGCAGCGTGCTGAAGTAGGCGATCAGGTAGCGGGTCATGAGCCATCATACCCACCGGGCCATACCCTACACCTCTACTGCGGCTTCCTGCGGCAGGGCAGTGTCCAGTGCCGTCACCAGCTCGCCCAGCATCAGTTCAAACTCCATCAGCTGCGGCGCTATGACGCCGCGCGCCATGCGGTGCTTGATGGCATGTTCCAGCGCGCCGGCGGAATTGGGGATCTGCGTGGCGCCCACATTGGCCGATACGCCCCGGCAGGTGTGCGCCAGCCGCTCGGCGGTGGCCCAGTCGTCCTGGTCCAGCGCCTCGCGGATCTGGCTGGGCACATTGCGCTGGCCGGTCACGTAGCGCTGCAGCATTGACAGGTACAGCGGCTTCTTGCCCATCATGCGCGACAGCCCTGCGGCCGAATCCAGGCCGGTGACGCCGGCCAGGCTCTCCAGGCCCGCCGGCGTGGGGGCCCGGCGCGGCGGTGCCGTGGCGGGTGCCTGCGCCGCTGCGGCGGCGGCCCGCGGCTTGATCCACTTGACCAGCATCGCCAGCAGTTCCTGCGGGTCGATGGGCTTGGACAGGAAGTCGTTCATGCCGGCCTCCAGGCAGCGCCTGCGGTCCTGTGCCATGGCGTTGGCCGTCATCGCGACCACGGGCATGCGGCGCAGCGCCGGGATGCGGCGGATGGCCTGGGTGGCCGTGATGCCGTCCATCACCGGCATCTGCATGTCCATCAGCACGAGGTCGTACGAGGTCTTGCGCACCATGTCCAGCGCCACCTCGCCGTCGCCCGCGATGTCCACGCTGAAGCCGGCCTCGGCCAGCATCATGCTGGCCACTTCCTGGTTGATGTCGTTGTCTTCCACCAGCAGCACCCGCGCCCCCTTGCGCGCGGCCAGCTCCTGCGTGGGCTCCCGCCTGGCAGGCGCAGCCACGCGCCGTGCGGGTTCCTGCTTGCCGAGCATGTCCATGGTGGTGTCGAACAGGCCCGAGGGGCTGACCGGCTTGACCAGCGCGTGCCGCACACCCGCGGCCTGCGCCTGCTCCAGCACCTCGTCGCGGCCGTAGGCAGTGACCATCACCACTGCGGGCGCGGGCTGCAGGCCCAGCGCCTGGATGCGCCGCGCGGTCTCCACGCCGTCGAGTTCCGGCATGCGCCAGTCCAGGTACACCACGTCAAACGCGCGGCCCTCTGCCGCCGCCGCGTCCAGCTGCGCCAGCGCGGCCTGGCCCGACGGGGCGGAGGCCACGTCAAAGGTCATGCCCTGCAGCATGTCCACCAGCACGGTACGGGCCGACTCGCTGTCATCCACCACCAGCGCGCGCAGGCCGCGCAGGTCGGGGTTGGGCAGCAGCGTCGGGCGTACCAGCGTGCTCACGCCCAGGCGCACGGTGAACCAGAAGGTGCTGCCCTTGCCGTATTCGCTTTCCACGCCGACTTCGCCGCCCATCAGGGTGGCCAGCTTGCGGCTGATGGCCAGGCCCAGGCCGGTGCCGCCGAACTTGCGGGTGGTGGACGTGTCGGCCTGCTGGAAGCTCTGGAACAGGGGTTCCATCTGCTCGGGCTTCATGCCGATGCCGGTGTCGCGCACCGAGAACTGCAGCAGCACGTCGGTATCGCTGCGCTCCTTCACCCGGGCGCTGAGCACGATCTCGCCCTGCGGCGTGAACTTGACGGCGTTGTTGGCAAAGTTGATCAGGATCTGGCCGATGCGCATCGGGTCGCCGACGAGGTCCCTCGGCACATCGGGGGCGATGTCATAGACCAGCTCCAGGCCCTTGGCGCTGCTCTTCTCGTTGAGAAGGGCCGAGACGTTGTCCAGCACCTTCTCGACCTCGAAGTCGATCTGCTCGATGCCCATCTTGCCGGCTTCCACCTTGGAGAAGTCCAGGATGTCGTTGATGATGCCCAGCAGGTGCTGGCCCGAGCTCTGGACCTTGCCGATGTAGTCGCGCTGGCGCGGCGTCAGTTCGGTCTTAAGCGCCAGGTGCGACATGCCGATGATGGCGTTCATCGGTGTGCGGATCTCGTGGCTCATGTTGGCCAGGAAGTCGGACTTGGCCCGTGTGGCTTCCTCGGCGATTTCCCTGGCGTGGTTGATGTCTTCCTCTGCCTTCTTGCGCTGGGTGATGTTGCGCCCGATGCCCATGATGCCCAGCAGGCGCTGCTCCTGGTCCCAGAACGGGGCCTTGACGGTCTCGAACAGCTCGCGGCGGCCATCCTTGTACTCGCGCCATTCCTCGCGTGAGCTTTTCTCAAGCGACTGCAGGATCTGCCGGTCCACCTGCTCCACCGCGCCGGCCCATTCGGGGTCGAGCAGATCGCGGTCGGCGCGGCCGATGATGTCTTCGGCGGGGCGGCCCAGCAGCTCGGCGAAGGCGCCGTTGCAGCCCATGTACACGCCCTGCGGGTTCTTGTAGAAGATCGGGTCCGGGATGGAGTTGAGCAGCGAGCGCATGATCGCCTGCTCGCGCTTTTTCTCCTCGGTCGCGCGCTTCTGCTCGGTCTTGTCTCGCACCGTGACCACATACATGGAATGCTCTGCATCCTCGATCAGGAAGGTCGTGTTCTCGATCTCGCGGATGCTGCCGTCCTTGCGCCGGTGCCGGCTCTCAAAGCTCACCGGCCGCCCGGTGCGTTCGAGTTCCGCATTGAGGATGGCCATGAGCTCCGGTGCGTAGCCCAGGTCGAACTGGCCGATGGCCATGCCCAGCAGCTCCTCCACGGCGTAGCCCAGGTGCTTGCAGGCGGCCGGGTTGGCATAGGTCACGCAGGTCGAATGCCGGTCGACCCACAGCATCGGGCCGGAGTTTTCCAGCACCGTGTGGTTGAACATCATGCGGGTTTCATAGCGCGACTGGGCCGTCACGTCGCGGTAACTCAGCACCACCCCCACGGTCTTGCCGCGCAGGCGCTGCGGCTGCACATGCCGCTCGAACACGCGCCCGTCCTTGAGCTCGACCAGGCTCAGGTCTTCGGCATCGGGGTCGGCCTTGCGGCTTGCGGTCAGGGCCCTCAGCTGCTCCGGGTCTTTGGCCTGGGCCGTCTGCAGCTCGACGATGGTGGCCTCGTCCAGCATCGCCAGGCTTTCCTCGGGGATGCCCCACATCTCGATGTAGCGGATGTTGTAGTACAGGGAGCCGTCGGTGTAGTTGATCGCCAGCACGCCGTCGCTGGTGGCATCGAGCGTGGCGAGCAGCAGCGACTGGGCAGTACGTGCCTCGCCCAGCTCGCGCGTGAGCTCGCGCAGCGCGTGCCGGGTGGCGGCCAGCTCCTGCTCCAGCGTGCCCGCACCTCTGCTGCGGCGCAGGTCCTCCAGCTCGGACACCAATGATTCGCCGCGGGTCGGCGCCAGGTCGGAGAGGGGGGCAAAAGCGCTTCCCATGGTGTGTTCCTCAGTTCAGCTGGTCGGCCATCTCGCGCAGCTCCAGCGCCGCGGCGGCGCGGTCGGAGGTGGGCAGGCGGTCCAGGTCGATCATCACGCGCAGGCCCGGGCGCTCGCGCTGGAAGACCTTGCGCATCGAGTCGCGAACGCGCGAGTCGGTATGCACTGACCAGGCCTGGATGGGGTCGGCAAAGCCCTTGGCCTTGACCGGCGCCCAGGCAATACCCTCGACCTCATCCTTCACCAGGTTCCAGGTCTCCGAAGAGACGAGGATGCCGCCCGGCTCGGCCGCCTGCTCCAGCCGTGCGGCCAGGTTCACCTCGGGGCCGATGATGGTGTAGTCCATGCGGCGCTCGCTGCCGAAGTTGCCGACATTGCAATAGCCGGTGTTGATGCCGATGCGTATCTGGAACGACTTGTCGGAGCCGGCATCGGCCCACAGGATCTGCAGCTCCTGCATGCGCTGCTGCATGGCGCGGGCCATCTTCACGCATTGCAGGGCGTCCTGCCTGGCGCCGCGGCTGTGCGGGTCGCCGAAGAAGATGACCATGGCGTCGCCGATGAACTTGTCGATGGTGCCCCCGTATTCGTCGGCGATCTTCGACATCTCGGAGAAGTAGCTGTTGAGCAGCTGCGTGATTTCCTCCGGCTGCCAGCGCGCGGTGGAGGCGGTGAAGTCCTTGATGTCGGAGAAGAACACCGTGAGCTTCTTGCGCTGGGTGCGTATCTGTGCGTCGCTGGAGCCGTCCAGCAGCGACTGGCAGACCTGCGGCGCCAGGTAGCGCGAGAGCTTGTGCGACAGCGCCTCCAGGCGCCGCGCGCTGGCGCTGCGCTCCAGGTGGGCCTTGACGCGGGCCAGCACCAGCGGCGGGCTGATGGGCTTGTGGATGTAGTCCACTGCGCCCAGGTCCAGGCCGAACTGCTCTTCCTCGGGGCTGGTCAGCGCCGTGAGGAAGATCACCGGTATGCCCCGTGTGGCATCGCTGGCGCGCAGGTGGCGCAGCACGTCGTAACCGTCCATGTCGGGCATCATGATGTCCAGCAGGATCAGGTCCGGCGGCTCGCCCGACGCGGCTTCGCGCAGCGCATCGGCGCCGTTGCCGGCCAGCGTGAGGCTGTAGGCGTCCTCGAGCACGGCGGTCATGAGGAACAGGTTGTCCTCCGTGTCGTCGACAACGAGGATGCGCGGGCGGGCCGCTGCTGCGATGGATGCTGTAGGGGTGATGGCGCTTGTCATGGCATGCCTCCTGGGTTGGTCTTATGAGACCATGCAGGCCCGGATGCGCCCTAAGCCAAGCACCGGTGCAGCCTAGGTGTTTTCCTGAACCCTAAAGTATTCATTTTCCCTCTGGGGCGACAATCCCCGGCTTGCGCGCAGATTTCTGCCCTTTTTCCCGTCCCAGACTCCGTTCCAGACCCCACACCAACATGTCCAGTTACCAGGTACGACACGCCACTCCGCGCGACGCCAAGGCCGTTGCCGAAATCCACGTGGCCTCATGGCACGCCGCCTACGCCGGCCTCATGCCCGACGAACACCTCAAGGCCCAGACCGTAGAGAAGCGCCAGGCCTTCTGGCGCGAGGCCATCGAGTTCAGCGAGCCGCAGCTGCTGGTGGCCACCGACGGCGACAAGGTGGTCGGCTTCTGCGGCTTTGACCGCTCGCGCGACAAGGGCACGCCGTCCACCACCGGCGAGATCTGGGCCTTTTATGCCGACCCGTCGTACTGGGACAAGGGCGTGGGCCTGGCTCTGTGGGATGCGACGCTGGAGGCCTGTGTGGAAGAGGGCTTCAACCTGCTGACGCTGTGGGTGCTGCTGCGCAACGAGCGCGCGCTGCGCTTTTATGAGCTGGCCGGCTTCAAGCGCGACATGCCCTCGCTCAAGACGGTTGCTGCCGGCAGTGTGAAGCTTGAGGAAATCCGCCTCAAGCGGCCCGTCGGCTGATGGATGGCCTGGACATTGCATCACTGCCGCATCGCCGCCGCATGAACATCGCCTGACACAAGGACACCCATGGCCACCAGCCTCCTCGCCCTGCTCGACGACATCGCCACCATCCTGGATGACGTCTCCATCCTCACCAAGGTCGCTGCCAAGAAAACCGCCGGCGTTCTCGGCGACGACCTGGCGCTCAATGCGCAGCAGGTCAGCGGCGTCAAGGCCGACCGCGAACTGCCGGTGGTCTGGGCGGTGGCCAAAGGCTCGATGGTCAACAAGGCCATCCTGGTGCCGGCGGCGCTGGCCATCAGCGCCATCGCGCCCTGGGCGGTGACGCCGCTGCTGATGGTGGGCGGCGCCTTCCTGTGCTTTGAGGGCTTCGAGAAGCTGGCCCACAAGTTCATGCACAGCAAGGAAGAGGAGAAGGCCCACCATGAAGAACTGGTCAAGGCCGTGGCCGACCCGGCGGTGGACATCGTCGCTGTCGAGAAAGAGAAGATCAAGGGGGCCGTCCGCACCGACTTCATCCTGTCGGCCGAAATCATCGTCATCACCCTGGGCACCATTCCGCCTGACCAGTCGTTTGCCATGCGGGTTGCGGTGCTGGTGGGCATTGCTCTGCTGATGACGGTAGGCGTCTATGGCCTCGTGGCCGGCATCGTCAAGCTGGACGACCTGGGCCTGTACCTGAGCCAGCGCGCCAGCGCCGCGAAGCAGGCCATTGGCCGCGGCATTCTGGCAGCCGCACCCTGGCTCATGAAGACGCTGTCCGTCGCGGGCACCGCCGCGATGTTCCTGGTGGGCGGCGACATCCTCACCCACGGGATAGCGCCGCTGCACCATTGGGTGGAAGGCGTGGCGCAGGCCAGCGGCGCGGTGCTGTCGGTGGTACTGCCCATGCTGCTGCACGCGCTGGTGGGCATCATTGCCGGCGCGCTGGTGCTGGCCGGCTGGACGCTGGTGCGGCGAGTGATCAAGCGTGGATGAATGTGTGAATGATTTCCCGAATGTGCAGTGGGCAGAAGGCGGTGAGGCCCGCTCGGCGCGCTGGCGTTCGGAAGCCGGCAACCCGCCGCCCGAACGCATCGTCATCGCCGACGACACGCTGAACGCCGACGCCGCATACAGCCTGGCCCGTGACGGAACGGCGCTGCTGTGGCGCGGCGACTACCAGAACGCCCGGCACCTGATGCAGGCACTGGCGCGGCGGGTGGATGGCAGGCCGCGCAAGGGCGTCGCGGTGAAGTCTGCGGCCGATGCCTTCAACCAGCATCGCCAGGCACAGGCAAAGCGTGCGCGCGTGCTGGGCGCGGTGCTGATCGTCCTGGAGCCGGACTACGGCATTGCGCTGCGCCGGGCGCCCGACATGAAAGCCGCATGCACTGAAGCCTGGGGTCCGCCCGAGGACGCTGCCACCGGCAGCCTGGTCTCGCTGCGCGAGCTGCTCGGCCTGGTGGGCGCGCATGAGTGGCGCAAGAAGGGTGTGGAGATCCCGTCGCTGGGCAATGCACCCAACAACCGCATCCATGCGCACTACGGCGTGTTCTCGCCGGTGCGTGGTGAATATGTGGGACTGGTGGCGTCGCAGCCGCTGTCTGCACCGCTCGCGGCACTGCTGGCCGCCAACAGCCTGGCCTTTGACATCGGCACCGGAACCGGCGTGCTGGCCGCGATGCTGGCACGCCGGGGCATCAAGCGCGTCATTGGCACCGACACAGACCCGCGCGCGCTGGCCTGCGCGCGCGACAACATCGCGCGGCTGGGCGTTGGCAAGCGCGTGAGCATTGCGGAGGCCGACCTGTTCCCCGAGGGCCGCGCGCCGCTCATCGTCTGCAACCCGCCCTGGGTGCCGGCGCAGCCGAGCTCGCCCATCGAGCGGGCGGTGTATGACGAAGGCAGCCGCATGCTGCGCGGCTTCCTCTCGGGCCTGGCCGCGCACCTGGCGCCTGGCGAAGATGGGTCGCCTGCTGGCGAGGGCTGGCTCATCCTGTCCGACCTGGCCGAGCACCTGGGCCTGCGCAGCCGCGGCGAACTGCTGGGCTGGATTGAAGCTGCCGGCCTCCAGGTGCTGGGCCGCAAGGACGTGCGGCCCAGCCACCCGAAGACGGCTGATGCAGCCGACCCGCTGCATGCCGCGCGCGCGGCAGAAGTGACCTCGCTCTGGCGGCTGGGGGCGGTGTGACGAAGATCCTGCTGGCCCCGATGGAAGGCCTGCTGGACTTCACCCTGCGCGACATCCTCACGCGTGTGGGCGGCATTGACCGCTGCGTGTCGGAGTTCATCCGCGTCACCGGCACGCTGCTGCCCAACAAGGTGTTCCTGCGCATCGTGCCCGAGCTGGCCAACGGCGGGCGCACGCCCAGCGGAGTGCCGGTGCGCGCACAGCTGCTGGGCTCCGACCCCATGTGCCTGGCCGAGAACGCCGCGAAGCTCGCCGCGCTCGGCCCCGAAGGCATTGACCTGAACTTTGGCTGCCCGGCCAAGACCGTCAACCGGCACCGCGGCGGCGCCGTGCTGCTGGACGAGCCGCAGCTGGTGGGCGACATCGTCGCCGCCGTGCGCCGCGCCGTGCCGCAGCCCATGCCCGTGTCGGCCAAGATGCGCCTTGGGTACAACGACACGCTTAACGCCATTGAGTGTGCGCAGGCCATAGAAGGCGCCGGCGCCTGCGAGCTGGTCGTGCATGCCCGCACCAAGGCTGACGGCTACAAGCCGCCGGCCTACTGGGAGCACATTGCCGCGATCCGCGAGGCGGTGAAAATCCCCGTCGTCGCCAACGGCGAGATCTGGACGGTGCAGGATGCGCAGCGCTGCCGCGCGATTTCAGGCAGCCAGGCGCTGATGATCGGCCGCGGCGCGGTGTCCGACCCCGGCCTGGCGCTGGCCATTGCATCCGCACGTGGCGGAGCCGGCGTTGAAGACGGCCGCAACCTCACATGGGACGAACTCCAGCCGCTGATTGCCGGCTTCTGGACGCTCATCGACACCCACCTGGAACTTCGCCACCGCGCAGGGCGCCTGAAGCAATGGCTCAACTACCTGCGCCGCAGTTACCCCGAGGCCCAGGAGTTGTATGCGCGTGTGCGGGCTGTGAATGAGCCGGCGCAGCTGGCGCAGATGGTGCTGGGCATCGACTGTCATTCCGCACAAGAAGGCTGTCATCCCGGACTTGATCCGGGATCCATGCCTGCGCAAAGGAGCATTGCTTCAACGCCCACATGGATTGCGGGTCAAGCCCGCAATGACCATTCCTTCAGCGTTGCGCAGCCGTAACCCGCCAGATCACATTGCCCACATCGTCGGCCACCAGCAGCGCGCCGCGTTTGTCAATGGCCACGCCCACTGGCCGGCCCCAGGCGTCGCCCTTGTCGCTGACAAACCCGCCCAGCACGACGACGGGTTGCGCTGACGGGTTGCCCTTGCCGTCATACGGCACAAACACCACGTTGTAGCCGGTGCGCGGCTTGCGGTTCCAGGAGCCGTGCTGCCCGATGAAAAAGCCGGCGTTGAACGGCGCAGGCAGCGCCGCACCGTCGGACGACGCCAGGCCCAGCGGCGCCACATGCGAGCCCAGCGAATAGTCGGGCTTCACGGCACGGGCCACCAGCTCGGGCATGGGCGGCTTGACCCGTGTGTCCACGTTCTGGCCGTAGTAGCTGTACGGCCAGCCATAGAACGCGCCGTCGGCCACTGACGTCAGGTAGTCGGGCACCAGGTCGTCACCCAGCTCGTCGCGCTCGTTTACCACCGTCCAGAGCTTGCCGCCCGCCCAGGCCAGGCCATTGGGGTTGCGCAGGCCGGTGGCGAACAGGCGGCCCTTGCCGCTGGCGATGTCAAACTCCCAGATGGCGGCGCGGCCTTCTTCCATGCTCATGCCGTTCTCGGCCACATTGCTGTTGGATCCGACCGTCGCGTAGAGCTTGCGGCCGTCGGCACTGGCCATGAGGTTCTTGGTCCAGTGGTGGTTGATGCCGGCCGGCAGGTCAAACACCTTGGTTGGCTGCGCGGTGATCTGCGACTGCCCGGGCTGGTAGGGAAAGCTCACGATGGCATCGGCATTGGCCACGTAGAAGGTGTTGCCCACCAGCGCCATGCCGAACGGCGAGTTCAGCCCCTGCAAAAAGGTGGTGCGCAGTTCCACCATGCCGTCGCCGTCGGCATCGCGCAGCAGGGTGATGCGGTTGGCGCTGGGCACACCGGCGCCGGCCCGCTTCATCACCAGGCCCATGACCTTGCCCTTGATGCCTCCGCTGCTGCCCTCGGGCTTGGGCGGCGCATTGCTCTCGGCCACCAGCACGTCGCCGTTGGGAAGCACGTAGATCCAGCGCGGATGGTCCAGCCCCGTGGCCAGCGGCGCGACACTGAGCCCGGCCGCCGCCACCGGCCGCGCGCCGTCCTGCCAGCCCTTGGCCGGCGCGATGTGCACTGTGGGGATGGCCTGCTTCTTCGGCTTGGCGAGCTGAGGGGCCGGCCCGATGGTGGCTGCGGGCGGCTGGGTGGCGTTCAGCGGCGTGGCCTGTGCAAACAGGCTGCCTGCAGTGAAGAGTGCAATGGCTGCGGTAAAGAGATGTCCCTGCATGATGATGCTCCTTGGCTTGGAGGCCATGGTCAGGCAAGGGGGCGCGCGGCTCTGTGCGTCAGCTCACATGGCCACCCACGCCAATGACATCCTGGTAGCCCTTGAGGCCTCTTTCAAACGAATAGTCGCGCCGCACCTCCACACTCGCCCGGCGCCGCAACTCCTGCATCTCCCGGGGCCTGGCGAGCGCATCGGCCACGGTGGCCGCAATGGCCTTGTGGTCAAAGAAGTCCACCAGCAGCCCGTTGTGCCCGTGCTTCACTACCTCGCGCACAGGGGCGGTGTCAGAGCCGACGATGAGGCAGCCGCTGGCCATGGCCTCGAGCATCGACCATGACAGCACGAATGGGTAGGTCAGGTACACATGTGCCGCCGACACCTGCAGCAGCCGGCAGTACTGCGCATACGGAATCTGGCCGAGGAAGTGCACCCGCGCAGGGTCCACCTTCACTTCCTTCAGCATGCGTTCGCGCCAGTTGGCCGCGTCCCTGGGTTTGGAGCCGTAGCTCACACCGTCGCCGCCCACAATGACGATGTCGCACGGGCTGGCCTCCAGCATGGCCGGCACGGCGCGCATGAAGCTGTGGAAGCCCCGGTAGGGCTCCAGATTGCGCGAGACATAGGTCACCACCGGGTCGCCGGCGCGCAGCAGCTTGCCTTCAGGCAGGGCCGGCGTTGCGGGCAACTGGAACGTGGCCTGCGCATCAGGCAGCAGCACCTGGGTGTTGATGCCTTCGTGGATCGTCCTGATTTTCGGCTGGTAAGCCGTGGGAAACAGGCTGCGCTGCCACTCGGTGGGTGCAATGCCTGCGTCGCACTGCTCCAGGTTCAGCAGGTGCAGGCCGTTGCGCGAGCGGATGCGGGCGCGGTCGTCCATGCTGTTGGGAAACTCCGGGTCAAAGCCGCAGTCCGCGCCGTCAGTGTGGTAGTAGAACTCGCACAGGTGGACGAGGCGGCAGTGGGGGAACACCTCCTTGACGTACAGCGTCTCGCCCCAGCCGGGGTGGCCCACCACCACATCGGGCACAAAGCCTTTTTTCTGGAGCTGCAGCAAGAGGCGCACCACGCCCTGGCCGTGGATCACGCCGTCTTCAAAGGTCTTGACGTAATGGTGCGTCTCTTTGGCCGAGCCGCGATGCCGCGCGTACTTGACCAGGTTGATGCCGGGCATGCCGGGGCAGGTGTCCCGCCCGATAGCCAGGACCCGGTGCTTCGGGTCCCTGGCGAAGTGCTGCGCGATGTGGCGGAACTGGCCCGGGAAGTTTTGATGGATGAAGAGGAGGTTCATGTACGCCATCGTACATATTGCCTGCGTTGCTTCGGGATCGGGCGGGCAGGGCGCCTTGCCCGCCTGATCAGGCGGATATCTCTTCCATTCGATGGAGGGAGAAGTTCGTATTTGACGCAGGTAGGCTGGCCGCGTCACAGCCAGCGCGGCAACCCCTGCACCACCGCCATGCCGACGAGGCCTTGCGCCGCAGTCCCCAGCCACATCAGCCATGTGTTGTCCAGCGTGGCCCGCGCGCCGGGGCGCAGCTTGCCGCTCCAGGAGCGGGCGCAGAGGTAGCCGCCCATGAGCAGCAGCACCACGGCGTGGAAGGCCTGGTAGAAGAGCAGGGCGGCCACGGTGGCGCTCCAGGCCTGGGCGGTGGGGTCCAGGCCTGCAGCGTTGTGGCCGGCGATGTCGATGACGATGGACAACGCGGCGCAGAGCATGGCAGCGATAACCAGGGCGCGGAGTCCGCGCTGGCCGCCATCGCCCTTCAGCTGCCCGCGCGCCAGAGTCGTCAACCCTGCGCTGGCCAGCAGCAGGCCGCCTGAGGCCAGCGGCCACCACGCCACGGGCAGCGCGGCTCCCGGCGGCGGGCACACCACCGCGGCCATTGACACATGAAGGTGCGCAAACAGGAACGAGGCGAAGATGCTGCCGTCCACGCACAGCAATATGACGGTGCACCACCAGGAGTGGGAGGCTGTGCCGGTGGCGTTCATTGGCAGCCGCACGCCGTCTGCCACCTCAGCCGTGGCGCAGGGCGGCATCTGGTCCGAACCCCAGAGCCAGTACATGATGGCCGCAATGGCCATGCCGCCGAAGATGAAGGCGGGCACCGTCCAGGACACCGTCAGCAGCAGGAAGAAGCCTGCGGTGCCCACCGCCGCAATGAAGGGCGGCCAGCCGTCGGTGGGCAGCATCAGCACATGCTGCGGCCTGGCGTCCACCGGGCTGGTCACCAGCGTCTCGCGCCCGCCGGTGATGGTGCCGGGCAGCCAGTGGCGGCCTGCTTCGATCTCCTCCACCAGTTGCGGCCTGTCCCATAGCGGCTCCAGCGAGCTGATCTGCGGGATGCTGCGTACGCCGTACTCGCCTTTGGACGCCCACTCCAGCGTCGGCGCGTTCCACGGGTTGCCATGGTCCTGCTGCTTGCGCCGCGCGGTGCGGAACGCGTCCATGAGAAAGACGAGCACCCCCGCCGCAAACACAAACGCGCCGATGGACGACAGCAGGTTCCACACATTCCAGCCCAGGCCATCCGCATAGGTGTACACCCGGCGTGGCATGCCCAGCAGGCCGCTGATGTGCATCGGGAAGAAAGCCAGGTTGAAGCCGCCGAACATCAGGCCGAACACCCACTTGCCCAAGCGCTCGGACATCTGGTGCCCGTTCATCACCGGCGCCCAGTAGTACAGCCCGGCAAACACCGGGAACACGGCGCCGCCGATCAGCACATAGTGCAGGTGCGCGACGATGAAGTAGGTGTCGTGTACCTGCCAGTCGAACGGCAGCACGGCCACCATCACGCCCGTCAGGCCGCCCAGCACGAAGATGAAGTGAAAGCCCAGCAGGAACAGCGTGAACACATTGACGCGCACGCGCCCCTTGCAGAAGGTGGCGATCCAGGCAAACACCTGCACCGCGCTGGGCACCGCCACAGCAAAGCTCGCGGCCGCCACAAAGCCCATGGACATGACGCCCAGGCCGGCGGTGAACATGTGGTGGGCCCACAGGGCAAAGCTGATGAAGCCGACTGCGACCAGCGCGATCACGATCGCGCGGTGGCCGACCAGCGGCGTGCGCGCCGCCGTGGGCACCATCATCGACACCATGCCCGCCGCCGGCAGGAAGATGATGTACACCTCCGGATGGCCGAAGAACCAGAACAGGTGCTGCCACAGCAGCGGGTCGCCGCCGCGCGCGGGAATGAAGAAGGGCCAGTCAAACGCGCGCTCCATCTCCAGCAGCGTCGTGCCCGCGATGACGGCCGGGAAGGCAAACACGATCATGAAGGCGCTGACCAGCATGGCCCAGGCGAACACCGGCATCTTCATGAGGGTCATGCCCGGCGCGCGGGTGAACAGGATGCCGATGATGAGCTCGATGGCGCCCGCAATGGCCGATATCTCGATGAAGCCGATGCCCAGCAGCCACCAGTCCGCGCCCAGGCCCGGCGAGTATTCCTTGCCGGTGAGCGGCGGGTACATGAACCAGCCGCCGTCCGGCGATGCGCCGAAGAACAGCGTGCAGAAGAAGGCCAGCCCGCCAATGGCATAGGCCCAGAACGCATAGGCCGACAGGCGCGGGAACGGCAGGTCGCGCGCGCCCAGCATGCCGGGCAGCAGGTACACGGCAATCGCTTCCACGACAGGCACTGCAAACAGGAACATCATCACCGTGCCGTGCATGGTGAAGACCTGGTTGTAGGTGTTCGCGCTCATCAGCGTGCTGTCCGGCAGCGCAAGCTGGGCGCGCATCATCAGGCCGAGGATGCCTGCCAGCACAAAGAACACGAGGGCGGTGGCGATGTAGAACAGGCCGATGTGGGTGTTGTTCACGGCCGAGATGTAGCGCCAGCCCCTGGGCGGCTGCCAGGCCAGTTCCAGGTCGCGGCGCTCGCCGCGCGGGCGGGGCAGGGAGGTGGGCAGCGCTTGCGGGTGCTCTGGCGGCGGCGGGGCACGCAGGTTGTCAGGCTGGTTCATTTCAGTTGCTCCAGCCAGGCGGCGAGCGCCTCCAGCGAGGCTGCGTTGATGTGCGTGAACGACGGCATGCGAGCCCCCGGCTTGTGTTGCTGGGTGTGGGCCACCCAGCCGGCCAGGGCCCCGGGCTGGTTGCGCAGGACGCCGGCACCCAGGTAGAGGCGGCTGCCTACATGCGTGAGGTCGGGGCCCAGGCGCCCCTCTTCCGCCACGCCGCGCACGGTGTGGCAGGCGCTGCAGCGGTTGTCCATGAATACCTGTTTGCCGCGTTCTGCCAGCGTGTTGGCCGGTGGTGCGGTCGGTGGTGCGGCCGGTCGTGCCTGCGCCGCCAGCCAGCGGTCGAACTCGCCGGGCTCCAGCGCCACCACATGCAGGGCCATGCGCGCATGCTGCTCGCCGCAATACTCCGCGCACTGGCCGCGGAACACGCCCGGCCTGTTGGCGGCCAGCTGCAGCTGGTTGGTGCGGCCCGGCACCATGTCCATCTTGCCGCCCAGCTCGGGCACCCAGAAGCTGTGGATCACATCGGTACTCGACAGGCCCAGCAGCACCGGCCGGCCCACCGGAATGCGCAGCTCGTTGGCCAGCACCACCTCCTGCCCCTCAGGGCCGCGGTAGCGCACCTCCCACCACCACATCTTTGCAGTCACGCCGACCACCAGCGCGCCCGGTGGTGGCGTCCGCATGAGCTGGTTGCTGCGCACCGCCGTATAGGCCATCAGCACGCTGAGCACGACGAAGGGGAACACCAGGCCCCCGCCGACGATCCACCAGGCAGGCCGCACCTGCACGGCCCGCGCGCGCAGCGCAAATGCCAGCAGCGCCATCACACCCGCGAAGATCAGCGACGAGCCGATGAACAGGCTCCAGGCCATGCCGGCAATGGTGTGGGCTGCGGGGCCTGCCGGGTCAAGTG
This sequence comes from Pseudomonadota bacterium, assembly GCA_040385105.1. GTDB lineage: Bacteria > Pseudomonadota > Gammaproteobacteria > Burkholderiales > Burkholderiaceae_C > JACMQX01. Next base: position 80,317 of record JAZKHY010000061.1, read on the forward strand.
CATTCATGGCGGGTTCATTGCAGCGAATGCAGGTAGGCGGCCATGTCGCGCGCGTCGTCGGCTGAAGCGCCCATGGCGGGCATCGCGGTATCGGGCACGAGCGCCTTCGGCTGCACGATCCACCGCGCCAGGGCCTCGGGCCGGTTGGGTATCTGCCCGGCAATGTAGCTGCGGCGGCCGAAGGCTTCAAGGTCCGGCCCCGTCATGCCGCGCGATGCTGCCACGCCCGGTATGGCATGGCAGCTGCCGCACTGGTACTGCGCCAGCAGCCTCTGCCCGCGCTCGATGCGCTGCGGCGTGTGCTCCGCATACTTCGGCGAAGGGTCATCACCGCAGCCCGCGAGCAGCAGGCCGCAGGCGGCCAGCATAATGAATGCAAGCCCCCTGACAGGACCCTTGTGAGCAAGACACGCATCGCCCTCGCCACCACCGCCGTGCTCGCCCTCGCAGCATTGGCCGGCGCGGCCGCGTTCATCTGGGGCGGCTTCTACAACGTGGGCGCGACGCGCCAGCACTTCCAGCCGGTGTTCACCGTCCTTGAGTTCGCCATGCATCGCTCGGTCCGCCTGCATGCACGCAACGTCGAGGTGCCGCCGCTCGGAGATGAGGCCATGATCGCGCGCGGCGCTGCCTGCTTCAATGCCAACTGCGTGCAATGCCATGGCGCGCCCGGGGTCGCGCAGGGTGACATCGGCAAGAGCATGCAGCCGCTGCCCGGCCCGCTGGTGGATGCGACGCAGCACTTCCATGCGCGCGAGCTGTACTGGATCACGAAGCACGGCATCCGCCTGTCCGGCATGCCGGCCTGGGAGTTCCGGCTCACGGACGCAGAGCTCTGGGACATCGTGGCCTTCATGCAGCGCCTGCCGGACCTCACGCCGCAGGCCTATGCCGAGGCCGTGCGGTGGAAGCAGGCCGAAAGCAGCGGGCAGGCCGCGCAAGCCCCTCCCGCACGCCTGTGCGGCCGCAGCCTGGATGCACCCTCTGCGCGGGCGCCCGATGTGGAGCGCGGCAAGCAGGCGCTCTACCAGTACGCCTGCAGCGCCTGCCACACCATACCCGGCGTCACCGGTTCTTACCCGGCGGTGGGTCCGCCGCTCGGCGGCATTGGCAGCCGCACGCTCATTGCCGGCAAGCTGTCGAACACGCACGACAACATGATCCGCTGGCTGCGCCACCCGCGCGAGGTCAAGCCGCAGACGGCCATGCCCGACATGCAGGTCACGCCCGAGCATGCGGCCGACATGGCGGCCTACCTCGCCACGCTGCGCTAGCGGGCGTGGCGCAGCGGGTGGTGTGAGGGGTGTCAGGGGTATGGGCGTCATGCTGCGAGTACACCCTGTTTCGCAGGCCAAATATGTTCGGTGGGTCACATACTCCGGCGCGGTGACGCCGTCAATGCGCCAGCACGCACCCGCGTGAGCCGCACTTATCTCGTTACTTAACTTGCATACCGCACGGCCCATGTAAGCAGGGTGCTGCTTACCATCAAGGCTCTTTCAACAAGGAGCTTTTCAATGGCAATGCAGACACCGTTTTTTGGCAAGCGCGAACCCGAGGCCGTCAACTCCCGCTACAACCCGGGCGGCTCGGGCTTGCAGAACCATGCGCAGCCTGGCGGCCATGCCAATGCGCAGGGTGCCAATCCGGCCCATGCCAATGCTGCGGCGCAGGCAGCCAACCCGCTGGCGCAGGCGGCCAACGCACCCAGCGCAGCCGCACCCGCAAAGGAAGGCGGCAGCAAGCTCACCGTCGGCCCCAACATCAAGCTCAAGGGCGTGGAGATCACCGACTGCGACACGCTCGTGGTCGAGGGCACTGTCGAGGCCACCATGGATTCGCGCGTGATCCAGATCGCCGAACACGGCGCGTTCAAGGGCTCGGCCGATATCGACATCGCCGAGATTCACGGCGAGTTTGAAGGCAGCCTCACGGTGCGCCAGAAGCTGGTGATCCACTCCACCGGCAAGGTCACGGGCAAGATCCGCTACGGCAAGCTGGTGATCGAAGAGGGCGGCCAGCTCTCCGGCGAGATCCAGTTCGGCGCGCTGACTGGGGCACCTACGGCTGTTGTGATGGCGCGGCCCGGCTTGCAGCAAGCCGCGTAAAGATGGATCCCGGATCAAGTCCGGGATGACAGGAGTGGGCGGCAATAATGGAGGCACTTCATCCCCCAAAAAGATGCCATGTCCCTCCAGACCATAGAAATCGAAACCGGCACCAACCCCACCGCCGCCATCATCCTCATGCACGGCCTGGGCGCCGACGGGAATGACTTTGTGCCGTTCACCGAAGAGCTGGACCTGAGGGCTGCAGGCGCGGTGCGCTTCGTGTTCCCGAATGCACCGCTGCTGCCGGTGACCATCAATGGCGGCTACCGCATGCCGGCCTGGTATGACATCCTGGGCATGGACCTCGTGCGCAACGAAGACGAGGCCGGCCTGCGCAAGTCGCAGGCGGCCATCGACGCACTGATCGAACGCGAGAAGGCGCGCGGCATTCCCGCCAACCGGATTGTCATGGCCGGCTTCTCGCAGGGCTGTGCCATGGCGCTGATGACCGGCCTGCGGCACAAGGACCGGCTGGCGGGCATCGTCGGCATGTCGGGCTACCTGCCGCTGGCCTCGATGACGGCTGCCGAAATCAGCGCCACCAATGCGGGCCTGCCGGTATTCCTCGGCCATGGCGTGCGTGACCCGGTGGTTCCACTGGCCGGCGGCGTTGCTTCGCGTGAAGCCCTGAAGGCCATGGGGTACGACGTGGAGTGGCACGAGTACCCGATGGAGCATTCGGTCTGCGCCCCCGAGGTTGCGGACCTCAACCGCTGGCTGCTCAAGGTGCTCGCGCCGCGCGCATAGCCTTCAAGTTGCCGGTCAGTTCTCGAAGTCGCTGGCCTGCAGCACGATGGGGTTGCCCACGTGGACTCCCACCGTCAGGATGTTCACCACTTTTTCCGCGATGCGTTTGACATGGGTGTCAAACGCGTGGTGGACGTCCTGGTACGAAGGCAGGACCGAATCGTCCAGCTTTTCCAGCGCGTCCTGCGTCAGCACGAACTTGCGGTGCTGCCAGGCGAGGCCTGCGTTGAAGTAAACGCCTGCGCGGCCTGCAAAGTCGGCAACGCGCACATCGTTCAGCACGTCTGCGGCGCGTTCAATGGTCTGGGTGGGCATGGTTTCTCCTGTGGTGGGTGTTGCAGGCATCGTAGGGAAACAAGCGTGCCGCGCGTGTAGGACGGCAGCACTTTCGACTCAACTTCCACGCCTGCACGCGCACCAATGCATGAGCGCGGGGCCCGTGTGTGGCGGGCCGTCCGGCTACTGAATGTGACCATCTGAAAGTGAATGATTTCAGGGCGGTCCATGTCCTACATGCACATGCGTGCGACACCGATGCCCCGCACGCGGCCCTGCCGATAAATTTGAGTCAGCCGGTATTTCTGTCGGCAGTATCCAGCCCTCCGGGGTCTTTCAATCATCAAGGAGTTAGCCATGACAAAGTTTCCCAAAAGCCTGACCGTTCTTGCCACCGCCGCCGCCCTGGTTGCAGGCGTTGCCTTTGCACAGACCAGCGATCCGGCACAGCAGCCGGCGCCCAACACGACCGGCCAGCCCGGCGCAACCCTGGGTGCCCAGGAGTCTGGCACCATGAACTCCGGCAGCACGCTGAACAACTCCGGCACCGTCAATTCCGGAAGCAGTGTGGACGGCACCACCAACGCACAGAGCGACATCGTCTCGCCCGAGCCGCGCGCTGACCGCAACTAAGCTGTGACACACGGCGCACGGGGGCCGCGCATGATACGCGCGGTCCCTGTGCACGACATGTTCGCGACAGTCCCCCAGCCCATCTCCAAACCTTCCGTCACCATGACCACACAGGAACCATCCCAGCTGGACGCCGTGCTCAAGGGTTTGGGCATGGGTTGCGCCATCCTCGCGCTGATCATGCCGGGGCAGGTCACCTCATCGCAGAAGCGTGTGCCGCGCACCGCCGCAGTCGTGCAGTTGCAGAACCTGCCGATGCATGCGGACTTTGGCCATGAGTCCGTGTCCGAAGACGTCCGGCATACCGCCAACTGGGCGATGCATTCGCGCGATGCGCACGGCATGCCCTTTGTCGTCGTTGACAAGAAGAACGTCACCGTCCATGTATTCGGCCCCGATGGCCGGCTGCGTGGCTCCACGCCGGTGCTGCTGGGCTCGGCCGTTGGCGACGACTCGGTGCATGGCATCGGCGAGCGGGAGATATCAGGCATCCTGCCGCACGAGCGCACCACTCCCTCGGGCCGCTTCGTGAGCACGCCGGGGCGCAATGCCGCAGGCGAGGACATTGTCTGGGTGGACTACGACGCCGCCGTGTCCATGCACCGTGTGCGCCCCAAGGTCGCGGCCGAGCAGCGCCTGGAGCGGCTGGCGTCCCCCACGCCGGACGACAACCGCATCTCGTTTGGCTGCATCAATGTGCCGACCCGCTTCTACGACGCCATGATCCACCCGCTGCTGGGGCGATCGAAGGCGGTGGTGTATGTGCTGCCCGAAACCCGGCCCTTGCGTGAGGAATTTGGCTCTTACGACGTGCCGGGCGCCCCGGCGACGGCCACCGCGCTGCAAAGCCTGCCGCAAAGCCGTTAATATCAGACAGGTGTACAAGGGCCGCAATGGCTGTGGGTCCTTGCAACATTCGTAACTTCTTCTTACAACGCCGGCAGGCATGCGCGAGACACCGTCACGGGTGCTTCGTATGATTTGCCTTTCTGGCAAGACAAGAGGCAGTTTCCCACCACTGTCACACATGGCTTCGCAACCGTACATTCTGCAAAAGTGCTTCAAGGACGCGTCCGCAGCCGCAGGGCCGGCGCTGGAGCGTTGCATTGACTATGCGGTGGGCGTGTTGCAGGAGGCCGAGACCAAGAGCCTGAAGGCCAAACAGCGCGACGAGCTGGCCATGGCCTGGCGCGAGCTGCTCAAGCTCAGGCCCGTCTGGGTTGCCCAATACCCGCGCGACGTGCTTGCCGCCTTCAATACCCCGGTAGATGCTGCAAGGGCGGGCGCTGCACCGGCAGCCCGCACCCTGTCCGCCGGCGACAAGTTTTCACTGGTGGATGACGACGAACTGGTGCAGAACATCGAGTCGTCCCGGCTGCTCCAGCGCGTGCTGCCGGTGGTGGAACAGGTGCTGTCCGAGCTGGATGCGTTGATGAGCTCGGCCCAGGGCCTGCCCAATGTATCGCCCGAACTCAACCCGGTGCGCCCCGACGCCTTTGCCCAGGCCCTGCGCCGCATGATCGACGAGGCCCAGGCCGAGCCCGACACGCGCATGCTGTGGTCGCGCCATGTGGGCGCGCAGCTCGGCAAGGAGCTCAAACAGATCTACACCGAGATGGTTGACACGCTCAAGGCGGCCAACGTTCAGTCGGCCAGCTACCGCGTGCTGCAGACGCCCGCCAGCGTCACGGCCAAGCGCATTTCCGCGCGCACTGACGGGGGGCCCGCCGGTGCTGGTGGCCCCGGTGGTGCCGGCGGCGCGGGTGGAGGCTATGGCGGCATGGGCCATGAGGCGCCACCGGGCGGCCTGCTGGGCGACGGCCTGCCAGACCCCGAGCAGTACTACGACCTGTCCAATTACGAAATCAGCGACGCGCTGTTCCAGGACTTCCTGTTCCACGGCGGCTCCAACCAGCAGCAGGGCCTGGCGCCCTCCTATTACGCCTCGGTCGATGAAGAGCTGGCCAACCTGCGTGCCGAGCCCGACCTGGGCCCGCAGTTCCAGGAGACCGAGCCGCCGATCCCGCAGGAATACCTGCAGATGCCGGCGGTGGACCGGCCGGCGCGCTTTGTCGATGTACTGAGCCAGCTGAGCTCCCAGGTCTGGGGCGCCTACGGCCGCTCGCGCGAGCGCGCCATCCTGCGCACCCAGCTCAAGAAAGACGCCACCCGTGTAGGCCAGGTGCTGGGCCTGGAGGTGGTGCGCAAGCTGGTCAACCAGGTGGCGCAGGACCCGCGCCTGCTGGTGCCGGTGCGCGAGTCCATCGTGGCGCTGGAGCCGTCGCTGCTGCGCCTGGCCATGATCGACCCGCGCTTTTTCAGCGACGAGCGCCACCCGGGCCGCCGGCTGATGGAGCGCGTGGCCGAACGCAGCTTCAAGTACAACGACGAGTTCAGCCCCGAGTTCCAGGCTTTCTTCCAGCCGGTGGCCAAGGCCTTCGTGGCCCTGAACGACCGAGAGATCACAGAAGCCCAGCCGTTCGAGTCCGCGCTGCAGCAGCTGGAGTCCCAATGGCTGGAGCAGGACCGCGACGAGGGCGGCCAGCAGCAGCAGATGCTGCAGGCGATGCAGTTCGCCGAAGAGCGGCAGGCCAAGGCCGACCAGATCGCCTGGGACCTCAGCAACCGCTCCGACCTGGACCATGTTCCTGCCGTGGTGCTGGACTTCCTCTACGGCCCCTGGGCGCTGGCCATGGCCCATGCCCGCATGACCGACAAGACCGACGCCATCGACCCCATGGGCCTGGGCTCGGTGGTGGCGGACCTCATCTGGAGCGTCAAGACCGAGTTCACGCTGCGCCAGCCGGCCAAGCTGCTGGAAATGATCCCGCCGCTGATCCGGGAATTGCGCGCCGGGCTGGACCTGCTGGGCCGCGACCAGCGCGAGGACGACGCATTCTTTGAGGCGCTGATGCGCCTGCACCGCCCGGCGCTGCGGCTGCGCCGCGCCAAGAACCGGCGCGATGCCGAGGTGGAATCCGGCGCCGTGCCGCTGGACGCCGAGGCCCTGCCGGCCACACCGGAGCAGCGCAAGGCCAAGGCTGCAGCGCTGCCCTGGCTGGCGCGCCAGGACATGGCTGCCGCCGGCTTTGAAGACACCCTGCCCACCGGGGCCGCGCAGCTGGAGGAAGAATTGCCCGCCCCCCCCGCGCCGGTTCAGGAAGCCGCTGGGGCAATGGACTTCTCGCTGGACCCGGCGCTTGCCGCCGGCGCCTCGGCCGCGTCTTCAGCCGAGGCTGCGGTGGAAGACGCCGGCCCCACACCAGCCGACATCCTCGCCACGCTGGTCACCGGCAGCTGGGCCGACCTGTATTCCAAAGGCCGCTGGCTGCGGGCCCAGCTGATCTGGGCCAGCTCCAAGGGCACGCTGTTCATGTTTGTGAGCCATGGCGGCCAGCCGCACTCGATGACGAAGCGCAGCTGCGAGCGCCTCATCCGCGAGCGGTTGCTGCGCCCGGTGGACGCCCACGGCGTGGTGGCCAATGCGCTGGATGCCGTGGCGCGCGAGGCCGCACCCGGCAAGGGGCGCAGCGGCGACGGCGCAGCATCGCAACCGGTACCGCTGGACGACGACGGCAACCGCGCCGGGAAGGCGTACCTGCCGCGCCGCCCGTCCAGCACCAGCCAGATGGGCATCCTGGCCTGAAGGGCGCAGAAATTTTGTAACGCATCAGGAGCCGGGAAATGCCTGCGGCGCTCCTGTGAAGGCATGTGGCTTGTGCGCGATGTGTAACCAGGAAATCGCGCCAAAAGACCCTACGCCCGCATCTGCGCCTGTTACAAACCGTTGTCTTGTGTCACGGCCCCCGCTAGCATTTGTTCCATTCAGCGCCGCAGAGCGTTGCCTTGATCTGGTGGAATCAAAATTCGCAGGTTTTTCTCAAGTCTGTTGATGGCGTGCATGCCTGGCGTGGGCGCACTCATGTGCCTTCCCGCAGCAGCCGCACAGCCGGTTGATTTTGCCGGCGCACGGCCGACGGCCGACGCCGCGTGGATGGGCCACTGGATCGGCGACACCGCCGACAACCAGGGCCTGCCCTTTGTGATCATCGACAAGAAGGGCGCGCGTATCCATGTGTTCGAGGCGTCCGGCCGCCTGGTGGGTGATGCCCCGGCGCTGCTGGGCCTGGCGCCCGGCGACCATTCTGTGCCGGGCATCGGCCAGCGCGACCTGTCGCAGATACTGCCGCACGAACGCACCACGCCGGCAGGCCGCTTTGTCTCGCTGCCCGGCCGCAACCTGAACGGCGAGCAGGTCATCTGGATCGACTGGAACGCAGGCCTGGCCATTCACCGTGTGCGCACCAGCAACCCGAAGGAGCGCCGGCCGCAGCGCCTGGCTTCAGCCACGGTGGACGACAACCGCATTTCACTGGGCTGTGTAGTGGTGTCGCTGGAGTTCTTCGAGAACGTGGTGCAGGCGACGCTGGGGAAAACGCGCGCTGTGGTTTATGTACTCCCGGAAACACGTCCGGTGCAAGAATTCTTCGGCGCGCACTGATCTTTTCCCGTCACCGTGGATTGCGGGTCAAGCCCGCAATGACAAGCTTGCTGTCATCCCGGACTTGATCCGGGATCCATCTTCGGCAGGTGCGCGTTGATCAAATGCCCGGCAATCGACAGCCCCATCGGCGGGGTGCGCGGCAGCTCGTCCCCCGGCCCGAACCACTGCGCCTCGGCGATCTCGCTTTCATCGACCCTGATCTCGCCGCTGTCGTATTCGGCGGTGAAGGCGATCATCAATGAATGCGGGAACGGCCAGGGCTGGCTGCCGAAGTATTTGAGGTCGCGCACCCGCAAGCCCACCTCCTCGAAAATCTCGCGGTGCACCGCCTCTTCAATGGACTCGCCCGCTTCCACAAAGCCGGCCAGTGCGGTGTAGAAGCGCGCGGGCGAGTTGTGGTGGCGCGCCAGCAGGATCGACTCGCCGCGCCGGATCAGTACCATCATGGCCGGCGAGATGCGCGGGTAGGCCACCATGCCGCATGACGGGCATTTGACGCAGCGCTCACCCGGCACATGCGCGGTAGGCGTGGCGCAGGCGCCGCAGAACTGGTGGGTGCGGGCCCATTCGGCAATCTGCCAGGAGCGGCCGGCCACAGCCAGCAGCTGCTCGTCCATGGCGCCGAACAGCGAGCGCAGCTTGCTGTAGCGGTGGCCGTCCGGCGGCGGCGTGCCGCGCGGCACCCAAGTGGCCTGGCAGTAGCGGCCGTCCAGCGTACCCACGGGGTGGAACTGCGACTTCTTCACCCCCATCATCAGCACCGCCATCGGGTGGGGCAGCGACAGGTCGTCCTCGCTGACCAGCAGCTCGTCGCCGCAGAACACGAAGTTGAGCGGCTCGGCATGGTCCTGCGCGGCCAGCAGTGAAACAAAGGAGGCGGGTGTCTTCAGCATGATGGGGTCATTTGAACAGCGACTCGAAACCGTCTGGCGGCTCAAAGCGCTTGTTGCGGTAGCTCAGGCGCGAGGGGCCGGGCATGGCGGCGTCGCGCAGCGAATGGCGCTCGTCGCCGGGGTAGCAGATGGTGCGCACGCCGTCCGCATCAAACGGCTCGGGCTGGATCACCGGCGGCATGCGGCTGCGTGCAGCGGCCAGCGCGTCCTGCACGCCGGCATGGCGCGACAGGTGGGCCAGGCTCATGATCTGCGGCGGCGCCAGCTGGATGCCGCCGGCCCAGTACTGCTCCAGCGCATCGCGCGGGCGCAGCCATACGCTCTCGGTGGACTCATGGTCGTTGTGCACGGCTACCTGGCCCTGGGGCACGGCGGCCACGAAAAAGCGGGTGTCAAAGCGCTTGTTCATCACCGACGGCATGGTCGGCGTGATCCAGCGCGACCACGGCGCGACGCTGCTGGCCTGCAGGCGCAGCTTGAGCGCCGCCAGCATGTCCGCAAAGGCATGGCCGTCACGCAGCATGGCCCAGGCCTCGGCAGCGGTCCGGGCCGACGCGCCCTCGGCATACAGCACGCCGGACTCCTCGAAAGCCTCACGCAGCGCGGCCACGTACAGGCCCGCAGCCGTCGCGGCATCAATGGCCGGCTCGTTCAGGCGGGCGAGCAGGGTGTCTGGGGTTTCATCCAGGTGGGCCAGCATGTCCAGCTCGGCGTCGGCGCCGTCCACCTTGCCGCCGGGGAACACGTAGGCGCCGCCCAGCACGTCAGCCAGGCCGTGGCGTTTGAGCAAAAAGACCTCAAGCCCCTGCGCGCCGTCGCGCAGCATCATGACGGTGGCGGCCGGGCGCGGCGCGGCGGTGACAGTTGAGCGGTTCAGGTCCATGTACATTACGGCGGGTTCGCCCTGAGGCTACCAGAGTCCGGGCCGGAGCACACATCACCAACATGACAGGAAACACTTCACCATGAGCATTGATTTCAAGGGCCGCGTGGCCATCGTCACAGGCGCGGGAGGCGGTCTGGGCAGGCAGCATGCACTCAGGCTGGCGGCGCGCGGCGCCAAAGTGCTGGTCAACGACCTGGGCGGTGCCGATGCCGTGGTCCAGGAGATCCGCAAGGCCGGCGGCGAGGCCATCGGCAATGCAGCCTCGGTCACCGACTTTGCCGCGGTCGAGGCGATGGTGAAGCAGGCCGTGGACGCCTGGGGCAAGGTGGACATCCTGATCAACAACGCCGGCATCCTGCGCGACAAGAGCTTTGCCAAGATGGACCTGGCGGACTTCCGCCTGGTGATGGACGTGCACCTGATGGGCTCGGTGAACTGCACCAAGGCCGTGTGGGCACTGATGAATGCGCAGAAGTACGGCCGCATCGTGATGACGACGTCGTCTTCCGGCCTGTACGGCAACTTCGGCCAGTCCAACTACGGCGCCGCCAAGATGGCGCTGGTGGGGCTGATGCAGACGCTGTCGCTGGAAGGCGCGAAGAACAACGTCCATGTCAACTGCCTGGCCCCCACCGCCGCCACCCGCATGACCGAAGGCCTGATGCCCCAGGCCGTGCTGGATGCGCTGCAACCTGAATATGTGGTGCCGGCGATGCTGGTGCTGGCGTCTGAAGGCGCGCCGAACCGGACGATCCTGTGTGCCGGCGCGGGCACCTTCGAGTCGGCCCACATCACGCTGACGCAGGGTGTCCACCTGGGCACCGGTGAACAGACGCCGGAGCGGCTGGCGGAGCAACTGGCCCAGGTGCTGGACCGCGAAGGCGACATGGTGCCGGGCAGCGGATCGGCGCAGGGGGCCAATGAGGTGGGCAAGGCCGGCGCTGTGGCGGCCTGACAGCAGCGCCTGCCGGCGCTGGGAACTACAAGCCCGCGCGTTGCGCGGTTTTTTCGCGCATGTTTGTAGCCTGCGGCGAGCGGTGTATGCGCCGTGCCGGCCCCGTCACCGGCCGCCTTCGGCGGCTCCCCTGCGCTGCTCTGTCTTGCGGGCCACTGCGGAACTCGCTGCGTTCGCCTTCGGCTCTCTCCGCTCGGACAACCGCAGTGAGTCAGTTCACGAAGCGCGCTGCGCGCGCGCCCGCAAGCCATGCGCTGCTCGGCGGTGCCTCCACGGCCGGCCCGTCGCACACACCACTCACCGCGAGATGGGTGTTGCCTCTGGCGGTGCTGGAAGACGGCGACCGGTTCCTCGCCACCATGCTGGCTGCAAGGTTGTGGGTAGGGCTGTGGGCGCGCCTCTGCGGTGCCGAGCATCGCAGAAATCGAGGGTTGCTCCGCGCAGCGGAGAAGCGAAGGAGCGATTTTGGCCATGGCGCGTTCAGCGCCCATGTCCAAAATCGACCCGTAGCGACCCCTCGATTTCGAGAAGCGCAGGGGACCCCGAAGCGCAGCGTAGGGGCGCCGCAGTGAAGCGCCCACAGCCCTACCCACAGCCTTGCGCGAGGTACAGGTTGGAAAGAATCCGCGCAACGCGCGGCCAGTAGTTCTCAGCGCCGCAGGCGCTGCTGTTGAAACGGCAGCTGCGTTTCAACACTTCTAGCCGATTTGGGTTGTCCCCACCCCCAAGCAGGCGGTTTCCCCCTGTGCCTAGCCGTCTTGACGAGGCATAAAGCAGACATTCGCCGCCTGTGTTAACTTCCGGCCGAGTGAAATCTGAAAGTTACAACCCATGAGCAGTCTGCAGGAACGCCTCGGCGCGCTGTCTCCCAAAAGGCTCAAAGGCATCCGCCGGGGCATTGAGAAGGAAAGCCTGCGCGCGTTGCCCACGGGCAAGCTTGCGTTGACGCCGCATCCTGCGGCGCTGGGCTCGGCGCTCACCCACCCGCACATCACCACCGACTTCAGCGAGTCGCAGGTCGAGCTGATCACCGGCGTGCATGCGGGTGTGGAAGAGTGCCTGCAGGAACTCACCGAAGTCCACCAGGCCACCTACCACGCCATCGGCGACGAAATGCTCTGGGTGTCCAGCATGCCCTGCGGCCTGCCGACGGACGAGACCATTCCCATCGGCCGCTACGGCTCCTCCAACGTGGGCCGCGCCAAGAGCGTGTACCGCATGGGGCTGGGCCACCGCTATGGCCGGCGCATGCAGACCATCTCGGGCATCCACTACAACTGGTCGATGCCCGACATCTCCAACGAGGCGTACTTCGCGCTCATCCGCAACTTCCGGCGCAATGCATTCCTGCTGCTGTACCTGTTTGGCGCATCGCCGGCCGTGTGCTCCAGCTTCGTCGCGGGCCGCCAGCACGACCTGCAGGAACTCAACGAATGGACGCGCTACATGCCGCACGGCACCTCGCTGCGGATGGGGCGCCTGGGCTACCAGAGCGATGCGCAGGCCACGCTCGCCGTCAGCTACAACAGCCTGGACGGCTACGGCGCGTCGTTGCAGGAGGCTCTCACCAAGCCTTACCCCGCCTATGAGGCGGTCGGCATCCAGAACCCCGGCGGTGACTACAACCAGCTGGGCACCACGCTGCTGCAGATCGAGAACGAGTTCTACAGCACCATCCGCCCCAAGCGCGTCATCTACCCCGGCGAGCGGCCGCTGCATGCGCTGCGCGAGCGCGGTGTGGAATACCTGGAAGTCCGCCTGATGGACCTCGACCCGTTTGTGCCGGTGGGCATCGAGGCATCGACCATCCGCTTTCTCGACGTGTTCCTTTTGCATTGCCTCGTCACCGACAGCCCGCCCGACACGCCGCAGGAGATTGCGGCGCTGGCGCGCAACCAGCAGAAGGTGGCCACACGCGGCCGCGAGCCCGGCCTGATGCTGGAGCGCGGCGGGCGCGAGGTGCTTCTGACGGAGTGGGGCCAGTCCATCGTCGAGCAATGCGCCCCCGTGGCTGCCGCGCTGGACGCTGCCCATGGCACCACCGCCTACAGCGACACACTGGCCGCCGCAACGGACAGGCTGGCCAACCCGGACTTGCTGCCTTCTGCCCGCGTGCTGGCATCGGCCGTCAAGGACCACGAAAGCTCATTCGTGAGCTTTGCCCGCGCCCAGTCTGAAAAGACCCGCGAAGAACTGCTGGCAATGCCGTTCCCGGCGGAGATGCAGCAGCGCTTTGCCGCCGAAGCCCAGGCTTCTGTCGAGGAGCAGCGCAAGATCGAGGCGGCGGACACCATGCCCTTCGAGATCTACCGCCAGCAGTACCTCTCGCCGGCTCGGCTGGGGCTCGGGCACGCGCTGGCCAAGGCGGCCTGACTTGAACGAAAACGCCAGCGCCGCCTGGTACGCCCAGCTCGACAAGCCCTTCTTCGCACCGCCTGCCGGTGTGTTCGGCCCGGTCTGGGCCGTGCTGTACCTCGTCATAGCCATCACCTTCGGCTATGTGCTGTGGCAATGCGTCAGGAAGCGCATGCCCTGGAGCGTGTTCCTTCCGTTCGGGCTGAACCTGGTGTTCAACCTGGCCTACTCACCCATCCAGTTCGGTTTGAAGAACAATGAGCTGGCCAGCGTTGATGTGCTGCTCATCCTGGGCACGCTGGTCTGGGCGCTGGCAACCATATGGAATCGCGTGCGCTGGGTTGCGTACGCAAACGTCCCTTACCTGCTCTGGGTGGCGTTTGCGACCGTCCTGCAGCTCACCATCACCTGGATGAACCGCTAGGCAGCGCGTGTTCGCACACGGTCCTGCTCAGCAGGCGGCCGTCAATCCCCGCTGTCGTCACCGAATACGCCGCCCAGCAGGCCGCCTGCCACGCCGCCTGCGGCCAGCCCGCCCAGCACCGAGCCTTCTTCCCGCGAGCCGCCGCGCTGCGGCGCGGCCGCAAAGATGCGTGAGGCCAGGCGCGAGAACGGCAGGCTCTGCAGCCACACCGTGCCGGGGCCGCCGAGCTTGGCCAGGAACAGGCCCTCGCCGCCGAAGAGCGCGGTCTTGATCTTGCCGACGTACTGGATCTCGAAGCTCACTGAGGGCGTGTAGGCCACGACGCAGCCGGTGTCCACCATCAGCAGTTCGCCGGCGGCGAGTTCGCGCCTGACCACGGTGCCGCCCGCATGCACAAAGGCCAGGCCGTCGCCTTCGAGCTTCTGCATGATGAAGCCCTCGCCGCCGAAGAAGCCGGTGGACAGCTTCTGCTGCAGCGCAATGCCCAGCGACACGCCGCGCGCCGCGCACAGGAAGGCGTCCTTCTGGCAGATCAGCGTGCCGCCCAGCTGCTTCAGGTCCATCGGCAGGATCTTGCCGGGGTAGGGCGCCGCAAAGGCCACCCGGCGCTTGACGCTCGCGTTGTTGGTGTAGATGGTGGTGAAGAGCGACTCGCCCGTCACCAGGCGCTTGCCGGCGCCCAGCAGCTTGCCAAGAAAGCCGCCCTGCTGCGCGCTGCCGTCGCCAAAGACAGTGTCCATCGCAATGCCGCCGTCCATGAACATCATGCTGCCGGCTTCCCCGATGGCGGCTTCGCCCGGGTCAAGCTCGACCTCCACAAACTGCATTTCAGAACCGCGAATGTCGTAGTCGACCACATCCATAGCCATGGGAAATTCTCCGAAGGGGTTGTTCAGTCCGGGCGTGATGTTATCGCGCCTTCGGGCGCTTCCTCAGGCGCGGTGCAGCTTCATGTTGAAGCGGAACTTCTCGGCCGGATAGAGGTTGACGGAGACTTCGGCGATCTTGTCCGAGGTGGTCTTGTAGGTGCGGCGCACCTCGACAACGCTCGACGACGGTTCCACACGCAGCCCCTCGGCGATGGCCTCCGGGACGATGCGCACCCGCAGCATCTGCTCCACTTCCACCAGCCTCTCGCCATACACATCCTCGATCAGGCGCCAGATCGGGCCGCGCTGGCGGCCCATGAGCCGCTCGACGCCTGCATACTCTGCTGCCACAAACACTTCAGTCCAGCACACGGGCGCCGCCGCCGGCTCATCGCTCAGGCGAAAGCCCTGCAGTCGCAGCCAGCGCCGGTTGGCCGGCAGTTCCAGCTCGTCGCCGGCCACGTCCTGGCTGCCGACGACATCAGTGCGTTCCACCACATAGCGGCTTTCGGCCGCATAGGCAATCAGCTCGTCGATGGATGCCACGCGGTGCACGTTGAACGGCGTGCTGGGAGGAGGGGGCATCACCGTGGTGCCGGAGCCTTGGCGTGACGACACGAGGCCGTCGGTGCGCAGCTGGCGCAGCGCCTCGCGCACGGTGTGACGGCTTACCGCAAACCGCGTGGTCAGGTCTTCCTCTGTCGGCAGCTGCGAGCCCACCGGGAAGACGCCGCGCAGGATGTCATTGCGCAGGGACTGCACGAGCTGGCGGTACAGCGGTTCACCCGGGGAGGCCTGCAGCCGCACGGCAGGCCGGGTCTTGCCGGCGGGCTTCGCCGGCGCGGCGGGGGCTTTGGCGCGCGCCGGGTTCGCCCGGGCGGGCTTCACCGCCTTGGCGGCTGTCCGGGTGGCCCTGGAGGCCTTTGCAGTCTTGGCAGGTTGTGGCATGGGGGCAATTCTGCACCAGCGGCATGGCGCTTGCCTGCGCCTGGCCTGAAGGCCAGGCCGGGCAAATCTTGAATTTCATGATGTACGTACAAAAAAATCAAATTGAAGCATATGAAAAATCACGAGAAATTACCAATAAATAAAGCTTGACAGTCTTTCATTCTGGAGATTATTCTCGTAGTTGTACGAACAAATATGTTGATAAAAAGAGACATGCCATGACAGCCACGCCCCACGCCTTTCACAACCACATCGCGGGCCAGTCCGCGCCTTCTGGCAGCGGGCAGCGGTTCACCAGCATCAATCCGGCCACCGGCGGGGAGTGGGGCAGTTTTGCGGAATCCGGCAAGCAGGACGTGGACGCCGCCGTCCAGGCCGCACATGCGGCCTTCACCGGCGCCTGGGGCAAGCTTTCGCCCACGCGGCGCGGGCGCCTGCTGATGGCTTGGGGTGAAAAAATCGCGGGCAGCGCCGAGTCCATCGCGCGGCTTGAATCCGCGCAGAACGGCAAGTTGCTGGCCGAGATGAAGGCCCAGGCGGGCATCGTCAGGGAGTGGCTCTATTACTTCGGCGGCCTGGCCGACAAGATCGAGGGGCGCGTCATCCCGCTGGAGCGCCAGAGCGTGCTGAATTACACGCTGCGCGAACCCATCGGCGTGGTGGGTGTGATCGTCCCGTGGAATTCGCCGACCTTCCTCACCATCATGAGCTGCGCGCCGGCCCTGGCTGCCGGCAACACCATCGTGCTCAAGCCGTCGGAGGTCACTTCTGCATCGGCATTCGAGCTGGCCCGGCTGGCCGAGCAGGCCGGCATCCCGCCGGGGGTGATCAATGTAGTGACGGGCGCACGCGCCGCCGGGGAGGCCCTGGTGGACCATGAAGGGGTGGCCAAGATCTGCTTCACCGGCAGCGACGGCGCGGGCCGCGCCATCGCCTCGCGGGCCGGGGCGAGGCTGGCCGGCTGCACGCTGGAGCTTGGCGGCAAGAGCCCGAACATCGTGTTTGGCGATGCGCTGGTGGACAACGCGGTTGTCGGCATTCTTTCGGGCATCTTTGCGGCTGCAGGGCAGACCTGCATTGCCGGCTCGCGTGCCTATGTGCACGAGAGCATCTATGACGAAGTGGTCAGCCGTCTCGTGCAGCGCGCGGGTGCCATCAAGCTCGGCGACCCGCTCGCGCCGGACACGCAGATGGGCCCCGCAGCTACCGCCATGCAGTTGCAGAAGAATGAAACCATGGTGGCGCGGGCTGTGGAGGCCGGCGCGCAGGTGCTTCATGGCGGCAAGCGGGCCAGCGTCCGGGGGTTCGAGAACGGCTTCTTCTTCGAGCCGACCATCCTGCACGGCATGACCGGTGACAACCCGATCATGCAGGAGGAGGTGTTCGGCCCGGTGCTGGCCGTGACGCCGTTCCGCGACGACGACGAGGTGGTGGCGCTGGCCAACAGCACGAAGTTCGGCCTGGCAGCGGGCGTGTGGACGCGCGACCTGCGCCGGGCGCACACCATGGCCAGGCGGCTGCAGGCAGGCACCGTATGGATCAACACCTATCGCGCCATGGCCTTCAACTCGCCGTTCGGCGGCTACAAGGACAGCGGCATCGGCCGCGTCAATGGCATGGAGGCGGTGGACCAGTTCCTGCAGACCAAGAGTGTGTGGTGCGAGATGAGCGACGAGATCCAGGATCCCTTCGTTCTCAAGGTCTGAGGCATGACAGTGCAGGACATGACTGTTGCCGGCGTGATCGCGCAGGCCTGTGCAAAGCACGGTGTGAAGCGTGCGTTCGGCGTGCCGGGCGGAGGCAGCTCGCTGGACCTGATCGAAGCGTTCGGCCATTGCGGCATTGATTTTGTGCTCTGCAGGACCGAGGCCGGCGCCATGCTGGCTGCCGCGGCGGATGCCGAGATCCGCAACTCGTTCGGCGTGGCAGTCACCACGCAGGGACCGGGCACGGCCAGCGCGATGAACGGGCTTGCGCATTCCGCGCTTGACCGTGCACCCGTGCTCTTCATCAGTGACGGCTGGACCCAGGCACAGCTGGCTATCGACACGCACCAGGTGTTTGACCAGCGTGCCATGTCGGCCCCTGTGGCCAAGGCCAGCTCGCGGCTGGAAGCCGCGGACCCCGCCCCCGAGCTTGACGGCCTGATCGCCCTGATGCTGGCTGCGCCATGGGGTCCGGTGCATATTGAGCTGACCGGCGAGAACGCAAGGCGCGTGGTCAGCGGTGGCAAGGGCGTGCAGGGCGCCGCCGGCAGCCATGCTGCGAAAGCCCGCGGCCCTTCCACGGGCCATGGCGACGCACCGGCCCTGCTGCGCGCGGCGAAGCGGCCGGTGCTGCTGGTGGGCCTTGAGTCGCGGGACGAGGGCGCGCCCGCGCGCCTGCTGGAGATGGCGCAGCGCCTGCAATGCCCGGTGCTGGCCACTTACAAGGCCAAGGGCATCATCAGCGACGAGTCGCCCTGGGCCGTTGGCCATTTCACCGGCGGCGCGGCCGAGGGGCCGTGCATCGCTGCCGCGGACCTTGTCATCCTCTGTGGCCTGGACCCGGTCGAGCTGATCGGCAAGCCCTGGACCTGCCAGGCGCCGGTGATCGACGTCGCGCTGGTGGCACATGCGGTCCATCCTGTGAAGCCTGCTGCCGGCCTGTATGGGCCGCTGGCCGCGAGCCTCGACGCCCTGCTGCCCGCATGCAGTGCCTCGGACTGGAGCGCTTCCGCCATTGCAGGTCTGCGCAGCGACATGGCTGCGCGGCTGGCGTACCAGGGCGAGGCAGCCGGCCTGTCGCCCCAGCAGGTGGTGCAGAAGGCCATGGAGGCCGCCGGGCCTGACCGCCCCGCAGTTACGGTGGACGCGGGTGCCCACATGTTCTCGGCCATGGCCTTCTGGCAGGCGCGGGCTGCAGGCAGCGCGCTCATCTCCAACGGCCTGGCCACGATGGCGTACGCCCTGCCGGCTGGCATTGCCAGCGCGCTGGCGTCGCCAGAACGGCCCACGGTGGTGTTCACCGGCGACGGCGGACTGATGATGTGCGCCGGCGAGCTGGCCACTGCGGCACAAAGCGGCGCGCGGGTCTGCGTCATCGTCTTTAATGACGGAGCCCTCTCGCTCATCGCGCTCAAGCAGCGCAACCGGGGCATGGCCGAGGCCGGCGTCGTCTGGCCAAGGGCGGACTTTGCGGGCGTGGCGCGAGGCTTTGGCCTGAAGGCCTTCACGGCGGCCACCGCGCCGGAGTACGAAGACGCACTGCGCCAGGCATTCCGGCACGACGGCCCCTGCCTGATCGACGTCCATGTGGACCCGTCCGGCTACCGGGCCCAGGCCCGGTCGCTGCGGGGCTAGCCGCCGATGGACTGAAGCACCCGACCCCGTTCCCTCCGGCGACGAGACATGTCTGTGATCGCGCCGGCCCAACCCTGACAGATACTTTGAAGGAGACAACCGTGAAATTCAGAACCCGTATCGTCCTGGCTGCATTGCTGGGCCTGAGCATTCTTCCCGCCGTCGCGCAGCAGGCCCAGTGGCCCACCAGGCCCGTGCGCTGGATCGTCCCGTTTGCCGCCGGCGGCACGGCCGATGCGGCTGCGCGCCACATCGCCCAGAAGCTCACCGAGCGCTGGGGCCAGCAGGTGCTGGTGGACAACAAGCCGGGCGCCAACACGGTGATCGCGGCGGTCGAGGCCGCCCGCGCCGCGCCGGACGGCTACACGCTGTTCCAGCCGATCAACTCGACGCTGACGGTGAACCAGTTCGCCTTCTCCAAACTGCCTTATGACGGCCTGCGCGACTTCACGCCCATCGGCCTGCTGGCCTCCGTGCCGCTGATCTTCGTGGCCAGCGACAACATGCCCGCCAGGTCCATGACCGAGCTGATCGCGATGGCGAAGAAGTCGCCCGACGGCATCACCATGGGCGGCGGTGTCGTGGGCGTGCAGCTGGCTGCCGAGCGCTTCATGCGCGATGCGGGCGTCAAGGTGCGCTATGTGGCCTACAAGAGCGGCGCCGACGTGACCAAGGGCCTGCTGTCGGGCGAGATCCAGTCCGGCCTGGACGGCGTGCCCGCCTATCCGGCGCTCTTCAAGGCCGGCAAGCTCAGGCCCCTGGCAACCAACAGCCCCCGGCGCATCTCGGCATTGCCGGACGTTCCGACGCTGACGGAGCTCGGCCTGAAGAATTCCGAAGCGCCGATGTGGCACGGCCTGATGGCACCGGCCGGCCTGCCGGCGGACATCCAGAAGAAGATCGCTGCAGACCTGCAGGTGGTGCTGGCCATGCCGGACCTGCGCGAGAAGATGGGGGCACTCGGCCTGGAAGCCACCTTTGCCGGTCCTGACGACCTGGTCAAACTCATCAAGACCGAATCCTCCAACATGGGTCCGCTCGTCAAGGACCTTGGCATCAAGATGGACTGAGCGCCGATGCAAGACGCTGCTGCACGCCGGGGAACCACCGCATGACAAGGCCGGTCGACAAATGCCTGAGCATCAACGACTTGCGCCTGCATGCCCGGCGCTACCTGCCGCGGGTGATCTACGACTACTTGGAAGGCGGTGCCGACGACGAACAGTGCCTGGCGGAGAACACCGCGCGCCTGGGCAGCCACAGGCTGCGCCCGAGGTATCTGGTGGACATCTCTTCCCGCTCGCAGCAGGTAACGGTGCTGGGCAGCACCTGGAAATCGCCCATCGGCATCTCGCCCATGGGCATGCTGGGCATGGTGCGGCATGAGGGCGACCTGTTGCTGGCCCGGGTTGCGGCGGGCTCGGGGATACCGTTTGTGCTGTCGGGCGCCAGCAATGCGACCATTGAAGCGGCTGCGCAACAGGCTCCCGGCGCATGGCTGCAGTACTACCCGTGCAAGGACCTGAAGATCGAGCGTGACCTGCTCAGGCGTGCCGCCGCCGCCGGCATCAGGACGCTGGTCGTGACCGTCGATGTCCCGCTGCATTCCAAGCGCGAGCGCAACATGCGCAGCGGCTGGGTGCGGCCCTACAAGCCGACGCCTGCTGTCATGCTGGAAGCCATGCGGCACCCGGCGTGGGTGGCCCGCTACCTGCGCCATGGCCTGCCGGTGATGGAGAACTTCCTGCCCTATGCGCCGGCCGGCATCGGCGCGCGCGACCTGACAGCCTTCTATGCCTCGCAGGTGCCAACGGCACATGGCTGGCCGCTGGTCGCGCGCCTGCGCGGCCTGTGGGAGGGCCACTTGGTGCTCAAGGGCATCCTGTCGGGCGAGGATGCTGCGCTTGCGGCGGACGCGGGCGCGGATGGCGTGATCGTCTCCAATCACGGCGGCCGCCAGCTGGACCGCAGCATCGCCGCCATTGATGCCCTGCCCGAAGTGGTTGCTGCCGCCGGCACGAAGCTGGCGGTGATGTTCGACAGCGGCATCCGCCGCGGCTCGGACGTGGCGGTGGCGCTCAGCCTCGGCGCCAGGCTCTGCTTTGTAGGTCGCCCTGCGGCCTATGGCCTTGCGGCATTCGGGCTGCCGGGAGCACAGAGGGCCATCGACATCCTGCGGCACGAGCTGGACCTGACGCTCGGCCAGATCGGCTGTCCGCGGGCGGCCGATCTCGGCGCCCGCTTCCTTCGCACCTGATCAGTCGTCGATCGCGTGGCCGCGCTTCGGGACAAGCACGCTGCGCTCGAAGCTGATGACCACGGTGCCGTCAGCCTTGAGGCCGACCGTGCGCACCGTGACGATGCCCTGCGTGCGCCGGCTGGCCGACTCCCGCTTGCCGAGCACCGTGGATTCGGCATACAGCGTGTCGCCGCAAAATACCGGGGCCGACAGTTTGATGTCGTTCCAGCCCAGGTTGCCGATGGCCTTCTGGCTCACATCGCTCACGCTCATGCCCACGACGATCGACAGCGTGAGGCAGCTGTTCACCAGCGGCTTGCCGAACTCCGACTTTGACGCGTACTCATTGTCAAAGTGCAGCGGGTGGGTGTTCATGGTCAGCAGCGTGAACCAGATGTTGTCGTTCTCTGTGATGGTGCGGCCGGGCCGGTGTTCATACACGTGGCCGGTTTCGAAGTCCTCGAAATGGCGTCCAAAGCTTTCACGGAAGCGGCCGGGCGCGATTTCCACTGCGGTGCGGGTCATGGTTTCAAGTCTTTCAGGAGGGGTTGATGCTGGTTGAGCCCCGGCGACGCCAGGTCCGGGCGGGACGGCTCGTCGAGGAAACGGATCGGGCTGGCGATGTGGGGCCGGCCAGCCGCATCGCGCACGACCATGCCGCGGGCGAGCAACTGCGGGTCCTGTAGGGCTTGCGGCAGCGTGTTGACCGGGCCCCAGCAGACGTCCAGTGGCGCCAGCCGCCGCTCCCATTCGGCGCGGCTTGCCTGCAGGAAGCTGTGCTCCAGGAAGTCCATCACCGGCTTCTGGTGGGCGCCCGGGCCCTGCAGGCACAGCGTGGCAAGCTCGGGCCGGCCCAGCGCCGCCAGCAGCGCGTGGATGAACTTCGGCTCCTGCCCGGCCAGCGCGATGCGCCCGCCATCGCGCGTCTCATAGATGCGGTAGAACGCACTGCCGCCGGTTGTGCGCTCGAGCTTCGGGTCGGGCTGGCGGCCTTCGGCCATGGTCGGCCCCAGCACATTGCGCAGTGCGCCGGCCATGCAGTCGAGCATCGAGATGTCGATGTAGTCGCCCTTGCCGGTGGCTTGGCGCCGCAGCAGGGCCATCAGAACGCCGGCCAGGCCGTGCAGGCCGGCCAGCAGGTCAGCCACCGGCACGCCTGGAATGGCGGGGCTGCCGTCGGCGCCGACGCCCATGCCCAGCACGCCTGACATCGCTTCCACCGCAAGGTCGTGCGCGGGGCGGTCGCGGTAGGGCCCGTCCTGGCCGAATGCGCTGATGGAGCAGTACACGATGCCCGGGTTGCGCAGGCGCAGGGTTTCAGGGTCCACGCCCAGTCGTCTGGCCACGCCGGGCCGGAAAGACTCGATGAACACATCGGCACTGTCCGCCAGCGCGAGCAGCGCAGCCTTGCCTTCATGGGTCTTGAGATCCAGGACGATGCTCTTCTTGCCCCGGTTCAGGTTGCGGAAGAACACCGTGTGCGGCCCGTCGGACAGCCCGATGTGGCGGCCCGGGTCTCCCTCGCCGGGTTGCTCCACCTTGATGACATCGGCACCATGGTCCGCCAGTGACAGGGAAAGATAGGGGCCAGGCAGGAACACCGACAGGTCCACGACGCGGATACCCTCCAGCTTCATCAGGAGGCCTCCCCTGACACTGCTGCCGGAATGACGCTGTCCGTGTCTGCACCAAGCGGCGAGCAGGCGGCCATGCGGGGCCGCTTGCCGTTGAACCTGAGCGGGTTGGCCAGCATCCGCAACTGCGGCTTGTGGGGGTGCTCCACCTGGGCCAGCATGCCGCTCTCGCGCACGAATTCGCTCTCCAGCGCCTCGGCCAGGCCCAGGACAGGTGCGACCGGCAGCTTGCCTTCAAGCTTGCCGAGCCAATGGCTCGTGGTCTGTGCGCGGAACTCGGCATCCAGTGCGGCCTGCAGGCTGGCGCGATTGCTGTTGCGTGCGGCCATGGTCTGGAACCCGGGCATGTCGCCGAGGTCCTGGCGGCCCAGCGTGGCCAGCAGGGTCTCCCAGAATTTCTGCGTCATGCACATGACGAAGATCCAGCCGTCTGCCGTTGGAAATGTCTGGACCGGCGCAAGCGAGTAGTGGCCGCTGCGCTCCTGGCGCTTTGACACATGTCCCTCGTTCAGGTACCAGGTCGCGGCGTAGCCGAGCTGATGCAGCGTCACGTCGAAAAGGCTGGTGTCCACATCGCAGCCCTCGCCGGTCTCGCGCGCGCGCAGCAGGGCGGACAGCAGGCCGATGATGGAGGTCAGCCCCGTCGTGTGGTCCACGATGGACGGGGCGCCGATGCGTGCGGGCGGTGTGCCGGGCTCGCCGGTGAGGTGCATCAGCCCCGTCTCGGCCTGCATCAGGTAGTCGTAGCCGGGCCACGCGGCGCGGCTGGTGTCGCGGCCATAGGCGGAGATGTGGACGCAGACGAGGGCCGGGTTGAGGTGGCACAGGCCGCCGTAGTCCAGCCCGAGCTTTGCCGGCTGGTCGCCGCGCAGGTTGTTCAGCACCACGTCGGCGCCGCGCACCAGCTCCTCAAAAGCGGCCCGCCCCTGCGGCGACTTGATGTCCAGCGTGACGCTGCGCTTGTTGAGGTTCCAGGCCTGGAAGTACTCGCTGTCGTCGGCGCCCAGGAAGTAGGGGCCGGTGTGGCGCGACGGGTCGCCGCGTGTGGCGGGGTTCTCGATCTTGATCACGTCCGCGCCCATGTGCGCAAGGAACATGGTGCCGTAGGGTCCGGCGCCGAACTGTTCGACCGAGACGATGCGTACACCCTTTAGAGGCTGGTGCGGCGGGCGGGGCAGGGAACGGTCTGCGCGCGTGCCGGGCTCGGTGCTCATACGGCAGGGTTCCGCTTGACCCACTGCCGGGCGATGATGATGCGCTGCATCTCGTTGGTCCCCTCGCCGATGCAGGTCAGCGGTGCGTCGCGGTACAGCCGCTCGATGTCGTACTCCTTCGAGTAGCCATAGGCGCCGTGGATGCGCATGGACTCGGTGCTGTTTTCCAGCGCCGCCTCGGACGAAAAGTACTTCGCCATGCCGGCCTCCATGTCGCAGCGTTCACCGCGGTCAAAGCTGGCCGCGGCATCCAGGGTGAGAAGGCGCGCAGCGCGGGCACGGGTGGCCATTTCTCCAAGCTTGAGCGCAATGGCCTGGTGCTCTGCAATCGGCTTGCCGAATGTCTTGCGCATTTGCGCGTACTGGGTGGCCAGGCGCAGCGCGCCCTCGGCAATACCCACGCCGCGCGAGGCGACGTTGATGCGCCCCAGTTCCAGGCCGCCGGTGGCCTGGTAGAAGCCCTGACCCTCGACGCCGCCGATCAGGTGGTCGGCGCTGAGCCGGTAGCCGTCGGCAATGAGCTCGCCGGAGTCGATGCTCTTGTACCCAAGCTTCTCCAGCTTGCGGCCGTTGCTCAGGCCTGGCCCCTTGGGGGCGATGAACATGCTCATGCCGGCGTGGCGTGGCTGCGCCTGCGGGTCGGTCTTGACCAGCAGGGCAAAGCAGGAGCCCTCGATGGCGTTGGTGATCCATGTCTTGGTGCCGTTGATGACGTAGCCGTCTCCATCGCGGCGGGCGGTCATGCGGATGGCCTGCAGGTCGGTGCCGGCGTCGGGCTCGGTCAGTGCGAGGCCGCCGCGGATTTCACCGGACGCGAACCTGGGCAGCCAGGCGGCCTTCTGGTCGGGTGTCCCGAATTTTTCCACTGCGAGGGCGAGCATAAGGTGCGAGTTGAAGATGCCGGTGATCGACATCCAGACCGAAGAGATGCGCATCACGATTTTTGCGTAGGTGGCTGCCGGCAGGCCCAGTCCGCCGTATTCGGTGCCCACCGTGGCGCCGAACAGGCCCAGTTCCTTCATTTCCTCAACGATGTGGGCCGGGTAGCGGTCTGCATGGTCGAACTCGCGCACCAGCTCGGGTTTGAGCGAGCGCTCGATCCAGCGGTCGATGGCGTTGAGAAGTTCGGACTCGTCGGCAGGCGAGATGGTGCGGAGGATGGGGGTGGTTGTCATTGGTGTTTTAAAAATGTGTACGTACAACTATATCGACGAAATCAAGCACTGTCAAATACCCGAATTCTCCAGTAATAAGGCTAGAATTAAAGTGAAAGCCCTTCACGATCTGCATTCGATACATACATGGCTATTTCAATAAGTACGTACAAAAAATCAAAAAAATTCAACTACCGGGGAGGCCGCCCTTGAAGCCGCTGGCAGACCTGGCCGGCTGCCTGGCCGGCCTTGCGGCGGATGAGGGCATCGTGATGCACTCCGGCGCGGCGCACCCGACGCGGCTGGGGCGGTTGCTGGCTGAAGCCGCCGGGTCGCTGCGTGGCCGCCGCATCCATACGCTCACGCCGCTTGGTCCCCTTGCCTATGCCGACCCGCCTGCGCGCGACCTGCTTGAGATCAATACCTTCCTCCCGGGCGCAGGGCTGCGCGCTGCGATGGATGCCGGTCGGGTGATGCCGCTGCGCCAGCCGCTGTCCAGCGTGCCGGCATCGTTCGCGCAGCGCGGGCTTCCGGTGGGCGCGGTGCTGCTGCGCGTGTCCCCGCCGGATGCGGCAGGGCGGGTCAGCCTGGGCGTGTCGGTGGATTACATGCCCCAGGCCATTGCGGCGGCCAGGCTGGTGATTGTCGAGATCGACCCGCTGATGCCGCGTACCATGGGTGATTCGTGGCTGGCCGCCAGCGACATCGATGCATTCGTTGATGCGGCCGACGGTCCGCACGAAGTGGCCCCTGCCTGCAGCGACGAGGCCGAGACGGCCATTGCGGGCCACATCGCGTCGCTGGTCGAGGACGGCGCGGTGCTCCAACTGGGTGTGGGCGCGCTGCCGGATCAGGTGCTGGCCAGGCTCGGGCACCTGAAGCACCTGGGCCTGCACACCGGCATCATCGGCCAGGGGGCCCGCGCGCTGATCGAGCGGGGCGTCATCGACAACAGCACCAAGGGCCATCTTGCGGGGATCAGCGTCGCCACCATGGCATTTGGCTCGGCTGGCTTCTATGCCTTCCTCGACGGCAATGCCGCCGTCGGCCTGTACCCCTGCGCGTTGACGCATGACCATGCGGTGCTGCGGCGGCTCGGCCGCCTGTGCGCCATCAATTCGGCGATGCAGGTTGGCCTGGACGGCAGGGTCAACGCCGAATGGGCAGGCCGCCGCAGGGTGTCGCTGCCTGGCGGCCTGCCCGACTTCGCGCGCGTGGCGTCGGGACTGCCGGGCGGGCGCAGCATCATCGCGCTGCGGTCCACCGGCCGCAATGGTGCAAGCAATATCGTGGAAGCCATCGGCGGTGACGCGCCGGCCTCGCTGGAGCCGCATGAGGTGGACTTTGTGGTGACCGAGTTCGGGGTTGCGAGCCTGCGTGGACGGACGCCCACGCAACGCCGCCAGGCGCTGGCGGCCATCGCGCACCCGCAGCACCGGCAGGCGCTGGCGGCTGCCTGACGCGGTCTATTCAGCCTTCACCCGCCCCGCGGCGACCATCTGGCGCATGAATTCGTTTTCATTGCGCATGAGCCGCTCGTATTCCTGGCCCGGCATGAAATGCACCGACGAGCCAAGCTTGGTGATGCCGCCGGCAAACCGCGCGTCTTCTGCGGCGGCGCTGCCGGCCTTCTGCAGTGCGGCAATCACGGCATCGGGCGTGCCCTGCGGCGCGGCGATGCCCAGGTAGGTCGTCACGTCGAAAGGCTCGGCGCCGAGCGTTGATACCTGCGGTACACCCGGCAGCAACGCGAGCGGCGCGCCAAAGACAGCCAGCGGCACCAGGTCCCCCGAGTCGATGAAGGGTTTGGAGGTGGAGATCTGGTCCGCCGCGACCTCGATCTGCCCGGCCAGCATGTCCTGCAGCATGGGACCCGAGCCGCGGTAGGCAACTGCATTGAAACGAACCTGGCCGACGGCTTCCAGGTTCAGCAGGGCCAGGTGGTTGGGCGTGCCCAGGCCGCTGTAGCCCATGGAGATGGTGCCGGGGGACGCCTTGGCGCCCTGGACAAGGTCGGCCAGCGACTTGAACTTGCTGCCCTTCTTCACGACGAGGACCAGCGGCGTTTTGCTGACCAGGGCCACGGGCTTGATGCTGGCCGGCGTGTAGCCCACCTTGACCAGATGGGGCGTGACAGACAGTACGCTGGGCGCCGAGAACAGCAGCGTGTGGCCATCAGCGCGCGAGCCGATGACATGCATCGCGCCGATCGAGCCGCCGCCCCCTGCCTTGTTGTCAACCACCACCGACTGGCCGAGAGTCCGGGTGAGCGCGTCCGCGAAGAGGCGCGCGGTCAGGTCGGCGTTGCCGCCGGCGGCATACGGCACCAGCAGGGTGACGGGGCGTGAAGGAAAGGCCTGGGCCAGCGCGGCGCCGGCGGCCGGCGCGGTGGCCAGCATGGCGGCCGCGCGCAAGAGTTCTCTGCGATTCATGATCATGTCCTTTCGGGTCGGGTGTGTGCGGGATTGCGGTTCAGTCCGGTGCAAAGAAAGCCCCGGCTTTGAATACGGTGGGCTGCGAGGCGACGCCGTTCTTCTGCGCATCGCCCGCGGCGTAGTTGCCTTGCGGGTCTGCGCGGCTTTTCAGGGCCTCGTTCGGGATGTTGAATTTGGGATGCAGGTCGGACGAGTCAGCAACGGTGGCCGCGCCGACGCGGAACATCACCAGGTTGCCTGCGGATTCGTCAGCATGAAAGCGGTATTTGATGCCGCGCGGAACCATGACGCCATCAAAAGCGCCAACGTCCGTGGTGCTGCCGTCGCCAAAGTGGAACGTGGCCCGGCCCTGCAGGATGAGGAAGACATGGTCCTCGATCTCATGGCTGTGCAGGGCGTTCTCGCCGCCGCCTGAATAGACCTTGGAGTGGGCCCACAGCATGGGCGCCAGGCCCAGCAGCTCCATGGTGGCGCCGCCTTCCAGCAGCGGCAGGTTGCGCATGGAGAACTTCAGCCGCGCGGCGGCGGGCGGGGTGTCGGCGAGGTTGGTCACTGTCTGGTCCTTGGGCAGATGCCTGAGTCTGGAATTTGTTGTACGTACAAATATTGATGCTAACAGCGCAAGAGATTATGTTGATAAGGGTTTTCACCTGTCTTGAAGTTGTACGAATCTATTGGCAGAGCCGGGCAGGCCGTTTGCCGCGCCGTCACGGCCCCTGCCTCCCGAGGATGGCCCGCGCGCGGTCGATCACCGGCTTGTCAACCAGCCGGCCCTCGTAGGTGAAGGCGCCTGAGTCGTGGTTGCGGGCGGCGTCGACCACGCCGGACGCCCACGCAAGCGAGCGGGCGTCGGGCATGAATGCCGCCTTCACCGGTCCGACCTGTGCGGGGTGGATGCACAGCTTCCCGCCAAAACCCAGGCGGCGTGCGCGCAGGGCGTCGCGGCTTGCCTGCGCCGCATCTGTTGCATCCAGGGTGACGCCGTCCACGGGAGCGTCGATGCCCGCAAGCCGGCTTGCGAGCACCAGGTGGGACCGGGCAAAAAGGAGTTCCGCGTCATCGCCTTCAATGCCAAGGTCGAGCTGGAAGTCCACCGAGCCGAAGGCCAGGCGCTGCACACTGGCGCAGGCTGCCAGCGTCGTGGCTGCTGCCAGGCCGCGGGCTGTCTCCACCACCGGTATCAGCGCGGTCGCGTCGTCGAGCGCGGAGCGGACCTGCGCGAGGGAATGGGTGTCCTCGGCCTTGGGAAGCATCACCGCAGAAACGCCAGGCAGGGTCAGCAGGCGGCAGTCTTCGGCAAACCAGCGGGACTCGCTCCCGTTGATGCGCACACATGCGCGAATGCCGTCAGCCGCAAGGGCGCGCGCCACATGTTCGCGGGCCGACGCCTTGCTGTCCGGTGCAACTGCATCTTCCAGGTCCAGGACCACCATGTCGGCGCCGCTTGCAAGGGCTTTGCGGAATCGCTCCGGCCTGTCGCCGGGGACGAAGAGATAGGTGGCAGGGAGCATGATCGGTTGATTGTTTGTACGAACAAATAGAAATAACACCCTGATTTCTTGGGAATTGAAAGAGCGCTTATGAGGAAAAAATTGACGAATGCGATTCTATCGAATTATCATAGTTGTTCGTACAAATAATTCAACACGATGCTTGCGGAGTCCAGCGCCGCTTGCAAGCCTGCTCCAGGAGACCTGCCATGAAGTTGTTGCGCCGAGCCTTTTTCCCCGTTCTTGCGGCAACGGTTGCCTGCGCTGCGCAGGCTGAAACCTTTCCATCCAGGCCCGTGAAAATCATCGTGGCCTTCGGGCCTGGCAGCGGCGGGGACATCCTTGCGCGCATGCTGGCCCAGTACCTGCAGCCCGAGCTCAACACGCCGGTGGTCGTGGAGAACAAGGTGGGCGCGCTGGGCCAGATCGCGACGCTCGCGCTCGCCAAGGCGCCGCCGGACGGCTACACGCTCGGGATGGGCAGTTCATCCACCCACTCAACGGCCGCTTTCCTCACGCGCAACCTTCCCTATGACCCGGTCAAGGACTTCACGGCGGTGGCTGGCCTCAACAACTACACCTTCGTCCTGCTGGTTGCAGCCACGTCGCCCGCGAAGTCGCCGCCGGAACTCGTGGCGCACCTGCGCCGCAAGGGGGCAGCCTTCTACGGCTACGGGAATGCCTCCGGTCGGGTCGGTGCAGCGCACTTCCGCCGCCTGGCCCGGCTTGACGCCACAGAGGTCGCCTACAAGAGCTCCCCCGATGCGCTGACCGACCTGGCTGCGGGGCGGGTTGATTTCCTGTTCACCGACTGGGGTTCTGCCCGGCCGTTTGTCGAGTCCGGGCGGCTTCGCGCCATTGGCGTGATGGCCGATGAGCGCTCACCCGTGCTGCCCGACCTGCCGGCAACAGGCGAGTCGTATCCCGGCTTCAACTTTGCCAACTGGGGTGGCTTGCTCGCCCCGGCGGGGACGCCTGCGGATGTGGTCGGCAAGCTCAATGCCGCGCTGGTGAAGGTGCTGAACAGGCCTGACGTGCGACAGCGCATGGCGTCCATGGGACTGGAGGTGAAGCCCGGCACTCCGAAGGAGCTCGCCGAGCTGGTTGCGGAGCAACAGCGGGCCTGGGGTGCAGCAATCCAGCAGGCGGGCATCCAGCCGGAATAGGAGAGGACTTTCACGGCCTTCCCGGTGGAATCACTTCCCCGGGGTGCGAATGCGAAAGTTCAATATGTGAAACGCGGATGGGGCCGAGCCTTCTCTGCAAAGAAGGGCGCCGCTAACGTAGCCGCATCCCGTCCCGCAATGCCGCGGGATCGGGCATGAATAACCAGGAGACAGACATGTTGAAGATGAAAAAATTCACGCGGCCCAATGGCGCCGCCGGCTTGATGCAGCGCTTCGCCGCCGCCGGCCTGCTGGCAACTGCTGTGCTGGCAGCCGCACCGGCCACCGCTGCAGACAACTGGCGCGCCTACACCTACAACGCAGTTGCGACAGTGACCGCGGTGAAGGGCCTCAACTCCTTGCTGGAAGCCATCCAGAAGGAAACCCAGGGGCAGCTCAACGTGCGGCTGAACCTCGGCGGCACGCTGCCGATTGCAGCCACCAACATCACGCAGGCGGTGAGCGACAACATCGTGCAGATGGGCGACGACGCGTTCTTCGTGGGCAGCGTCCCTGTGGGCGGTGTGGTGCGCCTGCCGATGCTGTTCCCGGCCCGGGCCGACTTCGAGAAGGCCTGGGACATCGAAGCGCCGTACCTGCGCGCCGAATACGACAAGAAGAACATCGTGCTGCTGGGCCGCTACATCTTCCCGGAAAACGTGATGTGGTCCAAGAAGAAGCTGACCTCGCTGGCCGACATCGCCGGCCAGAAGATCCGCGTGATCTCGCCCGAGCAGGCCGAGTTCATCAAGCTGCTTGGCGGTATCCCGGTGACACTGGGCACGGCGGAAGTGGCGGCCGGCATCGACCGCGGCGTGATCGACGGCGCGCTCACCGCCAGCTCCGGCTACGGCTATGTGTGGCGCGACCTGCTCAAGTACAGCTACCGGCTGAACGTGAGCTTCGTGGACTCACTCATCCTGGTGAACAAGAGTGCATGGGAGCAGTTGCCTGCGGCCACGCGCACCAAGGTCCAGGCACTGGTGACAGAGCACACCGGCAAGATCTCGGCCGCCATGGCTGCGGAGGACGACGAGCTGACGCGCAAGCTGGCCGCAGGCGGCATGGTGGTGACGACGCCCACCGCCGCTGAAATGGCCGAGGCTGAAAAGCGCATCGCCCCGTACTGGAAGGAGTGGGGCGAGAAGCGGCCCGCCGCCAACGAGGCGCTGCTGAAGGCCCGCGCGGCAACGGGGCGCTGAATGTCTGCTGACGCGAACATGCGGGGCGCTGGGCGCCTGCCCGACGCCGGCATCGAGCTGGACAGCGAGGACGCCGACGCTTTCAGCCCCGATGAAGACCTGCCTGCCAGGCTGGGCCGCTGGGTTTCGCAGGCCATGGTGGTCGGCCTGGTGGTGATGATGGGGGCGGAGATGCTGGTCCGGTCGGCCTTTGGCTGGTCGATCCAGTTCAGCAACGAGATCGGCGGGTATGCGCTGGTGGCGATCACCTTCCTGTCGCTTGCTTCTGGGCAGTACCTGCATGCCTACCACCGCGTGCATTTCCTGGAGCACCGGCTGGGCCCGGCGGGGCGGGCACGGTTGCGCCTGGTGTTCGACCTGCTGGCCACGCTGGTTACGCTGGTGTTGCTGGCAGAGCTGGTGCGCTTTGAGTGGATCACCTGGAAGTCCGGCGACGTTGCAGCGACGAGCCTGATGACGCCGCTGTGGATACCGCGGCTGGCCATGGCGGTGGGTGCTCTCATTCTCGCGCTGGCAATGCTGCGCACCCTGGCTGCGGACTGGCGCCGGCTGCGCGCCACGTCGTCATGACACCGTCCTGACTCCATCCCGGAGCGGACCCGAATCACGCTGGAAGAACAAGGAGCCTGCCATGGGCGGCGAATACCTGATCGTTTTCATTTTCATTCTCTTCATCGGGCTGCTGGCTGCCGGCATGTCGGTGCCGTTTGCCATCCTGCTGCCAGGTGTGGTGTACCTCTACCTTGTGGGGGGCATTCCCGCGCTGCATGGCCTGGGCCTGACCAGCTGGGGCAGCATGGACAGCTACACGCTCACCTCCATACCGCTGTTTGTGCTGATGGCCGAGATACTGCAGGGCAGCGGCCTGGGCATGCGGGTGTACAGCGGGCTGTCCCAGCTGGTGCGCAAGGTGCCGGGCGGACTGCTGCAGACCAACATTGCCGGCTGCGCGGTGTTTGCCGCAGTGAGCGGCTCCAGCATCGCAACGGCGGCCTCCATCGGCAAGGTGGCACTGCCGCAGCTCAAGGCCCGCAACTACGACGTGCGGCTGGCCACCGGCTCGCTCGCGGCCGGCGGTACGCTGGGCATCCTGATACCGCCGTCGATCGCGATGATCGTCTATGCCACCTTCACCGAGACATCGGTGGCCAAGCTGTTCATGGCGGGCGTGGTGCCGGGCATCCTGCTGACGCTGCTGTTCATGGCCTACGTAGCAGTGGCTGCCATCCTCCGCCCCGAGATCGCGCCGCGTGAAACCGGCAAGCTGACGCGACCGATGGTGCTGCGGGCGCTGGTGGACATTGTGCCGTTCCTCCTGCTGATCCTCGGCATCATGGGCGCCATCTATACCGGGGTCGCCACGCCCACCGAGGCAGCGGCAGCGGGCTGCATCTTCGCGCTGGTGATCGCACTGCTGTTCGGCGAGCTGTCCTGGCGCGAGTTCCTGGCCTGCCTCAAGCGCTCCACGCTGGCGGTGAGCAACATCCTGTTCATCACCTACGCCGCCTTCATCTTCTCGTATGCAATGAGCTATGCCGGTGTGGGCGAGGAAATCACCAAATTCATCATCGGCCTCAACCTGAGCAAGGCCGGCTTCTTCCTGGCCCTGCTGATCCTGTTCACTGCACTGGGTGCGCTGGTCGAGAGCCTGGGCATGATCGTCATCACCGTGCCGCTGCTGTACCCGTTGCTGGCGCCCTACGGCATCGACCCGGTATGGTTCGGCATCATCGTGGTGGTGTTCATCGAGATGGGGCAGATCACGCCGC
Organism: Pseudomonadota bacterium; assembly: GCA_040385105.1. Classification (GTDB taxonomy): domain Bacteria; phylum Pseudomonadota; class Gammaproteobacteria; order Burkholderiales; family Burkholderiaceae_C; genus JACMQX01. Next base: position 113,562 of record JAZKHY010000061.1, read on the forward strand.
CCATCGGCATCAACCTGTTTGTGATCCAGAGCATCGCGCGCGGTAACCTGTCGGATGTGGTGATGGGCACCATCCCGTTCCACCTGCTGATGTTCGTGCTGCTGGGCATGCTGGTGGTCTGGCCGGAGATTGCGCTGTGGCTGCCGAACCAGATTTCCGGACGCTGACGGGCAACGCCATGAATACATCCCTGAACCGCCGGCAGTTCCAGCTCGGCCTGTGCGCAAGCACCCTCGCGTTGCCCATGCTGGCCCGGGGCCAGGCGAAGCTCCGGCTGGCCGGCGGCTACCCGCTGGACAGCTTTCATACCGTCAACCTGCTGGCGTTTGCCGGCGACGTGAAAGAGGCCACGTCGGGCCGCATGGACATTGACGTGCGCCCCAACGGCGAATTGCTCAAAGCCGCTGACATGGTGCCGGGCGCAGCCGATGGCCGGGTGGAGGGCGGTGAGGTCTTCATGGCCACCCTGGCCAAGGAGCACCCGGTCATGGGCATCGACTCATTCCCATTCATCGTGTCCAGCTATGCCGATGCGCGGCTGCTGTGGGACGCATCGCGCGGCGCTGTTGCCGATGCGCTGGCAAGGCGCGGCCTGGCATTGCTGTTCGCGGTGCCGTGGCCGCCGCTGAATCTGTATGCCAACCGGCCGATTGCCCGGCCGGAGGACTTCCGCGGGCTGCGCATGCGCCACTACAGCCCGGCCACCCAGCGCATTGCCGAGTTCCTTGGCGCGACGCCCGTGACCACCTCGATGCAGATGGCTGCCATCGAAAAAGCCATCGCGGCGCGCGAGTTCGACCTGATGCTCACCTCCAGTCTGGCCGGGGTGATCACCAAGGCGTGGACGTCCATGACGCACTACTATCAGGTCAGCTCCAGTATTCCCAAGAACGTCATCTTCATGCGCAAGGATGTGTTGGACAAGGCCAGTGCCGGTGATCGCAAGGCGTTCATGGAGGCCGCGCAGCGCGCCGAGTTGCGCGGCTGGCAGGCCAGCGGGAAGATCAACGCCGAGATGGAGGCGCAGTTGGTCAAGAACAGGATTGCCGTTGCCGGGATGGAGCCCGTTGTGCGGCGCTTTCTCGACCGCGCCGGTGAGCGCCTCACACTGGAATGGATGGCGACGGCGCAGCCGGCCGAGTTGCAGGTGCTGTCAGGTTACATGGCGCAGCGGGTCGCGCGGCGCTGATTCAAGGAGAAAGAATGTTCAATCCCCCCGAAAGACTGAAGGCCGAGGTCTTCACCCGCATCCCCGAGCGCTTTTATGTGAACGGCCGCACCAGCATCTGGAGCAGCACGCAACTGCATGGTGCCCATGCGCCGGTGTTCCTGGAGGGCCCGTCGTTTGACCGCGAGGGCAACCTGTGGGTGGTGGACATTCCTTGGGGCCGCATCTTCCGCATTGACCCGAAGGGCGGCGTCGAGCTGGCGGCCGAGTATGACGGCGAGCCCAACGGCCTGAAGTTCCACCCCGACGGCCGCGCCTTCATCACGGACTGCAAGCGCGGCATCATGGTGATGGACCCGAAGACGGGCCGTGTGGAGCCTTTCCTGGAGCGCGCCCGGCTGGAGCGCTTCAAGGGCCCCAATGACCTGTTCTTTGCCTCCAATGGCGACATGTACTTCACCGATCAGGGCCAGACCGGGCTGCAGGACCCGAGCGGGCGGCTGTTCCGCCTGCATCCCTCCGGGCAGCTTGACGTGGTGCTTGGCGGCATCCCCAGCCCCAACGGCCTGGTGATGAACCTGGACGAGACGGCGGTGTACCTGGCCGTGACCCGCGACAACGCCATCTGGCGCGTGCCGCTGATGGCGGACGGCACGGCCACCAAGGTCGGCGTGTATATCCAGATGTCGGGCGGCGGCGGGCCGGACGGGATCGCGCTGGACGCCGAAGGGGGCCTGGCCGTGTGCCATGTGGGCATGGGGGCAGTGTGGGTGTTCAGCCCGCGGGGCGAGCCCCTGTACCGCATCGACGCGCCCGGCGGCGGCGTCTACACCACCAACTGCGCCTATGGCGGTGATGACGGCCGCACGCTGTACATGCTGGAGTCGCGCAGCGGCAGCGTCTTCACTGCGCGCGTGCCGGTGGCGGGACGGCCGATGTATTCGCACAGCTGAGGCCGCTTGCGGAATTTCGAAGCCCCCCTTGGCGCTTTTGGAATATCGGGTTTGCGCATATAGCCGTGCGCCGTTTTGGGTGAGATGCTTGGCGGCACCTGCATAAGGAACGCACCCATCATGGAACTTGCCCACCTTGCACAACAGTTGCCGGCCGGTGCCGCCGCTACCGCCGTTACCGGCCCCACCGGCACCCAGAGCCTCGGCCGGGGCATCAAGCTCATGCGCATGATCGCCGCGCGGCCCCAGTTCGGCTGGCGCCTGTCGGACCTGGCCGCCGCCTGCCACCAGGACAAGGCCACGGTCCACCGGATGCTCGCCTGCATGGTGGACGAACGCCTGGTCGAGCAGCGCGCCAGCGACCGCCACTACCTGCCCGGCCCGTTGATGTATGAGCTGGGCCTGGCGGTTCCCGACAGGGTCCAGTTCCAGCGCACGGCCGAGTCCGTGGTGCAGGCGTTTGCGCGGCGCATGGCCGGCATCGGCCTGCTGCTGCTGCGCAGCGGCAATGAATACGTCTGCAGTGTGCGTTCAGGCACGCTGCCGCTGTCGGGGCTGATGGTCTACCCGAGCACGCGCAGGCCGCTGTTCACTTCCGTCGGTGGCGTCGCCATCCTTCAGACGCTGCTTGGCGATGAGGTGCGTGCCGTGCTGCTGGACAACGTGGCACAGGAGATCGCGCGGCGCGGCACCGGGCGGCTGGAGGCGCTGCAGAAAATGCGCGAGCGCTCCGACCGCCACGGCTTTGGCGTCAACATGGGCGACGTGGTGCCTGGCCTGCATGCCTTTGCGGCGCCGGTGTGCGGCGCGCGGGGCGATGCCTTTGCCGCGCTGTGCCTCATGGGAACGGCCGAGCTGTATGGCGAGGAGCGGCTGGAAGAGCTGCGCGCCGAGCTGCAGGCTACTGCCCAGGTGCTGTCCGCCGAAGCCCACAAGTTCAACATGTGAAACTGGCGCGGCGCCGCTGCTTCGCGGCAGCGGACTGCGCGCTTATGGTTGTGGCGATTCCACACACGCCACGCCATGAACATTTCATCTGCCATCAATCTTGAAGACCTGCGCACCCTCGCGCGCCGCAAGCTGCCGCGCATTGCCTTTGATTTCATCGACGGGGGCTCCGACGACGAGCAGTGCCTCGCGCGCAACCGCGAAGCCTTCCAGCGCTGGTGCCTGCTGCCGCGCTACCTGCGCGACGTGACCCGGCGCGACCAGACGGTCGAGCTGTTCGGCCGCACGTACGCCAGCCCCATCGGCATTTCGCCCACCGGCCTGGCGGGGCTGTTCCGCCCCGATGCCGACCTGATGCTGGCGGCTGCCGCGCGCGATGCCAACGTGCCGTTCCTGCTGTCCAGCGCCAGCAACGGGGCGCTGGAGGAAGTGCATGCCATCGCGCCCGAGCACGTCTGGTTCCAGATGTACTGCACCAGCGACGAGCGCATCAATGACGACCTGGTGCGCCGCGCGCGCGCTGCAGGCGTCAAGGTGCTCGTGGTCTCGGTCGATGTGCCGGTCAATTCCAACCGCGAGCGCAACCGCCGCAATGGCTTCTCGCGGCCGTTCCGCATGACGCCCGGCGTGGTGCTGGAGGCGTTGGGCCACCCGGCCTGGGTGCTGCGCTACCTGCGCACCGGCGGCATACCCATGATGCGCAACTGGATGCCTTATGCGCCCGAAGGGGCGGGCGCCAACCAGGTGGCCGACATGTACGGCACGCTCACACCTGCGCCGATGGTCAGCTGGGAGCACATCCGGCGCATCCGTGCGGCCTGGCCTGGCCCGCTGGTCATCAAGGGCCTGCTGCATCCGGACGACGCGCGTGAGGCGGTCCGGCTGGGCGCCAACGGCCTCGTGGTGTCCAACCACGGCGGGCGTCAGCTGGATGCCGCCCCGTCGCCGCTGGCCATGCTGCCGGCCATCCGCGCGGCGGTGGGCGATGGCGTGGAAATCATCCTCGACAGCGGTGTGCGCCGTGGGTCGGACCTCGTCATTGCCCGCTGCCTGGGCGCCAATGCGGGCATCTTCGGGCGGCCTACGCTGTACGGCGTGGCGGCGGGCGGGCAGGCCGGTGCTGCCAGGGCCCTGCAGATCGTGCGCAACGAGGTTGACATGGTGATGGCGCAGATCGGCTGCAGCGCTTTCAGCGCGCTGGATGCAGGCTACCTGTGGCAGGCCGGCGGCGGGCCGGCCCACACCGAAAGTTCAACAGGTGAAACAGCAGTGCGCCCATTCGTTCGCGCCGCATGAGTCTGGCGCTACCTTCGGTGCCATCAAACAAATAAAGGAGACAGACAGATGAAAATCACCACACGGCGCACGACACGCCGCACTGTGCTGGGGCTGCTGGCCACGGCATCGCTCGCGGCCGCAGCCGGCCTCGTACCCCTGCAGGCCCGGGCCCAGTCCGACTGGCCCAACCGGCCGGTGCGCATCATCGTGGCCTACCCGGCCGGTCAGAGCACCGACATCGCCACCCGCTACTTTGCCGAGAAGCTCACGCGTGCATTCGGCCAGAGTTTTGTGGTGGAGAACCGGCCCGGCGCCGGCGGCAACATCGGCACCGCCGCGGCCGCCCGTGCCACGCCTGACGGCTACACCCTGGTCATGGGCGCATCGGGCACGCATGCGATGAACCCGGCCCTGTACCCGAATGTGGGCTACGACGCCGACAAGGACTTCGACCCGATCGTGCTCACGGCGCTGATCCCGTTTGCCATCTCGGCATCGCCCAATGCGCCCTTCAGTTCGCTGACCGAGCTGATCGCCGCTGCCAGGGCCAACCCCGGCAAGATCGACACCGGCATCCCGAGCGTGACCGGCCAGCTGGTGCTGGAGATGCTGCGCGCGCGCGACGTGCCGCTGTTCGGCGTGCGGTTCAAGGGCTCGGCCGACGCGATGACTGCGGTGCTTGGTGGCCATGTGTCGGTGCTGATCGACACCGTGGCGGCAACGCGCACGCAGCTTTCAAAGGTCAAGGCGCTGGCAGTCACCACCACCCAGCCGCTGACCTCGATGCCCGGCGTGCGGACTGCGGGTGCGCAGGGCCTGCCCAGCTTCACCATCGCCGCCTGGAATGCGCTGATGGCGCCCAAGGGTGTGCCGCCTGAAATTCACGCAAAGCTCGGCGCAGAGATGCGCAAGATCCTTGACCTGCCCGAGACGCAGAAGGCCATGACCGACCTGGGCTTCGAGCGCGCGCCGGTGTACACCGTGCCCGAGCTGACCGCATGGCTGCGTGAGGAGCGCCGCAGCTATGCGCAGATCATCACCGCCGCCAACATGAAGCCCGACTGAAACGCCGCAAACCCATACCCAGACAAACCGACAGAGACAGAGAGAGCAAGACCCCCATGACCACCATCAAGACCACCCCCCTGCATTCGGACTTCGCCGTCCAGGTTCACGCAACCATCATGGACATCGTTGACGACGCCGATGCCATCGGCCAGCTCAAGGAAATCTGGCAGAAGTCGCCGGTGATGATCTTCCGCCGCCAGTCGCTGGACGAGTCCGAGCTGGTGCGCTTCACCGAGCAGTTCGGCCACTGCGAGTCGTCGGCCCGCAAGGACATCCAGTCGCCGTACCACGAGCAGATCATCTACTTCAGCACGCTCAAGTACAACGACGGCCGCTTCGTCGGCGGTTTTGCCGGCGGGGAAGACGTGGACTGGCATTCAGACCAGACCTTCCAGGTGCGCCCGGCCACCGGCGCCATCCTGTACGGCACGGAAGTGCCGCGTGACGGCGGCGACATCTACTGGGCCAACCAGTACGGCGCCTGGGACCTGCTGCCCAAAGACATCCAGCAGCTCATTGACGGCCGCACCGGCGTCTACCGCTATGCCAAGCGCTACGCGATGCTCAACACGCTGGAGCTCAAGGACAAGAAAAAGGCCAACGCCATGCTGAGCCTGCCCGATGCCCGCCACCCGGTGGTGCTGACCCACCCGGTCACCGGCCGCAAGGCGCTCTATGCGGACCAGACCACGCTGATTGCCATTGAAGGCCTGAGCGAAGAAGAGAATGCGCGCGTGCTGCCCGTGCTGTTCAAGGCCGGCGGCGACCCGTCGCTGGCCTACCGCCACAAGGTCAACAACGGCGACCTGATGATGTGGGACAACGGCTGCACCCAGCACCGCCGTGACGAGATGTTCATCACCCAGCCGCGGCTGATGAAGCGCACCACCTTCCGCCTGTCCGCCGCCGACTACTGCGTGCCCCACGCCTGACACCGGAGCTTTTTGCATGACGCGTGTATGCATCGTCGGCGCCGGAGCCGTCGGCGGTTATGTGGGTGCGCACCTGGCGAAAGCCGGTGTCGACACCATCCTGGTGGACGCATGGCCCGAGCATGTGCAGGCCATGCGCAGCAACGGCCTCACCGTTGAAGGCATGAACGGCGCCGGCTCGGTGCATGCGCAGGTGCGGGCGCTGCACATCAGCGACGTGCCGCAGCTGGTGCGCGAGGCGCCGATTGACGTTGCGTTCATCGCCGTCAAGTCCTACGACACCCTGTGGGCCACGCAGCTGGTCCTGCCCTATGTGTCGCCGACCGGCTGCTTTGTGTCGCTGCAGAACGGCATCAATGAAGACCTGATCGCGGGCATCGTGGGCTGGCGGCGGGTGCTGGGCTGCGCGGTGAGCGCGCTGGCGGCAGAACTGGTGGGGCCGGGGCGCATTGTGCGCAATTCGCCGCTGGGCGATGAAAAGAAGGCGGGCTACCGCGTGGGCGAACCCAGCGGCCAGGTGACGCCGCGTGCCGAACTCGTGGCCGGCCTGCTGCGCCATGGCGACACCTGCAAGCTCACCCAGAACCTCTGGGGCGAGCGCTGGTCCAAGCTGGCGATCAATGCCATGCGCAACGGCGTCTGCGCCCTCACCGGCATGACCGGCAAGGAGCGCGACACCAACGACGTGTCGCGCAACCTGACCATTGCGCTGGGCAGCTCCTGCGTGCGCGTCGGCCGTGCCATGGGCCTGGCGCTGGAGCCCGTCGGCGGGCTCGACCTTGATTTGCTGGCCCGGGCCGACACCGACCCGGCCGCCAACGAGGCCATCACGAAGATGATCATGGAAGTGGCCAACTCCCGCAGCGATGCCCAGCGGCCTTCCATGGGGCAGGACATCAAGAAGGGCCGTCGCACCGAGACCGACGACATCAACGGCCTGGTCGCGCGGCGCGGCGAGGAGGTCGGCATTGACGTGACCTGCCACCGGCGGGTCAACGACATCATCCAGCGCATCGAGCGTGGCGAGCTGGTGCCCAGCCCCGCGCTGCTGAAGGAGATCGTGCAGTGACGCTTCCACACGGCTCATGCGACTGCCACACGCATGTCTTCCTGGACGCGCAGGCCTTCCCTTTCTGGCCGTCGCGCCGCTACACGCCGCCGCCCGCAACCATCGAGGCGCTGGCGCAGCGCCTTGACGCGCTGGGCCTGGAGCGCGTGGTGATCGTGCAGCCCAGTGTGTACGGGCCGGACAACGCGGCGACGCTGCAGGCGCTGCGCGTGCTTGGCCCGGGCCGCGCGCGTGGCGTGGCGGTGATTGAAGACGACGTGACCGATGCTGCGCTCAATGGGCTCCATGCCGCCGGCGTGCGCGGCGTGCGGGTGAACCTGGAAGTTGACGGCGCGAGCGACCCGGCCCCCGCCGCCGCCGCGATGCGCCGCACCGCCGAGCGCGTCGCGCCCTGGGGCTGGCATGTGCAGGTCTATGCCAGCATGCCGCTGCTGGCAGCCTGCAGCGCCACGCTTGGAGCGCTGCCCGTGCCCGTCGTGCTCGACCACTTTGCCGGCGCGCGCGCAGGGCAGGGCGCGCAGCAGGAAGGGCTGGGCCCGGTGCTCAAGCTTGTGGAAAGCGGCAAGGCCTATGTGAAGCTCTCCGCGCCGTACCGCTGCGCAACCCGGGACGGCTACACCGACATTGACCCGCTGGCGGCCCTGTTCATCCAGGCCAATCCGCAGCGCATGGTCTGGGGTAGCGACTGGCCGCACCCTCGGCCCGGCAGCCAGCCCCTGGCCACCGACATCAGCCAGCCGTTCGATATTGACGCCGTCCAGGTGCTGGCGCAGCTGCGCCGCTGGGCGGGAGACGACGCCATGCTGAAAACCATCCTCGCGGACAACCCGCAACGGCTGTACGACTTCAAACACGTGACTTCAACTGACTGACTCAAAAGATTTACCCAGGAGACAACCCCATGTTCAAGAATTTCAAGCGCATCATCGGCCTGACCGTGCTGTCGGCCTTCTGCCTTGGCGCCAGCGCCCAGGCACCCACCGTCATCAAGCTCGGCTGGGCCACGTCCGACAGCGCCACCGACCCGCTGGCCGTCGGCGCCCGCGCCTTCAAGACCGCGCTGGAAAAGCGCTCGGCCGGCAGCATGCAGGTGCAGCTCTACCCGAACCGCCAGATCGGCGACGAGAAGCAGCTGGTGGAAGGCCTGCGCTTCGGCACGGTGGACGCCGCGGTGGTGACCAATGCCGTCACCGCCCAGGCCGAGCCGGCCTTCCAGGTGCTGGACCTGCCTTTCATCTTTGCCAACGAGGCGCAGGTGCAGAAGGTGCTGGACGGCCCGATCGGCGCGGACCTGGGCAAGCGCCTCAATGCCAAGGGCATCGTGGTGCTCGGCTACTTTGAAGGCGGCTTCCGCAGCATGATCAACAACAAGCGGCCGCTGCAGATGCCGGCCGACATGGGCGGCGTCAAGGTGCGGGTCATGCAGAACCCGGTGTACATCGACCTTGTCAACTCGCTGGGCGGCGCTGCCGTGCCGATGGCCTTTGGCGAAACCGTCACCGCCATCCAGCAGGGCACGATTGATGGCCTGGAACTGCCGATTGCCCTGATCGAGCCGCTCAAGATCAACGAGTTCACCAAATTCCTGTCGCTCACCAACCATACCTTCACTGCCTATGAGCTGATGATCGGCAAGCGGCTGATGGACAGGTTCACCCCGCAGCAGCAGGCCACGATCAACGCGGCGGCAAAGGAAGCGGTGGAAGAGCAGCGCAAGTTCATGTCCACCGAGACGCCCAAGGCGCTGGCGAGCCTTGAGAAGTCGGGCATGAAGGTCAACCAGATCTCCGACGTCGGCGCCTTCCGCAAGGCCGTCGGCCCGGTGTATGACAAGGCCCGCAAGGATGGCCATGGCGCATTGCTGGACGCGATCCTCGCCTCGACCGGCGGCGCCCGGTGAAGCAGGTGCTGGCCACTGCGGTCGGCTGGATCGCAAAGTCCACCGAGGCCGCGGTCCGGCTGCTGACAGTGGTCATGCTCGCGGTGCTGGCGTTCCAGGTGTTCATGCGGTCGGCGCTCAACCTGCCGCCCTCATGGACGGAAGAGGTGGCCCTGCTGGCCTTCAGCTGGACAGTGCTGCTGGGTATTGCCTACGGCGTGCGCGAGGGCATCCATGTGCGCATGGACATGCTGCTGGACGTCTTTCCGCCAATCGTGCGGGGGCTGTTCGAGCGGGCGGTGCTGGCGCTCGTCACCTGCGTGGGCCTGTTCCTGGCCTGGTCGGGTTGGAACTATGTCGAAAGCTCGGCAGGCACCCGGTCGGCTGCGATTGCCTATCCGATGCCGTTGCTGTATTCAAGCGTGGTGGTCTGCGGCGTCCTGATCGCCCTGTTCGGCCTGGAACGGATGGTTCTATATGGCCGTGAAAGCCCCGATGACCGTGATGGCCTGAGCCCTGAAGGCGTTTGAGCATGTCTGTTGTTGCCTTGATCCTTTCGCTGGGCTTCGCCAGCCTCGTCATCGTCGGTGTTCCTTTTGCCTTCGCGCTGGCGGTCTGCGTGACTGCGGCGATTTTTGTGACCGGCATGGACCCGATGCTGCTGCCCCAGACGCTGGTGGCGGGCACGCAGAGCTTCAGCCTGCTGGCGATTCCCTTCTTCATGCTGGCGGGCGAGGTCATGTCGGCCGGCGGCCTGTCGCGCCGCCTCGTCAATGTGGCGGACGTCTTTGTGCGGCACTTGCCCGGCGGACTCGGCCTGGTCACCATCCTGGCGGCGCTGGTGTTTGCGGCAGTCAGCGGCTCGGCACCGGCGACCACCGCCGCGATTGGCGCGGTCATGATCCCGGCGATGGCGGAGCGGGGTTACTCCAAGGCTTACGCCACGGCGCTGAGCGTGAGCGCGGGTGTGCTCGCGCCGCTGATCCCGCCGTCGATCGCGTTCGTGATCTGGGGCGTGATTGCCGAGCAGTCGATCGCCAAGCTGTTCCTCTCTGGTGTGTTACCCGGCCTGCTGATGGCGGCCGGCATGGTGGTGCTGGTGCTGCTGCATGCGAAGAAGTCGCAGATCGCCCGTGACCCGAGGGCGACCTGGGGCGAGGTCAAAACGGCCGTGCGCGACGGCGTCTGGGTGCTGCTGGCACCGGTGATCGTGCTCGGCGGCATCTACATGGGCATCTTCACCCCGACCGAAGCGGCCGTGGTGGCCTGCGTTTACACCCTGTTCATTGCGATGGTGGTGGAGCGGACGGTCAGCGTGCGGCAACTCGGCGGCGTCATCAGCCGCGCCATTTCCACCACGGCGATGGTGCTGGCCATCGTCGGCTTCTCGCAGGGCTTCGGCATCCTCATCGCGCAGGAGCAGCTGGCGTCCGGCCTGACCTCGTGGCTGGCCGCCAATGTGCATGACAAGTGGGTCATGCTGGCGGTGCTGAACGTCGGCTTCTTCCTGCTGGCGGCAGTGATGGACGAGATTGCGATCATGGTCATCCTCGGGCCGATGCTGATTGCGATCTCGCGCCAGTACGGGGTGGACCCGATCCACTTCGGCAGCATGATCGTGACCAATGTGGCCATCGGCATGGCAGCGCCGCCCATCGGGTACTGCCTGTTCGTCGGCATGGCCATCAGCAAGCTCAGGCTGTGGGACGTGGCCCGCGCCATCATGCCGTTCGTGCTGATGATGCTGGTGGTGCTGATGCTCGTGACCTATGTGCCCGCGTTCTCGCTGGCCCTGGTGCGATGAAGCTGCGAAGATGCCGCCATGAAGACACCGGCCTTCGACCTTGACGAGCTGGCGCAGCAATCACCCGCTGCCGGTGCCGGTGAGCGGCCCGGCACGCGCAGCCTGGGCCGGGTCACCAGGCTGATGCGCATGGTGGCCTCGCGGCCACAGTTTGGCTGGCGCCTGTCTGACCTGGCGGCCGCCTGCGACCTGGACCGGGCCACGGTGCACCGCATGCTGGCTTTCCTGGTGGAGGAACGCCTGGTGGAGCAGCGCGCGGCTGACCGCCACTACCTGCCCGGCCCGCTGATGTTCGAGCTGGGTCTGGCGCTGCCGGACCACATGCGCTTCCAGCGCCGCGCCGAGACGGTGGTGGGCGCGTTCGGCAGGCGGCTGGGCGGCATCGGGGTGCTGCTGCTGCGCAGCGGCAATGAGTATGTGTGCAGCGTGCGGGCCGGCTCGCTGCCGCTGAACGGCTCGGTGCTCTACCCGGGCAACCGCCGGCCGCTGTTCACCTCGGCCGGCGGCGTGGCCATCCTGCAGACCCTGCCCGCGGATGAGATGCGCGCGGTACTTCTGGACAACGTGGCGCAGGAAGTGGCGCGCTGCGGCACCGAAAGGCTGGCCGCGCTGCAGCGCATGCGCGAACGCTCGGACCGCCATGGCTTCGGCGTGAACCTCGGTGATGTGGTGCCCGGCATCCATGCCTTTGCGGTGCCGGTGTGCGGAACGGCCGGCAACACGGTTGCATCGGTAGGCCTGCTCGGCCCGCCGGACCTCTATGGCGAGCGGGATGTGAACCGGCTGCGTGACGAACTGCAGGCGACAGGCGCGTTGCTTGCGGAAGACCTCCGCAAGCTCAACATGTAGTCCCGCGGGGCGTCAGACCTCGCCGCCGAATTTCTTGATGAGGTTGGCGATGTATTTGTCGACCAGCTTTTCAAACTCACCCTCGACCACTGGCGCAACGACCATTTTCATCAAGCCCGGCAGGGGCAGGGTGATTTCACCGTCGATCTTGAGCTCGATGGCGGTGGACTTCTTGTTGTCCTTGATCTTCCAGCTGCCGCCCACCAGCGCATTGCCCACGCCGGGAACAGGCTTCCAGATGACGGTGCCCTTGGCCTGGTTGCTGGTGTATTTGGAGGCATAGACGGTCTGGATGTTCACCTGCGCGGTGCCGACCTTTTCCATCTCCCACTTGTAGACGCCGTCGCCCATGTCGGTGAGCTTCTCGACCTTGGGGAAGTGCGACACCGAGGTGGGCACGTCGGACAAAACCGCAAACACATCGGCCGCCTTGGCCTTGACTTCAAATTCATAGCCCAGATCGATGGTGACGGTGACTGCCATGCTTGCCTCGGTTTTGTTGTGGATGGATGGGCCGCATTGTGCCCCGGCAGGCCGCGCCTGAACAGGCGGGCTTGCCCTGATTCTGCCCGGCTTGCCCGGGCAGTCATCGGATGGGGATCAGGAAGCGCGGCGGGCGCGGGCCTTGCGGAAGGCCGAGGCGGGCTGGTGTGCGGGGATCCTGCGGGCCAGTTCGCCGCCGATCTTCACGGTGGCATTCACCACGGCTTCGGCGCCGGTGGCGGTGATGTCCACGCTCTTGCTGTAGACGCGGCCAATGGCCTTGCGGGTGTTGCGCGCATTGGCAACGGTTTCTTCGCTCAGCTCGGGGCGGGACTTGGCGAGAGCCGCCTCAAAACGCTTGTGGGCCAGCTCGGCAACCTTGTCGGCGCCGCTGCGGTAGGCCTTGATGGCGCGCTTTGCGTTCTTGTCGTAGGCCAGGACGAAATCGTTGGCGGCGGTGCTGAAATTCTTGGCGGTCATGGATGTTCCTTTGGTGATCAGGGGTGATGGGGAAATTCTGACCGCTTGCCGTAGTACGCTGCACCTAATACCGGCCGCTTTCCTAGAGCTTGCCGTCTAAGATAGCCCCCTTGCAATGCGCGATTGCGCACAGAAAGACACTTCCGCCCATGGCCATCCAATGGTTTCCCGGCCACATGCACCTGACGCGCCAGGCGATAGCCGAACGCATCAAGGAGATCGACGTCGTCATCGAGCTGCTGGACGCGCGCCTGCCCGGCTCCAGCGCCAACCCGATGCTGGCGGAGCTCACGCGCGCCAAACCCGCGCTCAAGGTGCTCAACAAGCAGGACCTGGCAGACCCCGCGCGCACCGAGCAATGGCTGGCCCACTACAACGCGCAGCCCGCCACCCGCGCCATCAGCCTCGACGCCACGGCCAGCGCGCCGGCCCAGCGGCTGATCCAGGCCTGCCACGAGCTGGCGCCCACCCGCGGCACCATGGTCAAGCCGATGCGGGTGCTGATCTGCGGCATACCGAACGTGGGCAAGTCCACGCTGATCAACACCTTCAAGGGCAAGCGTGCCGCGAAGACAGGTGACGAGGCGGGCATCACCAAGACCGAGCAGCGCGTCGTGCTGGCCGACGGCTTCTACCTTTACGACACGCCCGGCATGCTGTGGCCGCGCATCATCGTGGCCAAGAGCGGCTACAACCTGGCGGCCAGCGGCGCGGTCGGGCGCAATGCGTTTGACGACGAAGAGGTGGCGCTGGAACTGCTGGACTACCTGCGCCAACACTACGCCGCGCAGTTGGAGGCGCGCTTCAGGCTCGACCCCATCGCGGGGCTGAAGGACGAAGACATCCTCGACGCCATCGGCCGCAAGCGCGGCGCGCTGCTGGGCAAGGGCAAGGTCAACCTGCAGAAGGCATCCGAGATCGCCATCAACGAATTCCGCAGCGGCAGCCTGGGCCGCATCACCCTCGAAACCCCCGAAGAATTCGCCCAGTGGCTCGCAGCCGGCAAGGTGCTCGACGCCGAGCGCCAGGTCAAAAAAGACGCCATAGAACTCGACCGCGCCATCCGCTTCAAGAAAATCCCCAAACCCAAATAGTGAAAAGCGATCAACCCATGCCCGTGACCAGCGCCCCGATGGAAATCCTCCCGCGCGACCTGTCTGCCTACCGCAAGGGCAACACCGGCGTTGACTACGTGCATCGGTTCGAGTCCGGCAAGGCCGGGCCGCATGTGCTGGTGAATGCGCTCACCCATGGCAACGAGTTCTGCGGCATGGTGGCTGCCGCGCACCTGCTGGACACCGGTGTGCGGCCGAAGATCGGCACGCTCACCGTGAGCTTTGCCAATGTGGCGGCCTATGAGTCGTTTGACATCGAGCACCCGTTCAAAAGCCGCCAGCTGGTGCACAACCTCAACCGCGTGTGGGGCGCAGACCAGCTGGACGGTGCTGAAGACAGCCCCGAGCTGCGGCGCGCCCGCGAGCTGCGCCCGGTGGTGAGCGCGGCCGACCATATCCTTGACATCCATTCCACCTCGCAGGACGTGGTGCCTTTCTGGGTGTACCCGGCGTTCGCCCGCAATGCGGAGGTGGCGCTGGCCATCGGCAGCCCGGCGGTGCACATGGTCATGCCCAACGGCCTGGGTTCGGGCGTGCCCGTCATCCAGCATGGCCGCCATGGGGAGGCGGGCAGCGATGCAGGCGCGGCGGTGGTGGCCGAATGCGGCCAGCATTTCCTCAAGGCCTCAAGCGACCTGGCCACGCGGGTGGCGCTGGATTTCGTCGCGTACTACGGGCTGACGGACAAGCGTGAAGGCGCCGCGCCGCCCGCGCCCCAGCGGCGCTTCGAGCTGCTGGAGACGCATGTCATCAAGACCCCGGAGTTCCGTTTTGCGCGGCCGCTGATCGGCTTTGAGGTGTTTGCCAGGGGCGAGCTGATTGCCACTGACGGCACGGGTGAAATCCGCGCGCCTTGCGACAACTGCACCATCCTCATGCCCGCCAGCGATATCGTGGTGGGCAAGGAAGCCGGATACCTGACGCGGCCGCTCTGAGCGGTGCCCGCTGCGCCCTCAGTTGAGCGGCGCCGGCTGCGTGGCGGCGTAAGAGCCTGCCTCGGTGGGCGCGAAATCGGTTCCCGATACCCTGAATCGCTTGTCTTCCTCGGCCATGTCGCGTTCAAGGTCGGCCCGGCTGCGGATGACGGGCAGGGGCTGCGCCGTGACTTGCACTGCTTGAGGAATGTTGTTTTCAGCCTCGGGCTGCGGCACGGCAACCCAGGTGCCCGGTTGCGGCAGGCGCGGCCAGTCGGCATCGGCCGGCAGGCTGTATTGCCACGAAATGCCCATCAGCCAGTTGCCGGCCAATGGGTCCATCGTCAGCAGGCGGGTTTCGAAGTTCTGCTGGAAGGCCATGGTGTACAGCGGCAGGCGCTCGTCCCAATGGCGCATGACCAGCCTGACGTGGATGCCGGCCTCACGCGTGGACGAACTCGCCACCAGCGCATCGGCGGTGACCCAGGCGGCCGGAATGCCGTTGTGCTTGAGCGTCTCGCGCAGCACCAGCCGCAGCAGCTCCTTGCGGACGGCCTGGGGCGAGTCCATGCTGCTGCGCGAGTTCTGCGAAGGAGGGAATGCCAGGCGTGAATGTTGTGCAGAGTCGGCTCTGCCGGCAGCGGGCGCGGATTTGCCCAGCAAGCGTTGAAGGAAACTCATGTTGCGCCCTCCGGAACTTCTGTCAGCCAGGGTGGCGTCGCCCTGGAAGATGTTATTGATTGTTACGAAGCGTACCCGAAAAGGTTGGTTTGCGCACAATTTCCGCGTTTTTGGGCTCAAACGAAGGGGGCATCCTTCCGCCAGGCTGGGCCAAAAGCAGAGCGGCCCCGGATGCGGCTGCACTGCGGGGGCCGCCAGCCCCAGGGAACGAGGCTGAAGTCAAGGTTTGGGGCCGGCGCGTTTGCCAGCCCCGTCGCCGTATCAGTTGCTGTTGAGCACCATCGAGGCAATGATGCCGGTGGCCAGCGCAATCAAAACATAGTCCGAGCCCACCTGCACCCACTGCTGGCCGCGCGGGGGCGCGCTCAGGCGGTGGCCGCGCCAGTCGTTCACGTAGTACTGCTGCGCGCGGTATTGGGGCGGCACATACCCGCCGCGGCGGAACTCGGGGCCGCGGGCGTTGTAGTGGCGGAAGCCGCGGTCGTTGCGGGCATCGCGACGGTCAAAATCGCGCGGGCCGTCATGGCGCTGCTCGAAGCCGCGCGGTCCGCCGCGGCGGTCGTTGTCGCGCCGGCCAAATTGGTCGTTATTCCGGTTGTCGAAACCACGGCCGTCACGGTCCTGGGGCCCGCGTTGCTCATAGCGCTGGTCGCGGTCACGGTCACGGCCGGGTCCGCGCTGGTCCTGCGCAAAAGACAGGGAGCTGAAGCCCAGGGTGGCGGCAGCGATGGCACAGACGATGGCAGTTGATTTCATGGTTCACTCCTTGGGTTGTGAGACTTCATGGTCGCGGCAGCGCATGTACGCCATGCAAAGCCCCGCATGTTGTTTTGCAAAGTCTCGTTGGAATGTGTGCGCCGGCGCGTGGGCCGGCCCGGAAGATCCCCTTCCGGCAACTAGCCGTCCCGCGCAAAAACCAGCAGCAGGTTGTTGGCCGGCATCCCATGGCGCTCGCGCAGGTACAGCCCGGCATGCCGCGCCTCTGCTGTCACGTCTTCAATGCGCCGGATGCCCCAGGCGGGATTGCGCTCGCGCAGGCTGGCATCAAATGCGATGTTGCCGGACGCCGTGGGCACATCGTCTTCAAGGTAGGGGCCGTACGTGACCAGCACGCCACCTTGGGCGAGGTGCCGTGCGCTGCCCCGCATCAGCGCAGCGCAGGTGTCCCAGGGCGCTATGTGGAGCATGTTGGCGCAGTAGATCGCGTCAAATGGCTCGGTGAAAGCCGGGCCGCTGCCGGGCCATTGCGGCGACAGCACGTCCAGCATGCGTGGTGGCAACACATTGCGAAGGCCCCTCTGCACCGTCCAGGACACGATGGCTGGCAGGGCGCCTGGGTCTGCGTCTGTGGGCTGCCAGTCCCAGCCCGGCATGGCAGCGGCAAACCATGCCGCATGCTGGCCGGTGCCGGAGGCAATTTCCAGCGCAGTGCCGCTCGCCGGCAGGATGGTGAGCAGGACGTCGAGAATAGGCTGCTTGTTGCGGTCGGCGGCAGGACTGAAGGCGGTGGATGTCACCGAACGATGATACGCAGGACGCTACCCAAGCGATACGGCCTGGCCTTGACGGTCGAATGTCATCAAGGTGCCGATCGCGCCCAGCTTGATGGAGTCGACCATGCGCTGCAGCGGCGCGGCGGCATCTTCACTGGTGGGGTGCTTGCCGGCCCGGCCCGACATCGCGCCAACGAACACGATGCGCCACTCGGGGCCGAAGCTGCTGCTCTCGCCAGACAGCACGTCGAAGCTGGCCAGCTCGTCCGGGGCCTTGTCCACCGTCATCAGGGGCTCCAGTGCGCCGCCTTCTCCGGCCTCAAAGCTGGCACGCTGAGCGGGTGTGGCGTCGTCGGGCAACTGCGCGCCTGCAAAGACGAAGAGGAGACGCTGCGGTTCTGGCTGCGCGCGGGCGGCCTGCAGCAGGTCGTCAAAGGTCGAGAGTTGGTTCATGTCTGTCCAGTCGGTTCGGGTTGTCGGATTGTTCAGTCGAAAAGGGCGTCAGCCAGGCTTGCCGTCCAGGCGCGGCTGCGTCAGCACCTGCCAGTAGCCAATGGCATACAGGGCGAAACCTGCAGACCACAGAGCGGCAGAAGCCAACACTGCGTGCAGGGTCAGCCCGGGCGCGGCAAGCGGCAGCAGCACCCGCACAGGCCCCGCTGCCAGGAGCAGTGCATAGCAGGCCACGTCAAGTCTGCCGGCGCGCAGGGGCCGCGCCGTGTGGCCGCGCGCGGTGCGCGTCATCATGCCGATGATCAGGCCGCCTGCCGCGCCCACCGTCAGCGCATGAATGGATGCAGACGCCGGGATCCAGCCAATTTCTGCAAACCCGCGCAAAGCCAGATGAACGGGAATCCAGGCATAGGCAACATGCAGCACCCAGACCAGAGGTGCACCCAGGGCCTTCCACGGCTTCCACAGCAGCCAGCGGGCCGTGTGCGTTGCTGCCGCTGCCAGCGCGAGTGCGGCCTTGAGCCCGCCGGGCGCAGTCAGTGCGTCTGCCGCCAGCAGGGCCAGCAGCAGCCCCATGGCCACTTTTTCCAGCACGGGGTGGGCGCGTGCGCCTGCACCGGGAACCCCGTTGTTGGTGAACATTGGCACCACACGCCCGGCCATCACGGCCATGATGACGAGCACTGCGTCCAGGCCGAGCTGCATCCCGGCCCAGGCAGGCCACAGAATTACACCCAGCTGTGCGAGGTGGAAGGCCATTTGCGCGGCGGCCATCAGCAACAGCAGCGCCACGAAAAAATAGTTGCGCCGGTTGCCGGCGGCGACCAGGGGCTGTGCCAGCGCAGCTGCCACCGCGAGAGTGAAGGCCGTATTGACGATGGCCGCCGTCCAGCCCAGGGGCGTGAGCACCAGCACACGGCCTGCCACCCAGAGCAGCGACAGCATCGCCAGCGGCAAACCGGCAGGCGTAGGTTGGCCCGACCAGTTGCGTCCGGCCGTGAACAGAAAGCCGGTGACCACGGCCAGCGTGAAGCCAAAAAGCATCTCATGCGCATGCCAGGCTGGCCCCTTGAGGTAGGGCGTTCCCAGCCAGCCTGCAAACTGCATGGCCCACAGGCCGATGGACAAGGCCGCGAAGATGCTTGCCAGCAGATAGAACGGTCTGAAGCCCAGTTCCCACAGGGCAAACCCGCGCGGCGCGACGGGTGGCGGCGGCTCTTCGATGGTGATGAATGTTTTCATGGTACGTTGATCGCCGGGCCCTGTGCGTCTGGCGGTCCGGACACGGCAAGTGTGGTGACGTAGGCATCGGGCGCGGGCCTGCGCCGCAAGGGCCGCTGCGAGGCGATGGTGCCGATGTTGATGAAGCACAACGCCCGTTCGTTGGCGCCCAGTGCAAAAAGTGTGCGCAGGGGCGCCGACTGCAGCGCCTTGCCGCTGGTGAGCGACGAGCCAAACGACTGCGCCGTGGCGACCAGCAGCATGTTCTGGATGGCGCAGCCGGCAGACACATGGCGCTCGGCTTCGGTGATGTCGCAGGCTGCATGGCCGGCAGCTTCTTGCAGCCGCACGATGGCCAGCATCAGCAGTGGTGCGCGAAAGGCTTTCTCGCGGGCCTGCCCGCGCTGCGCACCGCCGGCGAGCGGGTCGCGCTCCACCAGAGCCTGCTCGAACGCATCAGCCAGTGCAGTGCGGGCTTCAGCCGGAACAATGACAAAGCGCCAGGGCAGGATCTGGTCGTGGTCCGGCGCGGCCCCTGCCGCTTCCAGGATCTGATGCAGGCAGGCTGCGTCCGGTCCGGGCGCCTGCATGCGTTTGGGCAGCGTGGTGCGCCGGCTGCTGATCAGCGCCGCGGCCCAGTGCGGTGCGTCCGCTGCCGTGTCAAACAAGAACCTGTCCATCATGCTCCACATAGGGTTGGTAGGGGCCGGTGCCGCTGTGCTCTGATACGGATGCAGGCACGAAAGCACCTTCCTGGACATCGAACACATGGACTTCGCCATCCTCGATCACGTAATGCCAGCCATGCAGCGTGAGCTGGCCCGCGTCGACAGCGCGCCGGACCATCGGGTAGTCCATCAGCCGCTCCAGTTGGAGCACGACCGCGCGCTGCTCGGTGCGGCGCAATGCCTCGGGGCCGGCTTGCACGGGCAGCAGCGCCTCGCTGGCGAGGTTGAGCCAGGCCTTGAGGTTGACCGCTTCGTCGGACACGCCCTCATAGGCCGCGCGGATGGCGCCGCAGTGGCTGTGGCCGCACACCACGATGCGCGAAACCCTGAGGTTGAGCACCGCGAACTCGATGGCAGCCGACGTGCCGTGGTAGCCGACCCAGCGGCGTCCGGCCTCCTGCGCGCCGCCTACGTAGCCGTCGTGCGGTGGCACAAAGGCACCGACATTGCGTACGATGAACAGCTCGCCCGGCCCCGAGCCGGTCAGAAGGTAAGGCAGTAGCCTCGAATCCGAACACCCGATGAACAGGATGGTCGGGTGCTGGCCGTTGCGCACCAGGTTCTGGAACTGCTCCTGCGCACCGGGAAAGGTGTGGTCATGGAATCGCCGCAGGCGCAGCAGCAGGTCGTCGGGCATGCAGGTTGTCCTGGTGCAGCTTGCCGGCTTACTGGACGAGTGGTGAATCGCTGGCTTCCAGCGCCACGCCAACCAGGCTGGCCTCACCGGCCAGGATGGTCAGGTATTGGCGCAAGGCTGTGGCCCAGGTCTGCTGCCTGAGCGCCAGGCGGACAGCCTCGCGGACCGTCTCAAACGGGCGTGGCGTGCCGCTCTTGCGGGCCAGCACCTCCACCACATGAAAGCCGAAGCGGCTATGCACCAGGCGCGGCAAGACACCCATGTCGTTCAGGCCGAACAGCTCGCGGCCGAACTCGGGCGCGCAGTCCTGCGGGCCGAGCCATCCCAGCTCGCCGCCTTCTGCGGAGCTGGGGCAGTTGGACCAGCGCGTGGCAGCCGCTGCGAATGTGGCCGCCGCCTTGGCGTCATCACGGTCATGGCAGCGCACCTCCAGCATCACGCCTTCGGCCCGGTTGCGCAGCGCCACGACGTCCACGCCGGGCGTCACCGCAAACAGGATGTGGCGTGCATTCACCTGCTCGTCGGTGCGGTAGCGCGCCTCGTGGGCGGCGTAATACCGCGCACAGGCATCGTCCGAAGGATCGGGTACCTTCAGTTCGCGCTCCAGCAGCGCCTCGATGGCGTCCGTCGCGGCTTCACTCTGCACGCCGCCAGTCATGGGCTCATCGTCAGCCGCCAGCAGGCCAGCCTGTTGCGCGGCCTGGCGCAGCAGCTCGCTGCAGGCCATCTGCCTGAGACTCTCCTCATTCGGGTACTCACCCTCAGCGTGCAGAGCAACACCGTTGACGCTCGCCACAGGGCCCGGAACGCTTGCGCGCCCAGGCACCAGGGGAATGGGCGGCGGGGCCGTGAGCGAATTCACCAGAGCTGCGTCGTAGCCGCCCGGCACGGCCTTTGGCGTACTGGCCGCAGTGGCTGTGCCGCCACCCTTGCAGCCGCAGCTGCCTGATCCACATCCGTTGTCCATGATGATTTCTTCCAGAAGTTGAAGGCGTGTTCAGAGACCGTCGCGCACAGGCGGCTGGTTGTGGCCTGCCGGTACATTGAGCCGGCGCGAGCGGGCCACCTGGTAGGGACGAAAAACGTAGTAAATGGACGCAAAGCCACTCCACACATGGACCAGCCGGCTGAACGGGAACAGCAGGAAGATGGTCATGCCGAAAACAACATGGAACAGGTAGGGCCAGGGCAGCACTGCGAGGGCCGTCGCGTCCACAGGACGCAGCGTGACGATGCGCTGCGCCCAGTCGGCCAGGATGATCATGACGCTGCCGTCTGTGTGCTGCAGCGAATAGGGCAGGGTGATGAGGCCAACCACCAGCTGCACCCAAAGGATCACCAGCACGGCAATGTCCGTAGGGTGGCTGGTGTAGCGGATGCGCGCGTCGAAGATGCGCCGGTACAACAGCAGCGTCAGGCCGACAAAGCAGACAGCCCCCGCGATGCCGCCCGCCACCACCGCCAGCATCTGCTTGGTGCCGGCGCTCATGAAGATGCCATACACGCTGTGCGGGGTGAACAGGCCCACCAGGTGCCCGAAGAACAGGAACAGGATGCCCACGTGGAACAGGTTGCTGCCCCAGCGCAGCGTGCCGGTGCGCAGCATCTGCGACGAATCGCTCTTCCAGCTGTACTGGCCGTGGTCAAAGCGCATCAGGCTGCCCACCAGGAACACGGTGAAGCAGACATAGGGATAGACCTGGAACAGGAAACCATGCAGTGCGCTCATATCGATGCTCCTTGTGCGGGCTGTGACCTGCGGACGATGTGAATGGGTTGCGGGTCGCCCGGTTTGGCCTGGCCCTGGGTGGAGCAGCCGTCAAAGGCTGCCGGCTCGGCCCAGGCCACGTCCAGCGGTTCGTCGGGCGTGATGCTCACTGCGCGGGCCGGCTCACCTGCGATCTCCAGCAGGGCACCCAGCACGCTGGCATGGCGGCTTTCGCGCTTTTCGAGCGCGCTGAAGATGGCGTTCAGGATATGTGCCACCTCTGACAGGAACGCCCGCGCCTGCGCCGGCGGCTGGGTGGAGGCGTACTCCAGCACCACGGGCAGGTAGTCGGGCAACTCGCCTTCGGCCAGGAACAGGCCAGCCGCCTCATAGGTCCTGGCCAGGTCAATCATGGCCGGGCCACGGTCGCGCGAGTCGCCATGCACATGCTCGAACAGGTGCAGCGAGGTGGCGCGGCCGCAGTCGAACAGCTGCACGTAGTCGGCTTCGGCGTCGATGGGGCTCTGCGCCAGCTGGCTGTCAATCAGCGCGTCCAGCTCGGCCAGCCGCTGCCGGCCGACGATGCGTGCCCCATGCAGCGCGGCGCGCATGTCCTGCAGGTGGCTGCGGATACCTGTGTCCGGGTACTGCAGCAGCTTTGCAAGCACGCGCAGCGTCACGGACATGTCGTTATGGGTCTGTTTGCGTTCGCTCATGTCAGATCTCCGCCTTGATGGGGATGGTTCGCTTTTTTTCGCTGCCGAAAAGACTCACTTCGCTGGTGCCTTCCGAGCAGCCGTTGCCAAACGAGAAGCCGCAGCCGCCGCGCACATTGAAGGTGTTCTCGGCGTACTCGCGGTGCGTGGTCGGGATGACGAAGCGGTCTTCATAGTTGGCAATCGCCATCACGTGGTACATCTCCTCGACCATCGCCCGGCTGATGCCCATCTGCTCCAGCACAGCCTCGTTGATCTCGCCGTCCACATGCTTGCCGCGCTGGAAGGCACGCATGGCCAGCATGCGCTCCAGGGCCCGGATCACGGGGCCGGTGTCTCCGGCAGTCAGCAGGTTGGCCAGGTACTTGACGGGGATGCGCAGCTGGTTCACATCAGGAATTTGACCGTTCTGTCCCAGATGCCCGGCGTTGGCTGCAGCGCTGATGGGCGAGAGCGGCGGCACATACCAGACCATGGGCAGCGTGCGGTACTCCGGGTGCAGCGGCAGGGCCACCTTCCAGTCCACCGCCATCTTGTAGACGGGGCTGTTGCGCGCGGCTTCCATCCAGTTGTCGGGAATGCCGTCAAGCCGGGCCTGCTCGATCACTCTGGGGTCATGCGGGTCGAGGAAGATGTCCAGCTGCGCCTGGTACAGGTCGCGGTCATGCTCCACGCTTGCCGCTTCCTGGATGCGGTCGGCGTCGTACAGCAGCACGCCCAGGTAGCGTATGCGGCCCACGCAGGTCTCGCTGCACACCGTCGGCTGGCCTGCCTCGATGCGCGGGTAACAGAAGATGCATTTCTCGGCCTTGCCGCTTTTCCAGTTGTAGTAGATCTTCTTGTACGGGCAGCCCGAGACGCACATGCGCCAGCCGCGGCACTTGTCCTGGTCGATCAGCACAATGCCGTCTTCCTCGCGCTTGTAGATCGAGCCCGAGGGGCATGAGGCCACGCACGCCGGGTTCAGGCAGTGTTCGCACAGGCGCGGCAGGTACATCATGAAGGTGTTCTCGAACTCGCCGTACATCTCCTTCTGGATGTCGTCGAAATTCTTGTCCGCGCTGCGGCCCTTGAATTCGCCGCCCAGGATTTCTTCCCAGTTCGGGCCCCAGACAATCTTCTCCATCTGCTTGCCGGTGATGAGGCTGCGCGGGCGGGCCGTGGGGCTGGCCTTCATCTCGGGCGCCGACTGAAGGTGGCCGTAGTCAAAGGTGAAAGGCTCGTAGTAGTCGTCAATCTCGGGCAGGTTGGGGTTGGCGAAGATCTTCATCAGCAGCTTCCACTTGCCGCCCTGGCGCGGCTCGATCTTGCCGTTGGCCTTGCGCACCCAGCCGCCGTTCCATTTGTCCTGGTTCTCCCACTCCTTGGGGTAGCCGATGCCGGGCTTGGTCTCCACATTGTTGAACCAGGCGTACTCCATGCCGGGGCGGCTGGTCCAGACGTTCTTGCAGGTGACGGAGCAGGTGTGGCAGCCGATGCACTTGTCCAGGTTCAGCACCATGCCTATCTGTGCGCGGATTCTCATGTGTTGTTCTCCTTGAGGGGGGCGGGCGGGCTGACAGGGGCGTGGCCCAGCACGGTGACGAGGGCCGACATGTCGGTCACGGCGTGGACGGAATGTGGCGCTCCGGCGCCCACGTGCGCAAGGTCGCCGGCATGCATGCGAAGCTCGCAGCCGGGCGCCCGGAAGATCACCTCACCCTCGACGCACTGGAAAACCATGGCGCCGGGCACGGCATGCTCGGCCAGATCGGCGCCGGCGCGCAGCACCAGGCGGAAGATCTGCAGGTCGTCCGTGCGCACCAGGGTGTAGGTGCGTGTGGCGGGCAGGGCGTCGCCCAGCGGGCCGGCGTGGGCCATCTCGCCGTGGGCCAGGTGCTTCAGTGCCATGGCGATGCTCCCGCGCGGGGGTTGTTTTGCAGCATGCTCACGCGCTTTCCCCTTCAGCCTGCGTGACGCGGACCAGTTCCTCACCAACCGGCGTGTCTAGCCAGTCGATCTTGTCCATCTTGCGCACCACCACGAACTCGTCGCGGTTGGTACCTATGGTTCCGTAGTAGTTGAAGCCGTAGCTGAACTGCGCATAGCCGCCGATCATGT
>JAZKHY010000062.1:0-28696 GCA_040385105.1 Pseudomonadota bacterium
ACGCGGTCGTCGCCGAAGCTGTTGCGCGCCTCGTTGCGGCACGAGGTGAAGCCCTCGAACGCCTCCTTGTCGTTGAAAGCCACGCGCAGGCCTTTGCCGCCGCCGCCGGCCGAGGCCTTGATCATCACCGGGTAGCCGATGCCCTTGGCGATCTCGACGGCCTTCTCCGGCGTTTCAATCGCATCGTTCACACCCGGGATGCAGTTGACGCCTGCTGCGCCGGCCAGCTTCTTGGACTCGATCTTGTCGCCCATGGCAGCAATCGAATAGTGCTTCGGGCCAATGAAGATGATGCCCTCTTCCTCCACCCGTTTGGCAAAGCCCGCGTTCTCGCTGAGGAAGCCATAGCCCGGGTGCACCGCCTGCGCGCCCGTCTGCTTGCAGGCGGCGATGATGCGGTCCGCCTGCAGGTAGCTGTCGCGGCTGGGCGGCGGGCCGATGTTGACGGCCTCGTCGGCCAGCTCGACATGGCGCGCGTCCTTGTCGGCATCGGAATAGACCGCCACGGTCTTGATGCCCATCTTGCGGGCCGTCCTGATGACCCGGCAGGCGATTTCGCCACGGTTGGCGATGAGGATTTTGGTGAACATGTTGTGCTGTCCTTCGTTCAGAGGGGGATGTTCCCGTGCTTGCGCCACGGGTTCTCGAGCTTCTTGTCGCGCAGCATGACAAGCGAGCGGCAGATGCGTTTGCGGGTCTCGTGCGGCAGGATCACGTCGTCGATGTAGCCGCGGGCGCTGGCGACAAACGGGTTGGCAAATCGCTCCTTGTACTCGGCCTCTTTCGCGGCAAGCTTCACCGGGTCGCCCTTGTCTTCCCGGAAGATGATCTCCACCGCCCCCTTGGCGCCCATCACCGCGATCTCGGCATTGGGCCATGCAAAGTTGACGTCGCCGCGCAGGTGCTTGGAGCTCATCACGTCATAGGCGCCGCCGTAGGCCTTGCGGGTGATGACGGTGATCTTGGGCACCGTGCATTCGGCGTACGCGTACAGCAGCTTGGCGCCATGCTTGATGATGCCGCCGTATTCCTGGCTGGTGCCGGGCATGAAACCGGGCACGTCCACAAAGGTGACGACCGGGATGTTGAATGCATCGCAGAAGCGCACGAAGCGCGCGGCCTTGATGGAGCTCTTGATGTCCAGGCAGCCGGCGAGGACCAGCGGCTGGTTGGCCACGACGCCGACCGTCTGGCCTTCCATGCGGCCGAAGCCGACGATGATGTTCTTGGCGTATTCGGGCTGGATCTCGAAGAAGTCGCCGTCGTCCACCGTCTTGGTGATCAGCTCCTTCATGTCGTAGGGCTTGTTGGCGTTGTCGGGGACCAGCGTGTCCAGGCTCATGTCCATGCGATCGGCCGGGTCCTTGCTGGGGCGCACCGGCGCCTTCTCGCGGTTGTTGAGCGGCAGGTAGTTGTACAGGCGCCGCAGCATCACCAGCGCTTCGACATCGTTGTCAAAGGCCAGGTCGGCCACGCCGCTGCGGGTGGTGTGGGTGAGGCCGCCGCCGAGTTCTTCAGCCGTCACTTCCTCGTGGGTCACGGTCTTCACGACTTCGGGGCCGGTGACGAACATGTAGCTGGAATCCTTGACCATGAAGATGAAGTCCGTCATGGCGGGCGAGTACACCGCGCCACCGGCACAGGGACCCATGATCATGCTGATCTGCGGCACCACGCCCGAGGCCATGACGTTGCGCTGGAACACGTCGGCATAGCCGCCAAGCGAGGCCACGCCCTCCTGGATGCGGGCACCGCCCGAGTCGTTCAGGCCGATGACCGGCGCGCCGACCTTCATGGCCTGGTCCATCACCTTGCAGATCTTCTCGGCATGGGCCTCGCTGAGCGCGCCGCCGAACACGGTGAAGTCCTGGCTGAAGACGAAGACCAGGCGGCCGTTGATCATGCCGTAGCCGGTGACCACGCCGTCGCCGGGGATCTTGTTGTCCTGCATGCCGAAATCGTGCGAGCGGTGCTCGACGAACATGTCCCACTCCTCGAATGTGCCGTCGTCCAGCAGGATCTCCAGCCGCTCACGGGCCGTGAGCTTGCCCTTCTTGTGCTGCGCGTCGATGCGCTTCTGGCCGCCGCCCAGGCGGGCTGCGGCGCGCTTGTTTTCGAGTTGTTCAAGGATGTCTTGCATGGGTGCTCCGGAAGAAATCAGGTGGGCTGGCGTTCGCGCGCCCATTGGTGAAGAAAGGAACCGGTGGCCTGCGCGCTGACGATGTCACGGCCCCAGGGTTTGCGTTTGCGTGGCAGATGCCGCAGCCAGCCCAGGCGCAGCGCCGCCTTGTGCAACAGCGCGCCGTGGGCGCTGCCACCAGGAACGGCTTGCCGCCACAGGGCCAGCATCTGCGCCTGCAGGCTCGGCAGCAGCCAGGCGGTGGACAGCAGATAAACCAGCCAGTCGTGGGCCTGCGCTTCGGCCAGCGTCATGACTTCAGCCGGGTCGTCCTCAAAGTCGATGGCGACGAGTTCGTCGCCGCTCACGATGAAATTGCGTGCATGGGCCTGGCTCAGGTATTCGCCGCGGGCATGCACGGCCTGGAGCGCCTGCAGGCCGCGCTCCCACAGCGCAAGGCCATTGGCAGGCTTTGCGGCCAGCAGGCTGGCCAGGTTGGGGCCGGGCACAAACTCCATGGCGAAGAATTCGGTATCCACATGCAGCAGGCGCGGCACGCGCACGCCCGAGGCATACAGCGCGCCCAGCCTCCGCACTTCCACCGCCTGCGCTGCCGCCCCGCCATGCATCGGCACCGCCTGCAGCAGGCGCGACCCGGTGGCGCGCGCCAGCAGGTTCAGCACGGCATAGCCGAAGTTGCCTCGCGCAGGGCGCTGGCCCTTGACCAGCACCTGGCCATCGTCCGTGGGCAGCATCTCCATGCGCTCGCTGCGCCAGACCGGAGAATTGCGGATGCGCTGGACGTCGTGCCTGTTCATGCGCGGCCACCCTGTGAGGCGCCTTGCCATGCGCCCAGCAATGAACGGGCTGCGGTGGATGCAGGCAGCCTGCCGGCCGCCACGTCTTCAAGAATGCCGGGCAGCAGGCTGCGCACCGCCGGGTTCTGGCGGAATGCCTGCTTGAGCCCGGCGTCGATGCGCTCCCACATCCAGGCCAGCGACTGGTGCTGCCTGCGTGCCTGCAAGCGGCCATTGGCCTGCTGCAGGGTGCGGAACTTCGTGACCGAGGCCCAGAAGGCATCCACACCTGTGCCGTTCAGGGCACTGAGCTTGATGACCTCGGGGTGCCACAGTTTTTCGTCATGATGCGCATGGTCGGGGTGGCCATGCTGGCCGAACAGACGCATGGCGCTGGTGATCTGCGCCTGGGCACGCGTGGCGGCATCGGCGTCCAGGTCGGCCTTGTTGATGACGACCAGGTCGGCCAGTTCCATCACGCCCTTCTTGATGGCCTGCAGGTCATCGCCGGCATTGGGCAACTGCATCAGCACGAACATGTCGGTCATGCCGGAGACCGCGGTTTCGCTCTGGCCGACGCCGACTGTTTCCACAATGACCACGTCATAGCCCGCGGCCTCACAGACCAGCATGGCCTCGCGGGTTTTCTCGGCCACGCCGCCGAGCGTGCCGCTGGAGGGGCTGGGGCGGATGTAGGCTTTCTCGTGCACCGACAGCAGTTCCATGCGCGTCTTGTCGCCAAGGATGGAGCCCCCCGAGACGGTGGAAGACGGGTCGATGGTGAGGACAGCGACCCTGTGGCCCCGCCTGATCAGGTAGAGGCCGAGGCCTTCGATGAAGGTGGACTTGCCCACGCCGGGAACGCCGCTGATGCCGAGGCGGAAGGACTTGCCGGTGTGGGGGAGGATGTCTGTGAGAAGCTGGTCGGCCTGGGCGCGGTGGTCTTGCCGCGTGGACTCAAGCAGCGTGATGGACTTGGCGATGGCTCTGCGCTGCTGCGCGCCTGCGCTTTGCGTGATGGCTGACGCGGAAATTGGGGTCAGAGCCCAATTTCGTTCGGCATTGTTTGTCTCCGGTGGCATCACTGTCCTGAATTGGGATCTGACCCCAGTTTCCTTTGGGCGTTGGCTTGAATTGTTTTCAGGCGATGGCCTTGCGGATCTGTTCGAGCACGTCCTTCGCACTCGCCGGGATCGGCGTGCCGGGGCCATAGATGCCCTTGACGCCGGCTTCGTAGAGCATGTCGTAGTCCTGCCGGGGAATCACGCCGCCGACGAAGACGATGATGTCGTCTGCGCCCTGCTTCTTGAGCTCTTCCACAATGGCGGGCACGAGCGTCTTGTGGCCTGCGGCGAGCGTGCTCACGCCCACGGCATGCACGTCGTTCTCGATGGCCTGGCGGGCGCACTCCTCGG
Organism: Pseudomonadota bacterium; assembly: GCA_040385105.1. Classification (GTDB taxonomy): domain Bacteria; phylum Pseudomonadota; class Gammaproteobacteria; order Burkholderiales; family Burkholderiaceae_C; genus JACMQX01. Next base: position 4,332 of record JAZKHY010000062.1, read on the forward strand.
GCGTCTGGAACAGCGGACCCATGTCCACGTCAAAGCCCAGGTCGGCGAAGGCAGTGGCCACCACCTTGGCACCGCGGTCATGGCCGTCCTGCCCGAGCTTGGAGATCATCACCCGCGGGCGGCGGCCCTGCGCCTCGGCGAAGGCATTGATCTCGGTCTTGAGCTGTTCCCAGCCCTCGGCGCTGTCATAAGCTGCTGCATACACTCCGGTCACCTTTTGCGTATCGGCGCGATGGCGCCCGTAGACTTTCTCAAGTGCGTCGCTCACCTCGCCTACTGTAGCGCGCAGGCGGATGGCCTTGATGCTGAGGTCGAGCAGGTTGCCGGCCGTGCCCGCCGCAACGGCTGCTTCGTCGAGGCCCTTTTCTGCGGCGTCAGTCAAAGCCTGCAGGGCGGCCGCCACTGCTGCGGTATCGCGTTTGGCCTTGATGGCGTTCAGCCGCGTGATCTGCCCGTCGCGCACCGCCATGTTGTCGATGTCGCGCGCCTCGATCGCGTCCTCTGTCTTGAGCTTGTATTTGTTGACGCCGACAATCACGTCCTTGCCGCTGTCGATACGGGCCTGCTTCTCGGCTGCCGCCGCCTCGATCTTCAGCTTGGCCCAGCCGCTGTCCACGGCACGGGTCATGCCCCCCATGGCTTCAACTTCCTCGATGATCTTCCAGGCGGCGTCGGCCATGTCCTGCGTCAGCTTTTCCATCATGTAGCTGCCGGCCCAGGGGTCGATCACGTTGGTGATGTGGGTCTCTTCCTGGATGATGAGCTGGGTGTTGCGCGCGATGCGGGCGCTGAATTCGGTGGGCAAGGCAATGGCTTCGTCGAAGCTGTTGGTGTGCAGCGACTGCGTGCCGCCGAACACCGCCGCCATGGCCTCGATGGTGGTGCGCACCACGTTGTTGTACGGGTCCTGCTCGGTCAGCGACCAGCCCGATGTCTGGCAATGGGTGCGCAGCATCAGGCTCTTGGGGTTCTTTGCGTCAAAGCCTTTCATGATGCGCCACCACAGCAGGCGCGCGGCGCGCATCTTGGCCACTTCCAGGTAGAAGTTCATACCGATGGCCCAGAAGAAACTCAGGCGCCCGGCAAACCCGTCCACATCCAGGCCCTTGGCCAGCGCGGTCTTGACGTATTCCTTGCCGTCGGCGAGCGTGAAGGCCAGCTCCAGCGCCTGGTTGGCGCCGGCTTCCTGCATGTGGTAGCCGGAGATGCTGATCGAGTTGAACTTCGGCATGTTCTGCGCCGTGTACTCGATGATGTCGCCGATGATGCGCATGCTCGGCGCCGGCGGGTAGATGTAGGTGTTGCGGACCATGAACTCCTTGAGGATGTCGTTCTGGATGGTTCCGCTCAACTGGTCCTGGCTCACGCCCTGCTCTTCGGCCGCGACCACATAGCCTGCCAGCACCGGCAGGACCGCACCGTTCATCGTCATGGACACGCTGACCTTGTCCAGCGGGATCTGGTCGAACAGGATCTTCATGTCCTCCACGCTGTCGATGGCCACGCCGGCCTTGCCCACGTCGCCGGTCACGCGCGGGTGGTCGCTGTCGTAGCCCCGGTGCGTCGCCAGGTCGAATGCGACCGACACGCCCTGCCCGCCGGCGGCCAGCGCCTTGCGGTAGAAGGCGTTGGACTCCTCGGCGGTGGAGAAGCCCGCGTACTGGCGGATGGTCCAGGGCCGCACCGCATACATGGTGGCCTGCGGGCCGCGCACATAGGGTTCAAAGCCGGGCAGCGTGTTGGCATGCTCCAAACCCTCCAGGTCCTGCGCCGTGTACAGCGCCTTGACGGTGATGCCGTCCGGCGTTTGCCAGTCCAGCGCGCCGACGTCGCCGCCAGGGGCGGACTTGGCAGCCGCTTTGGCCCAGGATTCAAGGTTGGGAGTTTTGCTCATGTTTTTGCATCAGATTCGTCAGAACCTTGCAATCTTCGCAAAATTCTTGGCACACTACAACCGCTAAACTGTCAATCCACGGGCAATTGCCCCTGCAAATTTGCGAGGTTTGCAAACATGACCAAGGCCTACATGGGTGTGCGCCTGAAAACGCTGCGCGAACAGCAAGGCCTGACCCAGGCCGCGCTGGCGGCGTCGCTCAAGATTTCGCCTAGCTACCTCAACCAGATCGAGAACGACCAGCGGCCGCTCACGGTCCCGGTGCTGCTGCGCCTGCAGGCCGCCCATGGCATCGACCTGCAACTGTTCTCGGACGACGAGAACGCCCGCCGGCTCAGCGAACTGCAGCCGGTGTTCGGGGGCGGCCCGGGCGGCCATGCGGTGCCTCTGGCCGAGGCGAAGGTGGTGGCGTCGCAGCTGCCGTCCGTGGCCAAGGTGCTGCTGAACCTGCACACCCGCTCCCGCGCCATCGAGGAGCAGTTGTCGTCCATCGTCGCGGGGGCCGACGGCGACCGTCTCACCGGGGGTGCGGCCGCGCCGCTGCAACCCTATGAGGAAGTGCGCGAGTTTTTCTATGCACGGCACCACCACATGGCCGTGCTGGACGAGCTGGCCGGCCAGCTCTACGACGAGGTCATGCAGGGCGTTGCGCCAGACGCGGCCAGTGCGTCCGAACTGCGCGCGCGGCTGCTGCAGCGGCTGCGGGAACGCCACCGCATCGAGGTGCGCCAGGAGGCCGCCAGCCGCACCTCGGATCAGGCCCTGCGCAGCTACGACGCCGGCTCCGGCACTTTGTCGCTGGCCACCGACATGGACCCGGGGCAGCAGGCCTTCCAGCTTGGCGTGCAACTGGCCTTCCTGGAGATGGGCGAGCGCATCGACGCCTTCACCACGGCCGAGTCGTTCAACACCTCGCAGGCGCGCAGCCTGGCGCGGCTGGGCTTTGCCAACCACTTCGCGGGCGCGCTGGTGCTGCCGAATCGCCCCTTCCAGGATGCGGCGGAGGCGCTGCGCTATGACATAGAGTTGCTCTGCGACCGCTTTGGCGTGAGCTTCGAGACCATCGGCCACAGGCTGTCAACCATGCACCATGCGCCGGGCCGCGGCATTCCGTTCTTCTTCGTGCGGGTGGACCGCGCGGGCAATGTGTCCAAGCGCCAGTCCACCGGCGACTTCCACTTCTCGCGGCATGGCGGCACCTGCCCGCTGTGGAACGTGTATGAGGCGTTTTCCCAACCGGGCGCCATCCTCACCCAGCTGTCGCGCATGCCGGACGGCCGGACCTACCTGTGGATCGCGCGCACCATCGAGCACCGCCGCGGCGGCTACGGCACGCCCAAGCGCATGTTCGCGGTAGCCCTGGGCTGCGATGCGCGCTATGCAGACCGCCTGGTCTATGCCAAGGGGGTGAACCTGATCGACCCGGATGCCGCCACACTGATCGGTGCCGGCTGCAAGGTCTGCGACCGCGCCGACTGCGCGCAGCGCGCCTTCCCGCCGCTGGGCCGCACGCTGCAGATTGACGAGAACCAGCGCGGCTTTGCGCCGTATGCTTCGGGGATGTGAAAGAAACCTGATGCGCGACCTCGACCCTGTCTCCATCCGCCTCTTCCTCGCCACGCTGGAGGAAGGCAGCATCGCCCGCGCCGCCGCGCGCGAAAGCATCGTGCCGTCGGCAGTCAGCAAGCGCATTTCCGAACTGGAGGCCGAGCTGCGCGTGCCCCTGCTGGACCGCAGTGTGAAGGGCGTGCAGGCCACGCCTGCAGGCGAGGCCCTGGCCCACCATGCGCGCGCGCTGCTGCAGGGCATGGACCGGATGCAACGCGAGATGGCGGGCTATGTAGACGGTGTGCGCGGCCTCATCAAGGTGCTGGCCAGCGTGACCTCGCTGTCGGGCGAGCTGCCCGCCGACATCATGCGTTTCCGCAAGGAGCGGCCGCAAGTCGGGATCGACGTGGAAGAGCGCACCACGCCGGCCATCTACCGCGACGTGCGTGACGGCCTGGCCGATGTCGGCGTGGCCTCGGAATTTGCCAGCCACGAAGGGCTCCAGGTGTTCCCGTACCGGCGCTATTCTCTTGCAGCGGTGGTGCCGTCCGGCCATGCGCTGGCCGGCCAGGCGCAGGTGCACTATGCCGAGCTGCTGGGCAACGACCTGGTCGAACTCACACGGGACAGCGGCATCACGCTGGTGTTCGACGAAGCCGCGCGCGAGGCCCGCACCTCGCGCACGGTGCGGGCGCGCGTCAGTTCCTTTGAGACCATCTGCACGCTGGTCTCGGGCGGACTGGGGGTCGGTGTGGTGCCCCTGTACCTGAAGGCGGCCAAGGAAAAAACGCTGGATGTCCGCCTGGTGCCGCTGGCCGATGCCTGGGCCCAGCCGCGCAGCTTCGTGGCCGTGCGCGACCTGGACACCCTGCCGGTGGCGGCCCGGGCCTTCGTCGCCCATCTGCGCGAGAGCGCTGCGGCATAGCCTGCCCTCCGGGTTTTCCCGGACCTCTTCAAACGAGAGAGTCACGGTGCCGAACCACCACTTTTGCAGTGGGCGGGTTGCGGGGATGATCGGCAGATGACCCAAGCCACACCTGCCTTCCTGCCCGACCACGAGTTGCCGCTGCGCGGCATCAAGGTGGTGGAGATGTCCCACATGATCATGGGGCCGGCCGGCGGCCTGGTGCTGGCCGACCTGGGCGCGGAGGTCATCAAGGTCGAGCCGCTGGACGGCGACCGCACGCGGCGCCTCAAGGGCTCCGGCATAGGCTACTTCCCCGTGTTCAGCCGCAACAAGCAGAGCCTGGCGGTCAACCTCAAGTCGCCCGAAGGCCAGGCCCTGGTGCGCGAGCTGGCCCTGGGCTGCGACATGCTGATCGAGAACTTCCGCGACGACAGCCTGGCCCAGTACGGGCTTGACTACGAGTCGCTGTCAAAGGAAAACCCCGGCCTCATCTACGTGTCACTCAAGGGCTTTCTCTCCGGCCCGTACAGGCAGCGCACCGCGCTTGACGAGGTGGTGCAGATGATGGGCGGCATGGCCTATATCAACGGCAGCAGCGGCGCGCCGCAGCGCGTCGCGCCCTCGGTCAACGACATCCTGGGCGGCACCTTCGGCGTCGTCGGGGCACTGGCTGCGCTGAATGACCGCCACAGGACAGGCAAGGGCCGCCATGTGCGCGCCGGCCTGTTCGAGAACAACCTGCTGCTGGTGTCCCAGTTCATTGCCCAGTACCAGCTGACCGGCCAGCCGCCCATCCCCATGGGCGACAAGCGCACGCCGCCCTGGGGCGTGTACGACATCTTCGACACGCAGGACGGCTGCGTGTTCGTGGCCGTGGTGAGCGACCAGAACTGGCAGACGTTCTGCCGCGACTTCCTGCCTGAAGGCTGGTCCGCCGACGAACGGCTGCGCACCGCGATCCAGCGCGAGGCAGCGCGGCCATGGCTGGTGCCTGCGGTGGCGGAGATCCTCAAGTCATGGAAGACGGCGGACCTGTGCGCGGCGCTGGAAGCCGCTGGCCTGTCGTACGGGCCGATCCGCCAGCCGCACGAGTTGCTGGACGACCCGCACCTGAAAACTGGCGGAGCGCTGATCCAGGCCACCATGCCCGACGGCACGGAGGTGTCCACCGCAGCGCTGCCGATTGAATTTGACGGGCAGAAGGCCGGCAAGCGGCTGGACCCGCAGCCCACCGGCGCACAGACCCGCAGCATCCTGCGCGGCCTCGGTATGGACGATGCACGCATTGCCCAGCTGGTGGCCGACGGCGTCGTAGCCGTCTGAAGGCAACAGATTTCATAAACACAACAGGAGACAGAGATGAACATGAAACGACGCGACTTCAACCTGCTGGCCCTGGCCGGCGCCGCCAGCAGCCTGGCCGCCCTGCCCGCCTGGGCACAGGCCTGGCCGGCGCGGCCGATCCGCATGATCATCCCGTCCACACCGGGCGGCGGCACCGACTTCACCGGCCGCCAGCTCAGCACCAAGCTCTCGGAGATGAACGGCTGGCAGGTGGTGCCCGACAACCGGCCCGGCGCCGGCACCGCGCTGGGCCTGGCGGAAGCCGCTAAGAGCAAGCCCGAAGGCTATGACCTGGTGATTGCCCAGTCGGACAACGTGACGCTGATCCCGCTGCTGATGAAAGTCCAGTACGACCCGATCAAGGACCTGACGCCCATTGCACTGGCCGCTGTCACGCCGCTGATCGTCATCGTGCGCGAGGACTCGCCCTTCAAGACGCTCGCCGACCTCATCAAGGCCGCCAAGGCCGAGCCGGGCAAGCTGAGCTACGGCACCTCGGGCACCGGCGGCGGCGTGCATGTGGCCATGGAACTGCTGCAGCTGACGGCCGGCTGCAAGATGCAGCATGTGCCCTACAAGGGATCGACCCCCGCGCTGGCCGACCTCATGGGCGGCCACCTCAGCTTTGCCGGCTCGTCGATTTCCTCCGCCGCCACGCTGATCCATTCCGGCAAGGTCCGCGCCCTGGCCGTGACTTCGGCCAAACGCAATGCCAGCCTGCCCGACGTGCCCACAGTAGCGGAGTTCGGCTACAAGGACTTCAACGCCATCAGCTTCTATGGCGTGATGGGCCCTGCAGGCATGCCTGCGCCGGTCGTGCAGCGCCTGAACGCCGACTTCAACAAGATCCTGGCCCGCCCCGACGTGAAGGAAGCCTTCCAGAAACAGGGCTTCGACGCGGGCGGCGGCACGCCCGAAGAGTTTGCCGCGCTGATCCGCGCCGACATCAGCAAGTCGCGCGAGATCATCACGGCCGCCAAAATCAAGGTTGACCAGTAATCACGGAGCACCCATGACACAACACGCCGTCACCATCTGCGAAGTCGGGCCGCGCGACGGCCTGCAAATGGCCCGGGGCCGCATGCCGACGGACACCAAGCTGCGCTGGATCGCCCAGCTGGCGGCGGCCGGCCTGAAAGAGATCGAGGTGGGCAGCTTTGTCTCACCCAAGGCGATTCCGCAGATGGCCGACACAGGTGAGGTGGTGCGCGGTGCCCTGGCCATCGAAGGCCTGACCGTTGCCGCCCTGGCCTGCAATCTCAAGGGCTCGATCGCCGCGTACGAGGCAGGCGCCCATGTGCTGGCCATCCCGATATCGGTGAGCGACACCCACAGCCACGCCAATGTCAACAAGGGTACGGACGCCCAGGTCGAGATGGTGCGCAGCATTGTGGACTGGGTGCGCGCCCAGTCCCGGCCGATGCGCATTGACGCAGCAGCCGCCACGGCCTTCGGCTGCTCGATGGAAGGCCCCGTGGCGCGCGAGCGGGTGGTGATGGTCGTGCGGGCACTCGCCGGCACCGGCGTGGACAACATCGCGCTGGCAGACACGGTGGGTTACGCCCACCCCGCCCAGGTCCGCGACACCGTGCGGGCCGTGCAGGATGCGATCGGCGCGCGGCTGGCCAAGCTGCACCTGCACGACACCATGGGCCTTGGCCTGGCCAACGCGCTGGCCGGGCTGGAAGAAGGCATTCACGAGTTCGACAGCTGCCTGGCGGGCCTGGGCGGCTGCCCCTTCGCGCCCGGCGCGTCAGGCAACATCGTGACCGAAGACCTGGTGTTCATGCTCGAGAGCATGGGGCGCCGCACGGGCATCGACCTGACTGCGCTGCTGTCTGCGCGCAACCTGTTGCGCGAGGCGTTGCCTCATGAAACGATGCGTAGCGGAGTGGCGGCGGCGGGCATCCCGCGCACCTACCGCCCGGACGCAGTGCCCGCCTAGGGGCTGCGCCCCGAGGTGTGCTCAGGCCGACTCGCGTGGCGGCTCGTGCGCAAGCGCCACCACGTCGCAAGGGCCATTACCTGTACCACTGCGTGTGGGTGAACCACCACCACACCACGAACGGCCACACCAGCACGACGAGCGGCTGAAACCAGATCACGTTCCAGGGCGTCGGTTCGGCATCCTCCCGGGAGTACGGCGGGTCTTCCTTCTTGAAGGCCAGCACCAGCATCAGAACCAGCACGGCCGGGCCCATGATCGCTCCGAAAATGATGCCCAGGAAGCCGAGCCACCGAGGCAAGCCGACCTGCGCCGCGCGTATCGCCGACATCAGCCCCAGCACCAGCAAGCTGCCGGCCAGCAGCGCCAGGGCCACCCACTGGCGCGTCAGCGGGCCGCCGCCGAAGGCCGCTCCCATCGCCAGGAGGAACGAGCCGAGGCAGGCGAGCGTGCCGGCCGCAGCGTGAATGATGTACTGGACTCTGGGTGACAGGACCATGATGGGCACCTCCTGCCGGGAGAATATCGCAGGGACGGCGCGGCCCTCCAGGCGCGCACCGGAGTGCTGCCTCAGGCCGCTTCGCGTACCGCGCCGTGCGCAAGCGCCATCACATCGCGCGGATGCAGGCCCTTCAGCTTGTGGTCGCTCCAGACCTGACGCCAGCGGCGCGAGCCGGCCAGGCCGTGGCGCAGGCCCAGCATGTGGCGGGCGATGCTGCTCCAGGGCGTGCCATGCTCGGCAGCCTCGCGGGCCATGTAGTCGGCCATCTGCTCCTCTACCGACTCGCGTGTGAGTGCTTCATCCACCGCCACGCCGAAGAACCCGCTGTCCCATGACGCCAGCCACCAGGGGTTGTGGTACGCCTCGCGGCCGAGCATCACGCCGTCAAGCTGCTCCAGCTGCTGCGCCACCTGCGCGCTGGTGGTGATGCCGCCGTTGATGGCAATGGTCAGCTGCGGGAACTCCTGCTTGAGCCGGTGCACCAGCTCATAACGCAGAGGCGGCACCTCACGGTTTTCCTTGGGCGACAGGCCCTTGAGCCAGGCGTTGCGCGCATGCACGATGAAGACCTTGCAGCCGGCCTCACTGACCTGGCCCACAAAGTCGCGCACAAACCCATAACTCTCGCCCTTGTCGATGCCGATGCGGTGCTTGACGGTCACGGGCACACTCACCACATCCACCATGGCCTTGACGCAGTCGGCCACCAGCTGCGGCTCGGCCATCAGGCAGGCACCGAATGCGCCGCGCTGCACCCGCTCGCTGGGGCAGCCGCAGTTGAGGTTGATCTCGTCATAGCCCCAGTCCTGGCCCAGCTTCGCGCAATGCGCCAGGTCCGCCGGCTCGCTGCCGCCGAGTTGCAGGGCCACCGGGTGTTCTTCCGCATTGAAGCGCAAATGGCGCGGCACGTCGCCGTGGATCAGCGCGCCGGTGGTCACCATCTCGGTGTACAGCAGCGCGTGGCGCGACAGCAGGCGGTGAAAGTAGCGGCAGTGGCGGTCCGTCCAGTCCATCATGGGCGCGACGGAAAGCCGCCAGGGGCTGGCTGCGCCGGAAGGCTGGAGGGTGGGCAATGACATGCTGCTGATTATCCCAGCCCCGGCGCACCAAGCCTGTCCTACAAGGCTTTTCGGCAGTGACTGACAGGCGTGCGGCTGGTTCAGGGCGGTAATTGGGGATCAGTACAAGAAGGAGCCTTCAGATGAAACCATTCGCCCTCGACCCCAAAATGCTCACCATGGCCGGCGTGTTCTACCCCACTGGCCACATCATGGCGATGGTGCCGGACCATCACGGCGCGATGCAGGTAGCAAAGGACATTGAAGCCATCCCCGACCATGGCGACGTCTCGCTGCTGGAGCCGGCTGCCGTCATCCATGAAATCGGCCCGACGGCGCGTGGCTCCGACGACGGCGTACTGCCCTCCGCCGGTACCGAAGCCGCTACGGTGCGGCAGTTTGTGGACCTGGCGCAGCAGGGCCAGTACGGCCTGCTGATCCGCGTGCCCAATGACGAACAGGCCACCCGCGTGATGGACATCCTGCATGCCAACCGGTTTTCGTACGCGCAGCGATATCACATGCTGGCGATTGAAGACATCGTCTGATGGCGCGCCGGGCGGGGAGTTTTGAGGCAAACTGGCCTCATGGACTCCCGTGCACAGCAACTCGTCAACTCGCTCAAGCTCACGCCGCATCCGGAAGGCGGCTGGTACCGTGAGGTGTACCGCTCGCCGCTTGATGTCGCCCCACACGACACCCGCTCGCCCCGGTCTGCGCTCACATCCATCTATTTCCTGATCGAATCCGGTCAGTTTTCGCGCTGGCACAAGGTGCTGTCGGACGAGGTCTGGATACACCTTGAGGGTGCTCCGCTAGAGCTCTGGGAATGGGACGCGGAAACCAGCGAAGCCCTCTGCACAACGCTTGGTCCGCTGGACTTCAGTGCCGACATCAAGCCACAGCACGTGATACCTGCCGGCATCTGGCAAGCCGCACGGCCCAGGCACGCTTCAAGCGCAAGCTTCACACTCGTGACCTGCGTCGTGGCGCCCGGCTTTGATTTCACCGATTTCTCAATGATGGACCCGGCCGGGCTTGAGGCTCGCCAGATCGGCCGTGATTGGCCCGATCTGGCTTGCCTCGTGTGAGCTGGCTGGTGCTGTTTCAGCCCGGCGCCTGCTCTGCTGCGCTCAAACCGGCGCCTGCTCTGCCGCTGTCCGCTCCAGCACATGCCGCGTCATGGACTGCGCGAGTTCATGCTCGCCAAGGAAAATCTTGCCCGCATTTTCCTGGGCCAGCATCGCGGCTTCGGCTTCGTTGTGGGTGCGCACGACCGTCTCGATTTCAGGGTTGAGTGTGCGCGCAACGGCGATCATCTGCCGGACGTTCATCGTGTCCGGTGTCGCGATCACCAGCATGCGCGCCCGCGCAATGTGCGCCTGGATGAGCACCGCCGGCTCCGATGCATCGCCCGACACGGCGGCAATGCCTTCGGCGCGCAGCTTCTCCACCAGCTCGCGGTTCTGCTCGGCCACCACGAACGGTATGTTGTGCGCCGTGAGCGCCGCCGCAATGCGGCGCCCGACCCGGCCGTAGCCGACCAGGACCACCTGCCTTGACAGGAACTTTTCGTCCGTGGTCATCGGCAGTTCGGCCAGCGGGTCGTCGCGGGCGCCGAGCTTGCGGGCCAGCTCCGACTTTGCCAGGATCCATCGCTGCAGCGGCTCGACCGCCTCGAACACCAGCGGGTTGATGGCAATCGAGATCAGCGCACCGGCCAGCACCAGGCTCTGGCCTTCCGGCGGCAGCAGGCCGTAGGTCATGCCCAGGCCCACCAGGATGAACGAGAACTCCCCGATCTGTGCCAGGCTCGCCGACACCGTAAGCGCAGTGTTCAGTGGGTAACGGAAGGCCAGCACCAGCCCGCCTGCCGCCAGCGACTTGCCGACCACGATGATGGCCACCACGGCCAGCACCTGCAGCGGCCGCTCGACAATGACCCAGGGGTCGAACAGCATGCCGACCGAGACAAAGAACAGCACGGCGAAAGCGTCGCGCAGCGGCAGCGACTCTTCGGCCGCGCGGTGGCTGAACTCCGACTCGCGCATGACCATGCCGGCAAAGAACGCGCCCAGCGCAAACGACACGCCGAACAGCAGCGTGGAGCCATAGGCGATGCTGACGGCGGCGGCCACCACGCACAGCGTGAACAGCTCGCGCGAGCCGGTGCGCTGCACCTGCCAGAGCAGCCAGGGGAAGAAGCGGCGGCCTACCACCAGCATCAGCGCTACAAAGCCGCCAACCTGCAGGAGCGTTGTGCCAAGCGTCATCCACAGGCCGTCTGCACTCGCTGCTGCGGCGCCCCCGCCCTCGACCTTGCCGCCCAGCATGCCTGACAGCGGTGGAAGCAGCACCAGCACGAGCACCATCAGCAGGTCTTCCACGACCAGCCAGCCCACCGCGATGCGGCCATTGAACGAGTCCAGCACGCCGCGGCTCTCCAGCGCGCGCAGCAAGACGACGGTGCTGGCCACCGAGAGCGACAGGCCGAACACCAGGGCCCCGCCGATGCCCCAGCCCCACCAGTGCGCCAGACCCATGCCGAGCGCGGTGGCCACGGCCATCTGCACAATGGCACCGGGCAAGGCGATCTTGCGCACCGCCAGCAGGTCGTCCAGTGAAAAGTGCAGGCCCACGCCGAACATCAGCAGCATGACGCCGATTTCGGCCAGCTGGCTGGCAATGGAGGCGTCAGCGACGAAGCCGGGTGTGAACGGGCCGATGATCACGCCGGCCAGCAGGTAGCCGACAAGCGCCGGCAGCTTCAGCCGGGCTGCGATAAAGCCGAGGATGAGCGCAAGGCCCAGCCCGGCCGCGATGGTGCTGATGAGGGAGACACTGTGAGGCATGAGGGCATTTTGCCTGCACAGCGTTTAAGCGGACAGCCGGTAAGGATTAACCGGCAGCCTGGCATCAGCCCATATGGAGGCCGCCGTTCACGGAGAAGTCCGCGCCGGTCGCGTAGCCGCCTTCTTCGGAAGCCAGCCAGGCGATGATCGAGGCGATTTCTTCGGGCTGGCCAAGGCGCTTGACCGGGATGGTCGCGACGATCTTGTCCAGCACGTCCTGGCGGATGGCCTTGACCATGTCGGTGCCGATGTAGCCGGGGCTCACGGTGTTGACCGTCACGCCCTTGTTGGCCAGTTCTTGCGCCAGTGCCATGCTGAAGCCGTGCATGCCGGCCTTGGCGGCGGAGTAGTTGGTCTGGCCGGCCTGGCCTTTTTCGCCATTGACCGAGCTGATGTTGATGATACGGCCCCAGCCCTTTTCAACCATGTCGCCCACGACCTGTTTGGTGACGTTGAACATGCTGTTGAGATTGGTCTCGATCACGGAGTCCCAGTCTTCGCGCGACATCTTGAGGAACATGCGGTCGCGGGTGATGCCGGCGTTGTTCACCAGCACGTCAATGGAGCCGTGCTCGGCCTTGGTCTTGGTGAATGCTTCAACCGTGGACTCCCAGGCACCGACGTTGCCGACGGAGGCGTGGAAGGTATAGCCCAGGGCCTTCTGCTCGCCCAGCCATTTGGCGAAGTCGCGCGTGGGGCCGCAGCCTGCGATGACGGTGAAGCCTTCCTTGTGAAGGCGTTGGCAGATGGCGGTACCGATGCCGCCCATGCCGCCGGTGACGTAGGCTACTTTCTTGCTCATTTTTTGCTCCTCGAATTAAAAGATGGCACGCTGTCATTCTCAGCCAACCGGCAGGCCACAGGCCTACGGGTTAACGCCACAGCGGGGGAAGAATCCCCGCTGCGACGGAATGACAACCGCAGGCGCTTGCCTCAGCGCTCGATGGTGAGAGCAACACCCATGCCGCCGCCGATGCACAGGCTGGCAATGCCCTTTCTGGCATCGCGCCGTGCCATTTCATGCAGCAGTGTCACCAGAATGCGGCAGCCTGATGCACCAATCGGGTGACCGATGGCGATGGCACCGCCGTTGACGTTGACCTTGCTCGTGTCCCAGCCCATCTCGTTGTTGACAGCACAGGCCTGTGCGGCAAAGGCTTCGTTGATCTCCAGCAGGTCCAGGTCGGCCGGCTTCCAGCCCGCGCGCGCCAGCGCCTTGGTAGACGCAGGCACCGGGCCCATGCCCATGTAGGCCGGGTCCAGGCCGGTCGTGGCAAAGCTGGCGATGCGGCCCAGGGGCTTGAGGCCCAGTGAGGCGGCTTTCTTCGCCGTCATGACCATCACGGCGGCGGCGCCGTCGTTGATGCCCGAGGCATTGCCGGCCGTCACGCCGCCGGCCTTGTCAAAGGCGGGGCGCAGGCCGGCCAGGGCTTCGGCGCTGGTCTTCTTGTTGATGAACTCGTCATTGGCAAAGACGACGGGGTCGCCCTTCTTCTGCGGAATGGTGAAGGGAACGATCTCGTCCTTGAACCTGCCGGCTTCCTGGGCAGCAGCGGCCTTCTGCTGGCTGGCCAGGGCCAGCGCGTCCTGCGCCTCGCGGCTGATGCCGTACTTCTTTGCGACGTTCTCGGCGGTGATGCCCATGTGGTACTGGTTGTACACGTCCCACAGGCCGTCCACGATCATGGTGTCAACGAGCTTCCAGTCGCCCATGCGCTGGCCGTCGCGGGAATTGGGCAGGACGTGCGGCGCGGCACTCATGTTTTCCTGGCCGCCGGCGATGATGATGTCGCTGTCGCCCCAGGCCACGGCCTGCGCGGCGAGCATCACGGCCTTGAGGCCGGAGCCGCAGACGGCGTTGATCGTCAGGCCCGGGATTTCCTTGGGGAAGCCGCTTTTGATGACGGCCTGGCGGGCCGGGTTCTGGCCCGAGCCGGCGGCAAGCACCTGGCCCATGATGACTTCACCCACCTGGTCTGCGGCCAGGCCGCTGCGCTTGAGCACCTCGGCAATGACGGCAGCGCCCAGTTCGGTGGCGGGGATCTTGGCGAGCGAGCCGCCGAACTTGCCGACGGCGGTGCGTGCGGCTGAAACGATGACGATGTCTTCCATTTTTATGCTCCTGTTTGAATCTGTTCAGGCGTTTGCCTTGACCCTATGCCTTGGCTTTCACATACCGCCCCGGCGCGGGCTCGATGACCTTGTACTTGCCCTTGCCGTACGCCTTGGGCGCAGGCACCAGCTTGCCGCCGTGCGGCTTGAGCCAGGCCGACCAGTCGGTCCACCAGCTGCCCGGGTGCTCCTTCGCCGTCTTGAGCCACTCGGCCTGCGATTTCGGGAACTTGCCCTCGGCGCCCGTCCAGTAGCTGCGCTTCTTCTTGGCAGGCGGGTTGATCACGCCGGCAATATGGCCCGAGGCGCCCATGACAAACCGCTTCTTGCCGGGCAGTACCTGCGTCGAGCCGTAGGCGCCGCCGATGGGCACGATATGGTCTTCACGCGAACCATAGATGAACGCCGGAATGTCCACTTGACGCAAATCAATCTTCTCGCCGCAGACGGTGAGCTTGCCGGGCTTGATGAGGTTGTTCTCGAAATAGGTGTTGCGGATGTACCAGGCATACATCGGCCCGGGCAGGTTGGTCGAGTCGCTGTTCCAGTAGAGCAGGTCAAACGGCGGCGGCGTCTCGCCCTTGAGGTAGTTGCCGACGACATAGTTCCAGACCAGGTCGTTGGGCCGCAGGAAGCTGAAGGTGGATGCAAGCTCCTGGCCCTTGAGCAGACCGCCCTTGCCCATCTGCATTTCGCGGTACTTGACGAAAGCCTCGTCGATGAAGATGTCGAGGATGCCGGTGTCGGTGAAGTCCAGCAGCGCCGTGAGAAAGGTTGCCGATGCAACGGGCTTCTCGCCCCGGGCCGCCAGCACGGCCAGCGCAGTGCCCAGGATGGTGCCGCCCACGCAGAAGCCCAGCGCATTGATGGTCTTCGCGCCGCTGATCTCACGCGTGACCTCGATGGCCTTGATGGCGGCGTTCTCGATGTAGTCGTCCCAGGTGGTTTGCGCCAGCGACTCGTCCGGGTTGCGCCAGCTCACGACGAAGGTGCGGTGGCCCTGCTCCACTGCATAGCGGATGAGCGAGTTCTCCGGCTGCAGGTCAAGGATGTAGAACTTGTTGATGCAGGGCGGGATCAGAAGGAAAGGCCGCTCGTACACCTGTTTGGTCAGCGGCTTGTACTCGATGAGCTGGAACAGCTCGTTCTCGAAGACCACGGCGCCCTCGGTGGTGGCCACGTTCTTGCCGACTTCAAACACGCTCTCGTCGGTCATCGACACATGGCCCTGGCGCATGTCGTGCACCAGGTTCTGCATGCCCTTGGCGATGCTCTCGCCCTTGGTCTCGATGGCCTTCTGCTGGGCCTCGGCGTTGAGCGCCAGGAAGTTGCTGGGAGCCGATGCGGCCATCCACTGCTCGACGGCAAAGCGCACGCGGGCCTTGACCTTCTCGTCAGCCTCGATGGCGTCCGTCAGGCCCATGAGGGTGCGTGCATTCAGCAGGTAGGCCGCTGCCGAAAACGCGGCAACCGGGTTATGGCTCCAGGCATCGCCAGCAAAGCGCTTGTCGCCGGTGACGGGGTTGGCATGAAGGCCCGCGTTCCACAGGTCTGCAGCTTCCTTGAGATACTGCTGCTGCAGTTCCTGGAGCTTTTCCGGGGCGAAGTTGAGGGCGGGAGGCTGCTGTGCACCAGTGCCCATGCCCGCAAGGTCCATGGTCTGGAACGATTGAACCGCTTTGGTCCAGCTCTCGCCAAAGGTCGATTGAAACTGTTGGGCAGCTTTGGCCCAGTCTGCTTCAGAATTCATCTTGTCTCCTGCTCTGCCGTTTTGGTGCGCTTTATAGGGATTACCCTGAGTATCGGGGAATTAATGTTGCGCCGCAACAATTTTCAGTTTCAAACCCATGTACCTCGTTGTCATCGCCTGGATTTATGTCGTTCTCATGATGGCCGTGGCCGAAGCCACAAGCACCAACGGGACGGTGCTTGGTGCCATTGTGACCTTTTTACTCTATGGAGTGGGGCCGATTGCACTCGTGGTTTACCTGATGGGCTCGCCCTTCAGGCGCAAGGCCATCAAGAAGAGGGAAGCGGCGGAGTTCGCGGCACAGCAGGCCGCAGCCGCCGGGCCAGTCCAGTCAGCCCAGCCAGATGCAGGCAGCGAAGCGCCCGCTGACGCCATCACGCCGGTGCGAAAAGAACCTTGAGGGGTTGCTGACGGTGCACCAGCCGCGGCCGCCATCGTTGCCGTAAATCGCGCTGAGGCCGATGCGCTGCAGGCGCTGGCGCGCCAGGCCTTGCAGATCGGCCATCCACTTGCCGGGCCCATGCGGCTTGAACATGACGGCGGCCTGCGCATCCTGCGCCTCGAATGCCGCCTTGACTTCATCGCCCACTTCAAAAGCCTGCGGCCCGATGCATGGCCCCAGCCATGCCAATGAGGCGCCCTTGCCCGCTGCAGCCAGTGCGTTGAAGCGCGCAACCGTTGCCTCCAGCACGCCGCCGGCAAGCCCGCGCCAGCCCGCATGCGCCGCGCCCACCACGGTTCCGCCGGCGTTGGTGAACAGCACCGGCAGGCAGTCCGCCACCATGATGGTGCAGGCAAGGCCGCGCTGGGTAGTGACGCAGCCGTCGGCCTGCCCGCCATCGGCCGTTTCCTGCGCAAGCTCCACCACATGTACGCCATGCACCTGCTGCAGGAAGACAGGGTGCGCATCCAGCGCGCCGGCGAGTACCTGGCGGTTGGCTGCGACTGCCTGCGGCTGGTCCCCGACATGGTTACCCAGGTTGAGGCTGCCGTAAAAACCTGTTGAAGCGCCACCTGCACGCGTCGTGCACACCGCGCGCACCGCCGGGACTGCAGGCCAGTCAGGCATCAGCCAGTCGTTTGGCATGGCCGGCCCCCGGTCAGCCTTCGTTGTCCGGGCAGGCAGAAGGCTGGGCCTTCTGGAAGGCGTCGAGCTTCATGCAGGCGTCGAACGCCGCCATGGTGCGGGTGAGCCCGCTGAAGTCGCAGTTGAAGCGCTGGCCGTTGAATATCTGCGGCACCAGGCAGCAGTCGGCCATGGTCGGGGTGTCGCCGAAGCAGTAGGTGGAAGGCGGCAGCTGCGCCAGTTGCCGCTCGAAGGCCTCAAGGCCTTCGCGCACCCAGTGCCGGTACCAGGTGTTCTTGGGTTCTTCCTCGATCTTGAGTTCCCGCACCAGGTATTTGAGCACCCGCAGGTTGTTCAGCGGGTGGATCTCGCAGGCGATGCTCTGGGCCAGCGCCCGCACCCTGGCGCGGCCGGGCGCGCCGACCGGCAGCAGTGGCACGGCGGGGAATGTCTCCTCCAGGTATTCAATGATGGCCATGGACTGCGACAGGCGGGTGCCGTCGTCCATCTCGAGCACCGGCACCAGCGTGTCGGCGGCTACTTGCGCATAGGGTGCCTTCTTGTGGTCGCCGCGCGCGATATGCACCGGCACGTATTCATAGGCCAGTCCCTTGAGCTGCAGCGCGATGCGCACGCGGAACGAGGCCGAGGAACGGAAGTAGTTGTAGAGCTTCATGGCGCCAAGGATAAACCGGATGCGCCTGCGCCGTTCAGGCCGCCGAGCGCAGCAGCCAGCGCATTCCCGCAACCACCGCCGCACCGGCAACGGCGGCGATCACATCGTTTCCGGTGAAGCGGACGATGGCGCCGACGACCACCAGCGCGACGATCTCGGGCACCCGCCCTGCCGCGACAGCCGGCGTGACGATGCCGATCATCACCGCCAGCGGCACGGCCCGCATGCCGGCTTCTATGCGCGGCGTGATGCTCACATAGCCCATGAGCACGAAGCCCGCGAGGCGGCAGGCGTACGATGCCAGCCCCATGCACACGAGGGCGAAAAAGAAGCCGGGTTCAACGGCCATGACGCCATGCCCCCGCAAGTGCGCCGGCAATGCCCGCGCCGACGATATACCAGGCGCCCGGCAGCCAGCGGTGCAGCAGGAAGGCCGTGCATGCCGCCGCCACGGCGGGAAACAGGTCGCGCCGGCCCTTGAAGACCGCCACGCCGATGGCAGCCGCAAAAGCCACCAGCATGAAGTCAAGCCCGAAGGTGGTCGGGTCCGGCACGCTGCCTGCGAGCAGGTGCCCGGCGATCGTGCCGGCGACCCAGGGCGCAAACGTGGCCAGGCCCGAGCCGAGCACGAAGCCCGCGTCACGGTATCCGCCCTCATACTCTTTCATCGCCATGGCCCAGTTGCCGTCCCCCATCAGGAACAGGGAAGCCCAGGCGCGTGGCTTGCTGACGCCCGACAGCCACGGCTGGATGGCGGCGCCATACAGCACATAGCGCGCGTTCATCACGAGGATGGTGATCACCAGCGGCAGGATCACCGCGTCGCGGTTCCAGCCCTGCAACACGGCCAGCTGCGCCGTGCCCGAGTACAGCATGGCGCTCATGAGCAGCGCTTCCAGCCAGGCCAGGCCGCGCTGGCTGGCCAGCACGCCAAAGACCAGGCCATACACCAGCACACCGGGCGCCAGCGGCTGCGCCATGAAAAAACCGCGCCGCACACCTGCGGTGGTAAAACTCGTCTGCATCGAAGTACTGTAACGCCGCTGGTGTGTAAACTGATTCTTGACGCCTCACATTTCGGAGTCCCCGCATGAAAGCAGAACAGAACGAGTTGATCACCCGCATCGGCCCCGGCACGCCGTGCGGCGCGCTGATGCGGCATTACTGGCAGCCGGCAGCGCTGGTGGACGAGTTCAACTCTGCGCTTGACCCGCGCATGGAAAAGCGTCCCGTCAAGGCAGTGCGCCTGCTGGGCCAGGACCTGGTGCTGTTCAAGGATGCTTCAGGCTCCTGGGGCCTGCTGGACCGTGACTGTGCGCACCGCGGTGCCGACCTGTCATTTGGCCGCGCCGAGGGCGATGGCCTGCGCTGCCCTTTCCACGGCTGGAAGTTCGCTGCCAACGGCCAGTGCCTGGAAACACCGGCCGAGCCCACCGGCAGCAAGCTGTGCGAGCGCGTGAAGCAGCGCAGCTACCCGGTCGTCGAGAAAAGCGGTGTGCTCTTTGCCTGGATGGGGCCGGAAGGCTCCACGCCCCCGCCCTTCCCCGACTTTGACTGCTTCAAGGCGCCCGGCACGCACACCTTTGCGTTCAAGGGCTTGTGGAACTGCAACTGGCTGCAGGCTTTCGAGGTGGGCATCGACCCTGCCCATCCGTCGTTCCTGCACGTGTTCTTTGAGGATGAGGCGCTCGACGGCGCACAAGGCAAGCAGTACGGCAGGCAGTTCCGCGGCGCCAGCGCCGGCGAGGCCGACGGCGAGCGCTGGCCGATGACTCGCATCATGCGCGAGTTCAACCAGCCGGAGATCAGCTTCGAGAACACGCCCTCGGGCATGCGCCTCACGGCACTGCGCCGGATCAATGAGCGGCTGACGCATGTGCGGGTGACCAATGCCATCTTCCCGCACACCTTCGTGATCCCGCTGTCGGAGCACATCACCATCACCCAGATGCATGTACCGGTGGACGACACCCACACGTACTGGTACAGCATCTTCACCAGCTTCACCACGCCGGTGAACCGGGAGCAGATGCGCGAGCAGCGCCTGCGCGCCAACCCCCTGCCCGACTACCTGCCCGTCTCGGGCCGCCACAACGACTGGGGCTTCAACCCCGAAGAACAGTTGACCCAGACCTACCTGGGCATGGGCGAGGACGACATCAATGTCCATGACCAGTGGGCCGTGGAGAGCATGGGCGCAATTGCCGACCGCACCCGCGAGC
The DNA here is from genome assembly GCA_040385105.1 of Pseudomonadota bacterium. Taxonomy (GTDB): domain Bacteria; phylum Pseudomonadota; class Gammaproteobacteria; order Burkholderiales; family Burkholderiaceae_C; genus JACMQX01. Next base: position 24,208 of record JAZKHY010000062.1, read on the forward strand.
ACCTGGGCACAAGCGACAAGGTCATCATGGCGAACAGGCGCGTGCTGATCAAGGCGATAGAAACCGTGCAGGCCGGCGGCATTCCGCCCGGCGTGGCGGACGCAAGCCAGGCCGCCGCGATGACCGGGCCCGACACGGTGGACGGCATCGCGCCCGCAGGCGAGTGGCCGACCTGGTGGCAGGATGCCGTCAAGGCCAAGCGCGCCGGCGCACCCTGGCTGGCTGCGCCCGCTGCACCGCCTTCACAGGCCGAAACGGCAGGCGCCGGCACCGAATGAGCAGCTTCGCAGAGCGCTGCGGCATTCACGATGCGGCACGCCGGCAGGCGCTGGCGCGCATGACGCAGCTCATTGAGGCCGGCGGGCTGGAGCTGGTGCGCTTTGCCTGGTGCGACCTGCACGGCGTCACACGCGGCAAGACACTGACGGCCGCTGCCGCAGTGAAGGCCATGAACGAAGGCGTCGGCATGGTCAGCACGCTGATGCTGAAAGACACGTCGGACCGCACCGCCTTCAAGGTGTTCGAGCCCGGCGGCGCAGCGGGCCTGCCGGGCTTCGAGTTCGCCAGCAACCTGCTGCTGCTGGCCGACCCGGCGAGCTTCCGGCAGCTCCCGTGGACACCGGGCACCGGCTGGGTCCAGGCCCAGCCCTGGTTCCAGGACGGCAGCCCGGTGGAGCTGGATACGCGGCGCGTGCTGCAGCGGGCGCTGGCGCGGCTGGCAGATGCGGGCTTTGGCATGAAGTGCGGCCTGGAGATCGAGTTCCACATTTACAAGATCAAGGACACCGACGCCCAGCTGGACCCTGACAAGGCCGCCTGGCCCGGCCTGCCGCCCGCCGTCAGCATGATCCACCCGGGCTACAACCTGCTGGCCGAGAGCTGGTTCGACATGGCAGAAGAGCCGCTGCGCATCGTGCAGCGCACCGCGCAGGCGCTGGGCCTGCCGCTGCAGTCGCTGGAAATCGAGCTGGGGCCGAGCCAGGTGGAAGCGGTGTTTGACGCTACCGACGCGCTGACGGCCGCCGACAACATGGTGCTGTTCCGCAATGCCGCGCGCCAGGCGCTGCGCAGGGCCGGCTACCACGCGAGCTTCATGTGCCGCCCGCCCTTTCCCAACATCATGTCCAGCGGCTGGCACCTGCACCAGTCGCTGGTGGACGCGAAGACGGGGCGCAATGCTTTCCAGCGCGAGGCCCCTGCAGCCGGCACGCTGGCAAGCGACGCGCAGCACACGCTGTCGGCCACCGGCGAGCACTACCTGGCCGGCCTGCTGGCGCATGCGCGCGGCATGACGGTGTTCTGCACGCCCACGGCCAATGGCTTCGGCCGCTTCAGGCCCAATGCACTGGCGCCGCAGTCGGTGCTGTGGGGCCGTGACAACCGGGGGGCGATGCTGCGCGTGGTGGGCGCCGCCGCAGACCCGGCCACCCGCATCGAGAACCGCATTGGCGAGCCGGCGGCCAACCCCTACCTGTACATGGCGTCACAGATCCATGCCGGTCTTGACGGCATCCAGAAGCAATTGAAGGCGCCTGCGGCGACCGATGCACCCTACGCCTCCAGCGACGCGAAGATACCGACCAGCCTTGGCGAGGCGCTGGAGGCTTTGCGCAAGGACGAAGCCCTGACGTCGGCCTTCGGCCCCGGCTTTGTTGACTACTTCTGCCGGATCAAGCAGTCAGAGCTCGGCCGCCTTGAACTGGCGGAAGACAAGGACGACTTCCAGCGGCGCGAATATTTCAGCAGGTTCTAGCTTTTCAATGATCACCATCCACCTTGTCGGCACCGCGGGAGCGGCAACCACCATAAAGGCCAGGCCCGGCCAGAGCCTGATGCAGGCCGCCATTGACAACAACGTCGCCGGCATCGAGGCCGACTGCGGCGGCCTGCTCACCTGCGGGACCTGCCATGTATTCGTGCGCGAGCCCTTCCTGGCGCAGCTTCCCGCCCAGGACCCTGATGAATCCGCGATGCTGGACTTCACCGCCACTCCGCGCCGGGCCAACAGCCGGCTGAGCTGCCAGATCACGCTGTCCCCGGCGCTGGACGGCCTGACAGTAGACTTGCCGCCAGCCCAGCATTGAGGCTCCACCATCATCACCAGAGGGACACCATGATTCTTGAACTCGCCGACATCCGCATCCAGCCCGGCCAGCAGGCCGCCTTTGAAGAGGCCATCCAGCGCGGCCTGAAGACCGTCATCAGCCAGGCGAAGGGCTTCAACGGATACAAGGTCAACAAGGGCATCGAGTCGCCCGAGCGCTACATCCTGCAGATTTTCTGGGACACGCTGGAAGACCATACCGTCGGGTTCCGCGAGTCGCCGCTGTTCGCGCAGTGGCGTGCCATCGTCGGGCCGTTCTTTGCCGAACCGCCTGTCGTGGAGCACTTCGACCTGGTCGCCAAGTCAGCGTGATGCCCGGGGCCGGGAAAGCCTAGGCCTTTTCCTCGTGCCCGGACACGAGCTTGCCCAGCAGGCTCAGCAACTGGGCGCTTTCCTGTTCGTCCAGCGTGCCAAGGATGCGCGCCTGCGCCCGGCTGACAGCGCGCTTCATGCGGATGGCCGCTGCCTCGCCCTCCGGCGTCACCCAGAGCAGCTTGCGGCGCTTGTCCTGCGCATCGGGTTCGCGCCTGATCCAGCCCTTGGCCTCGAGCCGCCCGATGACGGAGCCCGAGGTGGCGGCATCAAACGCCACCCGCCCCGACAGCGTGACCTGGTCTTCGCCGGGCGTGTCGATCAATGAGTTGAGGATGGCAAACTGCACCGGCGTCACGTCGAAGTCGGCCGTTTCCTCCATGAAGATCGCCACGGCCAGCTGGTGGGCACGGCGGATCAGGTGGCCCGGTGCATGCTGGAAGTCAAAGCTCTTTGCCATGGCGGCGAGTGTACCCAGTGGCCACCGCGCCCTTCATGCCCTTCCAGAACCGCCTTTTGATATGTATACTTATTAAATAGATTCCCCGGCACGGCGCGACGACTCACAATGCGCGGGATGCCGCAGACAAAACAACGGAGACCCGCATGAACGCTCCCCAGCCCACCGCTGCCCTGGCCGCAGGCGAAGCGCGCCAGCAGCTCTACCGTGACATGTCGCCTCTGAACCTCACGCCCCTGTGGGAGGTGCTGCATGCGCTGGTGCCGCAGCGCCCCGCCTCGCCCTGCGTGGCCGCGCACTGGAGGTATGACGAGGTCCGGCCCTTCCTGATGCGCGCGGGCCAGGCCATCACCGCTGAAGAGGCGGTGCGCCGGGTACTGATCCTGGAGAACCCGGCCCTGCGCGGCAAGTCGTCCATCACCCAGTCGCTGTACGCGGGCCTGCAGCTGATCCTGCCCGGCGAGGTGGCGCCCAGCCACCGCCACACCCAGAGCGCGCTGCGCTTCATCGTGGAAGGATCGGGGGCCTGGACGGCGGTGGATGGCGAGCGCAGCACGATGCGCCCGGGCGACTTCATCATCACGCCCAGCTGGACTTGGCACGACCATGGCAGCGATGCGGACGGGCCGGTGGTCTGGCTCGACGGGCTCGACATTCCCACCGTTGCCTTCTTCGATGCGGGCTTTGCCGAGAACGGGGCCAGCCAGTCGCAGGCCGTGTCAAAGGCAGAGGGCACGAGCTTTGCCCGCTATGGGCACAACATGGCACCGCTGCGCCACGACGCCCCGTTTGGCGCGACGTCCCCGATCTTCAGCTACCCCTATGAGCGCAGCCGCGAAGCCCTGCACCTGCTGGAGCGCGACGCGCCGGTGGACGAGTGGGACGGCGTCAAGCTGCGCTACATCAACCCGCTGACCGGCGGCTCGCCGATGCCCACCATGGCCACCTTCATGCAGCGCCTGCCCGCAGGCTTTTGCGGCAAGCCGTACCGGCAGACCGACGGCGCGGTGTTCAGCGTCGTGGAAGGCCATGGCGAGGTGGAAGTCGAAGGCCCGGCGGGTGCTGGCGGCGTGAAGAACACTTTTCTGTTCGGCCCGCGAGACCATTTCGTCGTTCCGTCGTGGCACACTGCACGCTTGAAGTCGGCGCCAGGATGTGTGCTGTTCAGTTACTCCGACCGCCCGGTGCACCAGGCACTGGGCATTCACAAAGAAGAAAGACTGCCATGAGCTATGTTTTCGCCCCCTCCCCCGTCGTTTCGGTTCCTGTCGCAGGGGGAGCCGGGGGCTTCCCGGTGCGCCGCATCTACTGCGTTGGCCGCAACTATGAAGAGCATGCCAAGGAAATGGGCTTCACCGGCCGCGAGCCGCCCTTCTTCTTCCTGAAGCCGGCCGATGCCATCGTGGTGGTCAATGCCGGCGAGACCGGCACCATGGCCTACCCTCCGCTCACGAAGAACCTGCACCATGAGATCGAGCTGGTCGTGGCCATCGGCACCGGCGGAAAGAACATCAAGGCAGCGGACGCGAAGAAACACATCTACGGCTATGCCGTGGGCCTGGACATGACGCGCCGCGACCTGCAGGGCGAGATGAAGAAGCAGGGCCGGCCCT